>JAFYHQ010000040.1 GCA_017539105.1 Erysipelotrichaceae bacterium
GATTCTCGATTGTAGGTTCAGGGCATCCCATCGCTCTCCACAGGAAGGTAACTACCTGTCCCCTGGTACAGTTGTCGTTAGGAGAGAACTTCGTAGCGCTTGTGCCTGTGGTGATTCCGCTGTCGAATGCCCAGTAGACAGGATTATAGAAATATTTACTGCTGTCTGCAACATCCTTGAATAACACTCTTACATCCTTGGATTCACTGACCAGACCGTCGCAGGTGGCCGTTACGGTCACGATGCCCGCCTTCATTCCTGTCAATGTACCTGTATCATCGATGACTGCCAGAGATTCGTCCGATACGGACCATGTGATTCTGTCAGACAGAGAGTCCATTGTGACATTAAACTGTGCCGTATTGTCGCAGACTACCGTATCCGGACCTTCGATCGAGAACGCATTCTTGCTGAGAGCCTGAACATCCGTATAGATTTCTCCTTCAAATGCCGCAGTTGCGGTATAGACGTATGCGACATCCGTTTCTTCCATAGAAATCTGCGCACGTACGATTTCCGTATGACTTCCTTCTCTTGCACAGAGGAATCTCGCTGTTGCCTGAGAATAATCTTCATTCCAGTTCCATTCCGATACGGACCAGTCATGTCCCAACGGATCCCCTTCAGTCTCGCCGCATTTGCTGCAGGTCTTCGCTTCCGTACAAGTGGCATCGGTCCACTCGTGATCGCAAGCTACCGTGACGAAGCACTCTGCCGTATGTTCACCATCTTCCGTAATGACGTAAATGGTTGCCGTACCTTTTTCGATTGCCGTCACTTTGCCGTTCTCATCCACGGTGGCGATTGTAGAATCAGAACTCTCCCATAAAACATTCTTGTTCTCGGCATCATCAGGCTTGACATCCGCTATCAGCGTTTCTTCTTCGCCTTCCACGAGAGTCAGCTCGTTTTTATTCAGTTCTACCGATTCTACAGCAACCGGAGCAGTTACAGTCACGTGACAAGTAGCGTATTGACCGCTTAAGCAATACACGATCACATCCGCTTCTCCTCCCGCCAGCGCCGTGACACGGCCATACTGATCGACGCTGATCACTTCCGTATTATATGGATCCGTCATCCAGAACACATCTCTTTGCGTCGTATCCTCAGGATGCAGGAAGGCGATGAGATCATATTCTTCACCTAATCTGAGATCCAGCTGAGTTTCATTGAGTTCAACCGTTTCAACAGGAATCACGACCCCATCATCTATCTTCAGTATCGCTTCGCCGTCATCGTTTGCCCGGATGATATAAGCATCATTATCGCTATAGAATTTGGAATAGGTGCCTTTCCGATACAGGCCATCTGTCAGTATCCTGGTTTCCCCTTCCTGAGGTTCATCTTCGACGCTGACACAGATCGTCGCATAGCTTGTCAGTTCAGCATCGATCTTGATCGTCTGTCCTTCCGCAAGATAGACATTCCGCGCATCAAGCGTTTCGTCTTCTCCTGAATCAGAACGATGACCGTTTCTCATAATAAACGGAGCACCCGAGACGGAAAAAGTTCCGTTTTCCGTAAATCTTACGGCGCTTAACGGAACGGATTCCGATGAAAAGCTATACAACTGGCCATCATTATCCATGATCGACCCGCCGGACATATGGAAAGATCCATCCGGAACATATACTACCGCATTCCCCAGATCATACTGATCATTCGCCAGGAAATCATTGTGATTATCGCGGATCCGTCCGCCGGACATATTAAAGGTGCTGTCACCGCTGACTGCGACAGTCGCGCTGAAACCTTTCGTATTCATGATAGTGCCGCCTTCGAAATTGAAAGTGGCGCCATTTGCCAGCCATACCGCGCCAGCCACTCCCATGCATTCCTGTATGGTTCCGTTTTTGATCGTCAGAGTCCCTCCATCCACCATGAACGCGCCGCCGCTATCGATAAGCGCCACAGCCCCGGTATCCGCCGGGGTCGGGTATCCGCCTTCGATGATACCGGAAGCGGAACTAGAACTGTCGATGATCGTCAGTTTGCCTTCTACCCGGAAGACGCTTCCCTTGGTTTCATAATTTTTTTGTTCGGTATAGAGAGCTCTGTCTATGCTGTGGCCATTCAGATCGATCGTGATCTCTTTATTGGAAGCGATGAAATATTCGACATCATCAGGGCCTGCCTTATAGTTTTTATTCAGAACGATGGTGTCTCCGTTCTCTGCTTCATCGATCTGTTCCTGAAGGGAATACCAGATATCATCCCATTGCGCCGTTACAGTAAAGGCTTCCTGCGGTATCCATAAGCTGTATCCCGGGTACAGGATCGAATTGTATCCAGGGACTCTCCAGCCGATGAATTGTTTTCCTTCAGGAGCCGTAAATCTGCATTCAGGAAGATTATAGCTCTTTCCTTTCAGGAAGGTCACATCCGGCATTTCACCAGAACCGCCGTTCGCATCAAAGCGGACTCTTATGCCCTGCACTCCGCATATGCACTTGTCGTTAGACTGATTAAAGGCATGTTCGTGGAGCTGCCCTTCGTATCCGCAGATCTTGCATACTTCCTGATGCTTTTCTTCTGCGCTCACATTCACATACTTCCAGATATGGTTTTCCTCAATTTCCCACCCGCAGTAGTCGCAGTGGGCTGAATGGAGCGTCTCGTTGCTCTGGTACTCGATATTTGGATGATCGCAAGGCGCGATATAAATCTTACTGGTCAAGTCGGTCACTTTCTTGAAGGCATCTGCGGCCCTTTCGGCTTCCAAAGAAATATGGGTACTGCCGTATTTCCACCAGTATACCTTGCACTCAGGATAATCCAATGTACAGGTCGGCTTGCTTCCGCCCGCGCCTTTACCGATAGGGGCGGCATTTTTACATGCAGTAAAAGCCTGGATGGATCCGCCGGTAATCGTAACCGAACCGCCGCTGGAATGCTGAGAATTGCCGATACCGGCTCCGCCATCTCCGCTGCCGTCTTCGTGATAATTTTTTTGGCTTCCTGAAGCATAGATCGTTCCACCGCTGATCGTGATGTCACAGCCTGGCGAGTTTCTGCCGCTGCCGATACCTGCGCCTCCGCCATAATTCAGATTCCCGTCCAGCGGATCAGGAGTATCTCCATGAACTTCCCCGCCGTTGATCGTGATCGTTCCGCCGATCAGATCCTTATTGCTCTTTTCATTCACATCGCAGCCGCTACCGATACCTGCACCGCCGCGCTGTCCGGTTGCCTGCACCTTGCCGCCATTGATCGTAATCGTTCCGGCACCGCCTTCCGTACCGCCGCCGATGCCTGCGCCAAGGCATATATCGTTGTAGTTATACTCATATTCAAAGGCGACAGCTGTCACTTCGCCTCCGTTGATGGTAATGGTGCCGCCATTGCCGTATTTTGTGCCATCTCCATCTCCGCCGCCGATAGCCGCAGCTTCCTGCCCACCTTCCGCATAGACCTTGCCGCCGTTGATAACGATAGTACCGCCATCGCCTTCGTCGCCTCCACCGATACCTGCGCCAAGCTTTCCGCCGTAGGCATTCACTTTACCGCCATTGATCGTGATATGGCTGTTGACATTGCCATCATTTGGATTGTCTCCGCTGCCGATACCTGCAGCATCGGAACCGCCGTAAGCGTTGACGGTCGTTTTGTATTTGTTGTTGATTACTATGGTGCCGGCACTGGAAAGATCTCCGCCTCCGATACCTGCGCCATACTTTCCGCCATAGGCATACACGGTACCTCCGTTGATCGTGATACTGCTATTCACGTTACCATCGCTTGGCTCATTGCCTCCGCCGATAGCAGCAGCATCGGAACCGCCGTAAACGGTAATGACTCCGCCATTGATGACGATCGTTCCGCAGGGACCATTGTTCTCTCCGCCCAGACCTGCATGCTTGCTGACTTTTTCCTCGTTGAGAATGAGTTTTCCGGTACTGCCTGACTGCCCGTAGATATACAGCACACTTCCCGGACTGACCGTGAGCCCTTTCGTTATCGTCAGAGAACTGCCATCCGGAATGATGATATACGCATCGCCATCCACTACCTGACGTTCGTCACGAATCACAACATTGCCATCTACGACATTCCAGCCGTAGATTTTATCGTTCCACCAAGCCGCATCGAACGAATGATAGCCTGTGCACGTCTGCGGGTCGCCGTTTTCATCGATAAAAGAAACCGGACCGTAAACAAAAGCACGAACAGGAGATACCGGCATCACGCACAGTACCAGCAATACAGGTATGATAGTTGATAATACTCTCGTTAAAAATGATTTCATAATAATATCCTTTAATGAAGTGGCTTCCGTTTAGAAGGAACGATCGTTCCGTGATAAAAAGCACTTCGCTTCTTTATTTATGCTATCATTTTTTATTACATAAAATATATATTTTAAAGGCAGCTTCCTGCTGCCTTGCGTTTATATCAGATGCGCTTTCTTGAGCCGGACCACCAGGATCGGGATCAGAACCAGCTGAATGATGATGCCCGGAATCGCCGTTACAAACGCTGCCGAGATCCAGGCATTCATGGAATAAGATCCGGCCTTGAAGACCAGATAATTCAGGATGCCATAAGTGATCCTTCCGCAAAGCATCGCCAGGATCAGCACGACAAGCGCTTTGACGTAGTCGTTCTTGATCTTGATGATCTTGTTGAAGATGCCGGTCATCAGGCCATAGACGGCCAGTTCGCAGATCATGCCAGGCAGTACAGGTGTCGGAGGCATGCCGAAGATGAAGTGGGACAGGACAGGTGTCAGGATTCCGCAAAGCATACCCAGGAACGGTCCGACCGCATATCCGGAAATCAGTACCGGAATATGCATAGGCAGAAAGATGCTTCCGGCATTCGGGATCATATGGAATGCCTGAGGAAGTACGACACCGATCGCGATAAACAGAGCTGTTAAGACGAGTTGTTTGGTTTTCATGTTTCCCTCCAAAAATAAAAGATATCCTTTTCTTCCTTCTGGAAAAGTGATATCTTCCTGATATCGTTGTGTAAACAATGCTTAAGACTTCTGCCTGATGTTCTACTTCCTGTAAAACTATTTCATTATATCACGGATCATAGCGATCGCTTCATCGATCAGCTCGCCCGTCGATTTATCCTGTGCGCCTGCGACGAGGACTTCACATTTGTTTAGTGGGATGAGAATCTTGGTGGCATTGGAGGATCCGACTGCCTGCGCCATGGCCGATGTCACTTCTCCCAGCAAGGCATCGGGGATAATGATTCCGATCGGACCTACGATCAGGTCTGCGCTCTTGCATCCCACGATGACCGCGTTCTCTCCGGTGGCGGCTTCATCCGCTCCCGCCTTCAACATGTTCGTAGTAGCAGCTGAATTGGTTCCGATTGCCCGTACAGAAACCTCAGGGAACGACTCTTTGATGCTCTTTACCAGCAGTTTTCCGACATTGCCGCCCTGTCCGTCGATCACGATCATTTTCATCTAGTTCACCCCGAAAAACGCTTTGAACTGCGTTTCTTCATCCTTCAGAATCTCTTCGCTCAGTTCGTTTCTGGCATCCTCCTGCAGATTGGAAATGCCGGTCGTGAATCTGATTGCTTCGCCGTTTTCGATATACAGGAAATTTGGCGCATAGATCCGTTTTTCTCCGACCTGTATCTCTTCTTCATCCACAGTTAACGTATAGTCTTCCAGAAGATCTCCCCACCGTTTCAGCAGTTCCTGATACTCTTTCGGACCTTCCAGGACCTGTACCAGCTGCCCGTCTTCATACTTGTACTGATCCCTTAAGACTTCGTTGTGGTCATCATCCCAGATCTGTATGTAGTAGATCTTGCCGATATCCGCTTCTTTTGCGATCTCGATGGCTTTTTCGATGACGCTGCGGCACCATGGACACATCTCATCGCCGATGTATACATAGAAAGATTCCTTGTTGCGGATCTTTTCAAGGATCTCGGATGCTGTCACTTCGATAAAAGGATTGTCTTCCGGAATCGTAATGGAACGATATTCCTTTCCGGAAGCGTTTGTCTTTCCATTCAAAGATTCGTAAGCCTCCTTAAAAGACAGATGTGCCGTATCATACTGCCCGTCATCGCAGTCATCGATCAGATCGCAGCCATGCACAGGCTTGTTTGGCTTCTGTTCTTTCGTGCAGCCGCATAAGATAAATATAATGCTTAATAGGATCAGGATTCTTTTCATCATTCAGGTACCTTGCTCAAAAATGTCTTATACAATGCCAGATATAAAATGACTGCCACGAAGACACAGACCACCGCATTGATGGCTGTCGCCCCTGCGACCCAGGTCGCAATGATCTTGGCGGCTTCCTGCGGAATGCCAAGAATATACTGGCGGTAAAGATAACCGACGATCGGATCGAAGATCACATTGAAACCAAGCCCTGCCACGGCAGAAATCGCTGCAGCCTTTATGATGTCTTTGCGTTCCGTTTTCTGTTGCAGGCCAAGCTTTCTGGCAACCGTTCCGGCAATGAAGCCGATCATGAATTTCAAAATAAATGTCTTCGGTGCGGAAGTGATATAGCGGGGATCGATCAGATCGGCAATCGACAGTCCGATCGCTCCGGCCAGACCTCCATATACAGGTCCGAGAAACCATGAAGAAAGCACCACGACCGCATTCGCGATATGGATCGCGGTAGAAGTTCCTGCCGTGATCGGAATCGTGATCTTTCCATAAGTGAAAGCGACATAGTTGATGACCGCAAACATTGCCGCATAGACCAGTTTTCTCGTTTTATTGTTCATCTCTCTTATTATCTCCCTTTGTGCTGGAAGTAATCAAGGCATCCGCATGGATGGTCGAACCGTCTGCCACAAAGGTATCGCCACCCAGAATGGTCGCGTTCGCATAAAGCGTGACGTGATTGCCGATGTTGGGATGACGTTTCCAGCCTTTCTGCAGATGTCCGTTCTCGTCTTCCTTGAAGCGTTTGACACCCAGTGTTACACCATGATACATACGTACATTGTCGCCGACAACTGTTGTTTCACCGATGACGATACCCTGTCCGTGGTCGATGCAGAAGGATTCTCCGATCTGCGCGCCCGGATGGATGTCGATGGCAGTCGTTTCCCTACCCAGTTCTCCGATGACTCTGGCAAGGATAGGTATGCCTAACGTATACAGCTCATGGGCAATGCGGTAATGGAAGATCGCATAGAAGCCCGGATAGGAAAGGATGACTTCGGTATAAGCCTTGCAGGCAGGGTCGCCATAGTAGATGGCTTCCACATCTTTATAGAGCTTTCTTTGAATCTCCGGCAGGGCTTCCAGGAAACGCGTGATGATGGTTTCGTCATCAGAAAGCTTGGCGATTTCTTTGCCCAGTTTATCTTCGATCGAATCCAGCAGCGCTTCCCGGTCGATTTCTTCTTCCGTGAAGTACCTTCCAAACAGCAGTAGACGGAGTTCATTCAACGCTTCCTTGATGTTTCCGACATTCAAGGTATAATCCGTTTCCACGAATCCTTCGTAACGTTCGCTGATCTGATTTGCGAGTTCTTTCTTATCCATAATCTACTCCTCACTGAACATGGCAGTCGATAAATAACGGTCTCCGGAATCCGGCAGGATGACCACGATATTCTTGCCTGCGTTTTCTTCTTTCTTTGCCAGCTGTATGCTTGCCCATAATGCCGCTCCGGCTGAGATGCCTACCAGCAGTCCTTCTTTCTTTCCGAACAAGGCGGCTGTTTCGATTGCATCTTCGTTGACGACACGGATGACTTCATCATAGATATCTGTATCCAGTACGCTTGGAATGAAGTTGGCTCCGATGCCTTGAATCGCATGAGGACCGGCTTTGCCTCCTGAAAGAAGAGGCGAACTGTCCGGTTCGACCGCAACGACTTTCACATTCGGGTTCTTTTCCTTGAGATAACGTCCCGTTCCGGTGATCGTACCGCCTGTGCCTACGCCTGCAACCAGGATGTCGACAGTCCCATCGGTATCGTTCCAAATCTCCGGTCCGGTCGTTTCATAGTGCGCCTTCCAGTTGGCAGGATTGTCGAACTGGGCAGGGATGAATGAATCAGGAATATCTCTTGCGAGTTCGTCGGCTTTCTCGATCGCTCCGGCCATGCCCTTGGCTCCTTCGCTTAAAACGATTTCCGCGCCATAGGCTTTGATCAGCTTCCGTCTCTCGATCGAGAAGGTCTCTGGCATGACGATGATGACCCGATAGCCTTTCGAAGTGCCTACCGCAGCCAGACCGATACCGGTATTTCCCGAGGTCGGTTCGATGATGACGGAACCTTCCTTGAGGATTCCTTTCGCTTCCGCGTCCTCGATCATCGAACGGGCGATGCGGTCTTTGATCGATCCGGTCGCATTGAAATACTCCAGTTTTCCGATGAGTCTGGCTTTGAGATCATATTCTTTTTCAAGGTGTTTGAGTTCCAGCAATGGCGTATTGCCGATGAGTTCTAATGTATTGGTTTTAATATTTGTCATATATTTATCCTTCCTTAAAGTGCTGACGGTAAAATAAAATCCAGGATACGAACCCTGGATCACTTATCGAAATTGAGGAATGCTTGTATTAAAACGTTCCCTGACAGCGGATCCAGGTCCTATCAATACAGCAGCAGCAACATACATTCTTTCTGTTTGTCATATCCTGTCTCCTTTCGCCGTCAAGCTTATTTATACTGTACTCCTATGAAAAGAATAATGCAAACGATATTATCAGCGCGTATGCGTATCGAACCAGCCGGTGATCTCCTGCAGACGGCGGATCCGATGCGAAGGCTTGCCGCTGCGTGAAAGCTCATGGTTCTCGCCATGGAACAGTACCAGCCTGGTTTCGATATTCCGTTCTGCCAGTGCCTGCATCATCTGCATCCCTTCCGGGAGCGGACAGCGGTAATCCTGGTCGGAATGGATGAATAGTGTCGGCGTCTTGACATGATCTGCATATTTCAAAGGAGAATGTGCCCAGAGCTTGTCCACATCCTTCAGCATGTCGTCTGTTCCGTTCTGATCGGTCGCAAAATAGAAGCCGATATCGCTCAAATAGGTAAAGCCCGGCCAGTTGGCGATGGAACGCTGGGAAGCGGCACAACAGAAACGATCCGTATGACCGATGATCCAGTTGGTCATGAAACCGCCATAGGATCCTCCTGTCTCGCAAAGTTTCGTTGTATCGATTGCCGGGTATTTCTTCAATACCGCATCGACAAAATCCATCAGGTTGCGAAAATCGATACCGCCATACTGTCCCCGGATATCCGCAAAGGCGTCTCCGCGTCCGTCGGAGCCCCTGATATTCGTAAACATGACAAAGTATCCCTTCGAAGCCCATACCTGCATCTCGTGGAAGAACGCCTTGGAATAGATCGCTCTCGGCCCTCCATGCACATCCAGGACAGCGGGGTATTTCTTTTTCCTGTCATAGCCTTTCGGAAGCAGGACCCATCCGTTGAGTTCCAGGCCCTCCGATACATAGGTCAGTTCCTGCGGACGGGCTGCATATTTCTCTTTCAGGACATTCTTGTTGAATGCCGTCAGCTGTTTCGTTTTCTTTGTCGCAAACGAATACTCGTAGAGTTCCGGCAGACTCGTATCATCGCTTCCGCAGAAGATGATCCTGTCCTTGCTGACATCGAAGAAGGAAATCAGCGGCATTTTCAGCAGCGTCCTGCAGCGGATCCGGGAGTCGATGCTCCAGAGTTCGACATGATCCTTTTCGGTTGCCAGCGTATATAAGAGATCATCTTTCACGACGCTGCCCTTGCCTCCGCCTAAGAGCGTATCCGTCGCTACCGCATCATAAAGGGAACGGTCTGGGCTTGACAAAGGGATCAGGTTTCCATCTTCCAGAAGATGGAACTTCCCTGTTTCGTTCAGACCGAAGGTCTTGCCATCGGTCGCATAAACATAAGGTCTGTCCTTCAGGAAAGACACATCGTATATCATTTTATCCCGTCTGTCATAGAGACAGATGGTTTCGTTCTTATCGGGATCATAGACATACAGATCATCATAAAGAGGCTGCTTGCGGGTATAGCTGCTTCCCCAGTAGCAGATCTTCCTGTCGTGGATCTGTATGCCTGATACCGCAAAGTATTTCTCGGTGATACGTTTTGCCTTGAAAGGCTTCAGTGTCGCCACAAATAAGGCTTTCCGTTTCTTGTTGATGAAACCCGCGCCATTGAACCAGTAAGGGATCTCATCCAGTACTTCATAGTCCGCTTCTTTCTTCCTCTTCTCCTGATGTTTCAAGAGCTTCTCTTTGGAATACCGGTAAAGATCAGGCTCGTTCGCATCGATCCCCGCCAGAAAAACGATCGTGTTAGGATCCAGCACTTTCAATGAAGATATCCCTAAAGGAAACGACAGGAACGGACTTCTTTTTCCGCTGTGGATATCCAGAAGAGACAGTTTCTGATAGACCGCTTTCTTGCTGGAATTCTCCTCTGAAATAATCAGACGGTCATCGTCATACCAGGCAATGATACCGGTACTTTTGCTTGCTTTAAAAGCTTTCCTGTTGACATAGACGGTGCGGAAATAACTGTCTTTCTTTTTATCGATTTCCGCCAGCTGATAGGCATAATCCTTGCCGGAAGGAGAAAAAGAAAGATTCTCGATAAAACGGAATTTTAACAGATCTTCAATCATGATACTCTTCATAGGACTTACCTCTTATTCATCGCGATTATAACATGAAAAAAGCCCTGCATTTATCACAGAGCTCTTCAGTCATTCACGAACGTGGCGATTCCGCTTGGTCCGTATCCATAGACATCCTGATACTGATAGACCGCATAAGCCGTGAACAGGAACGTCACGATCTCCGAAGCAAGGAAACTGTACCAGACGCCATTGATTCCCATAAACATCGGCAGAACGATCACAAAGACGTTATTAAAAACAATATTCTCGATCACCGACAGGAACAGACTGACCTTGTTGTTGCCTACGACATTCATGAATTCCTGGACGAAAACATTGTAGCCGAAAAGGAACAGTGCGGTCGGATAGGCTATCAGGCCGTAGGCCACAGCTTCTTTCAATGCAAGCGAACTCTTGTCTGTGAGATAGAGACGGATGACCAGATCCCTGCCCAGATAGATGATAGAAATGATGATCAGGATCAGCCCTGTCACCAGTACCAGCGTCTGCTTGCAGATACGCGACAGTTTCTTTGCGTTCTTCTCGCCATAGGCATAGGATGCGATCGGTGAAGTGGATCCTACCAGCCCGAAGAAGGAATTCATAAACATGAAAGTAACGTTGGTGACAATGGTCACGGCGGCTACGATCTCTTCTCCGCCGATATTGAGCTGTACACGGTTGCTGATATAGGAACTCAGGGAAATGGCTAACGAGGTGATGAACTGCATTCTTCCGTAACGGATGACCTGTTTCATCAAGGCAGGGATCTGCCTGTGCGGTCTGGCAAAACAGATCTCATGGTTTCTGTTGGAGTAGAACAGCAGACCGAAGGTCACGACACAGACATTGCCGATCAGGTTGGCATACGCCGCTCCGACGATCCCCATATCCAGATGGACGATAAAGAAATAATCGAAAAAGAACTGGCAGCACGTATCGATCAGAGATGCGATCATCGAACACTTGGGTTTGCCTGCGACGACATAGAAACTGTTCAGGATATACTTGACCAGGATCAGAGGGATATAGAAACGCGAGACGCGGATAAAAGTCTTGGCATAAGGAAAAAGGATTTCGGTCTCGCCCAGAAGCAATAATACCTGGTCATCAAAAAACAAAAGGAAGGCCGTCAGAAACAGTCCCACAACGAAAGCGAGGACTGTCATCGTGGTGAAATCGCTCTTGGCTTCTTCGTTTTTCTTCTGTCCCATCTTGATGGAACATACGGTCGATACCGACAGCATCAGCATGCCCAGCGCGTCCACCAGCATGAACCAGGGGAACATTACCGAAAAGGCAGCCAGCGCATTCTGCCCGCAGTATCTTGATACAAACAAGGCGTCGTCCAGAGTCGTCAACAGCGATACCATCAGTCTTGTCACGATCGGTGCAGCGACAAAGCCGACGAGTTCCATCAGGGTAAACTCTTTGCCTATCGTGTTGGTTTTCGTTTCACTCATACGACAGTATGTTACAGAATAAAAAGGATGATGTCAAAGGATCTGTGTAACTTGTTACTTATCATCTGACAGATGATTTAGAATAAAGATAGAAACAGAGGTGGCAAATATGAGAATCGTTTTCTTTGACAGCAAGAACTATGATATCGAAGCATTTGAAAAATATGATGTGAATCATGAATTCACTTATCACGACACAAGGCTGACGAAAGATACCGTAGATTTGTGCAAGGGTTATGATGCCGTCTGCGTCTTCGTAAACGATGAAGTCAATAAAGAAGTCATCGATAAGCTTTATGAATATGGCATAAGACTTATTCTTTTAAGATGTGCCGGCTACAACAATGTCGATGTGAAATACTGTTTCGGCAAGATCCATGTCTTTCGGGTTCCGGCATATTCTCCATACGCGGTCGCCGAACATGCCGTTTCCTTGATGCTGACATTGGTCCGCAAGACGCATAAAGCCTATATCCGTACACGCAATTTCAATTTTTCTCTGGATGGTCTGGTCGGTTTCGATCTGCACGGAAAGACGGTCGGTGTCATCGGCACAGGAAAGATCGGCAAGATCTTTATCCGAATCTGCGAAGGTTTCGGAATGAAGGTCATCGCCTATGATGCCTATCCATCGGAAGGGATCGATTACGTTTCTCTGGAAGAACTCTATGAGCGCAGCGACATCATCTCCCTTCATTGTCCATTGACGGAAGAGACTTATCATATGATCAATAAAGAAAGCATCGAGAAAATGAAGAAACATCCGATCATCATCAATACGTCAAGAGGCGGACTGATCGATGCGAAAGATCTTCTGGAAGAACTGAAGATACGCAACCTATCGGGTGCCTGTCTGGATGTCTACGAAGAAGAATCCGATATCTTCTTCAAGGATTATTCCGGCGAGATCATGGATGACGATGTGCTGCAGGGACTGATCAATCTGCCGAATGTCATCGTGACTTCCCATCAGGCTTATCTGACCAGAGATACCTTGAATAATATCGCAGAAACGACCATCGCCAACTACCGCACATATCAGGAAAAAGGCTTTGGAGATAACGAGCTTTGCTACGGCTGCGGACGTGTGGAAGACTGCATGAAGAAGCGTCAGAAGAAGTGCTTCTGAAAATTGTTTCATACTGTTTCCAAAATTAAGACCTCCGGGTCTTTTTTTATCGGTTTTTCTATTGAAACCTGAAAAAAACCGCGATATGATTAATAAGTAATTTTGTGTACGGCCGTACCGATTGCAGCAATATTCCAACGTAGTGCTAGAAGTGGAAGATGCTTTTAAAACCCTAGCAGAATACATCCGCAAAGGATGTTGTTTTTTTTATTTCGGGAGGCGTACATATGGCAAAATTCATCTTTGTTACAGGCGGTGTCGTAAGCGGTTTAGGCAAGGGCATCACGGCAGCCTCATTGGGACGTTTGTTGAAAGCCCGAGGCTTCAAGGTCGCTTCACAGAAGCTTGACCCTTACATCAATATCGATCCCGGCACCATGTCTCCGCTCCAGCATGGCGAGGTCTTTGTAACGGATGATGGCGCAGAGACGGACCTTGATCTGGGGCACTATGAAAGGTTCATCGACGAAGACCTGAATCATTATTCCAATCTGACGACAGGCAAAGTCTATTGGAATGTCCTGCAGAAGGAAAGAGAGGGGCAGTTCCTGGGAAAAACGGTGCAGGTCATTCCTCATATCACCAACGAAATCAAAGAATTCATCTATGCGGCAGCAGCCAAAAACGATCCGGATATCCTGATTTGTGAGATCGGCGGAACGGTCGGCGATATCGAATCACAGCCATTTCTGGAAGCGATACGACAGATCGGTCTGGAAAACAAGAAAGAGGATGTGCTCTATGTCCACGTCACTCTGGTTCCTTTCCTGGATTCCAGCAAGGAATTCAAGTCCAAGCCGACCCAGCATTCCGTGAAGGAACTGCAGGGGATCGGAATCAAGCCGGATCTTATCGTACTACGCTGTACCAAACATCTGGAAAAAGATCTCTTCGACAAGATCGCGCTCTTCTGTAACATCAAACGTGATTGCGTCATCGAGAATCGTACCTTGAAGACTTTGTATGAAGTGCCACTGATGTTGGAGAAACAGCATATGGCAGAAGTCGTATGCAGGGAGCTGCATCTGGATCCGAAAGAGGAAGATCTTACACAATGGAAGGAAATGGTTCAGACGGCACGCAACCTGCAGGACACAGTCACGATCGGTCTGGTGGGCAAGTATGTGCGTCTGCATGACGCTTACCTGTCCGTAGCGGAAGCATTGACGCATGGAGGCTATGCGAACAAAGCCAAGGTAAAAATCAAATGGATCGACAGCGAAACGGTCAATGAAGAGAATGTGCAGGAAAAACTGGAACACTGCGATGGCATCATCGTTCCCGGCGGCTTCGGAGACCGGGGAATTCCGGGAATGATCGTTGCGGTAGAATACTGCCGTAAGAACGATCTTCCTTATCTGGGCATCTGCCTGGGCATGCAGGTGGCAGTCATTGAATTTGCGCGACATGTCTGCGGATTAAAGGAAGCGGACTCAAGGGAATTCGATCCTGCTTCACCGGACAAAATCATCGACTATCTTCCAGATCAGAACGACCATACCAACAAAGGCGGTACTTTGCGTCTGGGAGCCTATCCCTGCGATCTGAAAGAAGATACTTTGATCAGAAACCTTTATGGCAAGGACAAAATCTCGGAACGTCACCGTCACCGTTACGAATTCAACAACGATTACCGTCAGATCATTACCGATCATGGAATGAAGATCTCCGGAACCTACAACGATGACTATATCGTCGAAACGGTCGAGATCCCTGACAACGATTACTTCATCGGGGTGCAGTTCCATCCGGAATTCAAATCCCGACCCAATAAACCGCATCCGTTATTTCAAGGCTTGATCAAAGCCGCCATCGGACACAAAGGAGGAACACAACATGACTAAGATCATCGATACCTTCGGCATCAAGGTATTCAACGATGCCCGTATGAAAGAAAGGCTGTCTCCATCGACCTATGAGCAGCTCCATCAGACCATCAAGAAAGGGACGGAACTGAATAAAGAGATCGCCAAAGAAGTGGCAAACGCCATGAAAGACTGGGCGATCGAGAATGGTGCGACCCATTTCACACACTGGTTCCATCCTTTAAGCGGAGCGACGGCAGAGAAGCATGAGAGTTTCGTTTCCACCGGAGGAGGCGGAGCCATCACTCTGGAATTCTCTCCGAACAATCTGGTCAGAGGCGAAGCAGACGCTTCTTCCTTCCCTTCCGGAGGATTAAGGGATACCTTCGAAGCCAGAGGCTATACCGCCTGGGATCCGACTTCCTACGCTTTCATCAAAGACGGCATCCTGTGTATTCCGACGATCTTCTGTTCCTACTCGGGTGAGGCGCTTGACCATAAAACGCCGCTTCTGCGTTCCATGGAAGCCTTGAACACCCAAGCCATGAGGATACTGCATCTGTTCGGCAATGAAGATGTCGATCATGTCAAGGCGACAGCCGGAGCGGAACAGGAATACTTCCTGGTGGATAAGAAATACTTCGATCAGAGAGAAGACCTCAAACTGACCGGACGTACACTGTTTGGCGCAATGCCGCCAAAAGGCCAGGAAATGAATGACCACTACTACGGTTCCATCAAAACCGGGGTACAGGACTTCATGAAAGATCTCAATGAAGAGCTGTGGGCTCTGGGTATCCAGGCCAAGACGGAACACAACGAGGTCGCGCCTTCGCAGCACGAACTCGCCAACAATTTCCTGACCGTCAACGTCTCTGCCGACCAGAACAACCTGACCATGGAGATCATGAAGAAAGTCGCCAAGAAACACGGACTGGAATGTCTGCTGCACGAGAAACCGTTCGCCAACATTAACGGTTCCGGCAAGCACAACAACTGGTCCCTGAAGACCGATACCGGCATCAACCTGCTGGATCCGGGCGATACACCGAAAGACAACGCCCAGTTCCTCATCTTCCTGACAGCCATCATCAAAGCCGTCGACGAATATCAGGATCTGATCCGAATTTCGGTCTCTTCTGCGGGCAACGATTACCGTCTAGGCGGACACGAAGCGCCTCCGGCGATCATCTCGGTCTTCCTGGGCGACGAACTGACCACCATCTTCGACAGCATCATCAACGATACTGCCTACGCTTCAAACAAATCTTCCATTCAGATCGGCGTCCATACGATCCCTCCGTTCCCAAAAGACAATACGGACCGCAACCGGACTTCCCCGTTCGCTTTCACCGGCAACAAATTCGAATTCCGTATGCCTGGTTCCTCCGCTTCGATCGCGACACCGAATACGATACTGAATGCGGTGATCGCCCAGGAACTCAGAGAATTTGCGGATGAGCTGGAAAAGGCTGACGACCTCAATAAAGCCATCCATGATCTGATCATCCGTACCCTGAACGCCCATAAGCGTATCATATTCAATGGAAACGGCTATGACGCATCCTGGATCAAAGAAGCCGAAAGAAGAGGCTTAAGCAACTATTCTTCCACCCCGGAAGCTCTTGCCCATTATCTGGATGAGAAGAACGTATCGGTCCTGATCGACAACAACGTTCTTTCTGAAACGGAGATGTATTCCCGTTACGAGATCTATCTGGAGAAATACTATAAGACCATCAATATCGAAGCTTTGACCATGATCGATATACTGCGAAAAGACATCCTGCCGGCACTGATTCGTTATGAGAACGAACTGCTTTCTGTCATCTGCGAGAAGAAGGAAGCCAGTCTCTACAGCGAAGAATCCTATGAAACGGCAATCTGTAAAACCATCGAATATCATAAGAAAAAGATCTGCGCAGATATCGCGGATATCGAGGAGCGTTTATGCAGCAGCAAGTCTTCTTCCGCCCAGGAAAAAGCGTTCTTCTATCATGACGAGATCCTTCCGCTGATGGAAGAACTGCGCGATCATACCGATGAACTCGAAAAGATCTGCGGACGTTCCTGCTGGCCGATGCCTACTTATTATGAACTGCTTTTCGGTGTGGAATAGAAATGGATAAGATACTCGTTCTAGATTTCGGAGGTCAGTACGATCAGCTGATCGCCAGACGCGTGCGTGAACAGCACATCTATGCGGAAATCGTTCCTTTCGATCAGATCGGTCTCGATGAGATCGTCGGGAAAAACTATAAAGGAATCATCTTTACCGGCGGGCCTGACAGCGTCTACAAGGAGGATGCGCCTGGTTTCGATGAGGGGATCCTGAATCTTGGAATCCCTGTCCTGGGAATCTGTTACGGTGCCCAGCTTATGGCTTTTCTGGCCAAAGGCAAAGTCGAAAAAGCGACAGTCGGGGAATACGGAAAGATCATCTTTTCGCATGAAGAAAGCGCCCTGTTTGAAGATGTCCCTTCCCAAAGCGTCTGCTGGATGTCTCATGTGGACTATATCAGCGAAGCACCGGAAGGTTTTACCGTGACCGCATGGAGCGAACACTGTCCCTGTGCCGCTTTCGAAAACAGAGACAGAAAACTCTATGGCGTCCAATTCCATCCGGAAGTTGTCCATACGGAATATGGCAAGACGATCCTTTCCAGTTTTCTGTTGAACATCTGCAAGGCGCAAGTCGATTGGAAGATGGATGACTTCATTGAAAGCTCCGTTTCCCGATACAGAGAGATGCTTCCCGAAGAAAGAGTCCTGCTGGCTTTATCCGGAGGTGTCGATTCCTCGGTTGCCGCTTTGCTGCTGAACAAAGCGATCGGTCACAGGCTGGTCTGCGTTTTTGTCGATCACGGACTGCTCAGGAAAGGAGAAGCCGATCATATCGAGAAAACATTCAAGGAACGTTTCGATCTGAATCTGATCCGGGTCGACGCGAGAGACCGTTTCCTGGAAAAGCTGAAAGGTGTCAGGGAACCGGAAGAAAAGCGCAAGATTATCGGCAGCGAATTCATCCGGGTCTTCGAAGAAGAAGCAAAGAAGCTTGGCGAGATCTCTTATCTGGCCCAGGGAACCATCTATCCGGATGTGATCGAAAGCGGAAAAGGAAAGTCAGCTGTGATCAAGAGTCATCACAATGTCGGAGGTCTTCCGGAAAGAATGGCTTTCAGAAAGATCATCGAACCGCTCAGAGATCTGTTTAAGGACGAAGTCAGGGAAGTCGGACGAAAGCTTGGCCTGCCCGAGGACCTGGTCAGCAGGCAGCCTTTCCCGGGACCGGGACTTGCGGTAAGGATCATTGGCGAGATCACGGAAGAAAAGATCGCTCTGCTGCAAGAAGCCGATGCCATCTTCCGTGAAGAGATCATGAAAGCGGAGATCGAAAAACCTCAGCAATATTTTGCCGTACTGACGGATATGCATTCAGTCGGAGTGATGGGCGATGAAAGGACGTATGGCTATGTCCTGGCATTGCGTTCCGTATCGACCGATGACTTCATGACAGCAGAATGGTCGAGGCTTCCTTATGATCTTCTGGAAACCGTCAGCAATCGCATCACCAATGAAGTCAGAGGCATCTCCCGGGTCGTCTACGATATCACTTCCAAACCTCCGGGAACGATCGAGTGGGAATGACATCGATTTCAAAGAAACGGAAATAATGTTAGAATATTGACATTCAGTATCTGGGAGAATCAACATGGATGAATTATTGAAACTATTAAAGGACAATGCCCGTTATGAGGTAAAAGATCTGGCTTTGCTGCTGAACAAAGAAGAAAGCGAAGTCGAAGATCAGATCAGGAAACTGGAAGAAGAAAAGATCATTGCGGGTTATCATACCATCATCAACTGGGAAAAGGCCGATGTGGAGATCTGCAAAGCAATCATTTTTGTGAACTGCGTGCCGGAACGGGAACGCGGGTACGACCGGATCGCCGAGAGGATCGCCCGTTTTCCGGAAGTCGAAGCGTTGTCGCTGATCTCGGGAAAAGCGGAATTCATCCTGATCGTTCACGGAAAGAACATGCATGAGATCAGCAATTTCGTGGCACACAAACTCGCTCCGACGGAAGGTGTCAACGGAACCGAAACCATGTTCATTCTGAAACAGTACAAATCCAACAATATCGATTTTGAAAATCTCAACGACAATACGGAAAGGCAACTGATCACGCCATGATTTTTGATGAAGAAATCAATCAGACCATCCGTTATCTGAAACCCAGCGGGATCCGCAAATTCTTTGATATCGCCGCAACCAGAAAGGGTGTCATCTCTTTAGGTGTGGGCGAACCGGATTTCATCACGCCTTGGCATATCCGGGAAGAAGCGATCAACGCGATCGAAAAGGGCAAGACTTTCTATACCGGAAACAGAGGTCTTCTGAAACTGCGTGAAGGGATATGCAACTACTATCAGCGCCGTTTCGGAATCGCTTATGATCCTGAAGAAAACGTCATCGTAACGGTTGGCGGATCTGAAGCGATCGATCTCGTTTTAAGAACCATCATACAGCCGGGGGACGAGGTGATCCTGCCCACGCCTGCCTATGTGGCATATGCCGCGATCATCGAGATGGCAGGAGCCAAGGTCGCGGAAGTCGAACTGAAAGAAGAGGATGACTTCAAACTGACACCGGAAGCATTGCGATCCGTTCTGCATCCCCATACCAAAGCTGTCATTCTGAACTTCCCGGGCAATCCTACGGGTGGTGTCATGACCAGGGAAGACTATGAAAAGATCGTTCCTATCCTGAAGGAATCAGGGATTTTTGCGGTAACGGATGAGATCTATGCGGAACTGACTTATGAACAGAAGCATTGCAGCATCGCGGAATTCGAAGAGATAAAAGATAGGGTCATCGTCATCAACGGTTTCTCGAAAGCCTACTCCATGACCGGCTACCGCATGGGTTATATCCTGGCACACAAAGAGCTGATCGACATGATCCTGAAGATCCATCAGTATACCATCATGTGCGCGACCACGCCTTGCCAGTACGCGGCGATCGAAGCCGTGAACAACGGGGATAAAGACATTGGAGAGATGTTTATCGGTTTCAAGCAGAGACGCAATTATGTGGTCAAGGAACTGAACCGCATCGGTCTGCAGACGCATATGCCTCAGGGAGCCTTCTATGTCTTTCCTTCCATTCAATGTACAGGAATGACTTCCGAAGAATTCTGTGAAACGCTTTTAGAGGAACAGAACCTGGCGCTTGTTCCGGGGAACGCGTTCGGAGAGGCAGGAGAAGGCTTTGTGAGACTGTCTTATGCCTATTCCTTGGATGAACTCAAGGAAGCGTTAAGAAGGCTGGAACTGTTTCTGAAAGATCATCGGTAATACGACAAACAGGGCTGTTAAGCCCTGTTATTTTGGATGATGGATCTATACGTGTAATTTGAGACTGTTCAGTTTCTTTTCCAGTTTCTTATCAAACGTCAGAATGTCGATATCTCTGTTCGTCCGGTATCCACACATGATACAATCCGCAAAATCGATCTTCGGTGTTTCCAGATAATATCGCAATGCCGAAACAAATACATCTTCATCTTCGATTTCCGTGAGATCTTTTAATGGCAGCAGTGCGTTTGCGATCGCTTTTCTGGGAACATGGTAATAGTTTTCCAAAACATACACGACTTCCTGTATCGTTGACAGGATACAGACACAGTTCTTGCTTTCAATCGCTTCTTTTACTGTCTGATGCTGATCATGAACATCATCCAGCAGATATCTGAGGACTGCGTTCGCATCCAGCAGGATACTCTTATCCATTTCGCCTGCTTAAATCCTTTTTATAGAAATCCCGTTCTCCGTCGATCTTTTCAGGATCTGCAAACTGATGGAGACTACCGGCAATTTTAGAACTGATTTCTTTTTTATTGATTCTTGCTGAAGATCTGATCATATTCAGATAAATGTTATAGTCATCGATCGAAAGGATCACGGCAGTCGGTTCATTATTACGCATGATAAAGACGACGGAATCATCCTGATACATTTTATCGATCATCTGTCCGGCGTATCCTCTGCTCAATCTGGAAATAGGAACATAATCTATGTTTTTATTGATCATAAGTTTTCTCCCTATGGTCATTGTACTCAAATCATTGGAATGCGTCAAATTTTACGTTATATTTTACAAACATAATGATTGAAACGATATGCGTTCCAACATCTTAGCAAGATAAAAGGCCTCTTGAAAGAGGCCTTGATTTATGTTGTCTATACCGATACTTTTCCTTGTCTTTCCGTATCAGTATCCTCTGAGCAATCCACTGACTGCTAGCGCTCTAAGGAAAGCATTCGCAAACGTATTGAGATCGCCCTTCGGACAGTTCTCCGGATGTTCCATATCCAGCGTATCTTTCAAGCCGCTGTACTTGATGATGATATCGCCGACCATGTCTTTGATCGCCAGACCGATGATCTTGCCTTCTTCATTGTATTCATAAACGATCGTATGAACCATCAGATCCTCAGGCGTTTCTTTGTCTACCAGTTCAAACGGAATATCCGTCCTGTACTGTTCCGTATCTTCTCCATAATATCCGTTATAGATCAGGACATTATTGTCGAAATCGAAATCATAATTGTTCATATTGAAGCCTTCCGGATATTCGCCTGTAATCAGATACGTTCCGTCCCATAAGCTGAAATCTTCATATACTTCTCTCTCGACGACGATCTCTTTGCCATCCAGAGTGAATTTCACCAGATAAGCGGTATATCTTTCACTTTCATCGTAATATGGGTTATCCGCTTTGCCCTGGACATAAGTGATGCCGTCCTTATAGTCTACGACTTCCAGATCTCTGGCATCCAGATAATATTCGCTGGCTGATCTCGGAATATCCGGAACCATTTTCAGCAAGTCGACGAGTTCATAGTAATCCACTTCATCTTTCGAGAATTTCATCCATGAAGACGTTTCATTGATATAAGCATAGATGTCACTGCCGTCATAGAATGCTTTCAAGCCATACTTATCGCCGAAATCCAGATCGGCCAAGACCTTGCCATCGACAGATTCTTCATAAGTATAAGCCATATTGGTGCCGATGAAAGTGATGCAATCGACGCCGTCGGCTTCATGAGCCTGAATCTGTTCCTCGGTAAGTTTCGTCATTTCTTTCGGGTCTTTTGGCGTGCCTGAGCATGCGCATAAACCCATCAGCAATAAGATCGTTGTGATTAATGTGATTGTTTTTTTCATTTTGTTTTTCCTCTTTTCTTTTCTGTTTATTGTTTATCTGTTAGTGTCGTCCACGTAGTATTTTTGTCTGCGATCCACTTGTCTTCTCCGATGCGGTACCACAGATATCCTTCATTAGCGAGCGCTTCGTATACCTTGTAGGTCTCGCCTTTGTTTACGGTTCCGACGATATTGTCTGCCTGAGTAGTCGGGGATGTCCGGATGTTGATGTCGTTGTATTTGATCTTTGCGGTAAACAGGGGTTCATCTGAAGAACTGTTTTCTTCCGGATGATCGAAATCGATGAATCTGTAATCATATGTTGTTTCATAATCGACCGTTCCATCAGCGTTTTTCCGAACTTCTCTGATTGTATTACCGTGTTCATCTTTGTAGTATTCTACTGAACTTCCTTCTGTTTCTACGGAATTGCTATCTATTGAAGAGTGTTTTTCAATCATGAGAGTAGGTTCAGGATATTCATATTCTGTAATCCATGCACCTCCGCCCCATTTACTGTCATCTGTCTTTTTCAGTAACGTTTCACCATCTTCCGCATATTCATAAGATATGGAATAATTGTTTTCAGGTTTTTTCTTATTGATGTATTGAACCAGTATATCGTTTCCTTTTTCATTCAAGGTATGTATTTCGCTGTCACCAATCGCATAACCGTCATCATAGTACTCATAAGATACAGACCAGTTTCCTCCCGTAAGGTTGTTTGGATCATAATGACCCTTTTTCTTGATCCTGTCAGTTCCATCCTCCAGATACTCATACGTATAGTAGCCCCACGCATCGATATCTCTAGGAGAATACATGACGAATTCCATTGGCTGTTCTTTGATCAATCTGTTTTTTTCATCGTAATCATACAGGGTCAATCCCCACATATGGCCATCGTCATAATCCGCAAACAATATTTCTGCCTTGAGATTTCCGTTGCTGTCATAAATATATGCCGCTTCTGATGTTTTTATCAGTGATCCTTTTTCGTTATATCTGTATGTAGATGTTTCGCCTTCATCGTTATGTACCGCGGTACAAACCCATACCCCGTTTGCCTGGACTTCCTCCGGTTCTGCCTCATCCGGCCTGATCACGTTGATGACGTCTTCCTTTACGGAACAGCCGCATATCATCAGTAAGGTCATGAATACAACTAATATCTTTTTCATAACAGTCTCCTTCTTTTGTTATTCAACTCTTTCTGTCCATGTGCCATCGTCAGCGACCCACTGATCATCGCCGATCCTGTACCAGTGATATTCTTCTGCCGTAGTCGTCTCATATACTTCATAGACATCGCCTTTTGCCACTTTGCCTGCTATCTCTGAATTTGTTGTTGGTTTCGATCTGATATTGATTTCTTTGACTTTTATCTTCATTTTAAACATTGGTCCCGGGTTATCCGGCTGTTCGAAGTCGATGAAATCATATTTGTATTCAGTCGTTTCCACCTTATCGTTTCCGATACCAACATCAATCGTTTTTACAACATTTCCATTCTCATCAATAAATGTTTCTTTTTTTGATTCGGCAGTTGAATCTGGATATGTATATTTATAAACATTAATGAGATGATTTGGGTCGGAATAATCATATTCATATTCCGTTATCCATTTTGGGCCCCAATTCTTATAGCTCGTTTCTTTGATCAGCGTTTCATTATCTTCTGCGTATTCATAATAAACTGCGCTGTCGGGATAAAAATTACTTCTTCCATATTCTGAAAATATTACTTCTGTATCTTTCCCTTTTTCATTAAAAGTGTGCTTTGCGGAGTGTGCCAGATCATTTCCGAAATAACATGATTCTGTAAACCCGTTATCTGTATATTCGTAACAGTAATAGATATTTATCCCGTTTTCCAGATAGGAATTCTTCTTGCTTATCCTATCCGTTCCATCTTCCAGGTACTCATAAGTATAACGGTCTGTGTCCTGAAAATATCCTCCGAAACACTTTTCTATTTCTTTGATCAGTCTGCCTCTTTCATCATACTCATAATATGTAGTTGACCAGTAATCATCTTCAGGATCAATATACAATTCTCTTGTTTTGTTCTGATTTTTATCGTATTCATATTTACTTACGCTGCCATTATAATAAAGCTTCTGTATAACTTGTCCGTTTTGGTCATATTCATATTTTGTGGAATAACTGGCGTCTTTGGTTTTGTCGGCGTATGTGGCGTTTATGCTTTCTTCTACAATAACCCAGACCCCGTTCGGTTCAACAGGTTCCGGTTCTATTTCGTTGTTAACATCGTTCCCTTTTGAACAGCCGCATATCATCAACAATGTCATGATTATAACCAACAATCTTTTCATCTTAATCCCCCTTTGTCAATCGACCCCTTGATCGAACTCTTTCCTAATAACCCATCTGATACAACATAATTGTAGCAGATGGAACTGATCCGTTTGTCCTATATCTTAATACCAGGACAAGATGGATACTGAGAAGATCAGACCCAGGACAAACAGGATCGTCGTGCAGATTCCGATCACTTTGCCGATCGAACCAAGCACTTCGCCGTTTTCGTTTCTCTGCTTGCATTCCTCAATACCTTTGTTTGAGAAGATGATTCCCATGATACCGATGACTCCAAACAAGTTGAAGAAGATTGATAAGCAAGACAGTATCAGACCAGCTACACAGTTCATATTGGTTGCCGTCGTAACGACTACAGTGTTTGTCTGCGCTACCATTCCTTCCTGCTGAACCGCACCGCAATTCGGGCAGTAAACTGAATCTTCCGAAATTTCTTTTCCACAATTGACACAATACTTCATGATATTTTTCTCCTTTTCTCTTTCTTTATTATTAATTGTTTTTTTTTTTTTTTTTTTTAGTTATTTCTTGTAGTAGTATTCTCCGCCTTTTTCGATGGTCTTATACTCTTTCCAGTAATAGAACTCATCTGTATATCCATCCGTCAGCTGAACCGAATATAGAATGCAGTCATCCCATTCCTGTACTAGCGTCAGCGTTCCTTGTTCCTTGAATCCCCAGAAGCGATTGTCGTTGGTATAACTGTTGCCTCTGATCGTGATACAAGCCGCTTCCCCTCCGGTAAATGGATTGATCAGGATGTACTTTCCTCTTGGTTTGGAAGAGCCTCCAGACAGCAGTCCTATGAAGATCATCACCACCAGAGCCACTGGAATGATATACAGCCACGGCGATCTTGCTTTGTTTCCGGTCTTCATCAGCTTTGGCAAAACATCGTTTCCAGCTGCAGATTCCATATTGTTTTCTTCATTCATCGGATTTCCGCAATTCGGACAGAATCTAGCTTCGTTATTTACTGTTGCATTACATTTTGGACAAACCATTTTTTCCCTCCTTTTTGTTTATCAGTCTTTCAACTGTTCCCTCTTTCTACTAACTAGATAAAGGAAACATAAAAAAAGTTTTACTTTTTTGTCATTTTTTTAAAAAAATTGCGCATTTTTCATAAAAAAGACCTGATCATTCAGGTCATTTAAGTTACAATTCACTGCCGCAGCTGTAACAGTATCTGCTGTCCAAAGGATTTCTTGTTCCACATTTCTGACATTGCTTATATATCAGCTTCCAGTTCAGGGCCGTTCCGCAGGACGGACAGAATTTCTCCTGGTTCCTGAATTCTTTCGAACAGTTCGGACATGCGACGATATATGGATTAGGTTCACCGCAAGAGGAACAGAACCTGCCGGCATTGCTGTTCTTTCCTTTGCAGGAGGGACAGGTCCATCCTCCCAGGGGACCTATCCCGTAGGTGATCGATTTGTCAGCGACGGTTTTCCCGCAATGGTTGCAGAATTTCGCTCCTGCTTTTATTTCTTTTCCGCAATGGTTGCAATACACGTTCTATTCCTCCTGATATGATTCATTATGACAGTTTCTGACCGCAGTTCTCACAAAACGCGGAACCCAATGCATTCTTTTTGCCACAGTTCGGACAGGTGATATCCGTTGCCGGCCATTCGATCGAAGTGCCGCAATCCGGACAGTAAGCTTCGTGTTCCTTCAGTTCTTTGCCGCAGCTTGGACAGACAACGATATTCGGATTCACTTTGCCGCAGTTGGAACAGAACCTGCTGGAAGCTCCGTTTCTGCTTCCGCAATCCGGGCAGACCCAGCCGCCGCTTACGCTCTTGAAAGTATTCTTCAGATCTCCTGTCGGAATCTTGGATACTTCTTCTTTCACCTTGTTTCCCGCATTTTCCAGAACCGGTTTCAGTTCCCTGACTTTGTTTCCTACGTTCGCTAATGCCGGTTTCAGATCGATGCTGCCCGCAAGTTTGTCTATGATCCCCAGATAGAGTCCATCCGGTAATGCCAGAAGCAACGCCAAGATCGGCCATACGGTGATCTTAAGTACTGCCAGATAAGCAGGATATGGCTGCGTATCGATATATCTGTTGAAGAAGAACACGCCTGTTGCAGTCGCTGCGACCATCACCAGCCTGACCAGGAAATTCAGAAATTTGGCGATCTTGAATCGATCCGTCAGGATAGCCAGGACAGCCAACGCAAACGCAACAAATGACGCGATATACAGTCCGTGATAGACATTCAGTCCCAGGGCCGCCTGTTTCATGGCAGATACCATTTTCAGGTCTTCTTCATCCGCAAACATCACGACTTCTTTATCAAGGTACTGAGTGATCTTCTTCAGAAGCGGTGCCGTCTTGGAAGCGATATAATCCGCTTCGTTCGGATTGACTTTATAATCGATCACATAGTCGTAGATCTTCAGCAGATCATTGACATTGACCTTGATGTTGTCTTCCCGCACTTCATCCGCAAAATCCTGCAATTCTTCTTTGACAAGCTTTCTGAGCCCGTTCTTCAGTTCGGTATAAGAATCGATATTGTAGTAGTATCCGAGTTCATCGATAAACATCGCATTCATGTCTTCCTTGTTTCTTAATGAAACCCAAGGCATGAACAACATCAGCAGCGACAGTGTCGCAAGTAATATGGAAATGATCTTTTTTAATGTTTTCATTTTATTTCTCCTTCATTATTGGTTTACTGCATTTCTTTTTAATGGCGCCCCGTAATTCTCGCAGAAGCTGCTATCCAACGGATTCTCTGTGCCGCAGTTCG
Organism: Erysipelotrichaceae bacterium; assembly: GCA_017539105.1. Classification (GTDB taxonomy): domain Bacteria; phylum Bacillota_I; class Bacilli_A; order Erysipelotrichales; family Erysipelotrichaceae; genus Colivicinus. Next base: position 27,311 of record JAFYHQ010000040.1, read on the forward strand.
GGCATTTCTTGCTGACGGGTTCCCAATGGATAGGAGCTCCGCAATCCGGGCAGAATGCTTCGTGATCTTTCAGTTCTTTGCCGCACTTGGGGCATGTCGCAACATTCGGATTGCTTTTGCCGCAAGAGGAACAGAACCTGCTTCCGGAACTGTTTCTGTTTCCGCAGTGCGGACAGGTCCATCCCGTCAGTCCGTTTCCTGGTTCCCCCGGAGCGAAAGTATCGATGATCGATTTCTTCAAGTCGCTGACATGTGCCGCTTCCATTCCTTTCTGAACAGCCTCGCCTGCTCCTGCAAGAGCAGTTTCAACCTTGCCACTTGCCATGAGTTTATCCACAAACGGCAGATAGATAGATTCAGGAATCAGCAGCAGCAAGGTTAAGAACGGTCTTAACGTAAGCTTTGTTTCCAGATAATAATCCGTTGCATTCAGATTCAGATTGATGAATACGATCGTTACGATAAACAGGGCCACATTCACGACCATCACGATCGGGAACAATGGTCGAATGAAACCGATCTTGTGCGTGAAACGATCGAATGCATACAGCAGGAATATGACCCAGCTGGCGATGTATACGATGTGATAAGCGCTTAACAGGATCCTTAAGACGCTCAAGAAACGGACATCATTTTCGATGCTGTCATCGGTTGAAATGCCGATGATTTCGTTCTTATAGAATTTGACCGTTTTCTTGATGATCGGATTGACGATCCCTGCCGTATAATCCAGTTCTTCTGCCGTCAGTTTTCCATCATGGAAATACTGAACCAGCTGTAGAATCTTGTCCGTCTTGAAGTCGATCCCCCATTTCTGGCCAATCTGCCTCTGGTACTCGATATCCGATCTGAGATCATTCTGTATCTCGTAGGTCGTGATCTTGTTTGAGTAGAATGGAGAGTTCCTGTCTGTAAACATTTCGTCTCCGGTAAATCTTGCCCAGCCTCCCAGAAGCTGCAGTACAGCCAATGTAGCCAAGACCAATGGCAGATAATTTTTAATCTTTTCTTTCATCTTTTATCCTCCTTGATTTCCTGTGATTGTCAGGTTTTATCTTTCTACTAAATAGATGCTCGAAAGAGGAAAAAAGTTTTATTTTTCGTTAAAATTGTATGAAAAAAGGCTGCTGCAATCATCTGCAACAGCCTTATGTTTATAAATATGGAATCATTTGATATCAGAACGCCTCATGATATCTCTGCAGGAATGTCACGACCATGGCCCTGGTGCAGGTGCTTCCCACGCCGAAGGTGGTCGAGTTCACTCCGGTGGTGATGTCGTTGGATATGGCCCAGCCGATCGCGTCGTAGTAGTACTTTCCTTTTCCGACATCTTTGAAGTCTAACGATTTCGCTTCGTATTCCGGTTCTCCTGCGACACGGTAGAGGAAGGTCACGACCTGTTCCCTGGTGCAGGTCCTGTCAGGAGAGAAGGTGGTGGCTGAAGTGCCCGTGGTGATGTCGTTCTCGTAGGCCCAGAGCACTGCCTTGTAGAAGTAGCTGCTTTCTGAGATGTCGGTGAACGGGTTCTCGATTGTAGGTTCCGGGCAGTCCATGAGTCTCCATAGGAAGGTCACGACCTGGGCCCTGGTGCACGCTCCATTTGGATTGAACTTTGTGGAAGTGGCTCCCGTGGTGATACCGTAGTCGAAGGCCCAGTAGACAGGATCGTAGAAGTACTTGGAAGGATCTGCGACATCCTTGAAGAGGATGCGGATCGTGGCGGAATCGGAATAGCCTGTGATGTCTTCCGAAACCAGGATGGTGGCTACGCCCGCCTTGAGGCCCTTGACTAAGCCTGTGCTGCTTACGGAAGCGATGGCCGGATCCAGGGAGGACCATTCGATGTTCCCGGAACTGTTGCTTACGGAAAGATGATGCTTTTCTCCGACGACAAGATACCCGACAGGATCGGTGCTGATGATCTCGTACTTCACCCAGGTGCCGCACCATTCGTATCTGTTTGATACATATTCCCTTTGTAATTCCTTTTCGGTTTTTGACAAGCCTTTTTCCTGATTGACCCATGTTCCTGCGGGCAGACTTGTAAAATATGTCCATTGATTCAATTCCGTCCCTAAAACGACTTGTCCCAAATTGACGCAATCCTGGAATATTTGTCTATTCTGATTCGTGTGCAGCTTTTTGAAACTGCTGATATCAAGGAATTCCAAAGAAGTACAGTGATCGAACATTCCTTGAGTCGTATTCACGCTTGACATATCAAAATTGCTTAGATCCAAAGAGATCAGAGACGAACACTTGGCAAATATCGCCGATAAATTGTTGGCAATGCTTGTATTGAAATTGCTCAGATCAAGAGAAGTCAAAGATTCACATTTCTGAAACATTCCCGCCATGTTTTTGACATTCGATGTATCAAAACCACTGACATCGAGAGAGGTCAACGAGGAACACTCATAGAACATATGACTCATATCTATGACATTCGACGTATCGAAATTGGTAATATTCAAAGATGGTAATCCAACACACCGGGCAAACATGCCCGACATATTTGTAACATTAAAGGTATCGAAGTGGGTAACGTCAAGGGCGGTCGGTTTTCTGCAGTTCCGAAACATGTTTGCCATATTTGTGACGTTTGAAGTGTCGAAGCTAGTCACATCAAGAGATGTCAGATAAGAGCAGTCCTGAAACATTCCGTCCATTCTGGTGACTTGTGCAGTATTAAAACCGGATACATTGAGAGATGTCAGGGAAGAACACCCATAGAACATGTTACTCATATCCGTGACATTGGATGTATCAAAACCAGTGACGTTCAATGAAGCCAGTCCTGAACAGCCCGCAAACATGCCAGTCATGTTTGTTATATTTGAAGTATCGAAATTGCTGACATCAATCGTTGTCAGTTTTTTACAGTTGCGGAACATGTTGTCCATGCGTTGAATGTCCGATGTGTCAAAATGGCTTACATCAAGAGATCTCAGGGAAGAGCAGTCCTGGAACATCGCACACATTCCATACTCTTTGTTGACGTTTGATGTGTCAAGATGACTTACATCAAGAGACGTCAGGGAAGAACAGCCATTAAACATGTAGCACATGTTTGAAACATTTGATGTATCGAAACCACCGATATCTAAAGACATCAAGGAAGAACACATGTAGAACATTCTATCCATGTTCGTAACCTGCTCCGTATCGAAATTACCTAGATCAAGAGACGTAAGGGATGAGCAGCGGGAAAACAATGAAGACATATTGATCACATTCGTTGTATCAAAATTGCTCACATCGAGAGAGGTCAGAGAGGTACAGCCGGAGAACATGTCACTCATATTTGTTACGCCAGATGTATCAAAGTGGCTTACATCGATATTGTTTAACGATGAGCAACCGGAGAACATGCCTCCCATATAGCTGACATTTGATGTATCAAAGTTGTTTATATCGAGAGAGGTCAAAGAAGAACAACCAAAGAACATGTTGCTCATGCCCGTTGCATTGGACGTATCAAAACGACTTACATTAATAGTACTTAATGATGAGCAGCCGGAGAACATGTCACTCATGTTTCTGGCTTTTGAAGTATCAAAACCGCTGACATCAAGAGAAGTCAGAGAATAACAATTACTGAATAAACCCCCCATATCTGTTACATTCGATGTATCGAAACCGTTTAAATTCACGTTGGTCAAGGATTGGCAACTGCTGAACATGCCGGGCATCGACTCAACGTTTGATATATCAAAATTGCTCAAATCCAAAGATGTCAGATATAAACAGCCACTAAACATATGGTCCATATAAACAACGTTTAATGTATTAAAGTGACTTACATCCAGGGAATTCATGTAACAGCCGCTAAACATGTTGCCCATGTTTGTGACATTCGATGTATCAAAGCTGCTTATATCCAATGAAGTGAGCCAGCTATCAAAGAATAAGCCACTCATATCTGTTACATTCGATGTATCAAAACTGCTTAGATCAAGAGATTTTACTTTTCTGCACCAATAAAAAGTATTCCTCATGCTTGTAACAGCAGATGTATCAAAACCGGTAGCATCAAATGATTCCATGTTGATAAAACCTTCAAACCAAGCCGCCATTGATATGGGTTTTATTGTATGGCCTTCCGCTACACTAACGCTTAATATTTCGGTCCGGTGCTCGTACCACGGAATCTCAAAATCGTAGTTGATAGGAACATCGAGAGCTTCTATCCCTGTAAATACGATTCCTGTCAGTTCATTATCATTGATCGTGACTGCATATGTTTCCCCATTCCTATATTGAGAAGAGTCACGGAAAAAGACGAGATCTCCCGCTTCTGTCAGGATCGCAAAAGCTTCTCCTTCATCTGATAGGTCATCAGATCTGTCCTCGTTTCTTGATCCCGAATTTTGTTCATAAATGTCAGGAACTGTAGTTTCATCTGTTAGAGAATCTGTTTTTTCAAAGATATTTTCTTCGAAAATATCGTCTTGATCATCATTGGAAATACCGTCGTCATATATGTCGACATCCTCTTCAAAAGACTCAACGACTTCATTCTCTTCCGTTCTTTCTTCCGCTGTCAGGATATGTGGCACAGACACAAAACCCAAAAGCAAGATAGCAACCAACAATACTATCGGATATCTCTTTCTATTTGATTTCATCTTAAATCCTCGCTATATCAAAAACCGATTATGATGATATGTTTATCTCGGAATCAGTCATTCACCCATACCGTCTGCGTCTCATAGACCGCATCATGATGGACGGTCTTATATTCCGGCTCATGCCAGACTTCCTTATAAGTCGCGTCATGATGGATCGTCGTCGTGGCATATCCGGTGCAGATTTCTCCATCCGGCACCGTCACCGGGATCCAGACCGTTTCTTCCGAACCGTGGTAATGGCTGTAATCCTCATAGTCGAAAATCTGCCCGCAATTCGCACATTGTACGCAGTCCTTATATTTTGTTTCCCATACGGCACAGGTGTTTGTGTCTGTAATTACCTCATCCCAAGCTTCGGTAACTACGACCATTTCCGTCCATCCTTCTTTCACCAGTACCTGTTCATCCCATGCTTCGGATACCAGTACGGTTATCGTTTCATAGTGGCCTTTCTGTCCGGTCTCCTGTTTTGTTTCCTCGGGTTGCTGCTCTTCTACGGTTTCTTCTGTTGTTTCTTCCGTTGTTTGAACAGGGATGCTTTCCGTGGTCTCTTCTTGCACATCGGTCACGGGTTCTTTCTCCGTAATGTTTTTCATTACCGCATATCCCCCTCCTGCCACCAGGGATAATACGATGGTTGAACTGATGATCTTGGACGCCGTCGAAGCCATCAGGTTTGCGGCAACCGTCTTGAGTCCGATTTCTCCCGCAGTCGAAGCAGCCGTAGCGGCGATCGTAGCAGTCGTCGTCGCTGTCGTACCAAGCACCAGCGTACTGATGCCTGCGCCTTCCCCATAGCCCTGAAGCAGCCACAGGAAGAAGCCCAACGGACTTGCACTGTAAAGCTTGATGCCATCCCGTTTCTGGATGAATTCAACCTTGCTCTTGATACTCTTTTTGGCAGCAGTCAGCCTGGTCTTGATCGTATTCTCATTCACATTCAGGGTATCTGCGATCTCTCTGATCTTCAATCCTTCAAAGAAATACAGCATGATCGGCGTTCTCTGATCATCCGGCAAAGACGATATGATCTCATTGATCATCCGTTCTTTCTCGGATTGCGAGAATTTCAGTTCCGGCTGGTTTTCTATTTTCTCATCGGCAATCGAGTATTCGAAAGACAGATCGTCTTCTTCGTTATCCAGTGCGGTGAAATTGATCTCCTTGTTGTATTTGGTCAGAAGCTGAAGGGTTTCGTTTCTGACGATCCTCTTGAACCATCCCTCGAATGCATCCGGATCTCTTAAAGAAGACAGAGACTGATACATCCTGATTGCCGACATCTGTACCGCTTCATCGGCGATATATGCATCCTTGGCAATGCTCCGGGCATAGAAAGAAGCCATCGGCCTTACCGCGGTAAAAAGCGAATTAAAAGCATCCTCGTCTCCTGAGATACTCTGTTCGATCAGTGACCTGTAATCGTTGTTCCCCATAATGTTTTTCCGTTGCTAAATGATCGTATATGTTCTACCTTCTTATTTTACTATATCTAATCCTTGTTTTTTCAGTTCAAACCAACATTCATCCCATAATTCCTGCAGTTCATTCTCGGATGCGTCTGATTTGTTGCAGGTGATGATCAATACATCGTCGTCGATCACACACTCCAGTCCTTCGCACATTGAAATAACGGAACGGATCCGTTCCAAATCTTCCAGGGAATACAGCCTGGTCTGTAAGTAATTGATTTTAGCGCTTAAATCATTCACATTTTTCTCTCCCTTCACTAATTAGATGATGAAAAGAGGAAAAAAGTTTTAAATCATTCAAAAAAGTTTCTCTCTTATCGGTTGAGTCGATTGGAAAAACGCGTTATTGTTTCTTTGCGGATTCGTTTCTACAATAAAGTCGTATACAGATCGATGGCCCATCAAAGGAGGACAGACATGGAATTAGGAAAAAAGATAAGACAGTTACGTTTCAAAGCAAACCTTACGCAGGAACAGCTTGCGGATAAAATAGGCGTAGCCGCACAGTCGGTATCGAAATGGGAAAACGATGTGGCAATGCCGGATATCACGACGCTGCCGCTGATCGCCGAGACATTTGGTGTCAGCATCGATGATTTATTCGATCTGACCACGGAACAGCGATTCAACCGGATCGAGAACCGTCTGGATGTGGAAGAGGATCTTCCGCAGGATGTGTTCTGGGATTATGAGGAGTTCCTGAAGGGACAGCTTTCTTCCGAGGAAAACAGGAAGCGTGCGCTTGATCTGATCACATATCTCTACTGGCATAAGATGAATGCCTGTGGCCACAAGGTCAGCAGATATGCGAAGGAAGCGATCAGACTCTCTCCGGGAGAAAAAGGATGCCAGTGGATGCTTGGCCAGGCAGAGAGACATGCGGTATGGGATTGGAACGTATCCAATCATACGAATGCGATCGATTTCTACCGCGAACTGACGGAAGAGAATCCGGATCTGGTATCACCATACTACTATCTTCTGGATAATCTGCTTGCGGATCACAGAGCAGAGGAAGCAGAGAAATACCTGGATCGGATGAGTCAACTGAAGGATGCGAATCCAGTACTTGTCGAGGTGTATCGTGCGCATATCGCGCTGGCACGTTTCGATGAGAAAGAAGCGGATCGCATCATTGAATCTCTGTTGGAAAAGAATCCGGAAGACTTCGCCTGCTTATTCGAAGCGGCGCAGTATTACGCCAAGAAATGCGATTACGACAAAGCGATCGATTACTATGAAAAAGCATATGAGAAACAGCCGCGCAAGCCACGTTTCCAGGATGAACTCATGGGGATCGCCGATATCTATCAGATCAGAGGAGACTATCGGAATGCGGTAAAGACCTATGACAGGATCATCGATCTTCTGAAAAACGAATGGGGTCTGACGGAAGAAATCGAACTGAAAGACGCCATCAGCAAAAAGAATGATCTCACAGCAAAAATCAGATAAGTCATTCATACAGAAAGCATAAACAAAAGAAAACTCATCGCAGGATGAGTTTTCCTATTGTTCTGTTTCTAGATGATCCCCGCCGGTATCAGAGTGATCAGCAAGATCGCTACCAGCGACCAGAGTCCGATCAGGAATCTTTTTCTGACTGCCGGTTTCAGATCCGGAACGAAATTGCTGGCGAGAAAGAATGGGATATAGGTCGTAACAAAGACCGGAAGGACACCCCACAACTTATAGACCCAGATGAACGAATGATTCGATGTACCTGCCAGGAAAGATTCCACCAGCGCAAACAATAAAGCCATGCTGAGGGCTCCCAGAAGCTTGTTCTTGAAGGTACGCTTTTCCGGCAGCATCTTGAAGGAGATCATCCCTGCCAACGAAAACATCATCGACAGTTCCCAGCATACTCCGATCAGCAGAATGAACGTCGTCGAAGCATTGCTGACGGTCCACAGCGGATAACCGAAGAAATGTGCGATCACCGCATTGCCGATCTCATAAAGCCAATGCACGCCATACAGCGCCAAAGCCGCCACGATGACATCATAATTCTTCTTCTGTATTTCGCTCCAATACACATAGAAAACGACGCAAAGAATGAATATGAATGTCCAGTTGAAATTTTCTGTACTTCTGACGATCACTGCATCCACCAGGTTTTTGGCTTCTTCAGATCCGTCTCCCCAAAACACAAACATGATTGCCTCCTTATTACATATATCTGTCTGTTTCTATCATAACCTGAAACGATATGAAAGAATAATGACTGTTTTATTCCTTGCCTAGAACGATCAGGCTGTCACTGTCTGAGAGTTCGACTCTGTCTTCCAGTTTCAGATTCAGATTCATTTCGTTCTCATGACAGTAGCCCAGCAACGTATATCCGTAAGACAGAACGATCTGTTTCAGGCCTCCGTAGGAATAATCATGCGCATCCGACAGATTGAACTGCCGGATCGGTTTCGAATACAGTTCGTTGCCTTTCTTCGACAACAGTTCCTCGAATACCGACTCCAGTTTGGTGTTTTCCGACATCTGCGCCAGTACCAGCGAAGCAATATCAGATGCGACGATATAATCGATCTTGTCGTTCTTCACGGAAACATTATAGGAACTGGCCATATTCAATTCGACAGCAATGTTGTATAGATAGCCGTTCCGTTCCTTGATGTCCATCAGTTTCAGAAGAAGCAGGATATTATCGATATCGGAATCTTCTTTGTCGATCTCCCTGTCAGCCAGGATGATGATATGGCTGGCAGAAGAAGCGATCTGCGGAAGTCTGTTGGCATAGTCTCGTTTATCTGCTTTGATCTTGAACGGATATCTACCTCCTGCCAGTTCTTCCGGATCCGCATCCTTGCTGAATATCGTAATATCCTCCACATCCGGCGGCAATTCATCGATGATCGTCTTCAGCAGGATGTTCGATCCGAAAATATAAAGATGTCCCTTCGTCGATTTCTCAATGACTCCGACCTCCCGGTCGCTGACATTCTTCATTCCTACTTCGTTGACACTGTAAGAACCTTTGCTGGTTTCAAACAGCAGAAGTTCATCTTCTTCTTTCACGATCACGTCTCTTTTCGGATTCAGGATCGTCTTGCCATTGCGTTCGATGCCCACCAGAGTGGCATCATCAATGAAGCCTGCCAGTTCCAGTACGCTCTTGCCCGGGAATCGGTCATCCCTTTCAAAATACAGCTCGTTTCCTTCAAAATTCAGCAGCTCCTTGAATGCGATAGACAATCCCGGTTCCGTCGAGGTACGGGCAATCATTTTCGCCATGATATCGTCAGTTTTCAGCATGATGATGTTTTTCTTGTCTATCTTGCCCTGTGGCAGCAGATAATGTTCGTTTGTGACACAGGCGATCAGCAACGCGTCGCACTCGGGATGCATTTTCTTCAGTTTCGATACCGCCAGGATGGCTTTGATCCTGCGGTTGTCATTGAGCGCATTCACGATGACGATCCTGGCTTTTTCGATTGAGCAGCATTTCAGGTCGTTCACGTTCGTGATATCGCCATGACGGCAGATGACTTCGATATTCTTGGGAATGTCGATATTATCCTGCAGATCCTGTTCCAGTTCCGATTTCGTGATATCGGTGAAGATGACGATGCATCTCTTTCTGTTTTCGTTTGCCAGAATCAGCTGCTTCAGTAAGCCATGTTCACCAAGGTTGTAACCGAGGATGACGGTATGATCCTTTTCCAGCACGATCGAATTGCCGTTTCTCAGGTTTTCCAGTTTCTCTTCGATGCCGCTGCTGATGACGCCGATCAGAATGCTGGTAAAAAACAAGCCTATGATCGCCGTGAGGGTATTGAGAAGGATAAAACCGACCTGACCGTCTTCGCTGGAAGGCATCCAGGCATTGACGATGGTTGCCAGAGAATCCCAGAATGCAGAAAAGAATCCGTCTCTCAGTTTAAATAAAACGATCAGAACAGAAACAAATACGACTACTGATAATACCGCAAGCGACATCAGTCGGATGATGCTGACGGTACCTTTCGACATCTGTTTATCCAGCCAGTATTTGATCTTGTCGATTAATCTGTAATCTTTCATAACTTGATCCTTTATCGATGTATGATAGTCTGGTACATCTTGTCTTAACAACATTATACTGTTTTTGAATCATTCTTTGAAAATCACACAGAATACACGATAGGTTGTTATACTTGTGTTGTAAGAGGTAATGATATGGGTTATACAAACAGAAAAATCAATAACGATTCCTGGCTGATCCAATGCGATTCGCATGTCAGCATGTATCTGATCGAAGGAACGGAAAAAGCGATGCTGATCGATGCGGGGATGGAGAGGGATAATCTGGCGGAATACTGTCATGGGTTGACAGAGAAACCGGTCTTCTGTGTCCTGACGCATGGCCATTTCGATCATATCGGCAGGTGCGGAGAATTTGCGGAAGTTTATCTGGATCTGAAAGACAAGGAACTCTATCGGCAGCACAGTATCGGGCCTTTCCTGAAAGAAATCAATCCCTGTTGCAAAGAAGCAGAGGAACTGCTGGAAATGCAAAAAGAATTCGATCTGGGCGGCATCCAAGTCGTCAGCGTTTCTGTACCCGGGCATACTTTGGGGTCTGTCGTTTTCTGTGACAGGAAGAATCATACGGTCTATTGCGGCGATGCGATCGGTTCGGGCTGCGGCGTGCTGATGACGGCCGGGTTGGGTTCTTTGCCTTTGAAGGAATATGCGGAAGGCCTGAAACAGGCGATCATGGAACTGGAGGGTCTTGGTGTCGATGATGAATGGAAATTCTATGGAGGTCACTATGGCCAGCATCACGCTTCCCGTATCAGCGATCACAACCTTCCTTGTCTGCAGATGATGAAAGACATGCGCGTTCTTTGCGAAAAGATGGAAGAAGGAAACGCCGACATACAGGAGAGCATCAAGGAATCCCCGTTTGGGAAGGCAAAAGAGATCATCGGCATCTATGGCTGTGCCGAACTGCAATTGCTGACGGATTTGAAATAAAGGAGGAAACGGATGAAAAAAATCATTGTTCTGTTCTGCCTGCTGCTGTGTCTGGCTGCTTGTACGAAAAAGGAACCGGGAGAAGAAATCAGACCGGAACCGACCGACCTTGAACCGGATCCTGTCGTAATCGTTCCGGATAGCGCAGGAAAGCCTCTGACGGAAGCCTATGTCTCTTCCATGGAGGAATATGAGATCATGGAGATCGTTCTGCTGGGCAAACTGACAAGCGACACATTTGATCAGGCAGTCGCGTGGGGTTATGATTTCGTGAATGAAATCAAAGACGATCGTGTCATTCTTGGCAACGTCTTGTCGGTCAGCCAGCCTTTGGCTTATCTTATCATTCCAAAAGAGGGAACGACACTTACGATCGGTTCCTATGATTCCCTAAGCAACAGCATTTCTGATATCTGTTTCGAAGAAAAGAACGCTTTGCCTGTCATCTATTGCGAAAGCGTGACATCAATGACGCCTCCGGGCATGATCACGCTCAAAAACGGCGATCTGACCATGAGAATGATGACCGGACTCAATGCCCAGGGACAGCTACGAACGGAATATCTGATGGGCATCGTGGATAATACGCCATATGATAAACTGCAAGGGATCGTTCCTTATGGAGAGAAACTGAAAGAGATCCTGGAAAACGAAGCGCCGGTCGCTTCCGATGATATCCGAAACAACGATTACATGGCCATGGTCATGGATGAGATGATCTACAAAGGAGAGATGTACCTGGTATATTCCGTGGAAAACTACAGCGGTCTTCCTCCTTACCTCTATGGCATCCATTATGACCAGACAACAAACGAATTGAAATATATCATCTCTTACGATCACGAAGTCTGGATGGATCCAAACAAAATCGAAGGATGACGAAACGTTTCCTGTTATGATCAAAAAGGCACGCCATTGACGTGCCTTTTTTATGTTTCTTCTGAATATGCTACCACCTCGTATCGTCGATGATGTTTCCATCGCCATCATAGATCACATGATTCCAGCAGGTTCCGTAGCCTTCTTCCTGCTGCAGTTCCCATTCGGTTTTTCTTATCAGCTTGCCATCCTGATCGTATTCAAAGCGCAGTGTCGGCTGCGTGTTGCCTCCCCATGGCTCTGTCCATTGTTCGCTGAGAAGGATGCCATCGCTATTGAAACGGATCTCATGGCAATCACCGTTGTCACTGATTTCTTTGATGATCCATCCGGTAAATCGGTGTTCCTCATCATAAAGGGTCTCGCTTTCATAATGGATTCCCGATTCTTCCGTGTTTATAAACCCTTCCCATTTGCCCGATGATCTGTACGGTTCCATCCCGGAAGTATCTCTCAGATACACATAGAACAGGACATCTTCATCATGATCCTTGAAACGGACCGTTACCGTGATACAGTCATATAATGAACCGACGCCTTCCAGAATATCCATGGCAGTCTTGGTTTTTTCATCGACTTCATAGACCTCGCCATAGACTCGGGAATCCCGCATTTCTACGGCAGCCGGATAGCCATATCCCGTATCAAACAATCCATAGCCATCCAGAACCGCATCTCCCAGGTATCTGCTATCCCCGACATAGAAGTGGTTCCGCTGGCCCTGCATCAGCGTGCCATAAGTGAATATTTTATACATCCTACCCTCCTAAAACAAAGACGTGACAAAACCGGCAATCCCCAGCGCAATCAGCAGATCGATCGCCGAACAGGCATCGTCCGTGGGATCGATCCATTCGTGCATCTCTATACGATAAAGAATCACATGAACGAGGTACCCGATCCCTGTCGTAACACACGCCATCATCAGGACATGCCCAAGCATGTTTGTGCCGCGATCATTGAACAGGGACATGACGGATCCCGCAGATACCAAAGCAAGCACCAGGTGTTCGCCGGAACAGACTTCGTTGAGCAAAGGAACGGTCGCATGCATATCGCGCCAGTAGAGCCATAAGTGAACGAGGTATCCGATACTCATCGTACCGGAAACCATAAGCAGCATGTGTTTCAGCATAGTTCCTCCTCCTTTACATCAGTCGTTTATAGATATCCAGCATCGATTCGATCTGGTATTGCAGCAGCCAGGCGGCATTATTGAATTCAGGTTCGTTTTTGATAACCTTAAGCAATGCGGGGATATATTTTTCCGTTTCCCTGATGTACCAGTAGATGCGTCCCCGGTTTAAACCCCAGGACATGGTTGTAAGATTGTTGCAGCGGTCGAGGCATTTGATGAATGCCGCCTTCGGATTGGAAGCAAGGCCTTTGTAGTAATCGCGCAAGATTTTATCCCGTTTGTCATCGTCCTTTTCATGGGTCATCAGCCGTACCAGTTCCTTGGTTTCGTCATCGACCGGTAGATCAGCATAGGTACATCCGCAGTCCTCAACCGTATCGTGAAGCAGACAGGCAGCCACAATCGCGTCATCCCTGATATCCAATGCGAAACAGTGGCAAGCCAGATTCAGAGGATGATAGATATAAGGGATATTGGATTTTTTACGGTATTGTCCTTCGTGCGCCTTGATGGCGAAAGGAAGCGCCTTGGTCGTGTTGCGCATGCCGTAAGCCTTGGCGGTATGTTTCACAAACGTTACCATATGTTCCCAATCGAAGATTTTATCATGTGTTTCGAAGACATAAGGGCCCCTGTCCTCCACAAGCGCAGAAACGGAAACCTCAAGCAAATCAGCCAGATTAATCAGATTTTCAGTATCGGGAAGCGATTCGCCCCTTTCCCATAACGATACCGCCTGGAAAGTGACATCAAGGTTTTCCGCCACCTCAGCCTGGGTTTTCAGACAATCCTTCCTGGCACCGGCAATCCTTGAGCCGATATCGATTTTGCGTTGTTTAGTGATCTTCATGACATCCCCTCCTTGCACTTTTATGATAAAGCCTGACTTGAATTCTGAACAGCGAGAGCTCCTTGAACATTTCATTCAAAATTCAAGTTACACTTGAGTCCATATATACTATAGCTTATTGAAAGGATTTCTGCAAATCAATGTGTGTCTATCCGTAAATTTCTGATTCATAAAGAAGGATAAACATAAAAAGATCTCATCCGTTCTGTTGCGTTCATGAGATCTTTGCTGTATTATTCTTTGGGAGACCAGGATTCCTGAAGTTCCTGAATGATCAGCTCGCCATCGGTTTTTGTCGCGATCTGATACCGGTCTTCATAGACGATCTCTCCCGGCGTATTCGTATAGACGACGTAATAGGGATGCTTATACTTTTCCAGAAGCCACATCGCAGGACGTATCATCCGCATCATCTCGTCTGTGTTTTCTGTCTTGAACCAGCAGACGACCGCTTCTCTGTTTTTACACGGCTCCGGCCATGGCAGATGTTCCGCAAACCAGGCATCGATCTCTCTGAACAGATCCGCATCCTCTTCTTCCATGACATCATCCTGTATCATCTGCCAGCACATGGAGAAAACACCCTTGGCATACATCGTATTCCTGGCCAGTTCTTTTCCCTGTATCCTTACATATCTGAAATCCTGCGGCATACTACTCCTCCTGCTGTATCAGACCCAGCATCCTTAATGTTTTCTTGTCTTTCTTTCCATCATAATAACGGTCAGGCACTTTCTGAAAGATCTCTTCTTCGCCGACCGCATCAAACAGCGTCATGCAGGAACGGAGCTTGACCGTATCGATACGGCTGAAAATGTCACTGGGGTTTTTCGTTTCCAGTTGAAGCAATGCTTCACATAGAGTGATCAGCCGCTGTTTCAATACGGGATCTTCCAGATATGCGACCGCTTCTTCTTTTCCATTGATTCCGTAATATAAGCTGTACTCTGTCTGTCCGAGACCTTTCAGCTGCGGAAAGATGAACCACATCCAATGGGTCTCCTTCCGTCCGTTCTGAAGCTCTTTCAGAGCTCTATCATAAGTATCTTTCTGCGCTTCATGAAAACGCTGCAAACCGTATTCTTTCATCATTCTAAAATAAACCGAAATGTTTAAATGCCTTGTAGAAGCCATCCTGATCGACAGCATCTGTCACATAATCCGCCATGGCTTTCAGTTCCTCGCTGCCTGAACCGACAGCGATCCCGACACCGCAATACTCCAGCATCGGGATATCTACCGAAGCATCCCCAATCGCAAAGGTATCCTCCCGCCTTGCGCCAATGTGATCCAGCAGTACCTGTATGGCTTTTGCTTTATCGACATCTTTTACGCCGATATCCCCAAACAAGGCATAATCATCCCTGCCTCCCCAGGTTCCTACCTTCAGATCCGGAAACGCTTCTACCGCATTAAGATAATCCTTATAGGAATGCAAGATAAAAGATACTTTATTCAAATCGCCACGATACAGTTCTGCATCTTCAATCAAACCATGGATCATGTTGCCGACTTCCAGTTTCTGTATCTCTTCTTCGCTTTTGCCTTTGCCTAAAGCATATCGTTTTAAAGGTTCTCTGGCGTTTTCTACAAAGTGCTTCGAAGCAAAGAGTCCATGATTGGACTCTTCATAAAAATCCAGATTTTTTTCATTCAGCCAGTCGATGATATGACGGCATTGTTCCAGAGAAATCGTCTGATGCATGACTGTTTCGTCATCTGCTTTCACATAAGATCCATTGCCTCCGATCATTCCATCGAAACCGATATCCCAGATTTCCTGTTTATTTTCAGCTTTGGAACGTCCTGTCACCATGTACACCTTATGTCCGTTGGCCCTCATGCACCGGATAGCTTCTACGGCGCTTGCCGGTAAATGACCTGAATAGTCATACAGGGTGCCATCAACATCGGTAAAGATGATCATTCTTTTTCTTCCTCATCACCTTCCAGATACTTTTTTAACGAAGGTGTTTCAGGGAAGTTTTTCTTTAAGAGTTTATTGATATTGCTGAGCTCACGGGAAATCGGATTCAATATTCCCGAAAAATAAACGATGGATACCACGATCAGGTAGGACGCTGCAAAAGGCAGCAGGTCTTTTCTCTGGTTCGCAGTAAAGACCAGAAAAGGAATGACGCCGCTTATCACCAGCATCTCTGCCAGCTGATTGCCTCTTTGTTTCTCTTCTTTCGGAAGATTGCGATAATCCTCTCTTAACAGCAGAAGATACATGTGCTGCTTAGTAATCTTGTTTTCCTTCATGAACTTTTCAATCAGCGTTTTCTTTTTCTGATCCGCTTCCTTATAGGTTCCGGTTCTCTTATAGTCGCCATCATACTGTTTCTCAGCCATACTCTTTTCCTCTTTCTTATCAGGAATATTCCCTGTCTATATTATACCTTGCTTAAAGCTCCTCGCCATTGCTGGCAATGACTTTTCTGTACCAGTCGAAGGAGTCTTTCTTCAGGCGTTTGCCTGTGCCCTTGCCGTAATCATCCAGGTCGACATAGACATAGCCGTAACGCTTGGACATCTGCGCACTGGAAGAAGAAACGATATCGATCGGACCCCAGCTCAGATAAGAGAAGACTTCTGCTCCGTCTTCGATTGCGTTTCTCACCTGTTCAATGTGTTTTCTCAGATAATCGATACGGTACTCATCATGGATGCTTCCATCCGGTTCTACCGTATCATAGGCACCGAAGCCGTTCTCTGCGATCATCAAAGGGACATGGTAGCGGTCAGACAGCTGGCACAACGCGTTGTAGAGTCCCAGCGGATCGGCACGCCATTCCCAAGGGGTCGGTTCCAGATTCGGATTCTGGGAAGAAACATAAGGCTTGATTCCGTCTTTCTTCGCATCAACGATCGAGGTTGAATAGAAGGACATCGCCAGGAAATCCATCGTGTTTTCTTTCAGAAGCTTTTCCTCTTCCTCCGTGATTTCCACATGAATGCCGTTCTGTTCAAAATAATGAAGCATGTATACAGGGTATTCGCCTCTCAGCTGCACGTCCGCAAAGAAATACTGCTGGATGCGGTTCTTCTTCATTGTCGCGATCACGTCCTCCGGTTTGCAGGAAGCGGGATACATCGTGCCGTCTGCGACCATCGTTCCCAATAACGCATCCGGATCAATCGAAGGAGCCAATTGCTTGATTTTGGCACAAGCCACGAACTGATTATGGACTGCCTGATACATCAGTTCATCCATCTTCTCTTTCGGAGCCTGATCGTCATAGATGCCTAAGCAGCCAAACATGACATTTGGCAGCAGATTGACCTGGTTGCAGACGATCCAGTATTTGACTTTGCCTTTGTATCTTTCCAGCAGGAGGCAGGCATATTTCACAAAGAAATCGACGACTTTCTTGTTCGCAAAGCCTCCGTATTCCGTGACCAGATACAACGGAATATCATAGTGGCACATCGTGATGACCGGTTCCATGCCATCGCTGATGATCTCATCAATCAGATCGTCATAGAATTTCAGGCCTGCTTCATTCGGATCTTCCTCATCGCCTCTAGGGAAGATCCTGGACCAAGAGATCGAAGTACGGAACGCCTTAAATCCCATCTCCTGCATATACTTCAGGTCATCCTTGTACGTATGATAGAAATCGATTCCATAGCGTTTCGGATAATAGCCTTCTTTATCATTCAATGCGAAGGCGATGCCTTCCAGCGTGTCTCCGCCTTCTTTTTCGATATGAGCCTGATCCTGTTTATCATCATATTTATGGATGTCGGAAGTCGACGGTCCTCTGCCATCGAGATCCCAGGCACCTTCGATCTGGCAGGCTGCCACAGCGCCTCCCCATAAGAAATCCTTTGGAAAACCTTTTGGTAACTGTTTCATGATTTGTTCCTTTCTTCAGTCATACGGATAGACATGATCGGCTTTTGATTCGAATTCACTTAAACGGACGATTTTTCCTTCTTCATTGAAATCGGCAATCGTCACGCCATCAAAACCGGATACTCTATTCTGATAATCGCACTTGAAATACCACTCAGCGACGATCGTGTTTTCTTTTTCGATCGTTCTTTTGATCGTCCATTCCAGGACCGAACCTTCCAGATTCCAGTCATGGAACCATTGCAAGATCTGATCAAGGCCGTGATACTGCGGACCGTAACACTCCGTGTAGACGATATTTTCCGCAAAGACCTCTTTCACGATTTCAATATCCTTGCTGATCCATGAATCAAAATACTTCTGTATGATATCTTCCATGTACGTGCCTCTCTTTTGAAAAACAGCTGTCCGGATGAGGGGGAAACCAGGCAACTGTTTCGATCATGTGTATTTATATTCAGCTATTCGCCAAGGTCTTCGCCATTGGAAGCACAGACCTTCTGGTACCAGTAGTAGGAATCCTTCAGGGATCTCTTTCCGGTGCCATTGCCATAGTTGTCGTAGTCGACATAGATGAAGCCATAGCGCTTTTCGATTTCACTTGAGGAACAGCTGATGATATCGATCGGACCCCAAGGATAGTAGCCTCTCAGATCTACGCCGTCTTTGACCGCTTCTTCAAATGCTTTGATGTGGTCTCTCAGATAAGCGATACGGTAATCATCATGGATGGAACCGTCTTCTTCGACTTTATCGTAAGCGCCGATACCGTTTTCCGTGATATACAGAGGTTTCTGATATCTGTCCCAGTATTCGTTCAAAGCGATACGCAGACCGATCGGATCGATCGACCAGCCCCAGTCGGATGCCGGAATATCCGGATTCGTGATCTGCCCCAGTTCGGTATGAAGATAGGGCTCTTCGCCGGAAAGCCTGGTGTAGTAGTAACTCAAGGAAACGAAATCGACGGTCCCTTCTTTCAGAGCTTCCTCATCGCCAGGATAGAATTCGATATGCAGATCATGATCATCGAAATACCTAAGCGCATAGCCCGGGTAATAACCGCGGACCATGATGTCGCCATACATGTATTCCATCTGATTATGCTTCATGTTCCAGAAGACATCTTCCGGTCTGTGCGAGCACGGATAAGTCAGGTTGGAACAGAACATCATTCCGATCTCGTTCTCAGGATCGACTTCATGGCCGATCTTGGTAGCTTTCGCGCAAGCAACCATTTCATTGTGGACGCCCTGGTATTTGGCTTCCAGCAGATTGTCTACTTTGTCGGCAGCGATACCTAAATGGTTGAAACTTTCATGCACGATCAGGTTGATCTGATTGACCACGATCCATTTCCTGACTTTGCCCTTGTATCTCTTGAAGCAGGTTTCGCAGTACTTCACAAAGAAATCCACGACTTCTCTGGAGTACCAGCCCTTGTAGCTGGTCGCCAGATTCAGCGGCATCTCATAGTGAGACAGCGTGATCATCGGTTCCAGTCCGTTCTCCAGCATGCAGTCGAAGAGTCTGTCATAGAAGGCCAGTCCTTCTTCGTTTGGTTCCGCATCGTCTCCATTTGGAAAGATCCGTGACCAGTTGATCGAGGTACGCAGGGAATTCATTCCTGAACCAGCCAACAGCCTGATATCTTCCTCATAGGTATGATAGAAATCAATGCCTCTGCGTTTCGGATAAAGCAGATCATCTTCATTCATCGCTTTTTCGATATAGGCAGTATCGATCTCCATGTTGTAGCGTTCCGTCGGATCAAGATCATACTGCGCACGGTTGATATCCGCCAGACACCAGCCCTTGCCGCCTTCCTTCCAGGCACCTTCCATCTGGTTTGCCGCTAAAGCGCCGCCCCACAGGAAATCCTTCGGAAGACTGTTAACTTTACTCATTTTAGCCATATGTTATCCCTTCAGTTTCGCATCTACTGCCTGCGCATACTTCAGGAAGTTTTTTGTCATATTGATTTCGACCTGAATGGTCATCAGGGTATCCTGCGCATGAGCGAACAGCACAGAATAGTCCATCTTTTCATCGCCGCCACGGATATCTCCCTGGATCATTTCGGTCTGGGTGACGTGTGCAGCTGTCTGTACCTTTTCTGCTTCTGCAAGCAGTTCTTTTGCCGCTTCATAATCGCCTTCGACGATCTTATCGAAAGCCTGTGCAGCAAAATTTCTGGCATCGCCGGAATTCATGATGATATCCATCGCCTTCATCATGATATGTTCAGTTTTTTCTTCAGGTGTCATTTTTGTTTCTCCTTTTTGGTAAAGAAACGCTGTCGCTGACATATAGCCAAACGACAGCGTTTTCAACAACTATAAGCTAATGATTATTTTGCAGCTTCTTCTGCTTCTTCCGCAAGCTTGACCTTCTCGTATGCCTTGAAGAACGGATACCAGATCAGAGCCTGTAAAGCGAACTGGCAAAGAACGAATACGATACTCATCAGGTGACCTTCCGTAGAAATCCAGGTAGAGATTGGATACGGGCAGTACCACAGTTCGAACATGATGCGCGGAATCTTTGCGATCGGGATCCACTTCGTGAATGCCCAAGTTGTTAATGCAGCAACCGGACCCTGGATCCACATCGGGATCATCAGATATGGGTTCCAAGCAATCGCGCCGAAGACGACCGGTTCGTTGATGTTCAGGATACCAGGAGCCAGGCAGGCTTTGCCTAATGCGTTCAACTCTTTTGACTTAGAGAAGCACATCAGCAGAACCAGAGACAGCGTAGCACCGATACCACCGATCCACATGTAGCAGGTGTACATCGTGGTTTCAGTGAATAAGGACAAGTTCTGAGCAGTAGCAGTACCGGCAGCAACCAGCGCAAGGTTCGCTTCCTGAGCCTGTCTCTTGACAGGGTCTGTAACAGGAGTCAGTACCCAGCCGGAAATACCCATGGAGTAGATGAAGCACTGGAAGAAAGTGACGAGCATCATACCAGGCAGCGTGTTGGCGATCAGAGCCAACGGAGAGAAGATCTTCTGAATCGTACCGGCGATATCCAGACCGACGATGTCGACCAGGACCCAACCCAATGCGACAACGATCATGATCGGCAGCAAAGCGTCGAACCACTGACGTACGAAGTCAGGAATGACAGAATCTTCTTTGAAGAACGAGAACTTCGCGAACGCGCCGAAGATCAGTCCGGAAACGATACCGGCGATCATTGCGACGAACAGACCGGCTGCGCCATAGAGGCTCTGGCCCTGAGTCGCAGCACCTGAAGCGACGACTTCCGGTTCAACGAAGATCATGAACAGCAGTAAACCGGAAATACCGGCTAAGATACGCTGTTTTCTGTATCTCTTCTTTTCGCAATAGTTGAATGGGACTAAGAACGCAATCATCAAGGAAATCTTGGACATCGTCCAGCCGAATGGTGTCCAGAAATCGCCTTTAAGAATTGCGAGACAGCAGAACAGCGAACCAGCCAGGATGAATGGCAGAATCTGTAAGATGGAGTCCTTGATGACAACGATCCAAGTCAGATTGGTAACTTTCTGCAGTTTTGGAGCAAACGAGTTCTCCAACCAGTTCATAAATGCTTTCATGTAATTCCCCTTTCTCTTTGGAATACTCTTTATTTCAGAAGATTACTCTTCAAATAAAGCTAACAGCTGATCAAGTGCTTTTTCGCCATTCAGACGGGCGTAAGCATCTTTGTCAATGACAGCAACCTTTACCGGGTAGCCTTCACATCTCTCTTCCATTTCTTCCTGGAGATGAGCGAGATGCGGTCCGATCAGCAGGCAGTCGATTTCATCGACATAGTCTTCGACTGTCGCTTCGCTTCTTGCGTTGACCGTGATTTCCATGCCTCTGGCAGCAGCAGCCTTACGGATGTTGGCAGCCATGAAACCGGAAGAAGCTCCGGTACCGCAAACCAATAATACGTTATGTTTTGTCATTAGAATATACCTCCTATATTTGGATACATCTGTATTATTTCATTTTCTGAATATTGTTTCCTCTACTGTTTTGCACTCTCATCGTGCAATTCCAGTTCCTTCAGCAGATGATCGATCGCCTTGTCTCCATCCAGCTTGCTGTAGTATTCCTTTTTCATCAGGATGACGGCACAGTTTTCGCTGTAACGGTTCTTCATGTCCTCATACCAGACGGATAGATGCGGACCGATCATGATCGCATCGACATCGTCGATGAAGTTGACGACTTCACTTTCGGATCTGGCTTTCACATCGAGTTCGATGTCTCTGCTTCTTGCAGCGACACGCATTTTTGCAGCCATGAAACTGGAAGAAGCTCCCGCTCCGCACACCAATAAAACACTTAGTTTTCTTTTCATGCCTTCATTGTATTTTATCTGAATCGTTCTCTCATCTTGTCTTTTGCCCCTTGGGAGTGAAAAAACGGCGATCCTTCCCTTATAATAAAAGTATGAAGAAACAGCTCCTCCAGCTCATCCGGACCCTGAAACAGGCAGATTCGCCGATGACCTCTTCGTCGTTGGCAAACCATTTGAATGTTTCGCCTCGTTCCGTAAAATCCTATATCCAGGAAATCAACCAGACGCTGCCTGATACGATCCTTTCCTCACAGAAAGGCTATACGATCGATGTCACGAAAGCCGATGAGCTTCTTTCGGAATCCAAATCTGCCATTCCGCAGACTTCCGAAGAACGTGTCGCTTATATCATCAATAATCTCATCAAACGGGGAATGATCAATGCCTATGACCTATGCGATGAGATGTTTATCGCATATTCGACTATGAAAGCGGATCTGGTGGAAGTACGCAAGATTTTGAAGAAAGGCGATCTGCAACTGATCAACCAGAATGATACCCTGATGGTCACGGGTCTGGAAAAAAACAAACGGAAGCTATTGAGTTCGCTTCTGTATTCGGAATCAAGAAACAATTTCGTCAACTATGAAAAGATGTCTTCCAGTTTTGAAGGCATCGATGTCATGTTCATAAAGAATACGATACAGGAAGTATTCGAGAAGCATCATTATTTCATCAATGATTATTCTTTGGAGAATCTGATCCTGCATTCCGCAATCACGATCGACCGGATAAGAAACGGCTATGCGACGACCGATACCGGAAAGGTTCCATCGATGCTTCGTTCGCATGAATATGAACTGGCACACGACATCATCGAACGTCTGGAAGAAAAATTCCAGCTGCGCTTCAATGAAATCGAGGTCGCAGAATTTACGATGCTGATCTTATCCAGGGCTTCCAATCTGGATTATGAAACGGTCACGGTCGATAACGTGCGTCAGTATGTAGGGGAAGAGATCTATCAGCTGGCAGATAAGATCGTTAAAGATTTCGGTGCCTACTTCTATATCGACCTGTCACAGCCAGAATTCTTTGTGCGTTTCTGCCTGCATATCAAGAACCTGCTTGTCCGTTCCAGCAGCGGTTATTTTTCTAAGAATCCACTGACTTCTACCATCAAACAGAACTGTCCGCTCATCTATGATGCCGCCGTCAATTCTGCCCGTATCATTCAGGAAAAGACCGGAATCAATCTCAATGATGATGAGATCGCTTATATCGCGTTCCATATCGGTGGCGCTTTGGATCTGCAGAGTTCCTTAAGCAACAAGCTGACGGTAACCATCTTCTGTCCGGGTTACTATAACCTGAATAACCGGCTATCGGATGCGATCGGAAAACGTTTCTCTGATGACCTGATCATTGCGGACATTCTGACCCAGGAAGAGGATCTGGATAGGGTACAGAGCGATCTGATCATATCCACATTACCGACGGATCGAAGGATCAGCGTTCCTTTTGTGGAAGTTTCTCCGATCATTAAAGAAGCCGATCTGGAACTGATCAAAAACAAGATTTCCGAGATTCGTAAAAACAAGAAGAAAGAAATCTTCCGTGAACACCTTTCCGCTTTGATCAAAGAAGAACTGTTTGAAGTATGCGATGTATCTTTCAGCAAAGAAGAGACCATCCATCAGATGGCAGAAAAACTGAAGGAACTGGATTACGTAGGGGATGCCTTTGAAATGGATGTCCTGGAACGGGATTCCATTTCTTCCACAGCCTTCGATGCCTTCGCGATCCCTCATGCGATGAAGATGCACGAAAAGAAGACGGGCATCAATATCCGTATCTGTAAATCACAGATCGAATGGGACGAGAATGAAGTGAAACTGGTAATGATGCTGTGCTTCAACCGGAACGACCGCTATCTGTTTAATGAACTGTTTGAACCGATTAGCATGATCCTGATCGATCCGGATAATTTCAATGAAGTCCTCAAGGCAAAAACCGCACAGGAATTTATAAATATCCTGTCAGATAAAATATCATAAACAAAAAACATCGACATCAAAGCACAACAAAACCACCTTGACGGTGGTTTTGTGATTGTTGCTGTGATGCGATATTACTCGATATTCGATGTGATACGGCAAACGATCTCGGCATCGATCGGTACGCTGACCGGATAGTCTTCCAGCAGTTCGCCGTTGATCGTGATCGATACCAGGATGCCGGGTTCAAGATCGCCATAGACGACCGGAACGATCTCATAGTTCATGAAACCTCTGCCAAACAGATATCTGTGCATCTGGAAGCTTGCTTTCTCGTAATCGCCTTCTGCCGATACTTCATCGCGTACGGTCGCAAACGCTTCGATGATCGCATTCTCCATGACAGCCGGTCCAAGAGAAACCTTGTATGCCGCTTTCGTACCTGCCTTCATCTCGCCATGATCGTTGGAAATGATCTTGCCCTTAGGAAGCAAAGACTGTTCCTCGGTTCTGGACTTGACCAGGATGCCGTTTGCCGCAAAGAAATTCAACAGTTCTTCTTCATCTTTTCCGGAAAAATCCGGTACCGTGATCGTCTTCTTTTCCGGACCCAGCGATACATAGTAAGTCACGCAGTCTCCGGTGGAATATTTGCCATAGTGGTAGGAAATGATCTTTCCTGCAGGAACCGTTTCCGAATAGCTCGTCTTGCGGTCTTCTTTCAGGGTCAGCACTTTCAGGTAATCCAGGAATGCGGATTCTTTCGCTCCCTCGTAGCCCTGGCTTACGACAGCCGGACCATAAGACAGTCCGTATTTGAATTCTTCGTTTTCGACATAGACGCCATTGCCATGAGATACGATATCTCCCTTATCGATGCTGGCAGAATAAGTATCTCTGCCGCTGATATGCTTCGGCGTCAGATGCAGGTTCTTGGCGATCTTGATGAATTCTTCTTCCGTCTTTCCTACATATTCGCTCGGATTGACTACGATCGCGTTGATGCACACACCATAGTTGAATACTTCATCCTTTTCATAGACGCCGCTGCCATGCCATGCGATATTGCCAAACTTGACATCCGCATTGTATCTGTCTCTGTTTTCCTGATGATTCGGTTTCAGGCCAAGCTCTTTGGCTTTCTGTTCAAACTCTTCTACCGTCAGTCCGATGAAGTCTCCGAACTTAATCTCGATCGTCGTCTGTTCCGGAGCGGCAGGACCGGAGGAAAGATAGACCTTTACCGACGTGTCTTTCGTGACATGCGCTTCCGGTTCCATACGGATGACATGGTTCTTTTCGATTTCATCGTTTTCTTCATAGATGAATTCCAGCGACTTCAGTCCTGTCGCTTCTTTCCATTCTTCGATATCGGCTTTGGTGACACCTTTGGTGATATAAGGAAGAGCGATCTCCGTAGAGTTTCCGTTGGATACTTTGAAATAGATGTCTTCCTTCAGTTTCTTGCCTGCCTTGACGGACTGTTCAAAGACGATGTCTTTTTCATATTCTCCGTTATCTTCATAGGTGATCTCGCAGGAATATTCATCAGGAATCGTCCCGCACCATTCATAGATATCCTGTACGCTGTGTCCGACAAATTCTTCAACAACCGTCGATGATGTTTCTTTCTCTTGCGAACAAGCGCTGATCATGAGCACAATCATGGATAATATCAGTACTTTTTTCATAACATAAACCCCCCACAACAATATTAAGGCAAAGAAATAAGGACTGCAATATATGAAAAACATCTGTTTATTCATGAAACAGATGTTGAAAGAAGAATTCACCCAGACCGTCATGTTCGACATCCAGTTCCGTAATGTAGTCGGCAGCTTCTTTCGAAGCTTTGCAGCCATTCAACATGCATACGCCGATTCCTGCAGTCCGAATCATTTCCGTGTCATTATCCATATCGCCGCATGTCATGACTTTGTCTAAAGGAATATCCAATCTCTCGCAGATGATCCGTAATGCTTTGCCTTTATCGATCCCTGGTTTCATAAACTCCAAGGTGCTGGTAAATGTCTTGACATGCGTATAGTCGTCGCATGCGTGTTCATTGACGATCTTCATCAGTTCCTCTTCATGAGCTTCATCGTAGCGGATCTCCAGTTTGCAGGTTTCCGTATTCCGTATCGTTTCCCGATCAACCAGTACCACATTGGATTTATTGCGTTCCTGGGAAGCTTTCAGGAGCCAGTCCATCCGTTTTGCCAAAACACGGTCATATCCATTTTCATAAGTAATGACATTCACATCAAGATCCCAGAGATAGCTTAATAGATCATCGATTTCTTTTTTCTTTAACAGTTCGATTTCTTCCGTCTTGCGGTTGAAACGATCCCAGAACTGATTTCCATTGAAACCGATCACGATATCGCATTCCATATCCAAACCCCAGTCACGGAACTTGTTGATGAGACGGCTGTCGACCGGACGTCCGGAAGCGAGACCCAGCAAGATCCCTTCATCATGGATGCGTCGCAGCGCTTCATGCGTTTTCGGTTTCGGTTTCTCTCCTTTTTCTGTGATCGTGCCATCAATGTCGCAAACGACCAGTCTGATATCTTGATTCATCTCTTCTATCTTACATGAAAGAGTAAAAAGAAGTCATGTTTTTGATCTGAAAAGAAGGATGTATGAACATAGATATCTGCATGATAGAATTGAGACATGAAGAAAAGCGGAATCATAACGAAAGGATACGGCGATGTATTATAAACACATACTGTTTGGCTTGATCTGTCTGAGCCAGCTGTTCAGCATCATCAAGATCATCATTACCGATCGTCAGCAGCATCTTCCTTTACCGGAAGAAGGCAAAGAGATCTACAGTCCCGAGAAGTACCAGGAGTTCCTGAATTACGAACACGACTATCATCCCGTTACCGCGCTTAAGAAGATCGTCAGCCTGATCAGCGATGCGCTGATCCTTTATCTGCCTTTCTTTCTCTGGATGGAGAAACTGGGAGGAGGCAACGTATACAAGGAAACGATCCTCACTACGGTCATTCTGGAAACATTCAATGCGATCGTGATGCTGCCGTTTTCCTATTATTCCACTTTCGTAATCGAAGAGAAGTACGGCAAAAACAAGACGGATCAGAAACAGTTCTTCAAAGACCGGCTGCTGGAAATGATGTCGGAAATGGTCATATCACTGCCATTGCTGCTGTTGCTGATTTATATCATCGAACATTTATCCGCATGGACCCATGGTTTCGCGATATCCTATCGGCATTCGTTTCTCTTTGCGTTCCTGCTGGTTGCGGCAGTCGCTGCTGTTGTGTTTGCTTTATCGATCATCGCTTATCTCATCCAACGGAAACAGTATCATTACCATGATCTGGAGGAAGGCGAACTGTTGGAGCAGATCAAAGGATTGCTGAAAGGATGCAAGAAAAAAGTGAGACGGATCGAAGTCTATGACGAATCCAGAAAATCGGTCGATAAGAATGCGTATATGCTGAAGATCCTGTGGTATCGGGCCATCGGCATCGCAGATAACTTCCTGGCGGAGAATTCACGGAACGAGCTTCTGGGCGTGCTTGCGCATGAGGTAGGCCATCTGAAACACAAGAAAGATCTGCTGGACTATCTTCTGTATCTTCCGCTGCTTCTGCTGGTACTGGGAATCGCGTTGCTGCTTCCGAATATGAATGCCATCCTTGCGATACTGTCGGAAATCATATCGGGAATCAATACGCAGTTCAATCTTCATAGCCTGAATTATCATCTTCTTCTCATCTGTCTGGGGCATCTTTTAGAACCTCTCGCGCTTCTTATGAAACTCTTTGGCAACTATGTGTCGCGTCACAACGAGTATGAAGCGGACTTGAATGCCGTCAAAGAAGGCTATGGCGAGGAACTGATCGCGACCTTCACCAGAATGAGTACCGATGAACTGGTCGATATCAATCCTGCCAGGATCATCGAGATACTGGATTATGATCATCCCGGAATGATCAACCGGATCAAGGCAATCAGAAAAGCGAATCAAAAGAAAACCCCTTAATCTTCGATTAGGGGGTTCTTTTATAGATATATGATTGTTAGATCAGTTTCCGTAGTACTCTTTGTACCACTTCGCAAAGCGTTTCAAGCCTTCTTCCAGAGGCGTATCCGGCTTGAAGCCGTAATCCCTGATCAGTGCCGATACATCCGCATAAGTCGTGACTACATCACCTTTCTGCATTTCTGTCAGTTGAAGATGATCTTCCAATGCGTAATCTTCAGGAAGCAGTCCTTCCGATACCAGAGCGTCTTTCAGGATCTCTACGAAACGCATCAGATTTTCCGGATGGTTGTTTCCGATATTATAGATGCTGTAAGGGGCAAGCGGACCTTTTTCCAGTACCGCGATGATTCCTTCGACGACATCATCCACATAAGTGAAATCACGTTCGCAATTGCCGTAATTGAATATTCTGATCTTCTCGCCATTCAGCAGTTTCCTTGTGAAAGAGAAATAAGCCATATCCGGGCGTCCGTAAGGGCCGTAGACCGTAAAGAAGCGAAGACCCGTCACGTTGATCCCATAGAGATGGCTGTAAGTGTACGCAAACAGTTCATCCGCCTTCTTGGTAGCCGCGTATAACGAGACCGGCTGATCGACTTTATCTTCGGTAGAGAACGGGATCTTATCGCTGTTTCCATAAACGGAGCTGCTGGAAGCAAACACCAGGTGTTCGATCGGATGGTTTCTGACAGCCTCAAGAAGATTGTAGAAGCCGAGAACGTTTGACTGAATGTACACATCCGGATTTTCCAGAGAATATCTGACGCCTGCCTGTGCCGCAAGATTCACGACCAGATCGAATCTGTTTTGCGCAAAGAGTTCTTCCATTTTTTCTTTGTCTGAGATATCCATGCGGATAAACGTGAAATCTTTGCCCAGATCTTCCAGTTCTTTCAAACGGGCTTCTTTCAAAGAAACCTCGTAGTAATCATTCATATTATCGACACCGACGATCGTCGCATCGTGTTCCTTCAGAAGTTTCTTGCACAGATGATAAGCGATGAAACCGCAAGATCCGGTGACTAATATCTTTTTCTTATTCAACATAACTCTATCATACAACAAATTCATTTATGTTACAAATTAAAACAGAATTATATTATAATAATAAGTGGTTGTTACTTTAAGCAACATGAGGTGTATCTATGCAAAGAATCGATCAACACAAACTGGCCAGAGTCATCAAGACAAAAAGAAAAGAACTGAATCTTTCTCAGGCAGAACTTGCGGATCAGGCTGGAATCAACCGGGCATTGCTTTCCAAACTGGAAAACGATGCTTATATGCCTTCCATTGAACAGCTGGAAGATCTGCAGGAGATCCTGGGTTTCACGCATGATGAAATCAGTGATACGGTTAAAAAAGAAAAACGGACGCGTTGCGAACGTAGAAAGATCACGGTTGCCGGAACCGGTTATGTCGGTCTGTCGATCGCGACGCTGCTTGCCCAGCACAACGATGTCACAGCCATCGATATTGTTCCGGAAAAGGTGGATATGATCAACAATCGCATTTCGCCGATACAGGACGATTATATCGAGGATTATCTCACACATAAGGAACTGAATCTGAAAGCAACGCTGGATCCCGAAGAAGCTTATACAGGTGCCGACTTCATCGTGGTCGCCGCTCCAACCAATTATGATCCAAACAAAAACTTCTTCGATACCAGTGCCGTCGAGACTGTCATCGATCTGGCCATGCGCTATGCTCCGGAAGCCTATATCGTCATCAAATCGACGATCCCGGTCGGTTTTACCGCCCGTATCCGCAAAGAGAAAAACAGCAGCAGGATCCTGTTCTCGCCGGAATTCTTACGGGAATCCAAGGCGTTATATGATAACCTGTATCCTTCTCGCATCATTGTCGGAGCGGATCTCGATGATCCCGGGAACGTAACAAAAGCGCAGGAATTCATCGATCTTCTGTGTGACGGAGCGATCAAGGAAGATATCGATACCCTGATCATGGGTCTGACCGAAAGCGAAGCCGTCAAGCTTTTTGCGAACACCTATCTTGCCTTGCGTGTGTCGTTCTTTAATGAACTGGATACCTATGCCGAGAGCAAGAACCTGGATACCCGTTCCATCATCAACGGCGTCTGCCTGGATCCCCGCATCGGTTCCCACTACAACAATCCTTCGTTCGGTTACGGAGGCTACTGTCTGCCGAAAGATACAAAACAGCTGCTGGCCAACTTCGAAGATGTGCCGGAAAAACTGATCGAAGCGATCGTCGAATCCAACCGCACCAGGAAAGACTTTGTCGCAGACCGCGTCCTGGATCTTGCGGGAGCTTACGGAAATTCCGCGCAGTATGACAGAAATAAAGAGGAAAAGAAGACCGTAGGCGTCTATCGCCTGACCATGAAAGCGAATTCCGACAACTTCCGTCAGTCTTCGATCCAAGGTGTCATGAAACGGATCAAAGCCAAGGGCGTAGAAGTCATCATCTATGAACCGACCTTGAATGACGGAGATACCTTCTTCGGTTCCAAAGTCGTAAACAACCTGAACCGTTTCAAAAAACTCTCCGACACTATCATCGCCAACCGCTATGACAGCAAGCTTGACGACGTCAAAGAAAAAGTCTATACAAGAGATTTATATTTCCGCGATTAAAAGAGTATAATAACAGCGATGAAATATCTCAGTCTAGATTTAGGCAGCGTTACCTGCGGAATCGCCAAATCCGATACCGGCCGTCTGGCTCAGCCGGTGAAAACGATCCGTTTCCATCCCGATAATTATGATGAAGCGATTGATAAGATCCTGGAACTGTTCGAAGAAGAAAAACCCGATCTGGTGGTGATGGGCTATCCGTTGCTGGAGAATGACGACGAAGGCCCGCGTGCGCAGCTGTCCAGAGAAATCGCCGAGATCCTGGAACAGGAATCGGGAATCAGCGTCGTCTTGCAGGATGAAAGGAATACCACCAAGGATTCCGAAGAATTCCTGATTCAGGCCAACGTCTCACGTAAAAAACGCAAAAAGGTCATTGACCAGCAGGCGGCAGTCCGTATCCTGCAGTATTATCTTGATAAAAACAGAAGCGATCAGAAATGATCGCTTCTTTGTTTGTGTTATGTTTTGAACGATGCTTTTATTTTACCACATGGACATAGAATGTCTCAGATTCCACATAAAGCATGCTTCCATCACTGTATGAGAAATACACCGGAACATCCGTGGTTTCATAGATCGATCCTTTCGCATAGACATTGCCATGGCCATCGATATCCAGTGCCGACGTATATGCGGTATGGAATTCGACATCGTCCGTGATATCCGTAGTCGTGACCGATCCGTCATAGCACATGATCCAATATGCCTTGTATGGGATCTTCTCGCCGCTTCCCGCATTGACGCTTACATTGTTCTCCATCTCAAAGACGACCGTTTCCCCTTCGACACAGACATCACAGACGGTGCTCACACCATTTTCCGCTTTGACCGTAATCTTCGTCAGACCAGGGAACACACCCGTTACATTGCCGTCTTTATCCACCGTAGCAATATCCGAATCCGCCGATGTGAAAGTCAGTTTCGTATCCATTCCTTCCGGATCGGTCTTGACTTTGATTGCTGTCTTGCTTCCCATCATGACCGCAACCGAAGAAGCATCCAGAGTCAGCGACTTCGGCCCATCCGCTCTGGTCTCGAAACCGACCGTGATCTTCTGATCTCCGCACACGACATCAATCGTCGTCTTGCCGATCGCTCCGGTCGTGACATTTCCGTTCTCATCGATCGTAACGATCGACTCGTCATTGGATTTGAAAGTCATCTTATCTGTCGTATTCTCCGGAACAGGCTTGATATCCAGATGCCAGGACTTGGTCCCTTCTTCCGCCCAATAGTTGTTGTAGAGGGTCTCGATTTTGGTACATGGGATCTCGTTCTTATCCGTATCATCTTTCTTTCCCGAGTCATCGTTGGTCGGTCCTTTGACTTCATGTATTGAGAACGTGTCGCCGGAAACGGAACCCGCAAGATTCGTCTTCAGGATCAGCGTTTCATCGTCCTTGACCTCAAATAGGATCGTAGAGAATGTTCCGACTCCGGTTGTTTCGACATCCAAGGTGCAGACATCTTCCTTCAGTGACCAGGAACCCGTGATATCGTAGTACCCATCATAGAAATTATCTGTCAGGACAAAAGATCCGTCTTTTCCGAACCACAGCTTGGAATGATTCTCATTCCCATAGTTATCCACGGTATTGTAGTAGGTCTTGCCTCCAAGGTCAAAACCCGGTTCCGGTTCCTGCTTCTTGCAGGAACACAGCAGCATCAGCAGCAGGATCATGATTCCTATCTTTCTTTTCATCTGATTCGCCTCCTTTTGAATATATAAAAAGCATGGTTGTTCCTATGATGATATCGTCCCTTATTTGTCTTCATCATAACACAACTTCTGTGTGTTATGACTCTGATCTGCATAAGAAAGCAGGAACAGCTATGCTTCAACAAATGCTATGACACGCTGATGGACTTCTTCCAACTGACCGGGACCCTGAAAACGATGATCGGCTCCTTTTACAGGAACAAACATGATCCCGTTGTTTCGGGCGAATTCCTGGTCTGCTTCAAACGGGGCTACTTCATCCGCGGTCCCATGTATGATCAGCAGCCGTTGGGCATACTTGTGATAGTCTCTCTGGCAGATATCGTTGCTCTGCAGATCCTGCAGAAGCTTCTTTGTGACAATGACCTTGCGATCGAAACCGACTTGTACATCTTCGCTTTTCATGATCCGTTCATATTCCTCATCCTTGATAATGTTCCGGGTAAGCACCTCATACATGTTTACGGCAGGACAGCGCAAAGCGATTTTCATAAACGGATCATCGCATTCAGAGATATATTTCAAGACAAGATATCCTCCGAAGCTGGTAGCATATGCGTAGAGCTCCTGAATATGGAAGACCATCTGCAGCTCTTTGATAACCGTCTCCAGATATGTGCTGCAGTCTTCCAGCGACAGTGTTTTCTTGGCATCCTCTCCATGGGCGGGCCAGTTGAAAACGATGACCATGAAGTCTTTGTGTTTATCCAGCAGCTCTTTCGCAAAGATGCCTGCGGTATTGTTGTCTTTGTGGCCGGCAAAGCCCGTAGCGAAAACGATCGCTTTTCTTACCAGCGTCAGATCTTCATAGTAAAGTTTGCAATGGATCTCATTTCCTGCTCTGTTTATCCTGATATACCGATACATGATTGATTTTATTTTCTCAGAAGCATCGTGTAGGAATCGCCTGCCTGTACGAAGGTGATCGGCAGGTCCGGAATCAGCAATGGCAGATGCTGTTCGGCAAACCATTTCATGCCGGGCTCTTCGATATTGAAATGACCTGCAGCCAGTATCGATTTATTCAGCCCTGCCTGTGCCCCATCGCGCATATAGATCGCAAGCGTGAAGTCCGTGATCTCCATCGCCAGCACGGTATCAACATGATTCTCTTCGACAAAGGACAGTTCCTTATTATCGAATGGTCCGATGATATGCGTTGGAAGGTAGACCCGCTTGCTGAAACCATCGATGTTCCCCATCGTCTTCATGCCTTTGAGATTCATCTTCTCCATCAGATACTGCGCCAGTTCCCGGGTAGGCGTTTCCGGGATATCATACAGCATCGGCGTTCCTTTGCTACCGACAACGTAATCCAGCCACCCCAGTTCATAGGCCAGTCCATAGAAGATCCCATCGACCCACTCGTTCTCATGCAGGATCGTGGAATGGATATAGTCATGATCGCGCCAGACGGTGATTCCTGTTTCATCCAGCAATTGTTTCTTTAATTGAAACGTCTCGTTCTCCTGCAGCCAGTCGGTATGATCGCCATGGTTCCAGAACAAAGCTTCATGCGCAATGATGAAATTCGCGCCAAGCGCATGCGCCTTTTGAATCACATCGTAACTCGCATAGATCGTAGTCACGATCCCTGTACATTCCTTATCGGTATCGCCATAAAGCACCTGGTCTCTGGTCGTGGCATCGTCGATGACGCCATATCCTTTGCAGTTCTTTTTGACGATTTCAATGATTTCACTGATTTTCATTCTGTTCCTCTTTTCTATCGATCAGAAGCTGTGGCCGCCACCGCCACCGGAAGAGCCGCCTCCTCCGCCTCCGCCACCACCGCCACCGGAGTAACCTCCTCCGCCGCTGCTATCGGATTCCACATGAAGATGACGTTTCGATTTAGTTTTCTTCTTTGAAAGAATGCTGACGGCTGTCGCTGTCGTCATGGCTGCCGCGATCTCTTTGATCGGTACGCGCTCTTCTCTTCGCTGTATCAGCAGGAACGCAAAATTCAGAAGCAATGCCAGAACCAGAGCGATCAAGGCGTTGGAAATGTGCTTCATCGGCTGAGCGATATGTCCGCCTTCCAGCAGGATCAGTGCCTGTTCATAGACGCTCCTCGCACACTCGAAATATTCTCCCTGTGTCGCATAGCGATAGACGTTGTCCGTGATCGTATTCGCGTAAGCTTTGTTGATGGTCTTATAGATCGTGCCATCCGAATAGATCCAGATGTTTCTTCTGCCCATATCGATCAGGAACAGGAAACCGCTTGATTTTCCGAAAAGTTCGCGATACTGGTTCTTCGCAAATACGCTGGTATCTCCATACTGGCTTACCGTAACAAACGCGACACCGCCATATTCGCTGATCGGTTCCATATATCTTCGCAGCGCCTCTTCCTCGGCGTTGCTTAAAAGATCTTCTTCATCATCGATGATGATCTGGCCATCCGCTTTGAGAGCGCTTATTTCATTCGCGCTGAACAGAGCAATACAAAGAAGCAATAATATAGCTTTACAGATCTTGCGCATTGTCGTTGCCTCCTTTCCGGCTATAGAAGGATGGCAGAGGTCTGGTCGAAGTCTCGTTGAACCTCAGGATCAGATCGATGCACATCAGCGATGCGGCCCCTAATGCGGCTAACGCACCAAGATAATACCACCAGTCCTGTACGGGCTGCAGATTGGCAACGAAGAAAGCGTAGCCGATTGCCAGCAGCGTCAGGATCGCAAACAGCAGGGACCGTTTATTACGTAAGAAAATGACGACAGAGAAAGTCCGGACAAAATTGATGATCTCCAGAATAGCGATCATCGTCGTCATCACCATCGCTCCGGTCTGGGAAACCAGGACATCATAGGCCGCTCCCAAAGCGACCAGGAAACCGGTACCGAATATGATCGCCAGCGTCAGGACTACGACCTTCAGAACCATGTTGTCTGATTTCAGAAACCGCTTCATTCTGAGACGGTCTCTGGCTTTCGTCGACATCGGAAGTTCGTCTCCGTCCTGCAAAAGATATCCCTTATCGAACACATGGTTTTCCCTGTCTCTGATCTGTTTCAGTTCCTTGCGGTACCTGCGTCCTACCAGGTATGCCAGCAACGCCGCAAACCAGATGACGAAACGCGATGTCACTGTGATCAGCAGGCTCAGCACGACATAAATCAGAGCCGCGCCCGCGAACGTATACAATGTAAACTGGCTGATATCCGCAGGCAGGTCGATATGGATCTTGCCGCTCTGTCCGTTCACGACCGCATAAGCGACACGATCGCCCTTTCTCCAAGTCAGGAACCACACCGGCAGATAGACTGCCTCCCCGCCCTCAAAACGGGCATCCAGCAGTTCCTGCTGCTTCTTCACATTGTTCGGAATCTTCAGCGTCAGACCTCCTGCCGCTTTCCCCAGGTCTTCGACCGCCTTCTTGGTCGCTGTCTGAAGGACCTCTTCCTCATAGACATCCGCATCCACATTCGGCACATCCGCATACATTCCAGCCAGATAAGCTTCCTTATAATCCATCAGTTCTTTCCGGTTGAACGGCGCGATCTGCTCCGCGATGCTGTCATCGAAATTACGTGACGCATCGAAAGGAACTCCATACAGTCCCTCATCCTGAATGCTGACCTTGACGTTATAAGTATCGACGTAATCGTAATTCCCCGAAGTATAAGACTTCGTGCCTTCCACTTCAATCGGTTCCTCACGGAACTTCACATAGTACATCCAGTATGGGATATAGAAAGGGCGGAACTTTTCGATGAATTCCGGATCTTTGAATTCTTTCGGAACATAGAACTTGTTTTTGAGTTCTTTCTGATAGATCTGTTTGCACTTGCTTTTGCTGATCCTGAAAGGAATGATCTTCTTTGGTTCGTTGACTCCCTGCATGGAGGATTCCAGCAGCTGCTGAGAACCGCAGTAGTTGCAGTAGACCACCGCTTCGCTGTCATCGCAGATCAGTTCCGCTCCGCAGTTTTTACACGTATAGAACCTGGCATCCTCGAACAGGATCTCATCCGCCGCGTTGTTCTCATAGTATTCATTCACATCGAATACCGCCGAACAGTGATGGCATTTCAGTTTCTGTTCTTTGATATTGAAATACAAGGTTCCGTTACAGTTTGGACATTTCATATCAAACCTCCCGTCATACATATACAGTATAACATCATCTTTGTTTCCCTTTATGAAGAAGGATCGTTCCGGTTTATGTATTTTTGATAACGATATTGTAGAATAGAGATAAAGAAACAAGGTGTCTTATGAAAAAAATAACTGCAGTCATTCTATCGGTATTTATGTTGCTTTCTTTGTCCGGCTGTTTCGGATACCACAGGATCAGAATCAGCGAAGGCGATGAAGATCTCGTCAAATGTCCCAGATTCGCCAAAGCAGGTGATGTCGTAGAGATTGAAACCGTCACCGTGACGGATGCCGATCTTTATGTGAATATCTCGGGCGTAGAAGTCGAATGTGTCAGCGAGGGTCTTTACCGTTTCGTCATGCCGGATCAGGATGTCGAGATCAATATCACGATCATATCCAACGGAGGAGCGTGATCCGTTAAGAACACGACAAGAGTAGCTTACCGGTTACTCTTTTTTGTTAAGAAGGAGGTCTTCCTATGTCGCTATTGGCAGCTTTCATGGTTCCTCATCCGCCTTTGATCGTACCGGATGTCGGTCAGGGAGAGGAAGCACAGATTCAGGAAACGACGGACGCTTATGAAGAGGTGGCCCGTCAGATCGCCCATCTGCAGCCCGATACCATCATCATTACCAGCCCCCATTCCATCATGTATTCGGACTACTTCCATATCTCGCCCGGAAACAAGGCTTCCGGTTCTTTTGCGCGTTTCAATGCGCCTCAGGTCCGATTCAATGAGGAATATGATACGCAGCTGGTGAAACGGATCTGCGAGCTGGCTGACGAAGAAGATTTTCCTGCAGGTACTTTGGGACAGCGGGATGCTTCTTTGGATCATGGAACGATGGTTCCTTTGTATTTCATAAGAAAACATTACCAAGGCGGCAAGATCGTACGTATCGGCTTGTCCGGTCTGGATCTGATGAAGCACTACCATCTCGGCCAGCTGATCGCACAGGCAATTGATGATCTGGATCGGAACGCGGTCATCATTGCGAGCGGGGATCTTTCACATAAGCTGCAGACTTACGGACCTTACGGTTTCAGTCCACAGGGTCCGGAATATGATAAACGCATCATGGATGTCTGTGGAAGGTCGGCATTCGATGAACTGTTTTCATTTACAGAAGACTTCTGCGAGAAAGCGGCAGAATGCGGACACCGTTCGTTCGTGATCATGGCCGGAGCATTCGATGGTTTTTCTGTCGAAGCAAATGTATTAAGCCATCAGGATGTGACGGGGGTAGGCTACGGAATCTGTACGTTCTATCCGCAAGAGAAAGACGGGAACCGTCATTTCCTGAAACGGTATGAAGACAGCTTAACAAATGAATTGAGAAACAGATACGATCAGGCAGACGCCTATGTAAAGCTGGCGCGTCAGACGATCGAGACTTATGTGATCAGCGGGAAACGTCCGGAGGTGCCGGATGATCTCCCGGAAGAGATGCTGATGAGGAAAGCCGGAACTTTTGTGTCCATTCACGAGAATGACAGGCTGCGGGGATGCATCGGTACGATCATGGCGACAAAGAAGAATATCGCTCAGGAGATCATCTCCAACGCCATCTCGGCTTGTTCAAGAGATCCGCGTTTCCATCCGATTCAGGCAGAAGAGCTTCCTTTTCTGGATATCAGCGTCGATGTGCTGGGCGATGCTCAAGATATTGGTTCAATGGAAGAACTGGATGTGAAACGCTATGGCGTGATCGTCTCGCAAAAAGGCCGGGTAGGCTTGCTTCTGCCGGATCTGGAAGGGGTCGATACTGTTGAGGAACAGATCCGTATCGCAGCCCAAAAGGGCGGAATCGATCTGGATGAAGATTATCAGCTGCAACGCTTCGAGGTCATCCGTCATGCCTGAATGTGAAGTATGTTTTCGCCATTGCCGGCTGAATGAGGGACAGACCGGTTTCTGCGGCGTTCGCAGCTGTCATGACAATGTGATCTATCCCGATAATTATGGCAAGATCACTTCGATGGCTCTGGATCCGATCGAGAAAAAGCCTTTGCAGCGTTTCTATCCCGGCAGCAAGATCCTTTCGATCGGAAGCTACGGATGCAACCTGCGTTGTCCTTTCTGCCAGAATCATGAGATCTCCTGGTCCAAAGAAGCCTATCAGGATACGGAACAGATCGAAACGATGGCTCCGGAAGAACTGCTGCAGATCGCTCTGGATCTTCAAAGCAGGGGAAATATCGGTATCGCCTTCACATACAACGAACCTCTGATCGCTTATGAATATGTCCGCGATACTGCAATACTGTTTCATGAAGCAGGATTAAAGACAGTTCTTGTCAGCAACGGTACCGCCGAATCATCTATCCTCCATGAGATACTGCCTTATATCGATGCGATGAATATCGATCTCAAAGGCTTTACCGATCGCTACTACGAAAACATTCTGCAAGGCAACCGCCGTCAGGTCATGGACTTCATCAGCGAAGCAGTCAAAGGCTGTCATGTGGAACTGACGACTTTGATTATCCCGAACGAAAACGACAGCGAAGAAGAAATGCGCGAAATGACAGAATGGATCACTGGACTGAAAGACGCTTCAGGAAATGCGATTGGCCAGGAAATCCCTTTACACATCTCCCGTTTCTTTCCATGTTTCCATATGACGGACCGCAAAGCGACGGATGTATCGCTGG
The DNA here is from genome assembly GCA_017539105.1 of Erysipelotrichaceae bacterium. GTDB lineage: Bacteria > Bacillota_I > Bacilli_A > Erysipelotrichales > Erysipelotrichaceae > Colivicinus. The sequence continues at coordinate 66,531 of JAFYHQ010000040.1, forward strand.
TTTATCATCTGGCAGAAGTTGCCCGTGAACGGCTGAAATACGTCTATACCGGAAACTGTTGATTCAGAAAAAAACAGATATGATCGCTCATATCTGTTTTTATCTTTTTTTGAATGACTGTTAATTGCGGTAATATTTCGCATTATCGAAATACGTCGTCATGACCTTGTTGAAGGCATCCCACAGCGTATTCTCATTCTCTCTGCCGGCATTGCCGATTTCTTTCCACTGCCTTCTGAGATCTTTCATTTCTTCGAATTCTTCATCGCTGAAGCTGGAAATCGCCAGATTCTTCTTCGCCTTTTCAATGATCTCCTGTTTGGCAGTCGTCTTCTTCGCAAACGTTTCCTTTAAACCGCTGTAGTAAGCGTTACGATTGTTGAAGAACGTCTTCCGTTCTGCTGAGAACTGTTTCCACAGATCGTCATCCTCTTTACCGGCACGGCCTGTCTTCTTCCATTCTTCCATCAAAGCATCCATCCTGTTGGCAATCTCTTTGAAATTATCCAGCGTGTTGGCTTCCTTTGCTTTCTCGATCAGTTCTTTCTTGACTTCTTTGTTGTGCTCGTAACTTTCCTGCAGTTTCTGATAATATTCATTACGATTATCAAAGAACGTGTTTCTTACTTCTTTGAATTCGTTCCAAAGCTCATCATCCTTTTCTTTGTTGATACGACCGGATACTTTCCACTGTTCCATGAGATCATTCATCGCTTCTGAGGCTTTCTTGAAGTTGGTCTGATTCAAGACCTCCTTTGCCTTGTCGATGATCGCTCTCTTTCGATCCTCGATCGTACCGAAAGCTTCCGACTCTTTTGCCGATATGACATCGAGATATGCATTGAAAGACTCCTGTAGCTCCTTGTCATACAAAGATTCTTCTTCTTCCTTTACTCTTCCCCACTTTTTCCTCAATACGCGCGCCTGCACGACCGCGTCAGCTGAATCGGGATTTTCAGCCAGTTGTTTTGCCTGTTCTAATAATTCTTCTTTTGTCATCCTTCTATCCACCATAGTACTATTATATAATTTTATTTTATTTTTTGTCAGTGTTTTATCTAAATAAGATACTTATGAAACCGCTAACACATTCCCGTGTGATATTTACCTGTCTCTTCTGAAGTATTACAATATGGTTAGTAAATGCTAACTGAGAGGTGGAGCGATGAACAGGAAAGAGGAGATCAAGGAAGCTTACAGGAATCTGGGGAAAGCGCATAACATGTATGACAGTATCATGACGGGTTCTTCGTTTGTGGGAAGGCTGGTCGATAAGGCGGTGTGGCAGATGGATGGAGAAGATCTTCTGGAATATCAGAGCCTTCCGTTTGAGGTCATTTCTGCGGATTTCAAGGGAAAACTGCTGGAAGTCCCGGTTGGTACAGGGGTCATTTCCATGCCTGTTTTTAAGACGCTGACAAAGGCGGATATCACCTGTCTGGACTATTCCTCCAAGATGATGGAAAGCGCCAGGAAACGCGCAGAAGAGCTGCAGATCGCAAATATCGCTTTCGTTCAGGGAGATGTCGGTCGCTTGCCTTTCGAGGATGAAACATTTGATGCCGTGGTATCGCTCAATGGATTCCATGCCTTTCCTGACAAAGAAGCAGCCTATAAAGAAACATACCGTGTCTTAAAGAGAGGCGGAACCTTCAGCGGCTGTTTCTATGTCGAAGAAGCGAACCTTCATACGGACAGAATGATCCGTCGTTTCTATATCAGGACAGGATTCTTCACACCTCCGTTTGAGACAATAGAATCTCTACAAAACAGACTGAGCCGGATGTACGAGTCTGCCGAAGTCACCAATGTCCAAAGCATCGCTTGCTTCAGGTGTAAGAAGTAGCTTATCATATTTTACCTTTTTATATCACGGTTTTTGACTATTTTTTTGACTGTCCGTTTTCTATTCTAAAATCAGATGAAGAATCTTTCTTTTCAACATACTTTTTATTTTCTGTTGAGCGGCATCGTTCTATCGTGTCTGCTTCTTTTTGCGTTGGTTGCATATGGCGCCGCTTTATCGCTGCAGCTGGTCATGATTGCGGTCATTCTGGTACTGATGGTCCTGATGATTTCGTGTGTCCGTTCCCTGCTTCTGCAGCCTTTGCATAAGATCACGGAAACCGTCACAAAGGGCGAAACGCTTCCTGAACAGCGCAGCAAGGAACTGAATGATCTTGCGGAAGCATACAATCACCTTCACATGAAGAATGCGGTCGATAGGCAGCAGCTTTCCTATGAAGCGTCCCATGATCCTTTGACCGGTCTTTATAACCGCAGGATGTTTGAAAGCATCCGCAATAATGCCGATATGACCGGCTATACCCTGATCATGGTGGATATCGATAATTTCAAAGGGATCAACGACAGCCATGGCCACGAGACCGGCGACAAGGTCCTGCAGAAGCTTGCGCATATCCTGCAGGAAAGCTTCCGTTCCAACGACTATCCCTGCCGTCTGGGCGGAGATGAATTTGCGGTCGTTATGATCCGAAGCGATTCCCGTCTGAAGAACCTGCTGATCTCCAAGGTCAATACCATCAACAGCAAAGTCCATGATACCAGCGATGGCCTTCCTGATTTTTCTTTAAGCTTCGGTATCGCTTTCCCTGATCGCAATGATGCGACCGGCAATATCTACAGCGATGCCGATGTGGCTTTATACAAAGCCAAAGAACAGGGCGGCAATTCGTATTATATCTATTAGATAAATGCTTTTTTAAGCGTTTCACGATACAATTATTTCAAGAAGAGTCTTGGCATCTTTTCAGGCGGAAAGGAGACCTATGACAAGAGGTTATGCGTTAGTTACTGTCAAAGAAGAAGGACAGACGATCTTGTTTCAGACCGAATCGTTTGATGTGAATGATCTTAGAGAGAAGATCTCTTTTTCCAAGGAGATGGAACTGTGGATCAGCGGGGATGACCAGCAATATGAGGATACCCTGAAACTGCTCAATGAGGCGAGAGAAGAGAATCAGGCGAAGGAAACATTCCTTTCCAACATGTCGCATGATATCCGTACGCCGATGAATGCGATCATCGGACTGACTTCCTTAGCAAAAAACCATCTGGATGAAAAAGCAAGAGTCGCTGATTCACTGAATAAAATCGAGGTTGCCAGCGGACATCTGCTGAGTCTGATCAATGAAGTCCTGGATATGTCCAGGATCAATTCCGGCCGTCTGAGCATCAATGAGGAACAGTTCTGGCTGAGTGATCTTCTGCATGAGACTCTGACCGTCAGCAAGCCGCAGATGGCTGAGAAGCAGCATCATTTCACTTTCAAGACCGATAATATCTTATATGAAAGCCTTTATGGCGATACTTTGCGGCTGCGGCAGATTTTCGTCAATATCATTAATAATTCCGTAAAATACACGCCGGATCACGGAGAGATCGAAGTCTCTTTCTCCCAAGAGATGCAGGACGAACGCTGCGTGCTCTGTTTCCGCTGTCAGGATAACGGCATCGGCATGTCCGAGGAATTCCTGAAGAAAGTATTCGATCCGTTCGAACGGGCCAATTCCACGACGATTTCCCGTATCGAGGGTACCGGCTTAGGCATGAGCATCGTCAAGAAGCTGGTAGAAACGATGAACGGCACGATCTCGATCCAATCCAAACTGAATGAAGGTACTACGGTAGAGATCCGTATTCCGTTACGCTATGAGAAAGCGGCCGTCAACGACAAAGCATTGAAGAACCGGAATATCCTGGTTCTGGAAAACGATAAAGAGGTTCATGACCGCATCCTCAGTTATCTGCAGGAATATGATCTTTCCTTCAAGGAAACAACAACCTTCAACGGAGCCATTTCCTTGCTGACGGATAGCGAGTTCGCAAATGAAAAGACTGATGTCTTATTATTGGGAGAGATCGGTGAAGCGACCGGAGATCTCTTCGATGTGGCGTCCTATCTGCATAAGGCACATCCGGAGATGACGATCATTCTGGTCGGCGATCAGGACTGGAACGATATCGAGTATCGGGCAAACCGCAGCGGAATCGAGCATTTCATTCCTTTGCCTCTGTTCAGGAAATCGCTGATCAACGGTATTGCAGCTGCGCTGAAAGATGATTCGCATGATCATCTGACAGGCGGTCTGGATCTGTCCGGAAAGCGCATCCTGCTGGTGGAGGATAACTTTATCAACCGGGAGATCGCCAAAGAAATCCTGTCTTCAACCAAAGTCGATCTGGATACGGCAGAAAACGGTCAGGAAGCACTGGACAAGTATCTATCCGATACCCATTATGATGCGATCCTGATGGATGTACAGATGCCACTCATGAACGGTTATGAAGCGACCAAGGCAATCCGTTCCTCCGGAAAAGAAGATGCAAAAACGATCAGGATCTTTGCGATGACGGCCAATACCTTTGCAGAAGATGTCGCGAAAGCCAAAGAAGCGGGAATGGATTCCCATATCGCCAAACCGATCGATGTCCATAAACTGATGCAGACACTGAAAACGATCTAAGATGCAAGCCTACCAGGAAAAATACATTGAAAACATCAAAGAAATCGCAGCCTTGCTGGATGTAGCCAGAGGGGGAGATCCGGAAACGGAGAAGATCCGCAGGATCGAAGCCAAAAAGAAGAGCGAGATCTTAAGAAAAGAAAATATCGATCTTCTGAATCGAAACCTTTTCACTTGTCTCGATGAGCTGCATACCGTTTCCGAGGATGCGATCAAGGAACTGGAAGAGTTTTCCGATGTACTGATGGATTGGACGACCAACCTGGATTGCGGCATCTATCTGCTGATCCATGAAGCGTTGCTGACGCTGTATCGTTTCCGTAAAGACCGGAACAATATCATCAAAGAACTATACAAAGTCGGAATGGGTCTCTACTATCAGAACCGTTCCGTGCAGGGAGTCGAATCTCCATTGACACATTCTTTGTATTTCGAAGCGGAAATGATGTTTTCAGAAGCGTCCTCTTATCTGAAATACTTTGCGGAAATTCCGGATGAAGAAACCAAGGGTTATATCATCCGTTCCCTGGCGAATATCGCCATCTGCACGCATGATCTCAAGAAGAAAGTCGATATCAGCCGCAAGGTCCTGCAGATCGTTCAGGATCCTTATTATCAGGAACTGGCACCGGGTCTTCCCTGGGATGTCTTCCTTCGTCGTACCCACCAGCAGATGAGTTCCAACCGTGCCGTCATGTCCCGAGGCAATCTCTCGGCGGAAGAACTGGCTTCCGTCTTGGAATCCTGCCAGTATGTCTTCGAACCGGAAGCGCACAAGGGAGATCCGAATGTGCGCTGGTTATGGCCTTACTACGAGATGGAATACAGCTGCGGTTTCGTCGATATCGATACGACGCTGGATCGGATGGAAAAGCTGATCAGCGATGCGGATGAGAAACAGTTCGATGCTTCTGCGATGTATGCGAACTGTCAACTGCCGATCTATTATGGAACCTTATTGAAACGGAATCAGAATATCCGGAACCGGAAGCGTCGTCTGGATTATCTGAAAGACGCTTATGACAAAATGATGCGGGTGGCCATGGCTTATCCCGTAGATGATGGGATCGATTATTTCAGTTATCTCATGACCCTGATCATTACGGATTACTATGAGACAAGCGGTGTCCCTTCCTACAAGGAGATTACTACAAAGCTGATCCGTAAGCTGTCGGGCGTTTCTTATCTGCGCTCGCTGGTTGCCCAGAAGATCGCTTCCTACCTCTGTGAAAGCATCCTTTCAGAAGATCCGGCCTTCTTTGATGATATTCCATTCATCGGGGAAGAAAAGGATATACAGCGCAAGAAAGAACTGCTCTGCGACTATGGAGAGAACTGTGCCTTATACTATGATTTCGGACTTCTCAAAATGAATCTGGAACGTCTGATGCGCAGCAGAAATCTGCTGGAACGGGAGTATGAGATCTATCAGCTTCATACCGTTTCCGGACATGATGACCTGGCTTCCAGGGAATCGACCGAAATCTATGCCGACTGCACCTACGGACATCATGCCTGGTACGACGGAGTCAACGGCTATCCTGCGGAATATGTACGCAACGAATCCGTATACCGGCAGATGACCGATGTAATCGCGCTGGTATCTTATCTGGTAGAAGCCTATGACAACGATACGACAAAGAACGTAAAAGAAATCATACAGACCGAGAAAAAAAGATTCTCTCCCGTGCTGCTGGCAATGCTGATGGATGACGAACACATGGGGAAGATACAGTCGTTACTGGAAGAACAATAAGAGCGGATATTTCCGCTCTTATTCATTGATGATGTTGTCTAATTTTTCTTTCTGTTCCAGGATCTCTTTCAGCAACGGCTCGTAGTCCATCTCTTCCCTTTGACGGAGATGTTCGGTGATCTCCATTGCCGGATTCAGGATCGGCGTCAGCGACAGGTTGGCCGTGACTCCTTTCAAAGCGTGCGCCGCTTCGAATGCCGCATCCAGATCGTGCTGTTCCAGCGCTTCTTTCAGCAAGCCGAAGGATTTCTCCTCTTTGATCATATCGACCAGTTTCAGATAGAACTCTTCCGACCCGAAACAGCGTGTCAGACCATCTTCCACGTCTGCCCCATATTCTCTCAAAGCATCGATACTCAGCATGTTTCCTCCTTTAATTCTTCTATATAGTGTACAAACTCTTCTTCCGCTAACGGTTTCGAGAAATAATAACCCTGGATGATATTGCAACCCGCTTTCTTCATCGCCAGATACTGTTCCTTGTTTTCTACGCCTTCCGCGATCGTCATGACTCCAAGCATACGGGCAAATCCGATCAGGCTTTCTACCAGATGATACTGCTTCTGATCCGTATCGATCGTTCTGGCAAACTGCATATCGAACTTCAACGCATCAATCGGCATTCTTGAAAGCATATTCAAGGAAGAGAATCCGGAACCGAAGTCATCCATTTCAATCAGAAAACCTTCGTTCTGCAAGGACGCGATCACTTTCAAAGCGATATCCATATCCTCGGCATAGGCGCTTTCGGTGATCTCCAGATGGAGATCTTTTTTCTCCAGATGATACTTCTCAATGATGTTTAACAGTTTCGTCTTGATTTCCGGATCATAGAGATCGATACGGGAAACATTGACCGATACCGGGATCGCTCGCCGATATTTCTCTTTCCAGCCCGCGATGATCCTTGCGGTCTCTTCCCAGATATAGTGATCCAGACGCTGTACCAGTCCGTTTCCTTCGAACAAAGGAATAAACCTTCCCGGAGATACCATTCCCAGCTCGGGATGCTGCCAGCGCACCAGGGCTTCCGCTCCTGTGATCTTCGGTTCTTCTCCTGTCACATCATATTTCGGCTGCATATAGACCTTGAACTGTTTCTCGTTCATGGCATCGTCCATGTCGTTGATCAGCTTCTCGGCATAGACTTCTTCTTCATGAAGTTTTTCGTTGTATGCCGCTATGACTTTCGTATAATTGTTGCTTAAGGTGTTGCACGCGGATTTCGCTGCCGCCGTCTTGCGTTCTTCTTCAACATCCTGGGCAACTGCCGTATAGATCCCCGCATGGACCCGGACGGTGATATCCGGAGAATAGTTGCTTAGGCGTTCCACCAGCTCCTCCAGTTCCTTCGTATCCTCCAGGTGAGTGACATACATATAGAACTGATCCGCATCCCAGCGTCCCGCGATACCCGGATGACTCTCCAGAAAATCACGGATATTGCTTCCCATGTAAGACAGGATCTCATCAGCTACGGTCTTGCCGTGGATCTCCTGGATCAGATGGAAATGTTCGACATCGAAAGCGACGGTGTCCCTGAGACTCTGGGGATCCTTCGCATCGATCTGGCTCATATATTCCAGAAAGAAGTCTTTCGTATAAAGACCGGTAAAATCATATTCCACCGTTTCGATCAATTGCCTGTCTTCAAACAGTTCGATGATCCTCTGTATCCTGGTCAGAATGACCTCGGGATTGTCGTACGGTTTCTTGATGAAATCGACGGCGCCCATACGGATACTCTGCACTTCCGCAGTGACTTCCGAAGTCAGTACGATGACCGGGGTTTCCTTGAGAAGATCCTCTTCCTTCAGTGTGTCCAGCAACATAAATCCATCCATTACCGGCATCATCAGATCCAGAAGGATCGCTGAAATATTCTTCCCATCTTTTCTGATGATGTCTAACGCTTCCTGGCCGTTTTCCGCATAGAGGACCTCATAGTTCTTTTCAACGATATTCCCCAGCATCATCCGGTTGATTATCTCGTCGTCGACAACCAGGACTTTACGTTTCTGCTCATTCTTTACTTTATCGAGCATAAGATCTCCTTACCAGTTCGGCATATCGTCTTCGTCGTCATCGCGATACTGTTCCATCGCCGAATCGATCAGTTTCATCATTTCCCAGATGGAACGGAAAGACAAAGTCTTATCTTCTTCCATCCAAGTGATCCTTCCTTGCCAGGAAGAATTCTGCCGGTGCTGAACACGGATGATAAACGTACCCAGATCGCCTTTCATATCTAACAGTTCTTTGTCTTTCATAACCTTTTTTAACTCCTTATTGTTTGTTTTTGTATTCTTGGTATCCCCAAAGCTTCGTTCGTTGTTTCCGTTGAAGGGATAACGCATCTCATCGAAGAACGTCTGTATCTGATTCAGCATTTCTTCGGGAGAAGAGAAAGTAAACGGGTCTTTACTGTAAGAGTGATAGTAACGCCCTTTGTAGTCAACGCCTTTGCATCCATCGATGCAGACGACCAAGCCGTTACGTACGCCGATATAGCTCTGTGTCTTTTCCATCGCTATACCTCGAATACGGAGGAGACATGATACTTGACTCCGATCCGTTGCCGGTTCAGCATGAATGCCTTGTTGATACGTTTCTCAATGATCTCGCAGTCTTCCAGGGTCGTATTGGTCAAAAGGACCAGCCACTGTCCCCGACTGTAACGGTTCATCACATCGCTGGAACGGATCGACTTGTGGATCGTCTGTCCCAAACGTTCCGAGAGCTCATCCAGCTTCTTGCCCGGACCAAGGACATTACCCTTGCTGTCGACGATCGTACAAAGCATCAGATAGACCGACTGGCCGCTACGATCCATGATACGGGAGATCGTCTGATAGATTCCCAGGAAGACCGGATAGGAACAGATGTAGCCTCCGCTTTCCGCTTTCGAATCTTCCTCCAGACGATGCTTGATATCCTCCAGCATCGCATGCGGGAATTCCAGCTGGGAACCGATCCTCTCCACCAGTTCCGACATCCTTACGCTTGGCCGTATGCCCTGTTCCTCCAGATAGGAATCGATCGTTTTCTCATAAAGATCGAAGGCTTCCTTATACTTGCCCAGGAACACATAGGCTTCCATCGTCAGCGTTTCCCAGTCGCACAACGGCTGTACCTCGGTCGCATATTTTCCCAGTTCTTCGAGAAGTTCATACTCATCCCGCTCCATCATCAGGTTGGCCGCTTTATTGACCGCTTCCGAGAACAGCTTGCGGTAGCGCCAGCTTTCCTTGGCAATCCAGGCAGTCGATACCTGATTCTCTAAGAATTCTCCGGTGTACAGGTGTATCGCTTTCAGGTATTTCTGTATCTTTTCTTTCGGTTTCTTTTCTTTATCTGCTTCTTTGATATATTCTTCAAAGAGACGTGCATCTTCTTCGATCGGAATCTCATCGTTCCAGTAATAGATCCCGTCTTTCTGATAGATGCAGTTGACATCCGGAATATCATATTCTTTCAGCCGTTTCTTGGCATTATAGATGACGCTCTGGGTCGCATGATGGATGTTGTTGAGGTCCTTGTGACGGAACAGCGACTGCTCCAGGACATCGCGATCGACACCCTGTTTTCCCGCATGAAGGATGATCTCCATCAGGTAGTTGAACTGCGACTCGCTTGTCTTGTTTTTGCCGGTGATCGACTGGCCGTTATAGGTCATCATGAAATTCCCGAAGGTCTTCACATGCAGAATGTTGTCTTTGATTATTTCTGTCATAATGCTATCCTAAACGTTTCGACATCGTTTCATAATTGTTGCAGGAGATCAGGGCGGTATCCTTGCTGATGCGTCCTTCCTTGTACAGTTTCAACAGATCCATATCCATCGTAAACATGCCATCGGCCGCACTCTGCTGCATGGTCGCTTCCAGCTGATGGAGTTTGCCTTCCCGTATCATGTTCTGGACGGCAGGCGTGGTCTTCAGCACCTCGAAAGCCGCAACCTGCGTGCCATCGCTTCCCGGAACCAGCTGCTGACAGACGATGCCTTTCAGGATCTGCGCCAGCTGTATCTTGACTTGCTGTTGTTGGGAAGCTGGGAAGACATCGATGATACGGTTGATCGTATTGGCTGCGCTGGATGTATGCAGGGTCGAGAACAGCAGTACGCCTGTTTCCGCTGCAGTGATCGCTGCCGAGATCGTTTCAAAATCCCGCATTTCTCCCAGCAGGATGACATCCGGAGATTCACGCAAAGCGGAACGCAATGATTCCAGATAGCCCGGCGTATCGATGTAGATCTCGCGCTGGGTCACGATTGCCTGGTCATGACGGTGGATGTATTCGATCGGATCTTCCATGGTGATGATGTGGCATTGACGCATGTGATTGATCCTGTCGATCATGCATGCGAGTGTCGTAGATTTGCCGGAACCGGCAGATCCTGTGACCAGTACCAGACCCTTCTTGTTGTCAGCCAGAGACAGTACGTTCTCCGGGATACCCAGCTGTACCGGATCCGGCAAGCCGAAGCGGATGACTCTCAGTACGGCCGCCAAAGAACCGCGCTGACGGAAAATATTGACCCGGAAACGGCCCAAGCCGGATAGCGAAAAGGAAAAGTCGTCATCGATTCCCTTGCTGTAATTGGTCTCATCTCTTTTCGAAATCTGATAGATCTCTTCTACCAGTTTCCTGATATCCTCCGGAAGCAGCTTCTCTTCTCCTTTTCTTTCCTGTATGCCTTTGCATTTGAATGTCACAGGCAAGCCGGCAATAAAGAAGATATCGCTCGCTTCCTTTTCGATGGCTTCTTTCAGAATCTCTTCTATACCCATCAGTTTCCTCCTTCCCACAGATCATCGAACTGCTCCTCCTGTTGCCAGTTCTTGTGGATCTTCCATTCGACGATCTCGTTTTCTTTGATCTCGATATGCAGCACATAATCCTCTTCGCTGCTTTCATAAGAAGCTTCCGCATCACTGCTGTGATCTTTCAGAAACTCCTGTCCTTTCTTATCCAGACGGTAACGGATCGCTACCGTTTTCGCAAAACGTTCCGCCAATGCGACATCCGCCTGTGCCGAAGCAAACGACAGCAGAGACAGGATCGTCATCGCCAGAGCGATCAGCGCCAGCAGGATGGCCAACGGGCCCAGACGCAATGTTTTCTCTTTCATCGTTCGCCTCCTTTGTACTGCGCCAGTTCCAGATCATAGATGACGGTGTCTTCGACGGAAGCATCGATGGTGGCAGTAACCATTTCGCCTTCTTCATGATAGGTAATGGTCAGATGATATCTTCCATCCTTCACCGGCTTCAGTTCTTTATCATAAGTCACAACGATCTTGTCTGCCTCACAATAGGCATTGTCGTTTTCATTCAACAATTGATACAGTTCCTCGAAAGAATCCGCTGCTTTCGTCGTTTCCGCAACGTTCTCGCTCAGACAGACCGCATTCGTCAGATCACGGGCATAAACCGTCTTTCTCGAAGACTTCACTAGAAAGGAAGACAATACGACAATCACCAGCACGAACGATACCGTTAACAGGAACGTTTCCAGATAAAAGATGAATTTCTCTTTATTCCTCATGAAAACTTCACCTCCCTGTCCTGCAGAAAGACCTTGACCGTCCCTTCATCCGTTTCAATGATCAGCAACTGATCTTCTTTTCTGATCGTAAAGGTCTGTCCCTCAGCGATGCGGATCGCATCCTCCGGCATCAGGGAACCGTCAACCGGTCCGTAATCTTCTACCAGATAGCCTTCATAAAGATAGATGCGCTTACCATAACCGGTGTCGCCATCCGCGATAATCAGAACGGTTCCCACGTTCTCTTTGTTTATGAACAGATCGGATGCCCGATCGGTCGTAAGAGAAGTGGAAAGATAAGAAAGACTGGAACGCAGTTCGTTGTTCGAAGACTGGACGGCAGAAATATTGCGGTAGGTGGTTGCACCAAACACTACCAGCAATAAAAATCCTCCCAGAAACATGGCGCTGATTCCCAACGCATAAATGCTTCTCGTCGTTTTCATTTCTCCGCCTTCTTTCTTGGAATGACCCGGATCTCCGGCGGAAGATTCTCCGCGAAGATCTCGTAGTCGATATAATAATCCTTGCTGTTGACGGTCAGGCCGTAGTTCTCTTTCAGATAATCCAGATCAGGCGGATAGACGCCTTCGACCACATAGCATTGCAAAGCGCTGCGCTGTATCGCTTCTTTCAGCGATCTGGTCGTTTCTTCCGTGTTGTCCTTTCCTGATACAGACAATGATTCAAACAATAGAAAAGCAACGACAGCCAGAACCGTCAGGATCAGGAATACAGGCAGCTTTTTTTGATCCCGATACATTGCGCCTTCCTTTCTATCCGATCGAATTCATGATGCCAATCAGAGGCAGCATCAGCGAAAGCAGTACGATAGCGATCGATATCATCAGCACGCCTGAAAGCAGAGGTTCCAGGGTATTCACGATTTTCGCTACGGAAACCGCGGAATCTTCTCTTAACAAATCGACCAGCCTCTGCAGGATGGACTCGATATTGCCGCTTCGTTCTCCCGGAATCAGCATCCTTCCGTAGACGCCCTCATAGAGTTCTTCTTCATACGCGGACTGGGCAAATCCATGTCCTTCTTCCATGCGCTTGGAGATACGCTGCAGCTTCTCTTCTACCGGTTTGGAATCTGCCATCGGCAGCGAATTCAGCAGCGCCTCATCCTGCATCTCACCGCTGGAAAGATACATGTCATAAGAAGCGGTAAAGCGCAAGATCGCCAGCGTATCAAACAGAGATGCGCAGATCGGTATCTTGCGTAAAAGCTTTTCGATCGCTTCCTTCCTGCCATTGTTCCATAGCAGCAGTCCGATCAGTACCGCAGCTACCAGCACGACCATTACGATCAGCAGCACGCGGCACAACGTATAGGAGAAACCGATATAACTGTAGGAAGAACTTGCCAGATCGCCGGTTAGGTTGTCATAGACGCTGCGGAATACCGGCAGAACCATTTTCAGCATGATGCATAAGATCACAATGATCATGACGATCATGCTGATCGGATAAATGATCGCGGAACGGATGTTCTCCTTCATGTTCTTTTCGTTCTTGTAGTAATCCGAAAGATGGAACATCACGCTTTCCAGACGTCCTGTTTTCTGTCCTGCCTTGACCATGGATACGGCATATTCCGGAAAGACGCCCGTTTCTTCCATCGCTGTCGACAGATCCGTTCCTTCCTCGACCTTTTCTGCCATCTGCTCCAAAGCCTCACTCAATACGCCATTCTGCGCATGGCTTGGCTTCAGCAACGTGATCGCTTCATCGATCCCGATTCCGGCCTGTATCATCATACCCATGCTTTCCGCAAAAGCACTGACACCCAGATAATCCAACTGTTTCTTCATAATGATTTCCTCTTCTTCCTAATACTGATACAAATCGGTATAATTCTCTCCATTTCCGATATACTCTTCATTGACTCCGTTCGCTGAGAACGTCATATCGATACGTGTCCACTCCCTGCTGTTGACCTTGAATTCCGCCGTCACCCAGCCGGTCTCTTCCGTATAAAACATATTCCAGGCATGGCTCAATTCCTTCGGCGATACCTTCCCGGTAATCAGTTTCGCAGGAATTCCTACGCTCCGAAGCATCGAAGCAGCCAACGCCGCATAATCGAAACAGATCCCTTTTCCTGTCTGCAAGGTTTCATCAGGTACAGGCAGATAAGATTTCGGAACCGTTTCTGCTTTTTCATAGTCATATACGACATTCCCTATGATATACTCGTAGATCTTGGCAACCACTTCGATCGGCGTCGATGCCTGCGATGCCAGTTCCCGCGCCTTATCCGCACAGGCAGAATCCTGCTGATAGTTCACGATCTGATTCGGACGCAGATAAGGATCGAACGAATCTTTCAGAACGACATCATGACGCTCTTTGTAGAGTTCGCTGTATTTCGTATCGACAATATTCTTGTAGACATAGAAAATGTATTCGCCATCGCCCAGCTGCAAAGGATAGAACGTCACGGTACCATCCTTAGGCAGATCGTAGTTATATTTCTCCTCATCATGAACGACCCGAAATTTCAGACGCATATCCGATACGGCAGAAACGGCGATATAGCCATCCTCCATATGCGAACTGTCGATATGAACCTCATCAAGACGCTCCGCAACCGTTCCATTGAATTCGACCGTCCTGAATTCCGGAACGACATAAGGAACGAAAGGTTCTTCCTCTACCGGTTCGTCGACAGTTTCAGGTTCCGCTCCTTCTCCGCCACAGGCAAAAAGACTGATTCCCAGCAATATTATGATGATGATCCGTAATGATCTTTTCCTTGACATCTTTATCCTGCGTATAATCAAAAAATCCACTTTTATTGTACCAATTACTGATTTTTTTTGATAGTGTTTTTATACAAAAAAGGTCTTGCGACCTTTCTTTATTCGACCCAGTAGACTCTGTTTTCTTTCCGAGGCTTGGCTTCCGGGATTTCTCCATCGATGTAGCCTACGGCGCAATGTCCGATGCCTTCATATTCACCTTCGACGCCAAGATCTTTCAGAAGCTGTTTCCACTCTTCTTCTTCAAATTCCTGCTTTGCCCGATGGATCCAGATGCCTCCCAGACCCAAAGCATGCGTCGCCAGCAGCAGGTTTCCCATGACCAGACTTCCGTCATAGACATGGTTCGCTTCCTCTTTCGGAGCCAGAACCACCAGGATCGCAGGCGCTCCATAAAACGGATCCCTGTCTTCCATGTTCATGACCTTCTGATTGGCCTTCATCAGCCTGTCTCTGACATCCTTGTTGGTGATGGCGACAACGATTGCCGACTGCTTTCCCATCCCGCTTGCCGCATATAATCCCGCTTCAATGATCTGCTCGAGTTCTTCTTTCTTAGGCATCTGAGCTTTAAAACTGCGGATGCTTCTTCTCTCCTTGATTGCTTTGATCACTTCATTCATGTTGTTTCCTCCTTATCAATGATCATCTGCCTTCAATATCCGGATATCCTGAAACCTGTATACTTCTTCATCCGCTTCCGAAGTATCCTGTTCAAGGACCGATCCTTTAAATCCAATTGTATACAATCCGGCTGCTTTCGCCGATCGGATTCCATAATAAGCATCTTCGATCGCAATGATCTCTTCTTTCGGTAGTCCCAGTTTTTTTACCGCAACCTCATAGATCTCCGGATCCGGCTTCGATCTGCTGATGTCATCCCCGGATACGATCACAGAGAAGAAGTCCTCGACTTTAAACAGTCTCAGCTTGTGCAAGACATATTCCATGGGAGAACTGCTGGCAACAGCCATTTTTATCCCCTTGGCGTGCTGTTCCTTCACAAAGTCCACAAACCCATCCATAGGTTCGAGATCATCGCTCATCAGAAACTGATATACATAACGGATGTGTTCCTCCAGAAACTCATCCAGTGTTTTATCGATCCGCGGATTCTTCTCCAGAATGATGCGGCAGGTTTCTCTCAATGTCGTTCCGATGACTTCCGCTTTGTCATGCATATGGATCGGAAAACCATAAGACGCTTTCTGCGCTTCAAACGCCTTGGTAAACAGCGGCTCCGAATCCAGGATCACGCCATCACAGTCAAATACGATCGCTTTAACCATATCAGATGTTATACATATAGTCTCTGATCAGTTTCGTTGTTTCCTCTTTACCGATCATCTTGCTTAAACCGTCGACCGCCATGCCGCCTTCGGCAATCAGCCGATCGACATACTTTCTGACTTCCTCTTTCTTCGCTTCCGGATCACAATCAAGAGCTTTCTCTAAAAGATCCAGATACGCTATCAGACAGTCTTCCAGCATTCCGTTTCCTTCTGCCATGATCTTCTTTCCCTTCTTGCCGATCGATGAAGAAAGACGTACGCTGTCATACCAGTGTTCTCCTCCGTCGTATTCAGGAAGGTCTTTATACTTTTCTTTGATCGGTTCAAACACGGAAAGATCCTCATCATGCAAAGAAGTCTTATACATCTCAAACAGGCACATGTCGTTTCCCATGGCCTGTACGGTATCAATGTTGCAGAAAGAAAGATCCTTGCTGAAAGGCGTGATGACATACGTTTCCATCTTCATCGCACCCAGCATCGCCTTCATGTTCATCAGGAACAGATTTCCTACTCCCTCGATCTCATAGGTATCGCAATCGATGTTCGTCGTTCCTTTCTTGATCTTCTGCAGACCCTGCATATCTTTCTGTGTCAATGTGTAACGCTTCTTTAATTCTTCCAGTATTTTCTCTTTCATCTGAATCACCTCATCTATATGACATCTTGAAATCTGCTGCAAGTCTCGCTGATCTTTTTATAAAACGCCAAAGCGTTCCTGATATCCTCCTCATCCGGATGTCCCTTTGAAGTTCCTCCAATCAGCTTGAAAGGACCAAACGTATTATATCCGAAACAGGAATACTTTCCAAGCACATCAGGATCCTTCCCATTCAACGCTTCTTTCATCGAAGCAGAGAAGTCCCTGTTCATGGCGCTGGTTGAAAGAAAGAAGATCTTTTTGTTTACAGGAAGATTGTTTTTCGCAAACTGCCGGATCGATGGATGAAACTTTCCTGCATAGATCCCTGAAGCGAAGCCGATAAGATCGTACTTCGAAAGATCTTTCTCCTTCACACCTGTCGCATCGACGGTTTCAACGCCATATTCTTTCGCGATCGCATCAACGATCTTCCTGGTATTCCCGTGATGCGTTGAAGCATAAACGATGATCGGCTTCATTTCTGATTCCTCCCGGCTCCGATATCGAAGTGACATTTCACGATTCCCAGATCGACCTGGCTGAATGGACCTTTGCGATCGATGAAATCGACCGTGTCGTCATCATTGAGGCGAATCACAAATTTCTGCTGGTTGATCGCAGTCGGCGCCAGCAACGCCATTCTGACTCCTTCGATAAACCAGTCCGGACGTTCCGCTTTTCCTTCCGTCACCTGTTCGATCGTCCTGGAACGGTGCTGTCTTCCCTGGTCTCTGCCATAGCCCGTGGCGATCGTGATGACCAGACGTTCGTCTTCTTTAATTTCTGCAGCGATCGCTTTTTTGTTGAATAGTCCTGCCCAGCAGGTATTCAAACCCAGAGTCTGCAGATACAGGACCAGTTTCTCGCCATAATAGCCGATCTTCTGTTCCAGACCCTCTTCTTCTTTGCCCACGCAAGCGATCACGCTTGGCGCCGTGCGCAAGCCCATGGTCTTATTCATGAATCTGTCATAAGTATTCCCTGCATCGGAAATAAACTGAAAATGCAGGCCGGATCTTTCATTCAGTTCCCTGATCTTATCCTCGATCAGCAGGACGGTTTCCCGATCGATCTGCTTATCCAGATAGTTTCTTACCGCATGCCGTTCCAGGATCGCTTCTTTCTCTGTCATCGCATTCTCCACTCCTATAATTAAATATTACTGTATTTTTAATCATTATATATATGAAGTGCCCATGAACCACACAAAAAGCACGGAACTTTCACATCCCGTGCTTCTGTAATGATTGGTGTTTCTTTATTTCGTTCTCTTCTGCAGCAGCATCGCCGCAACGATCATGCATGCGCCTGTAATGTAGAAGAAGGAACGTCCCGTACCGCCTGACGCAGGAAGCTCATAACCGGTAGAGTTGTAGATGGAGATCTCCCAGACATCATTTCTGTTGCTGTCTTTGACCTTCTTGCAGGTCAGCTGCTGTCCGTTCAATGAAGCTTTGACCGTCAGCGTGTTGTTGCTACGGATCGCCGTCACAATGACCGGTCCGCTCAGCAGCTGGTAGCCAGGAAGCGTTTCGGTTTCATACAGATAATAACTTGTATTATCCTCTACGCCGCCAAGAATGAGGATTCCGTCTGCGGCAGTTGCTCCGCTGACCCTAGGAACCTCGCCAGGTTTCGGCTTACCATTCGCGATCTGGGTTTCATCATAGTAATCAAACTTGATGCCTTCCAGATATACGGTATTGTTGCCGCTGGTTCCTGCTTTCATCTTCCTGATCCTGACCGGATCATTCGGCTTATTGTAAATCGTGATCAGGCAGGTGTTGCCTTCGTCCGATTCCGTAAACTCTTTTTTCGCAATGCTTGAACTGATCGGACTGATCGTCCACGATCCGCCGCTGGAACCAGGACGTTTCGCTCCTTCGATCGTCACATTGCCGGTACTTGAGATCGTGATCCTTATATCGACTCCAAGCGGATTATAACCGGTTGGTGTCACTTCTCTCAGGTAATAGGTTCCGGCCTTCAATCCATCAAAGAATTCCGTCTGTTCGTACGAGATTCCCTCGATCAAACCATCCGGACCGGAAACGATATCTTCATATCCTTTGACCGGAACATAATCAGGCATCGGATTTCCTGTTCCGACTTCGTACACTTCTTTATACAGCGCGAAATGTACTCCAGGCAATGGCTGACCGGAATAAGAATCGATCTTGACCGCCTTCAATTCATACGGCTTATTCTTGATCGTCACAGACGGCATATTATCCATCGTCGGCGCCTCATCCGTCACCTGATGAATGAAATAGTAGCCATCTTCCGGATCTGTAGCCTCGCCATTCACATACAAGGTAACGATTCCTGTTTCAGAATCGATCTGAATCTTGATCGTGACCTGATTGTTATTGATCAAGGACAGGTATCCTTCCGGTGTAGAGATTTCCGTCAACGTATACTCCTTGCCCGGCTTCAGATAAGCCATGGCAATCAGTCCATTCTCATCCGAAGTGAACTCTTTCGTCTCTTCGCCGACCTTTGACAACGTAAATACCGCACCCTGCAAAGCGCCTTGCTGCGGATGATCAGGATCGCTGCTCATATCCGTCTTGATCAGCTTGATGCCAGGTCTCGAGTTGTAAACGGTATCCTCTCTTGCGATCGCGCTCAAAGAAACCTTTTCTCTGCTGTATCCTACCGTATACGTGGTATCAGCAGAATAACCCTGTTCGCTGGACGTGCCGCCAACCTGTATCGTATCGCCTTCTTCTTTTCTGATGACTGCGCTGTAACCGCTCACGACACCTGTCGTCGGATTCACCGTGATCGTGCCACCCTCAGGAACCGTAAGATCAACCTCAAAGATATGATAGTTGTTGACAGAGATTCCATCCGGAAGCTCTTCAAAGAACCAGGTGATGGACGTATATGGATCCACCAATGCACGAACGGAGTTCGCCAGTGGCGTCGCGCTGTAAGAAACCGGATCCAGATTCTCATCCAGCGTACATTCATAGATCGCATAATAGACAACATCATGCGACGCCATGAATTCCGCATCGGACCAGATCTTGTTGACTCTCAGACCGTAGCCGTGCTGGTTGTGAACGAAGATCTCTTCTTTCTGTCTATCGCCATAGATGATTCCCGTACCATCGCAATCGACCGGAGCAGTGTAATCTTCTCCATCGTAATATCTGTAGGTATAACCGAGCAGATTGTAACCGGTAGGAATTTCATCGCTACGTTCCATGACCTGATATGCCATTCCACTAAGCAATTCAGGAATCTCAACGGTATAACCGGCTTTGATCTCATCGATTGCGCCGCCCGGAGAAGTATAGAAGCTAGCCAGCTCATAATCGCTCTTGTAAGGCTCATCCGCAGGAACGTTTTTATCCAAATCCTCGATATCCGTTACGCCGTTGCCGTAATTATATTGTTTACCGTCGAGACCGATATGGGAACCGGTGAATTTCACGAATCCCAATACCTCATCATGGTAACAGTAATAACCGTCCGGATCCTTGACATAGTACTTGCCGGTATTGTAAGCCACATATTTGTTGTCGGCATCTTTGCCGATGAAGATACGATACTTGAACTGCGTACCGTTTTCACTGGCACTGATCGGACCTGTCTTATTGGCAAACTTCCAAAGCTTCTTGGTGATATTCAGAGACTTCAGAGCTTCCTTTTTGACATGGTTTTCAAAAACGACTTTCTTACGGGCTTTTACCGTTGTTATCGGTGTCCAGTAGTCATAGAATAACGTGCTGTGCTCGGCATCTTCATCCGCAATCTCGATATTCGTATGATTGATCGAACCTTCTCCCGCTCTTCCTGTTTCCGGATCCGGAACGACAGCCGCATCCGGAGTCACCGTCGGAACGCCAAAGGTCGCATCATCCACAAGACATTCTTTAATGTAGTACTTCGTATCTTCGCTTGGCAGCTGTATCAGAACCGTCTGACCCGCCGACAGCAGGAAGACGTTGTGATAAGTCATGCCATCAATGGTATAAGAGGACTGCATCGGTAAGCGCACCTTTGTCTTGGCATCGATGACCGTGACAGGATAACCTTCTTTGCCGGCCAGATCCATGACATGGTTGGTTGGATCTTCATACCAGACCTGGAACGGGAACGGCATCGTGATGCTGTCGGAACCGGTTACCACTTTTTCAAGTTCTACTGCGCCTTCCTGGTAAGGAGCCAGATTGAAGCGCATGTGCAGGTTGGACGCACCGCAGCCACGTTCCATATAGAACATCTTCATCGTATGACCGGAATAATCTTTGAATACCGTACCGGTATTGCTTCCGTCATCCTTAAAGATCTCATTCAGATATGCATCGACAGTCGCCTGATAATCTTCCTGCGACACGCCGCTGGCTTTCGGATTCTTTTCCTTATATGCCAGTTCATAAAGCGCTCTCAGGTTGGTTGTTTCCATTTCGTTCTGGCTCTTGGTATACTTGACAACGCCTGTACGGAAGTTGATGCTTCCATCCAGTGCGGAGTGAATACCGCCAAGGTCAAGAATGAGAACGCCATCGACATAGAACCAGAAGTCATCATCGCCTGAGAATTCAAAGATCAAGTCATGACCCCATGCGTCCAAGCCACTTTCGCTCTGCATGAAGCTGGCAGACATTTCCATACCAAAGAAGTGATCCAGGATCTGCGCTTTGTTCGGATCGTTCTGATAGTGAGATCCCGCATAGGTCTTACCTGCGATCGACTGGCCTTTCACATACTGAACCGCATACAGTTTCTCGCCTTTACGCGGATCCAGTGAAGACAGAGGATTCGCGTGGATATCCGTGTTGTTTGTCCAAGTGACATATTGTCCTTCCACCAGATCATTGAACGGGAAGAACTGGCCATGCTCACGGGTAGCGCCGCCATCGGTCGTTGTACCGATCTGATCGTAAATGACGAAGTCGCCTTTTTCATACGCTTTTCCTGATGGGCTGGTCTGGCCGATCCATGGGTCGTCATCCTGCCAGATCAGGTGAGCGAAATTCTGCGTACTGTCATATTCGAAATAACCTGTTTCATTATAGGTATTCAGCAGGAACTGCTGACCGATCGTGATCATTCTGTCCGAATCATACAGTTCATGCAACGAATGCTGCGCCGATGTACCGGTGATATTTTTGTTTGTCAGAGGATAGCCGTCATCTTCCAGGTTTCTGCGTAGCAGGTTCTTGGTTCCATACCACTGTACATACGGAGTATCTCCCAAGACATCCAGCTGTTCCTGCGAACGGTTCTTCGACTGATTGATACGTTCATAGTCCTGTATCTTTAACGTGATGCCATAAGAGCTGTGATCGATCGTAGCGACAGGAGTCAGCGTATCCGTGCTGGTTTCTACCGTAACCTTTGCGAAATAAACAGGGATCGCCTGCGACATCGGTCTAGGCACCAGACGCCAGTTACCGGTCTGCTTGATCGCCAGCGTTCCATAATCGTATGCCGAAGCATCCCACGCCAGCATCGTGCTGTAGTATTCCAGATAACGTCTGCCATTCAGGTTGACACCGATGGTTCCATCGCCGATCACCGTATCGCCCTTTGCTTTCGGAACGATATATTTCTTTGAATAATCATTCTGGAACTCATAGTAATAGTTCGGGACTTTCGCCGTAAACGGCTGTTCCGGCTTAGCAGTCACCATTTCTCCATCCGAATTCAGGAAAGTGCCGGAAGTAAATGTCTTGGTACTCTTGTATTCGGTGAAGACCCAAGACGTCGTATCGCGCTTGCTTCCGACCCAGGAGATCGTATCGCCGCTTTCGTATGCCTTGACAAGAACGCCATCGTAGTCGAATACATAGTAATCATACTTCGTACCGTTCCAGATACGGGTATATAAGACGACCAGGTCGCCGTCATTGACGTCATAGTTGACATAAGTGCCATTATCCAGCAATGTACTCTTTTCCGTCGGAGTCGTGGTAATCGTGCCGGAAATGCCGACTTTCATTGCGGTATAAGGCTGGAAATCATCATCATTCAGGTTCGACAGTTCAGCGAAATCCATCCAGACGGACGCATCGTTTGTGGATGTGCCTGCGCGCTCGAATTTCGAGCCATTCAGTTTCAGCACGCCGTGATCGGTGCTCAGCTTGAACTTGCCGCTGCTGTTTCTGGTGATCTTGATCTTGCAGTCTTCCGATGAACCCGCATCGCTCACAAGAGAGATTCCCGAACTGCTGATCTGCAGATATTTCAACGCGACATTGCTTCCGCTGCCCGTAACGGTCGTGATATAGAAACGGTTATCTCCCGTACCGGCATCTTTCAATGTCCACATCGTGATATTGGAGTTCGCTGCAACATATACCATGGAAAGACGGTCTATTGTATTGATGCGTACCGTCGTCGTCTTTCCTGAAAGTTTGGTATTGCTGTCGGTTGCCGAATTCATCATGGCGATACCGGAAGGCGAACTTCCGTCTTTCGTATTCATGATGCCGTAGCTGTTTCCATCCAACTCGGAAACGCTGCTGATCTGAACGACCGCATACACGGAGAAACCATCCGTTTCAAAAACGATCGCAGATTCCATATCCTCATTCTCTGTATCCGTTACTTCCGAATCCAGTTTTTCTGTCTCTTCTCCAAAGTGGATCGCCTCGGCATAGCTGTTCAAGCCTTCCGCCAGTTCGATTCTTACATTCACCGGAGCCTTCGGCTGAATCTCTTCGCCATCCTTCAGGATGCTGATATCAAAGAATCTCGCATACTCGATATCGCCGTTTTCAACCTCAAGATTCTCTGCCGTCAGATCGATATATTCTTCATAAGCTTCTGTTCCGCTCTCGATTTCCGACACACTCAGAACAGCACCCTCCGGAATCTCTGCTTCCGGTCCATAGGTGACGCTGATCAGATACGTCTCGCCATCTGCGGTCAGATATTCTGCCGTGATCGTTTCCGTATCGACAACTGCATACACGGAGAAACCATCCGTTTCAAATTCGACAGACGTCACTTCTTCTTCTGTGCTTAACTCGACATCGATCAGATCCAGTTCGCCATCTTCATTGAAATGCACGGCATTATGATTCAGTTCATCATTCTTCTCATAATCCTGAAGCGCGATCTTAACATTGACATCGTTCTCTGGCTGAATCTTGTTTCCATCTTCATCGATGATCGAAATATCAAAAAGTCTGAGATATCTGATCTCATCCGTAATCGTTTCTTTCAATTCGTTGCAGTAGCTATAGAATTCTTCGTCTTCGCTGGTGATCTCACGGACATCCAGTACCGCGTTGGCAGGAATGTTCGAGTTCTCGTCATACGTGACGGTGACCTTGTAAGTTTCGCCTTCGCTGTCGATATAGAACGTCTCGATGATGACGATCGCATAAGTGGAGAATTCTTTCGATTCGAAAATGACCTCGTCATTCTGAGATTCTTCCTGCGACTGTTCCACCAGCGTTCCTTCGCCATTGTCATCGATATGAACGATCTGCGCTTCCCTGGATTCCTTGATCATATCCGAAACCAGAGAGACCTTGATCTCGCAGGCAGGCTCTATTTCGTTGCCGTCCTTATCAAAGAAAGTGATATCGACAGCTACGACTCTGCGGATCGTCGTTTCCGCATCCAAAGTATTGCTGACGGCATCCAGGACTTCTTCCGACTCGATCGGCGTAACGACCATGGTCGTTCCTTCCGGGAATGCTTCCAGAGGAGCTTCCACGTAAACGGTGATATCGGTGGAATCATCAAAGAAAGTGATGACCTCGTTCTTCTCTTCGGCGTCTGCTTCCTCGTCTACCGTTTCCGTCGTTTCCGGATCTGCCTGCTGGCCGATTTCCTCTTCCCGTTCCTCTTCGACTGTGAAAGGATCGTATCCGGCATCCGTTCCATCGGATGTTTCTTCCTGCTCCTGTTCCACAGACAAAGTGTCCTCATCGAGAACGATCGCAGGATCCTCTACCGCCGAATTCTTGCTGATGGCGACAGCCGGAAGCGTCATCATGTATGACGTGATAAATACGACAAAGACCGCCAGACAGATTACGGCTTTACGCAGATATATCGACAGTTGTTTTGCTTTTTCTGAGTACTTCTTTTTATTCATAATGTGATAACTCTAAATCGGTCTTAAAAACATAAGCGGCGATGTTCTGCCAATATATATTTTAATATATAATTTTCAAGTTTTGGTACCTTTTACCTACGAAATATGCCGTTTTTGACGCTTTTTTAGTTATTTTTGCATGAAAAAAGGGGTTTTTCAGCCCTGTCTGATGATCGCAAGCCCGGATCCTTAAATATTTTATAGATTTTTATTAAAGAAAATCCCGGTTTGCGAGGCATTGGATGAATCAAAGAAAACAAGGTACTATCCTTTTTATATATAATATTTTGACATATTATATCCATAAATGAATGGTATAATTTGATCGTCGAGGAAGAAGATATGCATAATGAAAACACCAAAGATATAATCAAAAAACAAGGGGTATATTACCTTGGCTTGCTGGCAGTTTTGACTGTCATTTATATTGTCGATGAGATCGCTTCGGCGATGAACGGCTCGATGCAGCCTTATGTCCTGATCGATCTGTTCAAGGTTCCGGAAGGGAACATCCTTTCGCCGGAATATGCCAAAGCAGTCGCGACAGCGACCCTGCTATCGATTCCCGGCTACTGCTTCATGTTCCTGACACCCTTCTACAAATCCCTGACTGACCGCTTCGGCAGAAAGCTCTTTCTGATCCTGAATACGGTCATTATGGGACTTGGACTTCTGATCTGTTTCCTGACTCCCGATTACTACATCTATGTCGCGGGCATTCTGATGGTCACCTTCGTGCAAACCAACGATATGCAAGTCATGTATATCATGGAAACTGCGCCTGAGCAGCACCGCGCCAAGCTGTGCTCCATCACCAAGGCCATCGCTCTGGCAGGGGTATCGCTGATCGGCGTCTGCCGCAAACTGTTCTATGATCCTTCCGTTCTTTCTTCCTGGCGCAAGGTGTTCCTCATTCCTGCGCTGCTTGGCATCGTCGTCGGCTTGCTATCGATCCCTTATGTCAAGGAAACGCCGGTCTTTCTGAATCGCAAGAAAAAGGAAGAAATCAAGGAAGAACCCGTAAACAACGGCGGTGTCTTGCCAGCTTTCAGATACATCTTCAGAAACAGGCAGATGCGTTCCGTCTGTTTTGCAGGCTTCGTCTTCTGCCTGGCAACCGGCATCACCAGCTACTATACGACTATCACGGGTGCCGCGGTATCGACCGGCGCACTGACGGAAGCGGATCTGAACTTCTTCATGATCCTCTATCCTTTCGTAAATGCTTTTGTGACCTTCTTTTCCGGCTTCTTCTCGGATAAACTTGGCCGCAAGAAGGCAAGCCTTCTTCTATCGGGATTCGCTGCACTGGGCCTGTTTGTCTTTGTACTGGGTGCCAGATACGGATGGAACGCATTGCTGATCGCATTAGGCTATGGCGTGTTCATCGGCGGATTATGGTCCGTTTCCGATACGATGATCCTGGTCATGACCGGGGAAAGCACGCCGACGGAATTAAGAGCTTCCGTCTATGGAGCGAACGGAATGATCTCCGGAATAGGCATGTTGCTGGGGATCGTCGTCATGGTACTGGGAATCAACCTGGTCGGTTCAGAGAATGTGGGGCTTTTGTCGCTGCTGACGACGCTGCCGTTTGTTCTGCTGGCCATGGTGCTGCTGATGAAGAATGTCAAAGAAACCAGCGGACAAGATCTGAATGATGTGGAGGTAAACTGATGTCAAGAGAAAATGTGGAAAGGATTCGTCGCGAATGGAAAGAAGGCGACACCAGACGGGATGCGGGCCTGACGATCCCGGAAGATATCCAAAGATTTGTTGATCTGAAGTATGGCCCTTATGATGATAATCTCCTGGATGTTTATGTTCCAAAGGATACAAAAAACCAGCTTCCGGCGATCATTTCGATCCATGGCGGAGGTTGGGTCTATGGCGATAAGGAACTCTATTCCCATTACTGCATGAGACTTGCGCAAAGAGGCTTCGCAGTCGTGAACTTCACTTACCGTCTTGCCCCTGAGCATCGTTATCCAAGTGCCCTTGAGGACTGTTTTCAGGTCTTCTCCTGGGTCAAAGAACACCACGATGAATATTATATCGATGATAACAATCTCTTCGTATTAGGCGATTCTGCAGGCGGACAATTGACGCACCAATGCATGACCATCCTGACCAATCCGGAATACCGGAAACTCTTTGATCTGAAAGTGCCGGAAGATTTCAAAGTCAATGCCTGCGCATTGAACTGCGGAGTCTATTCCTTTGGAGTGAACCGTTTTATCAAGCCAAACGATGCCTCCATGATGACAGACTATCTTCCCGAGAACTACAAGGATTATCTGAAACAGTATGCGGTCACAAAGAATATGACCAGAGACTTCCCGCCGGCTTTTGTGATGACGGCCTATCATGATTTCCTGAAGTTCATGGCAAAGCCTTTATACAACAGACTGAAGAGGCTCGGTGTCGAAGCGGAGTATCACATCTACGGAAGCAAGGAGCAGAAAGAAATCGGACACGTCTTCCATCTGAATTGCCGCTCTGAGCTGGCAGACCGATGCAACGACGAAGAATGCGAATTCTTCAGGAAGCATCTCAAATAAAACGATACAGAAGCACACAAAAAGCAGGTTCAGATCGAACCTGCTTTTCAAATGATTCAAAGTCTTAATCAAGCTAAAGAATCAATGATCGCTTCCAAGGAAGCTTCGATTCCCTTGACGACATCCTCTTTGGACAAGGAAGCCGTCTCTTTCTTATTCATGACCTGTTCATGAAGATACGGAACATGCATGAATCCGCCGATCATGTTCGGGAATTCCTTATCCAGATAATAGAGAACTCCATACATCAGATGGTTGCATACATAGGTGCCAGCGCTGTTCGATATTGCGGCAGGCACATTTGCGGCTTTCATATATTCCACCATCTTCTTGATCGGAAGCGTGGAGAAATATGCGGCAGGTCCATCAGCCCTAACAGGTTGATCAACCGGTTGATTGCCTTCGTTATCAGGAATCCTTCCATCATCACAGTTGATTCCGATCCTCTCCGGCGTGATCTCGTATCTTCCGCCAGCCTGACCGATCAGCAGGACCGCATCAAAGTCATCTTTCTTCAGCGCTTCATGCACGGTATCGATCGCTTTTCCGAAAACGACCGGTACGTAACATTTCACGATCTGAGCGCCTTTGATTTCATCTTTGACCAGCTGAACAGCCTCCTGGGCAGGGTTGATCGTTTCACCGCCGAATGGCTCGAAACCTGTTAACAGTATTTTCATGTTACTCCTTTAATTAGAATGCCAGAACAAGCAGCAGTGCGACATGGATCAGCAGCATGCATACCGCGAACGGGATCTGCGAAGCGATGACTGAATACTTATTCTTCGTTTCAAGCAGAGCCGCCGGAACGATATTGAAGTTTGCAGCCATCGGCGTGCACAGCGTGCCACAGTAAGCAGCCGTAAGACCTAATGCGCCGACGATGATCGGATCTGCACCCTGATTGATCAGGAACGGTACACCGATACCAGTCATGATAACGGTAAATGCAGCGAAGCCGTTGCCCATGATCATTGTGAACAGAGCCATGCCTAAGCAGTAGATGAAGCAGGCAACCAGGATGTTGTTCTCAGGAACGACCATCGAGACATAGTAGGAAACCGCTTCACCGACACCGGCAGCCGTAAACAGAGCGCCTAACGCAGACAGCAGCTGCGGCAGGATACCTGTCGTAGAGACGTTGTCCATCAGTCTTGCGCCATCGATTGCTGCATACTTCGGAGAAGCCTTGGTCAGCAACAGTACTGCCAGTAATGCTACCGCACCGGACAGACCGATCGCGTTGTTTGCCGTCAGCCATGACAGTGCAGGAACCTTGGTACCCAAGGTAGCGCCGACAACAGCGACAAAAGCGATACACAATGCAGGAATGAAGATCTTGTATCCGAGTTCATCCGCATGTTTACGGACTTCCACAGGATCCGGTACATCATTCTTGGAC
Organism: Erysipelotrichaceae bacterium; assembly: GCA_017539105.1. Classification (GTDB taxonomy): domain Bacteria; phylum Bacillota_I; class Bacilli_A; order Erysipelotrichales; family Erysipelotrichaceae; genus Colivicinus. The sequence continues at coordinate 95,058 of JAFYHQ010000040.1, forward strand.
TGAACGACGCCGCCGATCGCAGTCAGGCAAGCCATGACGACGATTGCAGCACCTACCAGCCATTTCGGGACCCATGGTCCGGCGATGAATGTAAACGCAAGCAGGAACCAGAAAGCGGCAGTGGTCACTTTCTTCGTGCAGCCTTCATCTTTTAATGCCTTGACACCGACAAGAATGAAGACCAAACCGATAATGCAATAGAATACTTCACCTAAAATCTGAGCCGCAGTCATTATTTCTTACCTCCTTTGCTTGCATGATCCAGCTGTTTGTCAAGCCACAGGTTTCTGATGATACCCAGAACCATGGAGATGACAGCAACCGGGATCGACCATTTCGCAACCTGCAAAGCGATTGCACCGGTCTCGCCTAAACCTAAGGTTTCAGCCAGGAATCCGGCAATCAGCAGGGTTCCGGAAGAACCCATGAAGCAGTTCTGCGCGAAGAAGTTGCCATAGTTTTCCGCACCGGCAGATCCGCCCTTGATGATATCAGACATCTCGTCATTCAGTTCGCCATACTTGGCGACAGCAGCACCTTCTGCCATAGGAACGACGACAGGACGTACGAACTGCGGGTGACCGCCCAATCTGATCGAGAAGGCAGCAGCCAGCGTTCTGATGGCTTCGTAAACGATAATGACTCTACCGGCAGTCGCAGACTTGATCGAACGGATAAAGTCGATTGCCTTTTCTTTCAATCCGTATCTTTCACAGATACCGATTGCAGGTAAAGTAAGGACAAAGAGTGTAGCTGTTCTCTGAGAAACGAAAGAGTTGCCCAGAGTAGTCAGAATGTCCATGATGCTCATGCCACCGACCAGACCGGTTACAAGACCGGCAAGGACAACGGTAGCGATCGTATCAAACTTCAAGACTAATCCGACGACAACGATTGCCACACCAATTAATCTGATAAGCATAATCACATACCCCCTTATGTAATACAACAATTATAAATGAAAAAAACATTTTATGCAAATGTTTCCAAAAGTCATGAAAATGTTTTCAGTATTGTTACATTTTATTCAATGATGTTTTTGTCATCGACGATGAAGGATGCTTCCAGGACATGGGAGATGATATTCTCGGTCTCCTTGCGGTCTTTTCCGGTCATCTGCATCAGTTCTTCGATCTTCCATGTGTGCTTCTCCATCAGTTTCTTCGGATAGATCCTGAGCTCATCCAAAAGCTGCTTAAAGAGATAGGCGATCATGATCAGCGGGATACCGATCAGCACTCTTGGCAAAGTGAATTCAATCGCAAACTTCCCATCATGGATAAACAAAAGAAAGAACAGCCCCATCATCAGCATGCTTAATATAAAAGAATAAAAGATGATATCAAAACGCGGACTCTTGTAGCTGATGATTTTGATCGGTTTATTGAAATCATATCTTGTCGGTTTTTTCATAATCGGTCCTTTTATAGTAAGATTGTAACATAAGGGTGAAAGTTTATGATCAATATCGACAAAGGCGTATCCATAATCCTGCATGACTGGCTGAATGTGAAGAAAGATGAACTGGTTCATTTCATCACGGATGAGAAACATCTGAAGGAGGCGGAAGCGATCGCGCGCTGGGCGGATGGAGCGGATGCGGTGCTGAAAACCACGGTGCTGTCTTCGCATGTGATACAGGATGGCGAAGTCATCGAAAAGATGGTAGGGATCCTGTCAAATGAAAACGTCATCATCGGAGCAACCAATTATTCTTTCATTACCACCAACGCCATCAAGACGGCCGTCAGCAACGGTGCACGTTTTCTGTCGATCCCGTTGTCCTGCACCGATGGAACATCCTTGCTGGAGAATGATTTCATTCTGATGAATATCAACGAAGCCAAACGGAATGCCAGGAAGCTGATTTCCTATATCAATGGTGCGGAACGGATCCGGGTGACCACGAAGCTAGGCACCGATCTTTCCTTATCCATCAAAGGCAGAAGACCTGGTTCCTTCTACGGACAGGCACGCAAACCGAAAGAAACGGCCTCGGCTTCCTTTGAGGTCTATGTCGCTCCTATCGAAGATTCCATGAACGGCGTGCTTTATCTGGATGCGTCGATCGGTTATGTAGGTCTTGTGCATCATCCAATCAAAATCACTTATAAAGACGGAACGATGGTTAGCGCCGAATCCGAAGGCGATGACGCAAAGAAACTGCTGAATTATATCGATTCCTTCCATGATGAAACCATGTACAAGCCGGGGGAATTCGGCATCGGCTTGAATAAACGCTCCCAGGTAAGAGGTGTCTGCTACATCGAGGATGAATCCACCTATTCGACCTTCCACATCGGTATGGGCCGCAATATCGCTTTAGGAGGTGTCCAGGAAGCGGCAGGGCACTTCGACATCGTCACGCATAAACCGAACATTTATGTTGATGACATGCTGATCATGAAAGAAGGGGAAATCTTTATCTGACAGCCTGATGGCTGTCTTTTTATACCTTAAATATTTTCGTACCATTTATTTTATCTGTTTCGTACGATATAATGGAATCAATCGTATGATTTTTGGAGGGGCATTATGACGCTTATCACCATGACGGAATTAAAGAAAGATCTGAAGAAATATACGCATCTGGCAAAGCAAGAGGATGTATATATCACAAAAAACGGGAAGCCATACGTAAAGATCGTTGATGTTGCAAGAGATAAAAGAGGTGCATTAAGAGAATTGGCTGGTTGCATCCGTTTAGAAAAATCCTATGAGGAACTGATGGATGAGAGGTACGCTTCACTTTGAGAGTCTATATTGATACCAATGTCATCATTGATCTGCTTGCCCAAAGAGAACCTTTTTATAAAGATGTTTTTAAGCTTTTTGAAAAGATTGCTGATAACCATCTGATCGGTTATACATCAGTCAAATCTCTTTCTGATGTCTATTATGTTCTTCACAGAACGATGCATAGCCATGAAGAAGCCGGTCGAATGATTGTCCGAACGATGACGCTGCTTCAGGTTGCTGATAACACGGACTTCGATCTGCTTAGAACCTTCTCATGTAAAACGAATGATTTCGAAGATAATCTGATTACTCAACTATCCTCAAGATTAATGCTTGATTATATCGTAAGCAGAAATGTGAAAGATTTTGATCCATCTTTTGTCAAAGCGATCACTCCGAAAGAGTGTCTCGATATTTTGGAGCTTTCACAGTTGTCTGCCGAACAATAAGAATCGCTCATATGAATCAAAAACTCATGAAGAAACAAGTCTTTAATCCCTACCTTCCCAGCTACGAATACATTCCCGACGGAGAGCCGCATGTCTTTGGGGACAGGCTCTATGTCTTTGGTTCCCACGATTGTTTCGGGGCTTCTTTTTTCTGTGACAATGACTATGTCCTGTGGAGTGCGCCTGTAGAAGATCTGTCAGATTGGACCTTCCACGGAGTCATCTATAGAAAAGATCAGGACCCGTTAAACAGGAAGGAATACAACCCATTGTTTGCACCGGATGTCTGTCAGGGAATGGATGGCAGATATTATCTGTACTACTGTCCCTGCAACACGAAATCGATTGGCGTTGCTGTTTGCGATACGCCCTACGGTCATTACGAGTTTCTGGGGCATGTATGCGATAGAAATGATCAGCTGATCGGACAAAGAGAAAACGATCCTTATCCGTTCGATCCCGCGATCCTGATCGATGAGGGAAGAATCTTTCTTTATATCGGATTCTCTCCTGATCTGAACTGGGATTTCATGGAAAAGGAATTCGGCAGCACATCTCTGCAGTCCGGTCCATTCGTGATCGAACTTGCTGACGATATGCATACAATCGTAGCAGACCCGAAGAAGATCATCATCACAGACTGTCCTGATCCGGGCCATGATTTCTTTGAAGCTTCTTCGATCCGCAAGATCAACGGCCTGTATTATTTCATCTATTCTTCCTGGAACTCCCACGAACTGTGCTATGCGATCAGTGCTGATCCGAAAGGTCCTTTCACCTACAAAGGCATCCTTCATGACAATGGGGATATCGGCATCGTCGATGAAGATCACAGGGTATCCTATACCGGAAACAACCACGGTTCCCTGGTCGAGGTGAATGGACAATGGTATATCTTCGGTCACCGTCAGACCTTCTGGTGTTCCTATGCCCGCCAGGGCGTGGCAGAGAAGGTGTATCTCAACAGCGATGGAACATTCAATCAGGCAGAAATGACCAGCTGCGGCCTGAATGATGGATATCTGCTTCCGGAAGGAAGCTATGGCGCTTACATCGCCTGCCACCTGACCGCAAAGGATGGAGCAATCCATTATGTCGACCTCTGTGACAATGAAGTCAGAAAGCATCATCCCGCTTTCGTTCAGGACGGAGAAGACCGTGAATCTGATCCGGATCAGCACATCGCCAACATGCAGGATGGCTCCGTTGCCGGTTTCAAGTATTTTTCTTACAGAAACGGATTTAAGCTATCTGTAAAGACCAGAGGGGACGAAGGCCTGTTTGAGTTAAGAACCGGTCTCGATGGGGAAATCATCGCTGAACTGCCGCTGACTGCTTCGAAAGACTATATCGAAAGCGAAACGGCATCTTGCGTGATTCCGTCTTGCGAGAAATTTGCCTTGTATTTTACCTATAAAGGCAAGGGCAGGATCGATTTCTATGAATTTTCTTTCCACTAAATATATTTAAATCTATTACTTATTCTGTATTTATGAACATCATCGATGAAACATTCTCCCGTTACCAGCCTGATTTCAAGAAGCTGAAAGCCTACGGTTTTTGTATAGAAAACGGATCTTTCATTTACGAAAAAGAAATCATGGATGGCGCTTTCCTTGCGAAGCTGCGTATCGATGAGGACGGTCAGATCGAAGGAAAACTGATCGATCTTGATCTGAACGAAGAATATACCGGCATCTATGCATCGCATTACGGTGCCTATGTCTCCGTTGTCCAGGAAGCCTACATCGCTCTGCTGGAGGAGATCCGGGATCGCTGCTTCGTGAAACAGTTTTTCGTTTCCGCGCAAAGCCGAAGGACCGCTGCCTACATAAAGAAAGAATATGAGACAAAACCGGAATTCATCTTCAAGAAATATCCGGATTATGCGGTGTTTCGAAACAACGGAAAATGGTTCGCTGTCATCATGAATATCGCAGGCAAAAAGATCGGCACCGACGCGGAAGAAGTCGAGATCATCGATGTCCGTTCGGATCCTTACATCACCGCATCTTTGAAGAACGAAAAAGGTTTTCACGAAGCCTATCACATGAACAAGGACAACTGGATCACGATCGAACTGAATGACAGTGTCGACGACGAGATCATCTTTTCCATGATCGATGCATCCCATATGAAAACCGAACGCTCCGATGCCTGGCTTGTCCCGGCGAACCCGAAATACTACGATGTCATCGGAGAATTCGATGCCAAAGACGAGATCCTCTGGAAACAGTCCAGCGATATCCATGTCGGAGATATCGTCTATCTCTATGTCGGAGCGCCTTATTCCGCTGTCTTATACAAAAGCGAAGTCATGGAAACCGATATTCCCTATGAATACAAAGGAAAAGAACTTTCCATCAGCAGGCTCATGCGGATCAGGAAACTGAAACGCTACCCGGAAGGAAAATATACGTTTGAATATCTCAATCAGCTGGGGATCCGGGCAGTCCGCGGTCCGAGAAGGATCAGCGAGACGATATCCGAAAAATTCGGATGATATATCTGGATGCATATAAAAAGATCGTTCGTTGGAATCGATCTTTTGGTTTGACTTTATTGTCTGACAGGTTTCAGGCAGATGTTTTCCGCATCCTCCGCGTTCTTTCCTACATAGAGCGTCACCTCTTCAGGAATGGACATCTGTCCTTTCTGTCTATCATAGAGACGCAAAGCGTGTTTCGGAATCGTAATACGGCACTCCTTGTCTTCGCCTGCTTTCAGGAAGATCCGTTTGAATTCTTTCAGAAGCTTGTGCGGTTTTCCTTCGATGCTTTTTTGTGTTCAAATGATCAGTCTGCGGAGAATTCGAAATTGACCAACGCATCATCCGGGAAGTAATCAATACCCACATACATGCTCAGATCTTCGTTGGCGATCGCGATCGCTTTCAGGGATCCGACATTTTCCGGATTGACCCGGTCGAATCCTGCTTCGTTCAAGGCTGTCTCATAGGCATCCAGGAATGCTTCCGCTTCTTCCGCGCTTTCGAATGTCTGGCTGACCGTGATATAGGCTTTCATGTCCGTGCCATAGCGTATCTTCCTGAACAGAACCAGATCGCGGCAGGTAATCGGGTCATGCAGATCGATCTTCGGGAATCCTGCTTCAACGATCATCGTTTTCGCTTCTTCCGCACTGATGTATTTTTCTGACTTGAATAACAGGTTGAGAACATTGTCGTCCGTAAAACTGTAACGGAAACTGTAAAAGCCGTTTTCAGACTGATAGTATTCCGCTTCTTCTTCCTCGTCTTCGCCTCCCTTGTTCGGAGTAAAACCGTTATCCAGAAGCGTTTCTTCATAGGCTTTCAGATAAGCTTCCGTTTCCGCTTTATCATTAAACCCGATATCGGCATACAATCCCAGATCATAATGGAAGAAATACAGCCAGGATTCGGTCATTTCGTTCGCCCGATCGATTCCGTGATAAGAAGTGAAATTCTCGGAATCCGGTAGTGCCGGATAGCCAATCTTTGCGATCGCTTCGTTTATTTCATCCAACATATCGTATTCCGGACAATCGTAGTATTTCTTTGCGGTCAGATTGACGCCGTTGTCATATTCCAGTTCGATGGAGGAGTAGCAGTCAAACGCTTCTCTGAGCATCTTTCTGTAGCAGGTCTTTACCGCGCCGTCTTCCGCAGTCTCTTTGACCTCGCTGAATCCGTTCTGAAGCAGCTTGCTGACATAATCCGCCATATCCTGTTCGCTTGCGTGCGAATCGCGGATGCTGACCTCGTCATCCCAGACGAAATTCTCGCCATCTACCATCAATGCATAGCTCGCAAAATCAGGGAACGGGATCGCCTCCAGACCATATTCCGGCAGGAAGACGGAATTGAAGATGAACTCATCCGTATCATTCCATGCGGATCTTGCTTCCGGATAGACCGGATCCTTCATCCAGGCATCCGCCAGAGGATTGCTTGAGGTTTTACCGAACTTGATTTCCACATCGACATCATCATAGCTGACGCGCGCAACCAGGTCCTCGTCCATTTCCGCCTGTATCCTGGCGGTAGTCGGGTTTTCTTTATCCAGAACCAGATAGACTTCATGCATCAACCTTAAGGCGTTGTCACTGTATCCCACAAGCGAAATCACGCTCTGTTTCAGAACATCGTCATAGGATACGAACTTCAAAGGATCCTCCTGGATGTTGTAGAAAAGATTCCAGATGTTGCCATCTGCCAGATCCAGCCAGCCGTTCGGAAGCTTACTTCCGGCAGCTTCAAGTGCCGTACCTTCTCCAAGGAATTTCACATCTTCCAGCTGATCTCCATTCAGAAAACCCTGGAATACTTCGTCATTCACGCTCATGGCAACGAAATCGTTATAGATGTCTTCGACATATTCAAATGTGACCTGGTCTTTGGAAGATGCGGTGGCCTTCAGATAATCCTTGACCTCCAGCGTATAGTTTCCTTCATCAAGCTTCTTAAGGAAATTGTTCATCGCTTCTTCGCTATCGACCTCTTTCGGGCTTGTCTGACATCCGGCAAGGATGAGACACAGTGCCAGTAAGGCAGCCAGTACAATCTTTTTCGCTTTCATAACATCACCTCGCTATGGAAGACAATCAGCTTTCTTCCATACCATGAGAATACCACAACATGATTCTTTGATATATATTTTTTACTTTATCAAATAAAAACAACGTATTTGATCGATGTATTTCATATAATTGAAATGAAGAGAGAAACGGATCATCAAGAGGTGGATATATGAAACTGTACTTTATCGGAGCCGATCACGAAGTGACCGGAAGCTGTCATATCATTGAAAACGACGGACAATACATCATGATGGACTGCGGAATGGAGCAGGGGAAGGATGTCTATGTGAACGAAGAACTCCCGGTTCCTGCTTCCCAGATCGATACGGTCCTGCTTTCGCATGCGCATATCGATCATTCCGGACTCTTGCCGAAGCTGGTGAAAGACGGTTTTCAGGGAAACATCTGGTGCACCGAAGCGACCAGGCAGCTTTGCGAAGTGATGTTGAAGGATTCGGCGCACATTCAAGAGAGCGAAACGGACTGGTCCAACCGGAAAGCCAAGAGAAGCGGAAAGAAGCAGAAGAAACCGCTGTTTACCTTGGATGACGCGGAAGAAGCGATGTGCCATTTCCGTACCGTTGAATACGGGGAAGAATTCGAACCCGCAAAAGGTGTCGTTGCCAGATACGAGGATGGCGGACATATCCTGGGAAGCGCAATCATATATCTGACGCTGACAGAGGGAGGCGAACGCAAGGCTCTGGCTTATACCGGGGATCTGGGAAATATCGATATGCCAATCGTCAATGATCCGAGACCAAGAGAAAGCACGGACTATGTCATCACGGAAAGCACTTACGGGGACCGCCTCCACAACAAAGCAAATGATCCCATGAAACAGCTTGCCGGCATCATGGAACGGACTTTCGCCAGAGGAGGCAACGTCATCGTTCCTGCGTTTGCCGTAGGAAGGACGCAGGAGATCCTTTATTTCATCCGTGAGATCCTGGAACGGGATATGGTTTCTTACAAAGATTTCGATGTCTACGTGGATAGCCCGATGGCCGAAGAAGCCACAGCGATCTTTGAAGACAACACTTTCGGATACTATGACGAAGAAGCGATGAAAATCATTCACGAAGGAAACAAGCCGCTGGTGTTTCCGAACCTGAAAATATCCGTCACTCAGGAGGATTCAAAGCAGATCAACGCTTCTTCCAACCCTTCTGTCATCATTTCCGCTTCCGGCATGTGTACCGATGGGCGTATCAAGCATCATCTGAAGCATAATCTCTGGAGAGCGGAATGCACGGTGGCACTTGCGGGATATCAGGCGGAAGGAACTTTGGGCAGAAAGCTTGTGGATGGCGAGAAGGATATCAGGATCTTCCAGGAAGATATCCATGTAGCTGCGGAAATCGTCCAGCTGCAGGATGTCAGCGCGCACGCCGATCAGGAAGGACTGGTCCGCTGGCTGACTGATAATCCCGAGAAACCGGACAAAGTCTTTGTCGTACATGGGGGTGAAGAGGCTTGTACGGCTTATGTGGATCTTTTGAAGAAGGAACACGATTACAAGGCTTCCGCGCCTTATTCCGGATTCGTATTCGATCTGCTGATGAACGATTACATCAGGACCAGCAAGCCGGAGCGGGTGCTGTCGGAAGCAGAAAAGAAAGAAAAGATCCAGGAGGATCTAGACAGAGAACAGGATACTTACACCCAGAACAAGATCTATAACGAACTGATGGAGAAAGGCAAGAAACTTCTGCGTCTGATCGAAAAGAGAAAAGACGCCAGAAACAGCGAACTGAAGAAATTCCTGAAAGAAGTCGACAAGCTTGTGGATCGTTGGGACTGATATACAGGGTCTGAAGAAGACCCTTTATTTTTGGGAATATTTCATGAAATAATAAAAACAATAAGGCGGAATATTTATGAACTCATTTCATTATGAATGGCTTTTAAGAATCATATGCTCGATACTGTTTGCGACGCTTATCGGTTATGAGCGGCATCGCAGTTTCAAGGAAGCAGGTGTCCGTACCCATGTCCTGGTGGCGCTGTCGACCTGTCTGTTGATGATCGTATCAAAATATGGATTTGCGGATGTAGAAAAGGTCGATGCATCACGTATCGCGGCAGGCGTCGTCTCCGGCATTTCCTTCCTGGGAGCAGGAATCATATTCGAGCGCCGGGGCAAGATCGAAGGTCTGACGACCGCTGCAGGCGTATTCGCTACCGGAGCGATCGGCATGTGCTTCGGAGCAGGTCTGTATCTTCTGGGAGTGTTCTCCGGTTTTCTGACGCTTCTTATCGTTCTGCTTTCGCCGGTCTTCAACTATAACCGTCCAAGCAACATCGTGAAGATCAGTGTCCACATGGACGCAGACGGGCTGCCGGAAAACATCGACAAATGTCTGTTAAGGCTTCAGTGCTACCACACCGAGAATCATATCCGTTCCGATGAAGGAAACGGGTGGTATCTGGAAACTGAAATCGTTACGCATGACAACATCGTTCCGAAGGATCTGATCGCCGAACTGGAAAAGGTCAATTCCGTCCTTGATGTGAAAATCAAATGATCTGTTTGAGGTAGAATGATGAAAATCACTTTTTTTGGCACGACAACGCTTCTGTTCGATGATGGCAAGGATCAGATCCTGTTTGATGCCCATCTGACCCGGCCTTCATTGACGAAATACATATTCGGGAGCGAAGCAAGCGACACCGCTCTGATCGATGAAAAACTGGATCTGCATCACATCGATCGTCTGAAAGCGATCTTTGTTTCACATTCCCATCATGATCACGTGATGGATGCGCCTTATATCGCAAACCGATGCAAAGCGGCGATCTATGGAAGCTCTTCCGCATTGAATGTCGCAAGAGGCGGAAACGTTCCGGAAGAACAGCTGATCGAATTCAAAGCTGACAAAACCTATACGGTAGGAAAATATAAAATTACCGTCATTTCTTCCATCCATTCCAAACCCACGATCCTAAACAATGATCTCGGTCAGACCATCGATGAGCCGCTGGTTCAGCCTGCGCGATTGCGGGATTATAAAGAGGGCGGTTCTTATGACTTTTATGTGGAAACGGCGGATAAGACGTATATGATCCGTCCGAGTTTCAATTATATCAAGGGACAGATGGACGGATACAAGGCAGACGTCCTGTTCCTGGGGGTTGCGGGCCTGCAGAAAGCGGATGCGGAGACGGAGAAGACTTTCTTTGAAGAAACGATCGCCAGACTCAAACCGAAGGTCGTCATTCCTTTGCATTGGGATAATTTCTTTTCTCGTTTGGATCAGCCGGTCACAGGCATGCCTCGGTTTGTGGAGAAAACGGAAGTCGTGTTCTATAAGCTGGCACAGTACTGCGAGAAACACGATATCGATCTGATCGTCCAGGTTCCATTGACTTCCATCACGTTATAAGATCGTTTGAAATCAAAGCTGATAAAAGCTTCCGTAAGGAAGCTTTGTTTATGGTTGTTTTACTGCCTGTTGTTCTGATCCTTTAAGGCCCTTCTTTAAAACCTCGCCGGAAGTGAATTTATCATCAGACGGTCGTGCTTTTCTTGCCGTTACTAATCAAATGTTACTACGACTCTGAATTTGTCTCCCTTGATCGCGGATTCAAACGCATCCTTTACCTGTTCGACAGGATAGATTTCGCTGACAAACGGCTTCATGTCTACCGTTCCCTGAGAAATCATTCTGGTTGCGGTCATGAAGTCATGCGAATTCGAGTTTGCTGTACCCATGATCCTGACGGCAGACTTATGCAGCCAGTCAGGACTGAATTCGATCGGCACATCCGGATAGAAAGAACTGTAAAGAATCAACTTGCCGTTGTTTGCCAGACAAGCCATAGCATCCTTGACGACGGAGGCGATCGGTGTCGTATCGAATACGACCTGGGCTTTTACGCCACCGGTGATTTCTTTGATTCTCTCAACAAGATCTTCTTTGGCAGGGTTTATTCTGTATTTTGCCCCTAAATCAAGTGCCAATTGCGTACGCTCTTCATTGATATCAGAGACAACAACCATAGCACCCTTTCTCTGAGCCAGGATGACATGCAACAGGCCCATGATACCGCAGCCGATCACGACAACGACATCACCCAGTTGAATACCACCTGTTTCAATGCTTCTTGTGACACAAGACAACGGTTCGGTGATCGTCGCTTCCACAGAAGACACATTGTCAAACTTGAAAACATTCCTCTGATTGACAACGATATGGGAACACAGGCCACCCATTCCGACATATGGCAGACCCTTGATCGGGGCGCTGTGATTGAAATGTTCGCAGCTCTGCTCGTTTCCCGTCTTGCATTGGTAGCATTCGTGGCAAGCCAGCATCACGCCTACCGCGACACGGTCACCGATATGATGCTCGGCCGTATTGACTTTGTCGCCCATGGCAACGATCTTGCCAACCATCTCATGTCCGCCTACGAAAGGAAAACTGACCTTCTTGACACCGGTATAGACTCTCTGCTCCCAGGTACAGATCGCGCAAGCATCGATTTTGACTAACACTTCTTCGTCTGTTACTTCAGGAATATCGAATTCTTCGATATGCACGTCTTTGATTCCTGAAAAGACGACAACTCTCATTTTTTCCATAGCGATTATTCTCTTTCACCTCTTTGAGGATTATATAAAACGCAGCCTTACAAGCAAATTATATTTTATATATTGAGCTTATTCAATAACTCCTGTGATAGTGTTTCCATATGTTATAATTTCTTTATCGGGGGATCAACAATAATGCTTGTTACACTTACAGAAATACTTGCCGAAGCAAAGAAGGGCAAATATGCGGTAGGAGCTTTTAATGTGCCTAATTTAGAGTCTTTGGAAGCTACGATCGCTGCTGCGGAAGAACTGAATGTTCCGGTCATCATCCAGCACGCCGAGGTTCATGAAGATATGATTCATCTCGAGGAAATCGGGCCGATCATGGTCGATGCCGCAAAGAGAGCCAAGGTTCCGGTATGCGTCCATTACGATCATGGCGCAACCTTCGATCTGTGCGTCAAAGCCATTCAGCTGGGTTTCACCGGCATCATGAACGATGCTTCCACGAAGCCTTATGAAGATAACGTCAGAGAGACGGCCGAACTGGTCAAAATCGCTCATGCGGTCGGAGTCGGTGTCGAGGCGGAACTGGGACAGATGTTCAACTCCTCGGTTGGCGGCGGTGAAGGAAGAAGCGCGGTACAGCTCGAGAATTTCGCATCCGAAGATGACTGCTACACCAATCCTTTGCAGGCAAAAGATTTCGTTGAACGGACAGGTGTCGACTGCCTGGCTATCGCGTTCGGTACATCCCATGGTGTATATCTGACAAAACCGGTTCTTGACCTGAACCGTATCGCGCAGATCAAGGAAGCCATCGATATTCCATTCGTCATGCATGGCGGTTCCGGCGTTTCCGATGAAGACTTCAAGGTCGCCATCAACAACGGCATCTGCAAGATCAACTATTACACTTACGGCGCAATGGCCGGTGCGGAAGCCGTCAGGAAGATGATGGAAGAAAAAGGCGATCAGAAAGTGTTCTATCACGACATCGTTGCTGCCGGAAAAGAAGGCATCAAAGAAAACGTCAAACACGCGATGGAAGTCTTCTGTTCTCCGATTTTGTAACAGACAAGTCATTTCAGCGATACAAAAAAAGAAAGAAGCCGCTTCTTTCTTTTTTTATCGTTATGTTTCTGTTTTTATTCCAAGCCTTCGCAGTTGATCATGATCTTGCAGTCGGAACATGGGAAGCTGCAGCATGGATGGATGTATCCCGCTGTCCTGTCGTATTGGCGTCTGTGCTCCGTGATTTCCGGCGTATAGACTTCTCCGGAAACCAGTCTGGATCTGCACCAACCGCATTCGCCGCTTCGGCATTTCGACGGAGCTTTGATCCCCGCCCGTTCGATCGCGACCAGGATCGGTTCATCGCAACGCATCGGAATCGTGTGTGTGAGACCGTCGTTGGTCACAACCGTCAGTTCATAGACCTTCCCCTGATGTGCTGTCAGATATTCCGCATCGCGGTCCGTCAGCCTGTATTCTCCATATGCATCGAAACGGAAGTTCTTTCTGGACAGACCCAGCTTCTCCATTTCTTTCCAGATATAGTCATACATTCCCTGTGATCCGCACACGAATACAGAGGTATCGTTGTCCACATACTCGCTGATCAGTTCTGCGCTGATGAAACCGTGGCGGTATCCTTCTTTTTCTTCATCTGACAGGACATGGATCACATGGATCCTGCCGCATCGGTTCTGCAGTTCCTCGAGTTCTTCCTTGAACAGGATCTCTTCTTCGGTTCTGCTTCCGTAAAGAAGCGTCAGCTCGAAATCTTCCGTTCCGTCTGCGATTGCTTTGGCGAATGACAGGAATGGAGCGATTCCGCTGCCTCCCGCGATTCCTACGATTTTCTTTGCGTCTCTGAGAGGTTCGTAGCAGAACGTCCCTTCCGGAGCCGAGATATCTATCTTCGTTCCCGCAGCAAAATTTTCATTGATATATGCGGAAGCAAATCCGTTTTTCATCGTCTTAACAACGATCTGATATTCTCCCTTCAGTGCCTGGGAAGGAGAAGAACATAGCGAATAAGGTCTTGTGAGCAGCGAATCGCCGATCTTCAGTTCCAGGCTGATATACTGGCCTGCCTGAAAATATGCCAGAGATTCTGTACCCTTTTCAGGATCCGCACGGAACGTAAACAGCTTCGCTCCATTCAGTTCTTTCACATCCGTTACAACAGTGTGCTGGACCTTCGGATGAAGATTCTTTGCGAGCCGGTTGGCGTTGTATTCATATTCAGGAAATTCTGCCGAAGCGCTTTCGATAATCCTTCTCCGGTTGGGAATGAGCTGCGCGAATTTCTCCAATGGAACGCTTTCTAAAAATTCCTTCTTCATCTGCTGCCTCCTTTCACATAACCCATGATCTGGAATGCCGTCGTGTTCCCGGAAGAATACGTCGGGAAATAACCGGACAGCGAAGAACCGTGTCCTCCCACAAAGAACAGGCCCGGAATGGTCTGCTCCATGCCGGCAGCCAGCGTCCTGGAAGACATGCCGTCCCATTTCAAGGAAGCATAGCCATAGATCGATCCCTGCGGCGAACCCATGTATCTGGCAAACGTGACAGGGCTGGCGATCTCGATCTCCTCGATATGCTCGCGGATCTTGTAGCCCATGGCTTCTTCCGCGTTCCTGATCAGCTGATCGGCAACCTCTCGTTTTGCCTTGACATAGTCTTCTTCGCTGACGTCTGCCCAAGCATCGCCGGTATAGGAAATGGTCAGCACAAGGATCGTCGTTCCTTCCGGACTGCAGTCCGGGACAGCCATATTCAGGCAGCAGGCATCCTGCGCATATTCTTTGCCGGACCTGGTCTTTGATTCCTCGCAGATGACTTTGGAATCTTTGGTCGAACTGATGAATGTCGTATAATCCTTGATTCCGATCTCTTCGGGCGAAGCATCCAGTCCCAGAAAAACGCTGAAAGCTCTGAAGCCGTATTCTCTGGCGTTGATCTTTTTCAATTCGAATGGCGGAACCAGTGATTTATCATCAAGCAGTTTGCCATAGACGATCTCCGGATAAGCGTTGGAAGCGATAGCGGTTGTTTCGAATCTTCTTCCGTCATCCAGTTTCACTCCGCAGATCCTGCCGTTTTCCGTCAGTACCTTTGTCACTTCTTTGTTGTAGAGGAAGGCGCAACCCAGTTCCGCTGCCCTGTTGGCGATAGCTACGGACAGAGAGTGCGATCTTGCCTTTGGCACGAAAGCGCCATTGACGAAGTATCCGTTCACCATCATCAGATATCTGCTCGCATCCACCGTATACATATCCGTTCCCTGGTAAGGCCAGTAGGCAGACAGGATATCGATGCACTTCTGACTCATGCCGAGCGCCTCAAGGAAATCGCCCGCGGACAGAGACATGATCCTCATGAAATTGGGATGTTCATTCCTTAAGACCTCAGGATCGATCTTTCCTCTGCAGGAACCGAGATATCCGATACCTCTGGACATGTCTTTGGCAGCCGCAAAGAACCTCTCCATCGCCTCGACATCGTCCGGACAGATTTCTGAAATGAGCTGCATGACTTTTTCTTTTCCATGAGGGAAGGTGACATCCAGTTCCTTGACGCCATCTTTCTGTACCACATAGCGGAACGCATCCTTTACTGGAAGCATCTCTACCTCGATCCCCAGTTCATCAAAAAGATGGCCCAGTTCCCCTCTGGCTTCTCCTTCACCGAAATCAGGAATCTCGTGCAGGGAAGCATCGAACTCGAATCTTCCCCTGACAAAACTGGTCGCGGCCCCTCCCGGGAGATTGTGTTTCTCTACGACCAGAACCTTCAGACCCAGCTGTGATGCCCGGCAGGCAGTCATCAGACCTCCGTTTCCGGCGCCGATCACAATGAGATCATATTTTTCCATCAGACAGTTCTCCTTATATGTCTTGTTTATTAACCCAACGGGATCTCTACGACTTCCGCCATCTTGGCCAGACAGCTTTCGATCTGAACAGAAATCTCTTTCGCCAGACGCTGGCTGATTTCTTGACTCTTTTCCTGTTCAAGTTTCTCATAGAGATTTTCTTTTACCTGTTTGGAAATGAAATCAATCCTCGCTTTCAAATAGCTTTTCGGAATGACTTTCCTGACAGGATTCGGAATATTGGAATTGAGAAGCATCTCCTGCATCTTGTCCTTGCCTAATGCCAGGATCAGCAAGGATACCACAGCACCCGCAACGATGCCCGGCAATCCGTTGGCGATCAAAGCGATGCCGCCTCCTCCGCAAAGAAGGGCAACAACGATAGAGATGGTCGCATCGATCAGCCAGGTGATCTCTTTGACCGCAAACAGGTTTTTCGCTTCCACATTGATTTCAATATCGCTCATCGATAAGAAAGAATTCAAAGATAAAGAGGAATACGGCACATTATGTCTGACACAGATCGGCATCGTATATTCTTCCAGTTCAAAAGAAACGGTCTTCAGCCATTTGGCGACCGGCTTCATCAGCAGCGCTCTTGCCTCGTTGGTATGCAGCCAGGTATCGATCTCCTCCTGCATGACCGGGTCGATGTCGGACAGTTTCTCGATCTCGCCGTTGCGCCATCTCTCGCTGATTGGCAAAGCGACATATTCCAGGATCGGCTCCACCATCGTCTCTACCGCATCGCGATAGAGATCGCTGATATGCTTCTCCACGATCTGCTCCACTGTACTGGAATCGATCAAAGCGCTGACTTCTTCCTTGAAGCCTTTCAGTTCATCATCGATCTTTCCGCACCATGCCAGACCGGAAGCGACCGAGAATTCCGGTTCCGCACAAGTAATGACAACCGCATCCTCAAACACTTCCTGACACCAGCTGCGGATGATCGCCATCTTCGAGACTCCTCCGGTCAGGAAGACCAGTTCCGGCTGTTTCTCTTTGATCGCGGCTTTCGCCTGGACCAGGCTTTCCATAAAGACTTCCTTGAAGGACCTGTCGGATAACCGTTCGACTTTCTGGTTCAATAACTGATCCGCAATCTCAGGATCGATCTTCAATACCAGCTTGATCGGTATCAGACCCTGACGGATCGAAACCGACTGGCTGCAGTCGTTCGTGCTCCAGTATTCTTCATCTGAAAAATACTTTTCTTTCAGTCTTCTTGCGGCAAAATCGCAATAGCTTCGCCAAGCTTCGCTTTCTTCGAAGATCTTACGGATCTTGCTTTCGTTCGGTGATGCTTTCAGGGATTCCTCCAGCAGGATCTCATCCATCACGCCTCCACCCAAAAAGACTTCTCCGCCTGTTTTCAGTTCCACTTCCTTGCCGCCCATGATATAGGCAAAGTCGGTCGTTGAAGATCCGATATCGACGACCAGTACCGGCTTGTTCAGGATATCGTAACCGACCTGCAGATGCTTGGACTGACATGCGGACACCAGAGCCGCTCTCGATTCGGAAATGATCTTTGTCGGTGGATATCCGGTCTTCTCAAAAATGCTTCGATATTCCTCGCGGGCGATCTTGTCCCAGCCTGCCGGACAGCCGATATAGAAGCAGCAGTCGTCTCCTTTGATCAGTTCTCCATTCAGATACAGTTCCCCCAGCACGCCCGAGGCAAAACTTTTCACATCTTTGGCTGCTTCCGGATCCGTCAGGAAACGGCTCTTGAAACGTTCCTTCCTTTTTGTCGCATCCGGCGCGTAGCAGGCCCCTTCACCGATCAGGAGCTTTCCATCCCGAAGCAAGGCATAGGCCGTAATAAAACTCTTTGCTTCATTGATCGGAAGCACGACGGGTACAAGGTCCTTTGTCTTATCAAAGCGGGTGACCGCGCTTTCGGCATCACCCAAATCAAACCCATAGAATCGATCCATCGTCATTCTCCTGCCGCCAGGCCTTTACGTAATACGGTCCCTGCAATCACCAGAGCAGGCCGTATCGTTCCTGCGCTTTCGGAAGGCATCAGTTCAAAATATGTCCGGTTGCTTCCATCGTAATCCACAACATCGATATTCTTGCGATGCAGATAGAATCTGATCTCAGAAACGATCTGCTTGCTGTATTCGTTATCTTCGCCATAGGCCGATTCCAGCAGATCGGACAAGAGCTGGACATCTTCCTTCTTCAGTCTGTCCTTTTCTTCCATCAGCGCCTTCTTCTCTTCCAGCAGTTCCTCATTCCTGACCTGCTCCAGGATCCGATCCATCGTCAGTACGCTGTTAAGCAGGATATGATAAGTCTTCTCTCCATCCGGGATCGTTTCGGCATAGAGTTCCTGCTTGTTTTCTTCTTTCTTTCTGGCGGAAAAGATCCCGGAAAGGAAAAGGAAAAACGCCGCTGCTGCCGCAACCGCCAGTCCGATAATCATCTCGTTGCTTGGCGGAAAAGAATCCGTCAGATAGATCAGCTCCGCACCCGCTCCCGCAAGAGCCAGGATCCCCAGAAACAGGAATATCCCGAACCAGACCGATCTCTTCGGTTTGCTGATACCGGGACGGTACTGCGATTTCGACCAGATGGTCGACTCGCCGTCACAATTCAAAAAACCGGCATTGGAAGTCAGCGCTTCCGTCAGATATACCGCGGTATTCCTGACACGTTCGCTTTCTTCTTTCTCGTTGTATGCGGAAAGGATGCGACTGAGCTGTTCCTCTACGGTCGCAACCGATTCTGCCGACGATTTCGCTGCCGCCATATTATTTAAAAAACGTTCTTTATCTCTTTCAAGAAGTGCCTGCATCGTTGCCATAAAGCTACTCCTCCTGCTAATTGAATTCTAACACAAAGCGACCCATTGATAAAAAGCATGTTTCCATGCTTTTTTGTTTATTGACGGCTCTTGCCATGCGTTTCCTTGTGATGATTCAGAGACAGCTAGAAACAGCTTAGAACGAATTCGGCCGTCTGATCCACCAGTTCTTCCGACTGTTTTGGATGATCGTCCCACAGACCGAATCCGTGGTTTGCGTTTTCCACCACAACAAGCTTTTTCTTTTTCTCTGTCGTCAGTATCTGATAAGCCCGTTTTCCGACCGATACATCGACCGTAATATCCGCGTCCCCATGTACGACGACGACATTTCCTTCATAACGCTTCACGCAATCCAGCGTGTCATAGCGCATCAGGTCTTCAAAGAATTCTCTGCTCAACGGAAGGATCTTCCCATCAAAGAAATTCAGGAAGTCGGCATGACCTTTTTCTTTCGCTTCTTCGTAATATAGGTGTCCGTCCGCTGCGCTTACGAAATTCGTCAGTTCTTCAAACGGCATGATTGCTGCAGCCCAGAGACCCAGCACCTGAAAACGCGGATCTCTTTCCATAACATACACGGAAGCGATCCTGCCACCCATGCTGTATCCGACCATGACCATCTTGTCCGTATCAATATCATAATGTTCCATCATATAAGAGACACAGCTGTCGATATCATCCATGCTGTTACGCATGCAGTAATGCTCGAATCCTTCTGTGCTTTCTCCGCAACCGGACTGATCCATCATGATGCTATTGAATCCATGCTTTGAGAGGATCTCCGCAACCTGTTCAAAACGTCCTCCTTCGGTACGTTCGGCACAGAATCCATGAACGAATACTGCCAGTCCCGGATGTGGATCTTCTGCGGTCAATATCGTGCAAGGGATCTCTGTGTTTCTTACGGAAGGAATCGTTGCTGTCTGTTTCATACTGTCTTCTTTCTACGGCATAGCCGATCTTCGTTTTCATCATAACAGGTTTCTATCGTTTTTCACAGGATAGAAAAAGCAGCCTGTGCTGCTTTTCAAATTAACTACTGATATCTTTTATCCAGGATATCCAGGGCTTCAAAGAGGGTCTGAATAAACTCTTCTCTTTTCACATCCCACAGTACCGTTGCCGGATGGATGAGGTCCTCTGTTTTCGCCAGATCCACGACTGTCATGCCGCGGGTATATTCTCCATTCAGTTCGACATGGACTTCATATTCCTTTGTTTCAAACAGTTCCGGTCTCAACAGATAGATCAGCGGCGTCATATCGAAGATCGCCGTACGGTCCCAGCCCCGATCTACCGCATATCTGCCGTAGAACTTCATAAGATCATAGAACAGCTGCGAAGCTCTGCCTCTGCCGTTGGCTTCTTCCGCTTCCGACAGAAGGATGCTGCCCGCATAACAGACTTCCAGGCCCGCCATAATGACCTTTGCCCCGGAACCGAAAACGATCTTCGCTGCTTCCGGATCATGATAGATATTGAACTCGGACTTCAGCTGGATATTGCCACCGTTTACCGCTCCGCCCATGATGGCGATCGCCTGGATCTTTTCTTTCAGATGCGGATACGTTTTCAGAAACAAGGCCATATTGGTCAATGGACCGATGCACAGGAAGGTCACTTTCTCTGAAGAGTTCTCCAGTGTTTCCTTCATGAACTCAATCGCATGAAGTCCGGTCACGGTACGCTTTGCCTCAGGGAGGATCGGACCATCCAGACCGCTTTCTCCATGTGCCTTCGGCTGTACTTCCAATGCTTTGATGATCGGAGCATCATATCCCATACTGACAGGATAATCCGTTTCCAGCAGGGTCTGTACTCTCAAGAGGTTGTTTGTGACTTTCTCCAATGTCTGGTTTCCGGCGACGGTCGTGAACCCAAGGATATCAAACGTTTCCGGATGCGCCATGGCAACCATGGAAGCGATGATATCGTCGTGTCCCGGATCGCAGTCGATGATCAGATGATACATTACTGTTCCTCGACCTTGCCGTGCTTGATACGGTAGTAATTAATGATGCTGGCTGCCGTAACAAAGACGAAGACGGCAAAATACGGAATCGTTCCAACCAGGTCGGTCGGGAAGATCGTGGATGTATTGAACACGATCGATACGGCACGGAATGCCGCAAAGATCAGCGAGCTTATCAGCAATGCCCCGTAGTTTCCGTTTGCGATACCGTTTGCCGCGATACCCATCCAGCCCTGTCCTGCGACCATTCCTTTTGAGAAGATCTTCAGATAGTTCAAAGACAGATACATGCCGCCCAGTGCCGCAAAGAAACCGGACAGAATCAGAGACAGCACCTGCAGAACCTGCACGTTGATGCCTGCCGTTTTTGCCGCATCTGCATTCAATCCGCAAGCCCGCATACGCATGCCTAACGGCGTCTTATAAACAAGGATATACAGAACGATCAGAATGATCCAGCACAGATAAGTCAGAAGATACTGACCGCTGATGATTTCTCCCAGGATCGGAATCGAAGAGATTCCCGGAATATCCACTGCCGGAAGGATCGGCGTCATCAGCGAAGCGCTGGTTCCTTTTTCTCCCGCGATCTGATACAGGAAGAAGATCGCCAGAGAATCCGCGAACGTATTCAACGCGATACCGACGAAAATCGCATCCGCGCCCATTTTCATCGAGAAGAACGCAATCAGCAGCGCCGTCAGGATACCGATCAGCAAGCCGATCAGGCATCCCAGATAGGCATTCTGTGTGATGTAGCTTCCTAAAATACCGGCCAAAGCGCTGAATGTCATGATCGATTCGATCGCGATATTGACGATACCGGTCGAGCTCGAAATGAAGGCAGCGATCGATGCCAGCAGGATCGGCGTCGAAAGACGCACGATCGACAGCAGGAACTTCATTGTGAACAATGATTCAAAAATGGTTTTAAGCATCTTTCTTTAAGCCCTCCTGTAACAGTTTCTTTTCTCTGAATCCACGCAGGAAGTACTGGGAGGAAATCAGAAGGATGACGATACCTTCAACGATCGCGACGATTTCCGAAGGAACCGCCCTGTCAACGAAATAAAGGACCTGTGTACCCTGTTCCAGATACTTGATCAGGAACGCGGAAATGACAATACCGATCGGATTGTTCCGTCCAAGCATGGACAGCAGCATTCCGGAGAAGCCGATGCCCGTAAGGGATTTATCCGGCTGATAGAAGCTCGTCTGCGTCAGCAGCTGACATGCCGCTCCCATACCCGCCAGCACACCGGCGATCGCCGAAGTGATCAGCGCCAGCTTGAAGGAATTGATACCGGAATATTCCGAGAACTTCGGGTTGCTTCCGCTGAGGCGGATCTGGTAGCCGAGCTTGGTTTTAAACATGATGATATACAGAACGACGGTGCATACGATCAGCAGGATCAAACACGCGGAAATACGCAGCGGTTCATACAGATAGCCGATCTTTGCGGTTTCCAGGTAATCCTTGGAACCGACCGTGTTGGTCGTAGTCGTTAACAGGTAGTTACGGATGATAAACATCGAAATACCGGAGTAGATCGAGTTCAGCATCAGCGAGACAACCATTTCATTCGTCCCGAATTTCGCTTTCAGGAACGAAGGAATGACCATCAGGATCCCTCCCGTGAGAGCACCCGCCAGGATGCACAATACGGAATGCAGGAACGGATTGGTCGTGATCGGGTTGCATGCGACTGCCGCAACCGAAACGCCGGAAATGATGAAGATGCCTTCCGCACCCAGGTTGAACGCGCCCGACTTGAACAGGATGCCGGCAGCCAGACCTGCGAAAGCATAAGCGATGAAGCTTTCAATGACCGAACCGAGATAACGCGTCTTGCGGAACGGGCCGGTCAGTATCGTTACCAAAGCGTTGACCGGGTCCTCGCTAATCAGGCAAAGGATCACAAACGTAATGATAAAAGCAATGCAGATGGAAATGAGAATCTTGACTGTATCGAATACCTTGGAATTTGTAATCGAAAGCATGTTTCTCGCTTCACGTTCCTTCTTGGTATCAGGCATTCAAAGCACCTCCAATCTCTTCTTCGCTCTGATGTCTCGCACCGAGCATATACAGACCCAGCTCCTGGTCATTCGTCTTGCTGGCGTCCGGGAAGTATCCTGCAATCTGCCCGTCGAACATGACGATGATGCGGTCGGACAGATCCAGGACCTCATTCAGGTCTGCCGAGACAAGCAGGATGCCCGCGCCCTGGTTTCTGAGCTCCAGAAGCTTGTGGTGAACCAGCTCCGCCGAACCGATATCGATGCCGTGCGTCGGCTGTTCCGCAATCATCAGATCCGGGATCGTGTTGTATTCTCTGGCGACGACGACCTTCTGTACGTTACCTCCGGAAAGGCTGCCGACTGCCGTCTTGTTGTCCTGAGTCTTGACCGTAAATGTATCGATCAGATCATCCGCGACCTTGTTGATGGCTTTCTGATTCATAAAGAACTTGCCATTGATATCTTCCCTGTCATAATAAGTGGAAATGATATTATCGGAAATCGGCAGCGATGCCGCGATGCCATCACCCATTCGATCCTCCGGAATATACGCCATGCCAAGCTCTCTTCTCTGTTTGACATTCATCTCCAGAGCATCCTTGTCACAGACCGTGATCTTGCCCTCATACGCCGTCTTCTCCAGACCGGTCAGACACTTGACCAGCTCCTGCTGTCCGTTGCCCTCAACTCCGGCAACACCCAGGATCTCGCCCTTCTTCACCGCAAACGACATATGATTCAGAACCGGCTTGCCATTGCGTTCCATATACAGATCTTCCACTTTCAATACCTTCTCATCATGGAAATCTTCATGGGTCTTGAATTGATCGAAATCTTTCTCCAGATCTCTTCCGATAATCAGATTGGTCAGCTGTTCCATCGTCAGTTCTTCATTCTTATAGGTACCCTTCGATACGCCATTACGAATGACAGAAATCCGGTCGCTGATCTTCTTCACTTCTTCCAGTTTGTGAGAAATGAAAAGGATCGTGTGCCCCTGTTCCTTGAACTGACGCAGCTGTTCAAACAGTTTTTCCGTTTCCTGCGGCGTCAGCACGGATGTCGGTTCATCAAGAATGATGAGCTCGGCATTCCGGTACAGGGTCTTCAGGATCTCGACCTTCTGCCTCTTCGCAACCGACAATGTCGATACCTTGGCAATAACATCAAGTTCGAAATGATACTTATCCGAAAGCTCCTGCGTCCTTCGGACAGCTTCCTTGCGATCGATGAAAATACCGCTCTTCGGTTCGGAACCCAAGATGATATTGTCAACGACGCTGAAAGACGGAATCAACATGAAGTGCTGATGCACCATTCCGATCCCGGCCTCAATCGCATCCATGGATCCATTGAAATGGACTTCCTTCCCTTTGTAGGTAACCGTTCCGCTGGATGGAGCCTCGATCCCGAAAATGATCTTCATAAGCGTAGACTTTCCGGCACCGTTCTCACCGACGATCGAATGAATCTCACCTTTTTCGAACTCCATGTTAATGTCACGATTCGCCACGGTTCCATTCGGATAAACCTTGGTTACATTATCGAGTTTCAATATGGTTTCTTTCATAACTGCTCCTATCTTGATAAAAAGTTATGCTCTATACAGAGATAGAGCATAACTTGAAACTACTATAAACGGATGAACTGATTAGTCAATTCTGTTGCCGTCTCTTAATGCCGGCCAGTTGACTTCGTACTCTTCAGCAGTCCAGTCGAGGCAGTCGATGACTTCGACTTCACCGGAAGCGACTTTTGCCAGAGTAGCAGCGACTTCATTTCTGATTTCTTCCGGGCAGTTTGCCAGATAGAAATCATTTTCAGCCAGACCGACACCATTCAGAGCGATACCCCAAGCTTCTGCCTTGCCTAATTTCTCGCTATAAGTGCCATTCTTGACCATGTCACATACTGCCTTGAACGCAACGTTCGTGTTCTTTAAAGCAGAAGTTAAAATCGTATTTGCCCAAGCCTCGTTCGTGTCCTTGAACTGTAAGTACTGGTCCTGGTCAACACCGATGCACCATACATCGTCATGCTCGGAGCAAGCGTCGATGACACCGTTGCCTAAGCCGCCGGCAACCTGCCAGATGACATCCGCACCCTTCTGGATCATGGCTTCGGTCGTTTCTTTACCTAAAGCGGTATCCGTGAAGGAGTTCGGATAAGAGATCGCATACTTGACGCCTTTTTCCGTCAGAACCTGGCAATAGCCGGAGATGAACTGGTTCATCGCAGCGAAGTCCATACCGACAACGACACCGACCGTACCGGTCTTTGTCATAGCTGCAGATAATGCACCGACGACATAGCCTAAGTCATCCAATGCCCAGTTGACACAGTAGCAGTTTGCTGGAACACCTGTTTCAGGAGTTGCAGAGTAGTCGAAGTTGTAGAACAGCTGATCCGGATACTTTTCACAAGCTTTGTATAAGAAGCCTTCATAAGTGTTGTTTCCGGAAACGACCAGGTCATACTGACCGTCTTCACATACATTGTCGAACCAACCCATCCAGTTGGATTCTTCCGCAGCACCGCTTGGGTCGCATTCGAAGATCTCGACAGAGATGCCGTTATCGTCTGCATCTACTTCTCTGGCAGCCTGAGCCAGCGTATCGAAGTAAGACTGGTCGCCCGTGAACGGTAACAGAACAGCGATGTTGATGCCTGTCTTGTCTTCCGTCGGTTCAGGTTCATTACCGCCGCCGTTGCCACAAGCAGCCAAACCAAGAACCATTAACAGTGACAATAAGATGGTTAATAATTTTTTCATGTCTTCTCCTTTTCTAAAAAGATCTATTTTAAGCTCCACCACAGAACTTAAAACCAAGGATTTCCGCACTGCCTTTGCCGTTCAGACAGATTCCGACAGCGCCTTTTACAGCCATATCAAACGGAAGATCATATCTCTCTCCATTTAAATACAAATGAATTATATCATCAGAAAATATTACTTTTATAGAAAACTTCAAAGGTTTTACGCTTTTTATTTCACATTCCGACAAAACGATATCATTTTGATTTGTTTTTCTGATCAGCGCCAGATGATCATCCCGGATCCCCAGACTGTAATAGTCCATGAATCCATGAAAACCGAACACCAATTCCGGACAGATAGAAGCATTCTCTGCTTCGATTTCCATCTCTTTCAACAAGGTATCCAAAGAGCCGGTCGTGATCAGCGCGTGGTCTTCTGACATCACGTACAAGGCGCCGGTTTCCAGACTCCATTTCCCACTGTGACAGCAGAACGCCCGGATATTGTACAGGGTATCTCCTTCGTATCTCGGTCCGTAGCCATCATAGGGATAATCGCGGAAATCAACAGTCACCTTCGGATGAGAAATGATCCGGTAATCCACGAGACATGCGTCATGATCGCATTCCAGATAGAACGTGTGAACGACACGGTTTGTTTCGGGAGGAACATCCAGAAAGATCGTCTGTTCCCCGGATATGTCGTGTGTTATGGAGTAATCGGTTCCGTCCGCGAACTCCGCGCCTGTTGTGACGGTGCAGCTTTCAGAAGAACGGATAGAGAAAGAAATCGTATCACCCGGATAGACGATCGGCGAAAACGACGGATCGTATCTCGCATCATAGAGGTCTTTTGGCAGATAGTAAGAATAATGATAGACCTTTTTCTGTTTTGGAAGCTGCAGTCCGTTTTCGTTCACAGTTAAAACATGGTCTTTGCAACGGAATCCTTCCGTGGCGTATGGAAGGACGAAATGAGAAAAGTCCGGTTCAGGATATCCCTGCAGTTTCATCGCATAGCGGGCAAATTTCTGCGCGCTCATGGAGATGCTCTGCATATTCAGACAGCCGATGCAACTGGAAGCGTTCACGATATCATTGATCGGCACAATCCACTTCGGATCGATCCCTTCCAGCCCCGTCAAAGCACCCATGATACTTCCGACATTCCCGCAGTTGCAGTCCGTGTCCCATCCGCTCTGTGCCAGCATGCTTATCGTTTTCGAAAAATCGTTTTCTCCATAGCACATCGCCATCATCATAAGCGCGCTGTTTGGAATGATGTGACAGGTACCGGGATACCTGTCGTATCCGTAATGAGCGTGGATATAAGAAAGACACTCGCGCCAGTCATCCGGATGCGTTTCATGATAATCCATGATATCTTTCATGACCCGGTAATATTCCATCTTCGGATCGAGATACTTCAGTGTTTCCTTAAGGACTTCATGGATATCATCCGACTGGTAAGCCAGACAGATGGCAACCGCCACAAACGTCGCCCCTTCCATTCCGTTTCCATCGTGTGTCACGCTGGCCGCTTTGCGGGCAAGGTCTTTTGCGATCTTTGAATCATATCCGCTCACATAACCCCAGCAATCCGAGAAGATCTGTCCCCCGATCTGTTCGGCGATCATCTCGCCATTCGTTTTTTTTGAACCGCTTTCTGGTGCATGTATTCCGTTTTTCAGGTTTTCATATGCGGTATGTTCGCTGGAAACGCCGACACCTCCCCACCAGAAAAAACCTTTGTATTCCTGCATGACATTCAAAAACACATTCCCGATCTCTTCCGCGCTTGGATCGCCGGTGTGTTCCAATGCATCTGCAAAGAAAAGAGGACCGTTGGAATCGTCGTCGGCAGCAAAGATATCGTAATCTACAAGATATCCCTGGATAGCCGGATACTTCTCCATGATCTGTTCATAAGTCCATCCCTCGATCGGAGCGCCGAGACGGATCCCGATGTTTTTTCCCAGCCAGGACGCATAGGTTTTATTGAGATATTCCTGATAGGTTTCCAGTGTCAGTTTTTTCAATTCCATTTCTCCCTCCCGGGTTTTTTGTTTCTTGCCGATATCGTTTTTTCTTTTCTGTTTCTTCAGATTGGCCGTTTCCGGTAAAGCGACAGATATTAATTCATTTGCGAATATTATATTATTACTGATAATATTATTACATGAGCAGTAAAGTAGTACACAACATCATCAATAATTACAGCAAGATAAACGGCCATATTCCAGGCATCAGTCTACTTATAACGCTTCTGTTGCTGTCGTGGATCAGCCCCGTCAGTGCTGCCGGAAGCAAAACCGTACAGGTCGAAACCAAAGCAGGCACATATGAAAATGTCGTGACAGAGACGGAAACAGAAACCCTGGAAGACGCCACGGTCACTACAGGAAAGGCCGAATCCTATGTCACGGCAAGCGGCATGACTGTCAGTTATGAGAGCGAAGAAAAGACATATGAAAACGGCAGCAGCCAGTTGAATGAACATTACACTGTCACAGGAAAAGATTCCTATAAAGCCGAAGGATGGCACGAGGTTGCAGAAAGCACCGACCCGGCGGCTGTGTCCGTTCATATCAACATCGCTTCTGTCGATGAATCTCCCGTAGTATATCAGGGAGACGAAGCCGGTACGCAGAAAACAAGCGGAGATATCAAAACCTCCGAAAATGACGGCACATACGACTATTACATCGATACCGTACTTGAACAGGGACAGACAGCGATCCGTACGACATCGGTCTCCATCTCTTCCGAACAGATCAACGTCGAAGAAGAAGACATGACCTATATCCACAATGACACGATTGCCGACAATCTTGATGAAATGATTATCGGCGAAGAGCCTGTTGTCATACCCGACGAACCAAGCATCGCCCCGGGTTACGGATATGAATATCTCGGTTCCGATCAGTACAGTATCTACTATCCTGCCTGGGTACTGAAAACGCCTAACCCTGCCAGTGAAACGCCGATCTATACCGACGAGGATACGAACGAATCCTACTATGTCCAATACAACCACTCGACCTTGATAAACCGCAATCTGATCGTTCCAAAACTGTTCCTCAAGAACAAGACGGTCGATGGCGAATTCCTTGCGCGCTGGTCTTCCATCGAACAGTTTACGATCACCGATGTCAAGAGAGATAGGATTTCCGCTTACTGCGTCGATGTCACTACCCCGGCAAGGGAAGGGTTCTCTTATAAGATAAGCAACCTCGAGGACTCGCACTATTATACCGAGGAAGAAGCGGCCATGATCCGAGCCATTTCCGGCTTTGGTTACTGGGGTACGTTAAACGAACATTACGGCAGCCTGGACACATTCAAGGAAAACCTCCTGGATTCAGGAAAGTTTTCTCAGGAAGAAGTCGATCGGGTAACGGACGGCATTGCGCTTACCGCCATGCAGCAGGCGATCTGGCATTTCAGCAACTACATGGATGGATACGTATTCGTAAACAACTACAAAACATCAACCGAATATATCTCCACCGTAACCGAAACGATGGATCAGGATATTGCTGCTCTTATCTACAAGATCTTCTATCACCTGCTTGATCTGAGTCCTTCCTACATCCCTGAAGAAGACAAGGATATAGGAAACACGGTCGTCAATGAAAAGAACTGTTTCGATGAAGTCAGCTTTACCCTCAGAAACAACAATGACAGAAGCAGCGATTATCTCGCTGATTTCAACTTTTCATTCAAAATCAAACCTACCGACAGCAACAGCGACGATCTGGTCGTGATGGTGCTTGATGAAAACGACGAAACCATCGCAATCGGGCGTATCATCGGGGAACTTCAGGAAGGTGAGGTACAGATGGAAGCCGAGAGCGATGGAAGCTTCACTTTGAAAGATGTTCCATTAAGCGAGGGCGAACAGTCGATGGGCTTCGTAGTCAACGGCGAACAGATCCTTGCACACAACGTGTATATGCTTGAATCGGAAGTCAAAGAAAACGAACAGAACAAGACTTCCCAGACCTTTATTTGTGTCACCAGCGGCAAGCACCATGTGAATGTCAGACTCAGCTTGAGTTTTGAACTGGAAACCGAAGGCGAACTGCATCGCAGGGAACATTTCAAGAGAGTCGAGACAAACGTTCCTTCGGAAGATCCTCCTGGTGATGACACTCCTCCGTTTACGGTACCAAAAACAGGTGTTGAATAATAAAAGCATTTTCAATTGTTTCTCTAAAAGATTCAACTTCTATAAAAAACAGGCACAGACCTGTTTTTTGATTATTGTTAGTTTCACGGGATCAGCGATATCTAGAAACGGAAATAAATGAACGGGTTGAACGTTTCACCCACCAGGAACATGATGCAGATGATAAACATACCTATCATAATGACGTCGTGCGCAACCGCAAACGCCTGCTTGTCTTTTGTGTATGGCCCGAACCATTTCTTTATCAGGTCCGCGATCCATTTTCCGATCGGTGTTGAAATCAGGATACCCGCAAACAGATAAATCATATTAGCATTCAACCCTAATGCCGAAACCGAGAATGGATAAACCACGCCTGTCTGCGAAAACAGCCTTCTGATTCTTGAAACCATATAATGAAGACTGTTCGTATCCCACATGAACAGCGTCCAGCCAATCACCGTAACGAAGAAAGTATAGATCCACGCTATGAATTTAGGACATTTCTTTAAGATCCTGCTCAGAAACAGCTTTTCAGCCATCAGCAGGATCGCGTAATACAGTCCCCATGCCACAAAATTCCAGTTTGCGCCATGCCAAAGACCTGTAATAGCCCACACGATCAGTATATTGAGCATCCTCCGAAGCTTGCCCTTTCTGCTTCCGCCTAGAGGAATGTAGATGTAGTCTCTGAAAAACGAACCCATGGAAATATGCCATCTTCTCCAGAAATCCGTAACGGACAACGAATGATATGGCGAATCGAAATTCTCATTGAATTCAAATCCAAAAATCTTTCCCAGCCCTATTGCCATATCCGAGTATCCGGAAAAATCAAAATACAGCTGTATCGTAAACGCAACAGAAGCCAGCCACATGATCGGAGTGCTGACTCGGCTGAAATCCGTTGCAGCGATCTGATTTACGATATATCCGATCTGGTTGGCAATGATCACTTTCTTTGCCAGCCCGATGATAAATCTTTTTGTGCCATCCTTAATTTTATCCCAGTCTTCATTTGACGAGCGTAATGCAGGCTCTATATCGGCATACTTCACGATCGGTCCGGCTATCAGCTGCGGAAAGAAGAAAATATACAAAGTCAGCAAACCGATATTACCCTGTCTTTTTACCCGTTTCTTGTATAAGTCGATGATATAAGTCAGGATCTGGAAAGTATAGAACGATATGCCGATAGGCATGACCAGATCTATGTTTGAAATGCTTCGATCGAACAATCTGTTTATATTATCGATGATAAAGTTGAAATACTTAAACACCCCCAGTGGCAGAAGGACCACGATAAGCGCCGCCACAAACGCAAAAACATTCCCTTTTTCTATCTGTCGTGAAAACAGGTATGTTATCGAAACGGATGCCGCTACCAGAAAAACATATACCGGTTCTCCGCTTGCATAAAACGCGATCGAAAATGCTATCAACACATACTTCCGTGCCAGTACATATTTTGAAGGAACCAGAAAGTATGTGATCAGACACAACGGAAGGAATACAAACAGAAATGTCAGACTCGAAAATACCACGATCTATTCCTCACCAAAACCATCCGTAAAATGGAAACTGTACTTTTCTCCGGTCCATACCGAACCGTACCCGTTCATAACGATCGTATCCACATCATATTGTTCAATGATTTCATCTACCTTAACCTGGGACATGTTTCTATAATCCAGATATATCTCCGTGTCGAAATGAGATCCCAGCACATCGCGTATTGCCCTGCCGGTCGAATCGCTCACAAACAGCAGGCAGTGTCCCGTATGCGAGCCGTTGTTTCTTATCAGGTAATACTCGTTGCTGTAGTCGTTTCCGTCTTTGTCGAGCGCGCTGCAATAGAAACGTATGTAATGGTCATGGTAACGGCCTTTGGACATCTCTCCGTTCTTATAGGTATCCCACAGACAAAGAGTAACGGGTATTTCCTCTCCGGTGGTCAAATCTATGGAATAACATTCTCTGTCACCCAGATCATACTCCGGGATAATAAACTCATCATAGCCGTCATACAGCCCCTGCAGATTGGAAGCGCGACTTCCTCTGTATTCAATGCCATACAGATCGCTGAAATTCCATATCTTGATCGGCGTTTTTAACGGAGACAGCTGATAGTCTTCAGAAATCATGTCATAGATATCTTCATATCCCTGCATATAGCCGTTATGACACCAGTGATGATCGCTTTTATAAAACATGCTTTCGTATTTCGCTTTATCCTGATATATCAGCCTGCTCATTCTCATGTAACCCGGCATGTACTGCGCTATCAGCTCGAAATAATCAGGCGTATCAAAATCCAGCTGTTCATCAAACCATTTTGTTGAATTCAGTGAGCTGACAAAATACGAATAGAATTTCACATCGGGAAACAGTTCATGAATGTGTTCGATCTGTGCGGCGTGTTCCTTGACCTGAACAAAATCCGGCGGATTTATTTTAGGTCCTTCAAAAATATAATCCGTATCTTCAAAGCGGGACAGGTTTCCGATTTTGCTGTATGTATAGCTCCGGGAAGGAAAAACGGTTAACACCGGGGAGCCGTATACGGGCCATCGGTCATAATCTGTGGCTGTTTCCTGTCCGCTCGTGTTGCTGTTTGGTTTGTCTGATGCAAAGATGTTTGAAACAGTCCTTTTCCCTTTGACATACAGATTATCCAAAAAGGCAGTATAGTCCACATAATGCAAAGAAACCCAGTCTCTTGCGAAAAACTGGTCTTTGAGAGCTTCATCAAACCTCTCCGATACCGTCGCTTTATAAACGATGCTGTCCTCTGCCGGAGGATGACTGACAACCATATCAAAAGTCATCAGGGTCCTGTTTTCCAGCTCCGATGTTTCCTTGATCTCACAAAAAAAATACGAAGCCAAGCATACCACTTCGATCAACAGCAACACAACGACACTGATCCTGGTTTTCAACTATCTATCCTTTCAAAAGCGTTTACTGGTTTTTATTATTATATCATGCGAACGGTTCTTGTTTCAGTCCGGCGAACGATCCCTGAAATAAATAAAAACGCCCCTGTCTTTAAGGGCGTTGACCGCGCATTTTACGGGTTTCTATTATTTCTTTAATTCTTCTTCGATCTGCGCGTAAATCTCATCGGTGTTTCTGTTCAGCAGCAGATTGGTCGCTATGATGATCGGACACGCAAGCTTCAAGGTGCTTGGTACGGTGCTGATGCAGAAATCGAAGTTGACCGATCTTGCCGGCGCTTCCGCCAGCTTGCACTGTTCAATCGTGAATTCGCCTTTGTAGCCTCTGTTGATCAGTTCTGTTTCAACCTTGTGGCTGATCAATGTAGAAGTGGCAATACCGGTGCCGCAGCATAATAAAATTCTTTTCATTAAATCTCCTTTATCTACTATATAAGTCCATCGTATCACATCTTATCTGCTGTTTGATGAAAATAATTGCTATATGAATGCTAATTTATTACGCTTCTGCATACGCAGATGATCTAGTACAGTTTCGCGCCAGCCGGGATGTGCGGATCGACCATCAGCAGATGAAGCTTCTCCTGTCCTTCTTCCTTGTGTTTCGCACTTATCAGCATGCCTTCGGAATCGATTCCCATCATATTCCTTGGCGGAAGATTGACGATTGCTACGCAAGTCTTGCCGATCAGTTCTTCCGGCTGATAGTATTCCTTGATTCCTGACAGGATAATCCTTTCCTTGCCGGATCCGTCATCCAGCCTGAATTTCAGAAGCTTCTTCGATTTCGGAACTTCTTCGCAAGCCAGCACTTTTACGACACGGAAATCAGATTTTGAAA
>JAFYHQ010000041.1 GCA_017539105.1 Erysipelotrichaceae bacterium
CTTCTTTTGATGATCTGTATCTCAGGAAAGAAGGAAACGAGATTTCCTACACTGTCCGGGAGGAAAAGACGGATGTCATTACCGGAACCGACGGGGAAGGAACTTATGCCATCGAAATCAGCGGTGATGCCGGAAAAGGCTATACCGTTACCAATAAACATACGCCGCCTGTCAAGTACTATAAGATCACTTATAAACTCAATGGCGGAACTTATAAAGGCAGCGGTGACGATGTTGTTGAAACCTATAAAGAAGGCACAGTCATTTCCATTCACGAGGCGCCAGTCAGAGGCGGCTATCAGTTCCTTTACTGGAAAGGTTCCGAATATCAGCCGGGTGACCAGTATACCGTCATGGAAGATCACGTTTTTGTGGCGCAGTGGCAGAAAGATGATATCCCTCCTGGGGATATACCGGACACGGGTGATCCTACCCGTTTGACTCTCTGGCTGTCTATGATGCTTGGCTCAGGAATTGGGATCGCCTTGCTGATAGCGGACCGCAAGAAGCGTCTGAATTACTGATATCGATAGATTTTGCAGCAACAGGACGGGAGGATTCCCGTCCTTATCTTGATACGTTCGTCATGTAGACAGGAGGAAAAATGAAAGGTGATTCGAAAACGAATCAATGGAAATTCAGGTATCTGCTTGCTGTGTTGCTTGCAGTGTTTCTTTTTTCATCTTTCATGGCGGCCAGAGAGGTCCTGGGTTCGATCAAGGAACAGAATGCCTTCGCTGAGCTTTCACAGATCGTTTCTGATGCTTCCGGACCGCAAGAGCAGCAGTCGCATGCCGATCCGGAGACAAAAATGCTTCCTCAATATATCGAACTACATGAAATGAATCAGGAATTCTTTGGCTGGATATCAGTCGAAGGGACTGAAATCGATTATCCGGTCATGTATTCCCCGGAAAGACCAAATTATTATTTGCATCGCGCTTTCGATGGCTCGTATTCGTTCAGCGGGGTTCCTTTCGTCGATAGCCATTGTCCTTATGATGGAAACTATTACCTTATCTATGGCCATCACATGAAAAACAGAACCATGTTCGGGCAACTGACAGATTATACAAATCATGAGTTTTATAAGGAACATCAGCTGATCCGTTTCGATACGCTTTTCGAACAACGCGAATATGTCGTTATGTCCGTCTTCATGACCAGCGTCGATCCCGAGACTAAGGAGAGCTTCTTGTTCTATCAGCAGACAGAACTGACTGATGCTGATACATTCGATGCTTTCGTGAAACGAGTCAAAGAGTTTTCCTTTTATGACTGTGGCATCGATGCGGTGTATGGCGATGAACTGATCGCTCTTTCTACCTGCAGCGATCATGAATCCGATGGACGTTTTGTCGTTGTAGCGAAACGGATACGATGATATATCCGTATCTTGTGTCGCTTTCTGACACCGGATTCGTTCATCTTTGATGTGCTGTGGTGATCCTAAAACAGCCCCATAATGATATGTACCCCCTAAACTGGACAAACCAGTAAAAGGGGTTTATAAATGAAATATTGTTGTACTATCAAGAAAGCAGACGCTTTAGAAGGTAAAAGTGGACGCAGGTGTTTTTATAAGCAGACAATGGGTACAATATATTCTGCTGGCATGTCAGCGGAGTTCCAGAGTACAGAAAACTGAATCTGTTCCTGAATCAACTGACGAAGATCTATGACTACGGCCTGGTTATGCTTTTCTATAACTACGTCAGGCGCATGCTTGATTTCAAAGGAAAACTTGCAGCATGGCTGAACAAAAGCATCTTTATCATGATCGCGCCTTTCATCATCATGACTATGGCTAACACCTTCGTCCCGATCAATTTCCTTGTCGATGAAGATGGCTTCTTTCAGATGCTTCCTCTGTATCATCTTGTCGACATCTACATGATCATCGTTGCACCCTTGACGCTGTTGCTGGTCATCAGATGCGACGCATCGCTGAAACAGAAATATGTCGCTTTCTCCTTTATCAGCACCCCGATCCTTCACTATGCGGTCACCAGGGGAGCACATGGCTACGCCACAAGTATGTCTGTCTCAACGATTGAGTGGGAGTAAAAAACACAAATCTTGGGGTAATATCCAAGATTTTTTAAAGATCCGCATATTATCTGGCAATCTTAACAATCAATTTCTGTTGTGCAAAAAAATATATAGCAGAAAGGACGTAGGTTTATGTTGAAGTTTGTACTTGTTTTCCTGCTTGCAGCAGTAATAGAAGCGGTCCAAATGATGCTGATAAACAAGAATTATTTTGAAGGAGAGAAAGATCCGGAAGCACTTGAATATATTGCACACAGGATCGATACGCCGAGTTTTGGTTATGTCCCCGGCAGATCGTCCTATGACGAGAAGCATGGCCGTCACGTCAGAGAATATAAGTACGAATGGGAATACCAAGGAAAAAAGCACACGCTCTGGGCCAGCGACAATCCTTCCTGTCGTTATGAACGTTATGTAGAAACACTGCCAGAGGACATCACGATCACGATTCATAAGAAAACAGGCAAGTGCTATGTTCCAAAAAACGAAAAAGCAAGAGCAATTAAATACCTTCTCACTATGGCTGTTTCTTTAGTAATAAGTTACTTTATCGTCAGTCTTTTCATAAAATAAATGACGCCATCTTCTTCCTGAGTGCCATCCCAGAGTTTATATCAGAATTCCATACGAACACAGATAACAAGAGCGTCCGTGAGCTTGTCGAAGAAATAAAGAGTCAGATCGATGCTGTGTAAGTACGATCATGGGAATAATTACCAAAACAAGAAAGCCCTTAAAATAAGGGCTTTTTTGATGGTTTAGATTTACTTGAGTAAAATTTGAATAGAAGCATTACAAAAAGGTAAAATATAAACGACCATAAGAATTATCTTGAATACAACGATTTTATATTTGACTTATCTTTTCAACAGGATCCTGGTCACTCTTAGAAAGCGAGTTTGAATATGAAACACAGAAAAAATATCATACCGGTCATCCTGACGATCCTTCTTTGCCTTGCAGGATGTGAAAAGAAAGAAGATGAAACGGTTCTGACTTTAAGTCAGATCCCTGCTGTTTATCTGAACATCGATCCCGAAGAATTCCAGAAGATCAACGACAGCGAAAATCATGAATACTATTCCTATTCCGGCACCATTTCCATTACGGTGCCTGAAAACTATCATACTGAATACAGCAACGACGTATTGCAAGGAACCGATATACTGGAACTTGAATACATTCGCGGCAGAGGCAACGGGACCTGGGGAGCCGATAAGAAACCGTTTGCCATCAAACTCAAAGACAAGGCAGACCTTCTTGGAATGGGTGAAAACAAACATTGGGTCCTGCTGGCAAACAGATACGACGAAACGCTATTAAGAAACCGGCTGGTCTCCTATATCTCTCAGCAGCTGGGTATGGAATTCACGCCGGGCTGCATCAATGTCGATCTCTTCGTCAATGATGAATTCTATGGAAATTACTCGCTGGCAGAACGCGTCAGGATAGGCGAGTCCAGAGTTGCGATCGATGAACTAAAAAGCGAAGACATCAGTGAACCGGAGATCACAGGCGGTTATCTTCTGCGCATGCATCCAAGTGACGATGAAGCATCGGAAAACATCATCTCGACGCAGCTGTTATCCTTTGCCTGTGCAGACCCGGAGTTTACTGAAGGGGAAAAAGGCAACGAACAGCAGTATTCCTATATCTCCGCTTTCTTACAAGATACAGAAGACGCAATCTATGGGGATGACTTCAAAAACGAGAAAGGCATTTCCGTTGAAGAATACATCGATCTTAGATCTTTGGCTGATTACTGGTGGATACAGGAATTCACCGTCAACTATGATGCCTTCAAGACAGATTCAACCTACCTTTACAAGAAAAGAGAAGGCAAGCTCTGCTTCGGTCCTGTCTGGGACTTCGATTTGACCTTTGACGGAGGCGTGGCCAATACAGACCGTTTCAGCAACTCTTCGATGCCCTGGCAGGAATACCTTCGGGCCTATCATCCGGAATATCAGCAGATCCTCCTGGAAGAATGGCAGAAATTCGATCAGATCCTTGAAGAAATCATAAAGGATGGCGGTATCCTTGATCGGTTTTCTGAAGAAATCTCTGCATCCAGAGCTGCCGATCATGACAGATGGTCACTGATCGACGAAGAAGGCAACACCTTCGATTATGATCCTGAAGAAAAGACTGCCGATATGAAAAACTGGATCATAGAAAGACGTGCCTGGATCAACGGACATCTTGATGAACTGTTTGATGTCTATTACCGCTTGAACTTCTATGTCGGTGATGAACTTCTGACTTTCGAAGATGTCCTTCGTCATAGACCGTTGATCGATTATCCTGAAGCTCCTTCAATAGAAGGAAAGACCTTCGTTGGCTGGAAAGACATGGATGGACAGCTCTATGAAGAATATTCTTTATTTGATAAAGATAC
Organism: Erysipelotrichaceae bacterium; assembly: GCA_017539105.1. Lineage (GTDB taxonomy): Bacteria > Bacillota_I > Bacilli_A > Erysipelotrichales > Erysipelotrichaceae > Colivicinus. The sequence continues at coordinate 4,451 of JAFYHQ010000041.1, forward strand.
CGATCTCTATGCGAGTTATGAATAGACGATCCGATCAGTTATCCGGGGAATCGCTTTTTCATTATCAAGCAGTAAAACGACCGGTATAAAAAGTTTTGGTACAAAAAAAGAAAGATCAGGTGATCATTATGAGGAAACCTTCACTTAAAAAGAGATTTCGTTACTGGCTGGATCTTAGAATGGCCAAAGGAACCGCCAGCATGGTCAAGTTGTTATTGATCATGGTTTTGACAGCGGTTATTTTCGTAACGGTTTTAGTTATCACTTTTCATTTACAGAAAGAAAGCAAACCTGTAATTGCGATATTCTGGGATAATCTGAGATCTGCCATGTCTTCATCTTTCCCGTCTTCTGATTCCGGTTCGCTGTTATACATTGTTTTGTATACGCTGTTAGGTCTGACGGGCATGGTTTTCACCGGCATGCTTATAGGTATCTTCTCAAGCGCAATGCGGGGAAAGGTCGTCGCTTTACAGGAAGATAATCCGGAAATAATCGAAAAAGGACACACGGTGATCCTGGGATTCAGAATCGGCGAGTATGCGCTATTAAATGAACTGATCAAATCGACCGAAGGCGCAAGAAGGACCATCGTCGTAGTTGAAGACATGAAAAGACAGGATATGGAACAGGCTATCAGAAATAATGTTAATGTACCCAGAAACATCCGTCTGATATCGATCAAAGCCGATACTACCAGTCCTAATGCTTTAACGTGCTGCGCAATATCCGACTGTTCGATGCTTGTCTTACATACCGGTGATAAAGGCAGAACGATCAAGACCTTATTAGCGATAGAAATATTATTAGCGAACAGCGAAAAGCGACCCGTTATCGTTGCCTCAGTTGATTCCAGAGAAGAGATCTTCTCGAAAGAGATGCTGAAAGAACGCGGCACATCAATGCTTTATTCAGGCAATGTGATCGCCAGGATCATTGCGCATTCTGCAACCCAGACGGGGATCTATGAAGCGTTGCTGGATATGATAGATTATGACAATTTTGAATTCTATTTTGAATCCGGAAAAGAACTTGCCGGCATACCGTTTGGCAAGGCGGTGCTTGCAGCCAAGAAAGCGATCATCGTAGGTATATATCGCAATGATAAAGCGATCATCAATCCTGATAAAAACGAGAGCATCCTGGAAGATGATGTCTTGATCGTCTTTGAAGAAGAACCCGGAGATCTGATGATCGAAAACATCGACGATATAGTAATTCCTGAATCGAAACCGCTACAGGAACCGGAGCCGATCGAAGAAATAGCCATCTTTGGGATCAATCAATCCATACTGACCATTCTGAATGAATTGCCTGACAATATCAGACAGATAAAACTGATCGGCATAAACAGTCATGATAAGGAAAGTTATATTCCGGAAGACCTGGAGCTTTCTTCAGAGCTGGTCTATGACTTCCGTAATACCAATAAAGACCCCATTCTGGCGGATATGCTGAAAGACACCAGGCACTTATGCATCCTGGCGGATCATAAGAAAAAAGAAGAAGAAGCCGATACGGACACGATGATCAGGATCATCCGATTAAGAAACATTAAAAAACGTTTCAATTTAGATTTTACGATTACCGCAGAAATGCGTTGTGAAAACAACCGCAACCTGATAACCTCGAAAGAAAACGAAGACTTTGTGGTTGCCACCGATTTGTCTTCAATGATGCTGGCACAGATCACCAACGATATAAGAAGAACGGAAGTATTTACCGAACTGTTAAATGAAACCGGTTCAGAAGCTTATATGAAATCCATAAAAGATCTGGATCTGGCTGCTAAAAAATATACATACAGTGAGTTGCAAAGTTTCTTATATGCTTATGACTATATCTTGATCGGTATCAAAAAAGCCAATGAGAAATTCAAGGTATTAACGGATACGAATGACCTGATAGAATTAGATGAAAATGATTCATTGATAATTATCGGTGAAGAGTAAGCGGTAATTATAAAACCGGAAACAAAAATCAGGAACCGATAAAAACTGCTAAAAACACAAAGGAATTCTGAACAGAAAAATCACTGATGGAAGGTATCGACATTGACTGACATCCTTGAACAAGCGAAAAACCTCTATTCCTTGCAAGACTGCACCTTCACTACGGTATCCGGTCATGAAGGCGGACGGAACCGGATCATGATCGTCAGCCGGAACGGGGAAAAACAATATGTTCTTCGCATCTCCACGCTTGGAGATCGAGGTGAAGAGGATTATCTTGCTGAGACAGAATTTGTCCGCTTTCTGGCTGAAAACGGTGCGCCTGTGGCGGATGTGGTCCCATCGGTTCAGGGCAAGCTGGTGGAATGCATAGAGGCAGATGATAAGATTGTATATGTCAGCCTGTTTGCTTACGCCAAAGGGATGCTGATTGCGGACAACGGTTACCGTTACAGGGAAAGTGCACCGCTGAGTGAATACTTCTATAACACCGGCAAGGCTCTTGGCGCGATCCACAGACTGTCCAAGATATATATGCCTGTTCATAACCGTCCCGACTACTTCGATAAATATAACATGACGCACCTGGATCGCCTGATTCCGGACGAATACGATGAACTGAAAAAGGCCATCGCCGTACGTCTGGATGCGTTCCGTGCACTCCCGAAGAACAAAGACTGCTACGGCCTGGTTCATTTTGATTTCAGTGATGGCAACTGGCATATCGATACGTATACAGGCAAGATCACGGTGTTCGACTTTGACAATTGCATGAACTGCTGGTATATGTTCGATCTTGCCAACCTCTGGATCCACAACGAAGGCTGGACAAGGCAGGAAACCGACCCGACCAGGCGATTCGCATTGATGCAGCAGTGTTTCGATTATCAGTTGCAGGGCTACAGAACCGAAACGGATCTTCCGGAAGAGATGCTGGAAAAACTGCCGTTGTTTATCGATATGGTGCTGATCGAAAACATCGTGGACAAATTAAAATGTTGCGTACGGGAAGGAGAAACGCCGGACTGGGAAGATATCGAAGAAGCGGCGGAATGCCTGATCCATAAAACTCTATGCGTCTCCACGATCGGTTGGGAACAGACAAGAAACGATCAAAATGCTTAAATAAAATCTTTTAAATAGTTTTGGATTCTGTTGAGAAAACTTCAGTTGTTGTATAATTATTTAAAGAAAGCGATTCAAATGGAAATCCTATCTCTTGATCACATTTTAACGGGAGTCAGAGCCGAAAACTGGCAACAGGCTGTAGAAGCTGCCGGACAGATCCTTGTGGATCATGGCAGCATCACTCCTCAGTACATCGAAAACATGATTCAGGCTGTCTATGACATGGGTCCTTACATGGTCCTGATGCCGCATTTTGCGTTGGCTCATGCGGCTCCGTGCGACGCCGTTTTGCGAGACGACATGTCGCTGGTCATCCTGGAGGAACCGGTCGTTTTCGGAAGCCCGAATGATCCGGTCAAGGTGATCCTGTGTCTTGCGTGTATCGATAAGGAAAGTCATATGAATTCTCTGACAAGGGTAGCTGAGGCTTTGATGGATGAGACGGTATTTGATGCTTTGATGAAAGCTTCAACAGCAGAAGAAGCCTATGAGGCTCTTAACAGTTTTAGCATATAGTCTTGATACAGTCGAAGACTGTTAAAGATAAGCGGCAAAAAGGGGGATAACTATATGGAAGAATTAACGATCCAGGCAGTATGCGGTTTCGGCTGCGGATCATCTCTGCTTCTTCGTATGAAGATCGATAAGGTCTTGAAAGAAGAGGGAATTACTGCCAGAACATTCTGCGGCGATGTAGCAACAGCTGCCGCAACACCATGCGACGTGATCTTCTGCTCGGAAGAGATCGCGGACCGTCTGATCGACAGAGCCAAGGTCCCGGTGATCACCGTCGTAAATTTCAATAACCCTGACGAAGTGAAAGAAAAAGTCATGGGTTATATTCAGTCACTGGAAGACAAACAATAGTATTTCTTTTTGAAAGGAGATTAATCAATGAATCCGGTACTAGACTTTATTATCAACCAGATCTTTGGACAGGGCGCTATCTTTATTTCGCTGATCGCTCTTGTAGGTCTGGTCCTTCAAAAGAAGAGCTTATCTGAAATTATCAGGGGAACATTCATGACAGCCATCGGCTACTTTGTCCTGACACAGGGCAGCACCATGATCCAGGGTGCTGTTACCGATGTCGGTACAGCATTCAGCGCTATCATGAATTCTCCGGCACCTGGTGATTCCGTAGATATCGGCGGACAGTATGGAACCCAGATCGGCCTCGTCATGCTGATCGGTTTCTTCATCAACCTGCTGGTTGCACGTTTCACCAAATTCAAGACAGTGTTCCTCACCGGACACATGCTTTACTGGTTCCCGTTCGTATTCGTAGCTGCCGGTGTCGATGCCGGAATGAAAGGTGCACCGCTTGTCATTTTCGCAGGTATCTTTACTGCCATCTACATGGTCGTAGCTCCGAACCTGATGCGTCCGCTGGTCAAGAAGGTTACCGGTGATGACAGCTTCTCGCTGGCTCACCCGACGACTCCGCTGTCACTGGTAGCTGCCGGTGTCGCTAAACTGGTCGGCGATCCTTCACACAGCACAGAGGATATCAAGTTCCCGAAAGCTTTGAACTTCTGCCGTGAAGTTTCCATTATCTGCTCCATCGTCATTTTCCTGACGTATGTAGTAATGGCTGCTCTGTTAGGCGCAAATGCGGATGCTGTCCTGTTCAACGGAACCGCTCCATTCGTTTATTTCTTCAATAAGACGATGACCTTCGGTGCCGGTATTACGGTATTACTGTTAGGTGTCCGTATGCTTATTGCTGAAATCGTTCCTGCTTTCAACGGTATTTCAGAGAAGCTGGTTCCGGGCGCTATTCCTGCACTCGACTGCCCGACGCTGTTCCCTTATGGTCCTAACGCGAACGTATTAGGATTCCTGTGCTCACTGGCAGGCAGCATCGTTGCCATTCTCATCTTCAACCCGATGGGAATCTTCCCGGGCATCGTTGTTCCGTTGGCCTTCACCTGCTTCTTTGAGGCTGGTACCGCTGCTATCGTTGCGAACGCATATGGCGGCGTCAGAGGCTGTGTCATCGCTTCCTTCATCAATGGTATCGTGATGGTTCTGCTGGTAGGTTTCGGCGGTTACTTCTTCTCCAACACGATCCAGAACTGGATGCTGGTATTTGGCGGAAACGACTTCGACCTGTGGGGCATCATTGCCGGTTTTATTGCCAGGATTTTTGCTTAGCATTCAGCCCCTGCTGCTTAGTGCATAAAAGGCGGTGTAATACTGCCCGAAAACAAAACGAAAGGAAGGATTTCAAACGAGATCCTTCCTTTTTGTTTTCTGCGATTGGAAGAGAAGATAATTTTTTAGAGCTGTACGACGACCTCGTTCAGAATCTGTTGGAACAACGAAAAACACAATACATAAAAATGTCTGTATGATAAAACGGACGATACTTTTATATGAGGCTCTCATTTTGTGTTTCCGACATTGTTCTGTTTGTAGCAAGGAATCTTCGGTCCATTGAATAATATCCTGCAGATCGAGCAAGATACATGCCGGTCAGGAAAATAGGATTTGAAAATATTCAAGAATTTATTTCGTGTTCCATGACACACCGACATCCATTGATTGAACGAAATTGATTAGATTTGCTCTTTTTCTTTATTCATAATTGTTGCTAGATCATTTTTATAGCTCTTCTTGTTGCCAAAAAGATTTACAGTTCATCATTATCCTGCTGTGGTTTCCATACAGGTTGGAACGTGACACAGATGTAGCTGTTCGGTCTGTCGAACAGCGGTTTATCTTCTTCTGCAGCTCTGTTTCAGGGCAGCGAGATGAAAGACGGTTATTTCTTCTATAATGCCGTCTATGACAACGAGGGAAGCTGATGCACGACGATCGTGAATATCATAGCGATCGTTGTAATATTGCTGATATGGAAGAAACAGAAAGAAAAACAAACCGCGCAGGAACAGCGATCGGTTTATTATTGACCGGCACATTCGTACCTAGTTATATGAAATCAGATAATATACTATAGGAGGTTTATTCATGGCAGATTTATCAAACAGCAAATATGTAGGAACCTGGAAATGCGTTTCCGTAACAGTGTTTGGAAAGACCGAAGAGCTAACGGTTGAAAGCCGCATTCACATCAATGCCGACGGCACGGCTACACAGACGTCTCCGGAAGAGAAAAGAACGTACACCTGGAAAGAGACTGGTTATGGCGTTTTCCTTGATGGCAAAGGAGACCTGAAACTCAAGGCTGAAGGCGACAAGCTGACAACCAGGATCATGGGTTTCGTTACGCTGACTTACGAAAAAGAGTCATAAAACCGTATCAGCAGATTTAAAGATCCAAGCAATCATTAAAAGAGCCTTGAAACAAGGCTCTTTTTTGTTGGTTGATAATTGAGAAAATCCTTTTCGAAACAAACAGATCCGTTTATGCTTCGCAAAGCGCAACGAATTCATCGATCTCATCCGCCAGGATCTGCAGCGATGCGCGCCAGAATTCTTTATCGGTCAGATCGATGCCCGCTACAGCGGCAGCGCCTTCCACGGTCGTCGTTCCGGTCGCTTTCAGCAGTGTTTTATATAACGGGACGAAAGATTCGCCATCCTTAAGATATTTCGCGTAGAGCCCTCTGGCAAAGAGACCGCCGAAAGCATACGGGAAGTTGTAGAAGCTGAGGTGACCGCTGTAGTAGTGACTCTTGCAGCACCACATGTAAGGATGCAGATAATCGTGATCGAGACCATCGCCGTAAGCTTTCTTCTGCGCCTCCAGCATCAGTTCGCACAGTCTGTCCGCAAACATGAATTCGTTCTCCCGATTCTCGAATACGGCTGTTTCAAACAGATATCTGGAATAGATGTCGCAGATGATCTGGGCGGCATCCTGCAGCTGGTTCTCGATGAGCGCCCTTCTGGCGATCGGATCTTTCTCCATGGAGATAGCCGCATTCATGGCAACGACTTCATTGAAGGTCGAAGCGGTCTCCGCCACCGGCATGGAGACATCCCGATTCATCAGGCTGTTGTTTCTCAGGCAGTGATTATGGAACGCATGACCCAGTTCATGAGCCAGAGTGATCACATCGCCCAAGGTACCGCCGAAATTGGTCAGGATACGGCTCTGGCCTTTGGTTTCAAGTCCCGCACAGAAAGCGCCGCCGACCTTGCCATCATGAGGATAGAAATCGATCCAGGCTTTATCGAATGCCCGGGCGATCATATCGGTCTCTTCCTGATCGAACGTTGAGAACAGATCGACCAGATAGTTTCTGGCATCTTCGGTCGTATATTCTTTGTCGTTGCCTTTCAATGGCGCAAACATTTCGTAGAACGGAAGACCGTTTTCATAGCCAAGCAGTTTCGCTTTCGCTTTCATGTATTCCCAGAATTTTGGAAGATACTCTTCCATGGCAGATAACAGCGCATCCAGCGTCTCTTTCTTCATGTGGGCGTTCTTCAGGGTTTCATCCAGCGGCGACTCATAGCCTCTGATCTGGCAATGCCTGATGACTTCCATCTTGATGGAATTCAAAGAGAAAGCGATCGCATCCCTGATACGGTCATAAGACTTGAGTTCCGCTTCATAAGCCGCCTTTCTTACTGCGGGATCGGGATCATAGGCAAGATTGCGGATATCGGAAAGATTGGTGATCTTGCCGTCATATTCCACCGGAACGGTCGAAGTCAGAAAACCCTGCAGATCCGACCAGGCGGAAGAACCGGAAATCTCATAGAGACTGATGACCTTCTCGACTTCCGGAGACAGCGTGTATTTCGCTTCTTCCTTGATGTTGGTGAGGAAGAATTCGTGCTCCTTCAGCAGCGGATCGGAATCGATGATCTTCTGCAGATCTTCCAGAGAAGCGATATACTGGACCAGCGCCGTTCTTGGGGCGGCCATCGCCGACAGCTTGCCGGAGAGTCTGCCTTGGATCGAAGCGGCTTGCGTATCCGAGGTATTCGTTGACTGAGTCAATGCGGCAAAGGAGAACAGATCGGATACCTTTGCGATCAGTTTCTGATTCAAGGTGATCGCCTTGACCAGCACATCTTTCGGATCTCCTTTCAGATCGGCAGCGAAGTCAGCGAACTTTTTGATCAGCTGATCGAGTTCGGCTTCATCTGCCGCAAACACAGGATCATCAAATCCTTTGTATAATACATCCAATGACCATTCTTTATTCATAGTTAAACTCCTTCTCGTTTTGAATTATAACACCCATAGCGTTTCTTTTCCTCATTCATGAATTGAGTGATAGTATCGGGACCGTGTTAGAATGGAGACAAAGGATACGGAGACACAAAAATGATAAGTCTGAATGATAACTGGCTGTTTACGGAAAACTGGAACGAAGCGTTTCTGAACGGAAGCGAGAAAGACACGGAAACAGTACGCATCCCGCACACGGTCAAGATGCTGCCGCTGCATTATATCGATTCCAATGATTATCAGATGATCAGCGGATATCGGAAAAAAGTCATGATTCCTGCGGAAGCAGAAGGAAAGAGAATCTTTCTGCAGTTCGATGGAGCCGCGCATATCGCGACTGTTTATGTGGATGGAACAGAGCTGTATACACATAAAGGAGGATACACGGCATTCCGGGTGGAGATCACCGAATATGTGAAGGCAGGAAAAGAATGCGAAGTCGCTGTACGTCTGGATTCGACAGAGAACCCATCCATACCGCCGTTTGGTTACGTGATCGATTATCTGACCTATGGAGGCATTTACCGTCCGGTCTGGCTGGATCTGAAGGAAGAGGAATATATCTCGGATGTTTTCGTTACGACGCCGGAAAAGGATACTGTGCATCTGGAGATCACAGTCGCAAGCCAGCGGAAACAAAACAAGACGATCCGTATCAAAACGCCGAATGATGAAATCCTTTATGAAACCAAGACCGATCGGGACGAGATCGAATTCAAAGTCGAAGGAGTGAAAGAATGGAGCATCGATGATCCGACACTGTATCTCTGCGAGGTTTCTCTGGAGAACGGTTCGAAGAAAGAAGTGCGCTTCGGTTTCCGTACGATATGCTTCAAGGCAGACGGTTTCTATCTCAACGGCAAACGCCTGGTCATGCGAGGTCTCGATCGGCACCAGTGTTATCCGTATGTCGGTTATGCGGTAAGCGATTCGCTGCAGAGAGAAGATGCCAGAATCCTGAAAAAGGAACTGTGTTGCAACGCGGTCAGGACTTCCCATTATCCGCAGTCCCAGGCGTTTATCGATGCATGCGACGAACTGGGTCTTCTGGTGTTTACCGAGATCCCTGGCTGGCAGCACATCGGTGACGAAGACTGGAAAGAAGTCGCCTGTCAGAATGTCGAGGAAATGGTCCTGCAGTACCGCAATCATCCGTCCATCGTGCTCTGGGGTGTCCGTATCAATGAAAGCCAGGATGACGATGAATTCTATGCCAGGACCAACGCGATCAGCCATCGGCTGGATCCGAGCCGTCCGACTTCCGGCGTGCGTTATCTTCTGAAATCGTCCCTGCTGGAAGATGTCTATGCCTATAACGATTTCTCGCACACGGGAAACAATCCGCCGGTCAGAAAAAAGAAAGATGTCACGACCGATATGAATAAAGCGCTGCTGATTACGGAAGCCTGCGGACATATGTATCCGACGAAAGCATTCGACAAATGGTCGAACCGTCAGGAGCACGCCTTAAGGCATGCCAGGGTCATGAACGCGGCGATGGGCAGCGGTGAACACGCAGGGGTCATCCAGTGGTGCATGTTCGATTATGCGACACACAAGGACTTCGGCAGCGGAGACCGCATCTGCTACCATGGCGTTCTGGACAGTTTCCGCAACCCGAAAACGGCTGCTTATGTCTATGCGATACAGGGAGAAGAGGAAGATATCCTGGAGACATCTTCACCGATGGATATCGGTGATTATCCGGGAGGCTCTCTGGGCGATTTCTACGTCTTCTCCAACGCGGATAGCGTCAGAATGTATAAGAATGACGTTTTCATCAAAGAGTACCGCAGAAGCCGTTTCAGGGCCTTAAAACACGGACCGCTGCTGATCGATGATCTGATCGGTGATCTGATCCGGACAAACGAAGGCTACGATAAAGCCAAATCCAAAGCGATCCATGACAGCCTGCAGCTGTTAAGAAAATACGGAACAGAAAAACTACCTGCAGTTCATAAGCTCAGAATCGCCCGATGGATGAAGAAGCACGAGATCAGCGAGGAACTGCTGAGAGAACTGTATGGGAAATATGTCGGCAACTGGGGAGGCGAATCTACGGTCTGGAGACTGGATGCGATTAGAGACGGGAAGGTCGTGAAAACAAGGAGAATGTGCCCGAACCATGATCTGCATCTGGAGGTAAAGAATTCTTCCTGTGTCCTGAAAGAAGGAGATACCTACGATATGGCGGCGATCCGGATCCGGATCCTGGATGGCAACGGCAATGTCGCTTCGTATGCGCAGCTGCCGATATCATATCAGGCCGAAGGAGACATCGAAATCGTCGGACCTTCCGTATCGGTCGCGGAAGGAGGCATGACGGGAACCTACGTCAGAAGTCTCGGCAGAAAAGGCCAGGGAAAGCTGACCATCCATGCGGATGGACTCGAAGAAGCTGTCATCGGTTTTGTGATCGAGTGACCGAACGGTCTCCAGGATAAAACGAAAACGATTCGAAAGACACCGGTAAAAAGCCGGTGTCTTTTTTATAGAAACGGATGAAAAAGCACAAAAAACGATAATCTAAAAAAATATAGCAATTACCTCTTATGTATATGAGTTTAGACTGATGCTTATGGTGATGAAAAGTTACTATTTGGGTGTAGGAGGAAACAAACAATGACAAACAAGAAAGGATTCAAAACGATAATGACGCTTATGTGCTCGCTGCTTCTGGTGATCACCGGCGTCTTTGTACCGGCAAGAGTATATGCCGATGAAGAAACGGTAGAAATGGAAAACGCTATCGTTGAAACGATTCCGGAAGCTGTGGAAGAAACGGCGGAAGAAGTGATCGTTCAGGAAGAAGAGGAAGAACCGATCAAAGCGGTACAGGTATTGGAAACCGAAGAGATGGAAGAAGTTCCTGAAATGATCGAGGAAGCTCCGATTGCTGAAGAAGCTGTGGAAGAAACAAATGATCTCCCAGTCATCGAAGCAGAAGAAATAATGGAAGTGACGGTTGAAGTCGCTGTATCTGAAGAGATGGAAATGGATGCGCTGAATGCAGCCAGCCAGACAGAGGCAGCCGACAAGATCAAGATCACGATCCATATGTGCGGTATCAGAAACACTAACGGAACTGAAAAAACAGCCACGATCTCCAATACATTATCGAAAGGATCAGGCTGGAACATATTGAAGAAAAAGTTTGAAAACAATATCCCCGCAACCGAAGTGAATGCCAACGGCACGATCTACAGATACACCGGGGAATGGATCGACAGCAATGGCGGCACCGTGGAATTCCCGCTGCGCTTCCAGGCAAACGATTACGAAGCAGACGTCGAATTCTATTACTATCCGGTCTATGAAGTGACACTGCCGGCAAGACTCGAATTCAACAACATCGACAACATCTCTACAGCGTCTCACCAGTGGACCAACATCGACAAGTTCACCGGTTACACGCACACATTCAAACAGCCGGAAAGCCAGCCGCATTACCAGTTCGTTTACTGGCAGGATTCTGAAACAGGCGATACTTATGTCGCAGGCGACAAACGCTCGATTGCAAGCTCTGAAATCGCTCCGGGCGAAGTCATGAAGGTCTATGTCTATACGGTCTGGCAGCCATCGGTCACCGTAAACTACTACGATGACAACGGCGATCTTCTGAACAGCATCGAGACGTTTGAAGACTATGATCTCTACGCTTATGCAGCAGAAGACAGAGACGAAGAAGAATTCGTCGGATGGAGTTATGAGAAGAACGGTCAGATCCTCAATGATCAGACTTATGAAAAACCGGCACTGACAAGCGTTCGCGTGGAACAGATAGTATACAACGTCTATGGCGTATGGCAGGCCGATGTCGTCATCGAACACTATCAGGAAGAGCTGGATGGTTCCTTCTCTCTGAAAGAAAGCGAAACGATCGAAGACGTGATCGTCAATACGAATATCAAAGCAGAAAGCAAAGAATATACCGGTTTCACGTTCGATGATTCCATCGAAGGGACCCTGATCGAAGCGGCAGTCAAGGGCGGACTCACTCTGAAACTGTTCTATACCCGCAACAGCTACCAGGTCACTTACGAATATGAGAACGCACCGGAAGGCGCAGTGCTGCCGGAAGCGGAAACATACAAGTATGGAGCGGAAGTCAGACTTGCGGAAGTGGAAGAAGTCGAAGGCTACAGCTTCATGGGCTGGGACAAAGAAGACTTCGAAATGCCGGATGAAGATGTCAATGTCAAAGGTTCATGGCAGATCAATCGCTATACCGTGACATGGATCGATGAAAACGGCAAAGAACTGGAAAAGGATTATGACGTAGAATATGGAACGATGCCTTCCTATGACGGCAAAACACCGGAAAAGAAAGCAGACGGCAAGTATACTTATACATTCACAGGCTGGAGCCCGGAACTGATGGAAGTCAAAGAAGATATCGTTTACCAGGCAACCTACAGCAAAGAAGCTATCGTTGTCCCTGTAAAACCGCAAGAACCGGAGCCGGAAATTCCTTCTACAACAGATCCGATCCTAGAAGAACCGGAAGCACCGATCAAACCTGAGATCGTGATCGATCCGGCCCCGATTCCATCGGAAGAAATCGAAATCGAAGAAGCAGTCGTTCCAATGACACTGATCGAAGAAGACTTCATCGACATCGATGATACGGAAGTTCCGATGGCTGCTCCAGGAGCATGGGCGCTGGTCAACCTGATCGCCAGCATCCTGAGTGTCATCACGGCATTGCTGTTGGTCATCTCCTTCTTCACAAAGAAAGAAGAAAGCAAGGAAGAAGAGGAAGAAGAAAAAGAAGAAACCGAAAACAGAAAAGCTTCCAAATTCCTCGGACTCGTTCCTGCCATCGTATCCGTCATCGTCTTCCTGCTTACCGAAGACATGAGACTCCCGATGGTACTGATCGACAGATATACGCTGCTGATGATCCTGATCCTGCTGATCAGCCTGGCCTTGGCTCTGATCACAAGAAACAGGAAAGACAAAGAAGAAGAATACACGCAGCAGCAACTGGCGATGGAATAAGCACAGAAACAGAAGACCGCAGTCAAAAAGGTTGCGGTTTTTTTGTTGTCTGAGCATGACACTTTGAAACGATACTGTTAAAATATAAAGGAAAAAACCGAACACTGTGGAATAGACAAAGGAGTATAAAATGCCGGAGATTGAAGACTACAGCGTATACAACGACAGAATGCGTCGTTCCATGTGGGACAAAGCATTTTTCATGGATAAGGTTCCGGGTACGGAATTGCTGATCGACTATGGATGTGCAGACGGTTCGCTGATCCGTTTCCTTCACGGGCTCTTCCCGGAGATGCTGTTTATCGGATTCGATATCGATCCTGCCATGGTCTTAGAAGCACGGAAACACAAGACGAACAACGCCTGGTTTTTCACTGAAATCGTTGAGGTACAGGAACAGATCCGTGCGCTGAACATGCCTTCCTCCAAGATCGCTGTCAATTATTCTTCTGTTCTTCATGAAGTGTTCCATTACGGTTTTGATCTGGAAGCGTTCCGTTCTTTCATTTCTGCTGTTTCTCCTCAGTATCTGGTGGTACGCGACATGATGTATTACAGCGAAGATCCAGATGCTGTCGTATCGGAAGAAGTGAAACGGATCATCAGAGAAAAGATTCCTGATTGGCAGATCCGGGATTTTGAGAACTGCTGGGGACCGATCTCTTTACGAAAGAATCTTGTGCATCTGCTGATGAAATACAAATACACGGAAAACTGGGACAGGGAATGTGCGGAAAACTACTTTTCCTATACGGAAGACGAACTGATGGAGCTGCTGGACCCGGAGAGAAAATTCAAACGGATCCTTCTGATACGTTACATCCTTCCCTGGATCCGTTTTGATATTGAAACGAATTTCGGAATCGATCCGGGGGATGAATTTACAACACATTATGCCATGATCCTGTCGGCAGGTAATCCGGAGTGTATGGTTTCCCTGAATAAAAAAAGACCGGCGATGATTCAGCGAAAGCGAGGTACCTTATGAATAAACACAGATCAACAAGTATAACTGTTTTGATCCTCCTGCTGTGTCTGGTATTTTCATCATGTACCGGGAAAACAAACGACACAGAAGCCTATAAGTATCAGCAGTATGCGGATATGACAGCAGAAGAGATCGTATCCTCCCTGACGCTGGAACAGAAAGCCATGCAGATGGTACAGCCTGCCTGCTACAACACGGATCCGAAGGAAATGAAGAAAAACTGTTACGGCAGCATTCTCTCCCGTAATTTCTATTACGACTACAAGGAATGGCAGGAATATGTCGATAAATACCAGAAGATGGCAGTAAGTTCCGAAGCAGGAATTCCTTTCGTCTATGGACAGGATGACGTCCATGGAGTCAACTATGCGCTGGATACGGTCATCTTTCCGCACAACATCGGATTAGGTGCCGCAGACGATGAGGAACTGATGTATCAGATCGGACGGATCACTGCCGATGAAGCCAAGCTCTGTCACATGTTATGGAACTTTGCACCATGCATCGCCCAGTCATGCGATCCCCGCTGGGGAAGGACGTATGAAAGCTATGGCTCGGATCTGGAGACGATCAAGAGATTGAGCGTCGCTTACACGAAAGGACTGCAGGATGGCGGCATCATTGCCTGTGCCAAGCACTTTTTCGGGGATGGGAATGTCGCTTATGGAACAGGGGAAGGAACGAATCTGATGGATCGGGGTGATGCGGTTCTGTCCGAAGAAGAAATCAGCGAACTGCTTTCCGTCTACCAGGCGCAGATCGATGCCAGCGTCAAGACCATCATGATCAGCCACTCTTCGTTGAATGGTGTCAAGATGCATGAAAACAAGAAGTATATCGATCTTCTGAAGAATGAAATGGGTTTTGAAGGATTCATCGTCAGCGACTGGAATTCGGTACAGAACACTTCGAAATCTTCCTATTATGAACAGATCGTTACGGCAATCAATGCGGGAATCGATATGCTGATGGAGGTGGATCGTTTTGAGGAAGCGGCAGCCATCATCGTCAAGGCAGTACAGAACGGAGATATCGCACAGGAAAGAGTTGATGACGCGGTAAGAAGGATCCTTCAGGTCAAGAAGGATACAGGAATCATCGCGGATCCGTTCTGCGAAACGATGGAGACCATACAGAAAGAAACCGGTACAAAAGAGTACCGGGATGTCGCAGAAAAAGCGGTGGAAGAAAGTCTGGTGCTGATCAAGAATCAGAACGATATCCTCCCTTTGAAAGAGAACACCAAAATCTATATCATGGGTCCTGCCGCAAACAATGATGTCGCACAGTGCGGAGGTTGGACGATGGACTGGAATCAGGGCGGTCTGTCGGATATTCCGGGAGTGACATCGATCAAAGAAGGCTTCGAGCAGAAAGCGCAGGAATACGGCATAAGCATCGTCAGCAACGCAGAGGAGGCGGACGTCATCGTTCTGGTTCCCGGGGAAATCGCCTATGCGGAATGGAACGGGGATGCGACGGATCTCGATCTCTGCGGAGAATTCTCTCTGTCCGGAAACAAGGAGTCCATTGAAAGAGCGAAAGCCAGCGGCAAGCCTGTCGTGACCTGCATCATTGCCGGAAGGAACGTTTTCATCGGCGACTACATCAGCGACTGGGACGCTGTCGTCATGTGCTATCTGCCCGGATCCGAAGGACAGGGTGTCGCGGATATGCTTTGCGGAGGGTCTGACTTCAAAGGAACGCTGCCAAGCCCCTGGTATGCGACAGTCAGCCAGATCGAAACAGGAACGCCATGGCTGGAGAAAGGGTTCGGTCTGACGTATCACAATGAAGAAGATTCACATCAATAACGTATATAATAAAAATGTATAAAAGGAGAAACTTGCTATGAAGAAAATCAGAATCACTATCATCCTGCTGTCGCTGATCGGCTTGCTGCTGAGCGGCTGCGGAGGTGCCAAGTTCAGTATCACTTCATCTTCCAAAAACGCAAAAATACAGATCAACGATGTGGAAGACGGAACGTTTGCTGAAATCTCAGATATGTATGTATCCAGCGGAAAGACGGTTCATGTCGAATCATCTTTAAACAAAGGAAAACTGAAGATCGAATTCTGCGAAGCCATCGATGTCTCGACAGGAGATGAAGCTGACGAATATGTAGCAGGAGCCGTCATGGATATGGTAGAGGTCGGCCCAGGTGAAACAAAAGAAGTAGCGCTTGATGTCGGCAGATATGTGCTGCAGCTGACGACAGTCGGCCAGACCGATGGAACGGTACAGATCAATATCGAATAGTACAGACATTTTCATAAGCTGATAGAAAGGGGTCTGCATGGAACGGGCAAAAGAACTGTTTCTTTATTATTGCGGGAATCAGTATTTTATGGATCTCAACGGAGACGGGAACGAGTACCGCGGGTATCAGATCTCCCAGGAAAAAGAAGAAGAATGGCGCAGAGAGTATCTGGATCGGTTCCTTCAACAGAAGCGTTACGGAAGAGAAGCTTTTGGCGCATATGCGAAAGCCGTTGAATTTTTAAGAAGCGACGAAGACGGACAGAACTATCTGTATTATCCG
The DNA here is from genome assembly GCA_017539105.1 of Erysipelotrichaceae bacterium. GTDB lineage: Bacteria > Bacillota_I > Bacilli_A > Erysipelotrichales > Erysipelotrichaceae > Colivicinus. The sequence goes on from JAFYHQ010000041.1 coordinate 21,217, forward strand.
TTCAGGACCGATGGACTGGATGACGTGACGATCCTGTTCATGCTTCCATACAGCTATAAACTGGCAGAGAAACAGAAAGCAGCAGACAGGCTTTCAAAAGAAGAGACCAGAGATTATTTATCGGTTTTGGATGACTATATCCGGAACGTGCAGAAACGGGTGGAAGACGGAACAGTCACGCGCGCAGAAGACTATACCTGGAATGAATTCTCCGATCCGGCATATGTCGAAACTTATCTGAAAGACCTTCGGCAGGATTGGGAACGTCTGGCCTGAATCAAAGCGAAACATATGAGAGTCGAAAAAGCGGGAACCGATGATATCGATGCACTGGTAGAATTACGCGTCGCTTATCTGCAGGAAGACAATGGCAGTCTGGATGAGAACGATCTTTTCACGATACAGAAAGAACTACCGGATTATTACCGGAGACACTTGAACAGAGATCTCTTTGTCTATGTGATACGGGACGGACAGGATATCATTTCGTGCGCGTTTCTGCTGATTATCGAGAAGCCGATGAGTCCCGCTTTCCTCAACGGAAAGACCGGAACCGTGCTCAATGTATATACGTGTCCCGAGGATCGGCGGAAAGGCTGTGCGAACGCGATCCTGAGGACACTGATCGGTGAAGCAAGAGAGATGGAGATCTCCGTCATTGAACTGAAAGCCACAGAGGAAGGTTATCCGCTGTATCGCTCTTTGGGATTTACCGATGATGATTCCGGATATCACAGGATGCTGTGGAGGAATCAGCAGTAATCTATCCATCAAAAAAGCCCTTAACGGGCTTTTGAATGATAAACAATCTTTAGATCGTATCTTATAACGCGTTACATCTTTTCAGGAAATCTCTGAGGATCGTTTCATATCCTTTGGGATCGCTTGTGATGGAGCAGGCGTGGTCGGCTCCCTCAAACAGATGCAGCTCGCTGTTTTCATTTTTGCATACCGCAAACATATCTTTGCTGTGATGACAGTCGATCAGATTGTCTGCCGCTCCATGCATGAAACAGATCGGCACATCGCTGTCTTTTACGGCATTGATGGGAGAAGTCCCCTTGATATCGTAACGGTATCGCAGCCTGGCGATCTGACACACCGTCCAGACGATGAGCGAAGGAAAGATGTGCAGATTCTTCCGGATGAATTCCGTGAATAGAACGATGCTATCCGCAAAAGGACAGTCGGCAACCACGAAGTCCGGTCTGACATACTGCAGAACCAGCAGAGACGTCGCGGCACCCATGGATTCGCCATGCAGGCCGATGAGACAGTCGTTTCCGAACCGTTCCCTGACAAAACGGAAGATATCCCTGAGATCTTTTGCTTCCTCCTGACCCAAAGTGCAGATATCTCCGCTCGTATCGCCGTGATGCCTCTCGTCATAGATCACGACATGGTAGCCGGCCAGATAGAAAAGATCGGCATATTTCAGATCTGCATAACGGTTTGCGGTATGTCCGTGAGCGATGATCGCAACCTTGTTTCCGATCGGATGATCATTTCTGATGATCTCGCCTTTGATAACGATGCCGTTGGTCCCAAGAGAGAAATCCTCTCTGTTCCATACTCTATCGTATTTCTCGAAAGCATCACTGAATCCCTTGCTGATCTCATAATCGCGCATCTCGGGAAACGAGTAGCGTTTGGGAAAGATCACGATCGCGAGACACTTCTGAGCCACGACGATCAGCGCGATCAGAAGAATCACCGGTATCAGGACAAGAAGGATCATGGATTCTGTTTTCTTTCTTTTGCAGCAAAAAGAAGCGGAATGAAAGTCAGCAATATCAGCAAGGTCGAGACCAGGAAGAGAACATTGGTCGGCAGATAGGCCGTCAGACCGTTGCTGTCAAGGATCTCGCCGTTGTTTTTGATGATCGGGTTGGCGATGAACGGAGATACGATCCATGGGATCAGTACGAAGAAGACGATACGGAATCCCTCGAACTGTCCTTTGGAATCTTCCGGGAACAGTTGTTTCATCCATACGGATGTCACCTGCATGAACATGATGTATCCGCATCCAAAGAAGAACAAACCCACCAGCAACGGTATGTTCATGATGGTGGTCGGATCGATGTATTCCGGCTTTCCGAAAACACCCAGGATACCGACACCGATGACACTCAGTACGATAGCCAGAGAAGCCGCAAGCACATACTTGTTTTTATTGAGAAGCTTCGATGCCGGAATGACTGAAAGCATTCCCAGGATCAGGGCGATGCCTTGAATGATGCCGATATCGTCTGCCTTGAAGCCCAGATAGTAGATCATATAGTTGCCCACATGCGGATAGTAGACATTGAACGCGATGAAATAGACGGTCAGCACGATGAAGACCCAGACCAGCTGCTTATGCTGCAGCAATGCGTTGAAATCAAACGCAGAGAACAGCTGTTTCCAGAAACCGCCTTCTCTGTTCGGCTTGAGATCCTCGGAATCTTTTACCACAAACAGAGACAGGACACCCAGCAGGATGACGGCTCCGCCAAAAGCGATAAACAGACGCATATAGTTGTCATTGGCACCGATCAGCAAGCCTCCTGCCACCGTACCGATGATGGTACCGATGATCGGCTGCGTCGCCAGAGCGGCACCGATGCCTCCCGCGTTCTCGTCGTTCATCATGTCGTTCAGCCAGGCATTGAAACTGGCGTCGTTGCCCATGGAACCGAAAAAGGACATCAAGGCATCTGCCAGAACGACGGCAGTTCCTGCCAGAAGGACGCTTCCGGCAGCGCCTTTCGCGATGAATTCGGTCGTACCGAACAGGATCGTAAAGATGCCCCAGAGGATATAGCCGATTGCCAGATACGGTTTCCGTTTTCCGCTGCGATCGGACAAGGTTCCAAACAGGAACGTTGAAAAAGTCGTAACGATCGCCGAGATGGCAACCATCCAGGAGATGATCGTAGGATCTTTGGCGATCTTGGCATAGACGAACGTATTGAACCACTGATTCTCGATATTCCAGCACAATTGTCCGACGATCCCCAGACCCCAGACAAGTACCCAGAACAGAAGCTTAGATTGTTTGTTTTTCATAGAAATACCCCTTTCTTTTATTTTATTTTTTTGATAATCAAGTATCAAGGAATCGCCCATATTATGATACGAACTCCGCTGATGTGAGTACGGATAACAGTCATAGACACAGACTCAGAATTTAAGATCTGAGCTTTTGTTAGGAATCAGCCATTTCGTTGTGAATAATGATATGGAGGTAGAATAAGGATATTATGCGTATTGATAATTATACGTATAGTAGTATACTCATAATGTATGAATGGCTAAAACACCGTTGTAGATGGAACGTATCATTTTATCGGATGGGTGGATCTTCAAAAGACAGATCGGATCCCATCGGCAATATCTTCATCCTGAAAAGTCCGGGAAGGTTACGATACCTTTTCATCCCGGAGACTTAAGTAAAACAGTAGAATATTCGATTCTGAAACAAGCCGGTTTAAAAGAAGAAGAAGATCATGAATGTAGTTTATCCCGCATGCTTTTTAAAAGAAGAAAAAGGTTACAGCGTTATATTTCCGGATATGGATTATCTTGCCACTCAAGGAGATGACTTGCATGAAGCGATCGGATACGCGACAGAAGCCTTGGCCGGATATATCTATTTTGAGCGAAAAGAAGGAAGAGAGATTCCTGTTGCTTCGGATCTTTCTACTGTAGATATAGAAAAGGTTGCGAAAGAAATCGGTATCGATGCGACAGAAGGTTCTTTTGTGAATCTGATCAGTGTCGATGTGGAGGAATATGCCAGACATCATTTCGAAAAGACGATCAGGAAAACGCTGACCATCCCTTACTGGCTGAACAAAATGGCAGAAGACCGGAATATCAATTTCTCTAAAGTGCTAAAAGAAGCCCTGATAAAAGAATTGCTGTGATCGGGCCGTTAGGAAGATCTGAAAAAGACGGATCGTTCAAATTTAAAAAAGAACTTATCGTTCTGGCTCTGGACTCTGGTCACAGAAAACGGGTTTATAAAGAGTTGAAAACCGCTGTTCAATGAACAGCGGTTTCTTTCATTCATCTGAATAATGATACCGGTTCAGTTTTCTGCCAAATAGCAGACATACCATGATTCCCGCGATACCCAGCAGAAACATCATCAGAGCCGCTCCGGATCCTTTTCCTACGCCAAAAAGATTTGCTAGGAAAGCGTTGGAAGCGTTCGTTGCCATGAATGGCTCCGCGAATTCATCGGTCAGGAAACCGCCCAGAAACAGCCCCAGAGGGATCGTAAAGAACTGGAATGTATTGCGGCAGGCATAGACTCTTCCCATCAGAGAAAGAGGAATCAGATTTTTCATGATGACATTCTCGTTGGCGCTCATGATCGGCACCAGGATCCAGCCCAGAACCTGGCCGATGCACCACACGACAGGATTTCTGGAAAAAGCCAGGAAGAAGTTTTCAGTACCTAACGCAAACAGCATCGTCAGATAAATGACCCTGACTCTGTTTTTCGGCTTCGGCATGACGGTTGCGATTGCACTGCCGATGACCATGGCGATTCCTGCGCAGGATGTCACGACACCCAGGACCGCATTTCCTCCTCTGGGATTGGGAATCACAAGCGCAGGCAAGACCGCATCAAACGCGGAAGCGATCAGATTGACTCCCGACATAAACAGCATCATATCGAAAATCAGCCTGTTTTCTTTCAGAAAGGCGATCCCTTCATTGGTAAGTTCCAGGACACTCTCCTGTGTCTTGTTTTCAGAAACATCAGGGATATGGATAAACAGCAGCAGGATCCCAAAAGCCAGAACGAAAGTGATCAGATCCATCGCGACCGCGCCTTTCAATCCCGCAAACCCATATAGCATCGAAGAGATCAACGGAGCGCCTACATTGATGATGGACCTGGACAGATACTGCAAAGCGCTGGATCGCTGGTAATATTCTTTCGGCGTCAGCACGGTATAGGCGACTTCCGAAGCGGGCTGCTGGATCGTGTTCATCAGTCCCGAGAGGATATTCAGCACATAGATGTGCCAGCCCATCAGCAGATCCTGCCGATACAAAACAAAGACAGCAACGGTACACAAAGCCGCAAAAGCATCGCAGCACAGCATCGTCTTTTTCTTATCAAAACGATCCGTCAAAGCTCCGGCAAAGATACTCATCACGACATACGGAAGATAGGTGCAGATCGTCAATGCTGCCGTACTTAAAGCGGAACCGGTTTTCTCATAAAGCCACAGGGTCAGCGCAAAAGCCGTGATGCTGCTGCCCAACTGGGAAAGGCTCTGGGTGATCCAGAGCGTATAGAAGTCTTTCAATCCGTTTGTTTTGGCAGACATACAAACCCATTATAAATGATAGGTAATGTAAAAAAGACAGCAAATACGGCATTTATCAGCGTCATATACTTTAAAATATCAGATTTTCATATGTTTTTTGCAGAAAGATATTATAAAATAAAAGCGTATAAGGAGATTTTCCTTATTTTTCATCATTGATAAGGGGTACTGTTATGAAGAAAGATCTGTTAAAAAAGATTAGCAAAGTACTGGTAGTGATGCTGGTGCTAGGCATGTTCATGTCGAATGCGCGGATAAGCAGCGCGGAAGATGATGAGGTTAAGATCATTGCTGTCGGAGAAACCTATAATATTGGCGATACCGTCAATTTCAATGGGGGATATTACGATAATGGCAAAGGGAACGTTCTGCAGACCTGGACCAACAAGATCGATCATTCGATGTTTGACACAACTGATAACGAATGGATCGTTAACATGAAGTGGAACGATGGCACGCTTTCACTGTGGTTCAGCGGTTCTTTTACTGGGAACGAGATCGTCAAAGGCATAAAATGCGTTAGCGGCGATGGCACGCAAAGCAGTCCTTACAGGTTTGAACTGGTTTATGTAGATCCGCTGGTTGCAACGATCAAAGTCATCAACGGAACAAGATCGTCTGATGAGGGAAGTTCCGGTGATCACACGGTCATCGAATCGGAAGCAACCGTATATTGTGAACCGGAAAAGTATGTTACCTTAGGCTTCCTGCAGCCAAACGATGGCTATACAAAAACACCGGTAGTCAAAAAAGACGGCCAGGCTGTTACACTCAGCACAAACGCCAGCAAGCCGATTGGCTACGGCTGGGAAGTTTCATATTATGAAGCAGGACATTTCCCTGATACCTATCCTAACGGATGGATCAGAATCAGCGGATCGCCTACTGCTGGTGCAAACTTTGTTGTTGAGTATCAGCCGATCTCCTATACGATCATTTTCGATGGCAACGGCGGTGAAGGCGAAATGGATGACTTTGTTCTGAAATACGGCGAAGAGAAAGCCTTGCCTGACTGCACATTTGAATATGAAGGATATACATTCGTTGGTTGGGGCGTTGAACAAGACGGTCCGGCCGATTATGAAGACGGCGAATCTGTCAAGAACCTGACCACTACTGATGGCGACACGATCACGCTGTTTGCTCAGTGGGAGGAAGGCGCCGACGTCTACGAAGAGATCGATGAAGTCAATATCAAGATCACTCCTCCGAAAGCTGGAGACAAGATCACGATCGATGTCGAGACCTATTCGCAGGATCCGCAGCCGACAGTCACGCTTCCTTCGGGAGCTCCTTATAGAAACAACTTCGGAGAGTTCAGGATGGCTTACTGGATCAAGAGCGAATCGTATGAGGGTGGCTTCGAGGACGTTGTCTTTGAGGGCACATACAAGGAAGGAGATACCTTCTATGCATTGATCACGCTGACGACCGAAGAAGAGATTGAAGAAGGTGCTCCGGTTGGAGCGGTTGCCGATGACGTATACTATTGCTTTGCCGAGGACCTGAAGGTCAATGTCGAAGGCGCAGAACTGGTCAGCGCAGAGGTTTACGACTATGGCACCGACTATGTGGATATCGTCGTCAAGGGCAAGATCGAAAAGGAAGAAGAGAAAGAAACGAAACCGATCGTACCGATCAATGTTCCTAAGACAGGTATCGAAGGACCGGCATTCCCTTCACTCATGAGTTGCATCAGCATGCTTGGCTTGTGCCTGACGGCTGTTGTACTGAACAAGAAGAGATAAACAGATCATTCCTTGATAAACAAGAAGAGAAAGGCAGAACTGAAAATTCAGATCTGCCTTTTTTTGGCGATGGATACGCACAGATGCCAAAAGTCACCCATGCTCCTGTATTTTTATAGGAATATATAGTAGAATAAAATCATATAAGGGTTTTTTCTTATTTTTTAGCATTGATAAGGGGTAACATTATGAAGAAAGATCTGTTAAAAAAGATTAGCAAAGTACTGGTAGTGATGCTGGTGCTAGGTATGTTCATGTCGAATGCGAGAGTCATCCGCTCTGATGATGAGCCAGCAGATGGAAGCGAAACTTATACCGCTCACATCGTGGTAGTTCATGGCACCAGAATGGATGATGATACAGAACAACTTGTGGATTTAGAAGGAACCTATACGATTAATGCAGGCGAAAACTGCAGTCTTGGTTTCTGTGAACCGATCGAAGGTTATTTCCAGCCTGCAATCACATTAAACAACGGTTCACCGATCATGCCTGGTGATTCCTATAGCGTGTTCTTTGGGGATTGGGATGTATCGCGTTATGTCAATGATGGTTATCCGAATGGATGGGTAAGAGTCAGCGGCTATCTGATTCACAGCAACGTTGATGTAAAAGTGGAATTCCTGCCGATCGAATACAAGATCGCTTTCGATGCCAACGGCGGCGAAGGAAGCATGGATGCGATTGATGCGAAGTACGACGAGGCAGTCGGTCTTCCGGAATGCACGATGACTAATGGTGACCTGTATTTTGTGGAATGGAACACCAAGCCGGATGGCAGCGGCGAGAGCTACGACGATCAGGAAGACGTCATAAGCCTCACGACAGATCGCAATACGACCGTCACCCTCTATGCCCAGTGGCAGGAAGACCCGGTCTATGTCTATGAAGAAGTCGATGAAGTCAGTTTCAAGATCACTCCTCCGAAAGCCGGAGACAAGATTACGATCGATGTCGAGACCTATTCGCAGGATCCGCAGCCGACGGTCACACTTCCTTCCGGAGCGGTGTACACCAACACGGAAGAAGGGGAAATCCTGTCCTTCTGGATCAAGAGCGACTCGCTTGAGGGCGACAGCTTTGAGGACATCATGTTCCAGGGAACCTACAAAGCCGGAGATACCTTCTATGCGCTGGTCGTCCTGGTGCTCAATGAGGAAGTGGAAGAAGGGAAGCCGAATACAGCCGTTACTGATATTGTCGAGCAATACTTCGCCAGAGATCTGGAGGTCAATGTCGAAGGCGCGGAACTGGTCAGTGCGGAAATTTATGAATACGGCCAGGATTTCGTGGATGTCATTGTCAAGGGCAAGATCGAAGAGAAGGAACCAGAACCGGAACCCGATCCGAAACCGATCGTTCCGATCGAAGTTCCTAAGACAGGCATCGAAGGATCGATGTTCCCTTCATTCGTGAGCTGCATCAGCATGCTTGGCTTGTGCCTGACTGTTGTCGTACTGAACAAGAGAAGATAAGAAGTTCGATATCAGATGAATCAATAAGAGAAACCGATCGGTTTCTCTTTTTTGAAGAATCGGAAACTTCATTTATAATGATAGTATCGTAGAAATCTGTTGATATGTAAGGAGATCCGAACATGAAAAAGATCGTTTGTATCATGCTGCTTCTGCTTTGCGCATGCGCATGTACGTTTCGTAAGACCGAGGAATATGATGTAGAGGAAATTATCAACCATCACAACAAAGCGGAAACGGTTGGCGTTGCGTTCCATACGGAAGTCGAATGGATCGTTGAGCCTTCCATGGTCCTGGAATCGGTGGAGATGATCAAGACGGAACCGCCTCTGGGTTATCCGTATCTTGAACATATCGGTCATCCACAGGAATGGGATTATATGGCTGGGAAAGGTCCTTTTATCGTCGATGAAGCCGAATATACTGGAGCGCCTGTCTATACGTCTGATGCGATCATTGTATATCGTTATGAAAACGGCCTCCTGAGTCCCCATTCGCAAATCTATGATTATGATGGCAATCTTTTAAGCGCCGTGGGAACGAACGTATATGATACGGAAGCCGGCGTTGATGCGGACAGCACAAGAAGTAAGTTATTCAGGGTATACAGCAGCGATTTCATCGGCACGATAGAACGGAACGGTATTGTAGGCTTGTGCGGGGGAAGTGCGGGTCTGTTCGAGTATAACGGAACTTTGTATATCGATGTGACCGATTACGATGAGATCAGTCGCAAGATCACTTCGTTCGGATGCGATCTGGGTTTTGAAGAAATCAATATCGAAGAATATCTGAACTATCGCAAGGCGACAGCGGATGATCTGTTTGGCCACAGAACGGTCGTTTCCGTTTATAACAAGATCGTTTCCGCAGTAACGAACTATGACTGTGCGGTCTACGACGAAAAGGGAAACAGGATGTTTGTGTTCGATAATACGGAGGAGACCTGGGTCAGCGATTTCAGCAATGGTTTCCTGACGATCAGGAAGCTGCCAAAAGATGGCGGAACGGCAGACATCAGGTACGCGTTCTACAGCGTCGATGATCAGAACTATATCACGGACTTTGATTATGAAGAGGCATTGCCGTTCGTGGAAGGATATGCGGCTGTCAGAAAGGATGGAAAATGGGCCTATATCAATGAAAAAGGCGAACCGGTAACGGATTTCATCTGGGACAGCGTATCAACGATGTACGAAGGCAGAGTCTATGTCGGTCTTAAGGACCGTTTCGGTATCCTGGATCTGAAGGGCACTTTAGTGAAGGGCGCAAAGGTGACGATGGAAACCTGTTACGGCAGCGCGGATCCGCAGATGGCTTATGAAGCGGTCTCGGCATTGGAAGAGTTTGTTCCGAAACAGAAAGAAAGAGATCCTGAGAACGTGGCAAAAGAAGAAGAATTTGAAAAAGCCCACAAAATCATTGGGATCATTATACCTAAATATGATGATATCAATGTCAGAGAAGAGCCAAGCACTACGGCAAAAATCGTCGGTGTCTTAAGAAACAGCGGCACCGCGGAAGAAGAATCTTATTATCCCCAGTATGTCTATGAAACAACGGAAGCCGAAGGGTATACCTGGTACAGGATCGGTACCGATCGCTGGGTTGCGGATCATGGCAACTGGTATGATGTGGAAATGTTTGCGGAATAGTATTTCGCAATCGATATAAACAGAAACACGGATGAGAACATGCCGTGTTTTTTTATAGATCAAGCAGTTTTCTTAGTTCTTCCAAAGGACGGTTGAATACCCGATCGGAATGCGTCATGTTTTTACGCATGTTGCTGTAACGGGCAAGAAATTCCCGGCTGGAGAGACGGAATGCTCCAGCAGAGAAGACGGACAGCTGTTCCAGATTGTCGGATGTGACGACGATGATGCGATACCTGTCGCCCAGTTCTTTGACTTTTTCCTCGATAAACATATCAGCGGTCTGCCCGTTTCTGGTATAGACAATCGTGATATTGTCTCGTTCAGATACGGTCGCTTTCGCGCTTTCCTGCAGATAGGCATCAAAAATCAGAACCAGGGAAGCCGAGACATAGCCGGCAAAATCGCATGCCAGATCGATGACTTTTTCCCTTCCCATGGTCAGATTATCCAACGGAGCATCTTCCATTGCGTGCAGGACATTGTAGCCATCGATCATATATAACAATTCTTTTGTATCGATGTTTTCTTTCTTCTTCTCTTCCAAACGCGGATCGTGTTTTTCCACATAACGCGGACGCGGCTTATACAGGGAGTTCCATACCCGTTTCAGCTCTTCTTCGTTGATCGTGCGTGCCCTGTGTTTTTCTATCGGCTTGTAGTCGCTGAAATGGTTTTTCAGGTCAATATGCATGATTTCTTCGACTTCTTCCGGAGCGAAATAGGTTCCTGCTCCGTTTCTGGTAAAGATCGATCCTGCCTGTTTGTATGGGTCGTTGCGATAGTCGTAGGCGATCTGCCGGATGACTTCGTCTTCGTTGCGACAGCGGTCATAGAAGCTTCCTTCGATCTCGTGGGAAAAATCATCATGGTACCTGTTACGCAACGAAAGGATCAAGTCGTTAAAACCGATCTTAGGGATCTTTGCCATGATCATGCTATCTTCGATATCAAAGACATACTGCCTGGCAGAGAGTTCGGAAATGATGCCATTCAGTGTTTTCGGATCTGCCGTCAGAGACAGGAGATAGTAAGGTTCCAGCAGATAATTCTTCGCTTTGGTCAAAGCCTGGCGGATCGCCCGGTTAAGTGCCTGGATGAGGTCGCCTCCTTCGGTGTGCTTGAGATGCGTCCTGGTTTCCAGGATCTCGATCTCGATATTGTCCAACGGAGAATCCGTCAGGATACCGCAGGGACGGCGATGTTCCAGATAATCCATCAGAACGGAGAATTCTTTTCTGGCTTTCACATGATAAGAGGGATACGGACGCAGCATCACCAGGACCTCGGCATAGTGTCTCAAGGGTTCGTAATGACCCACGCCGTAGACTTCTTCCTCGATGCTTTCTTTATAGGAAATCAATGTCTGCGAATAGTCGACATCGATGTTGAAACGTTCCTTGATCAGCTGACGGATGAACTCTTTCTGCAATTCTCCCGAAAGGTCGATGCTGACGGAATCATTGAGTACGATGTTCAGTTCAGGGAACTCTTCATTCAGTACGGAAATGCGGCGATACAGTTCGTTCGAATCCAGATCGGATAGCAGACGGTAGGACAAAGCATCAGGCTTGCTGCTGTCTTCGCAGAACAGGGAAGGCAGGAAGATGCCGGCTTTCAGTCCCTGCAGGCCTTTTACGGCACAAAGATCATTGCCTGTAACCTCGCTGACCTGCGTTGTTTTGTTTCCGTTGAACTGGACGATCTGCGAGATCTGATGATCCCCGAATGTATCCCGGTTTTTCAGCGTTCCGGAGAATACTTTCACATGGGCGTATTCATCGATCTTATAGATGTAGGCTTTCAGATGATCAGTCGGAGTCGGGACATCGATATAGCGGCTGAGGAAATCCAGCAGTTCCTCGACGCCTTCTTCATGAAGAGCGGAACCGGAAAAGACGGGATAGAAAAGGCCTTCCCGAAGCGCATCTGCCACCTGACTGTCATCGATATGGCCATCCTGCAGATAACGATCCAGCAGTTCCTCATGATCCAAAGCGACGTGTTCTTCGATCTCCTGATAAGCTACCGCAGAGAGCGACAGGTTTCTGTGTATCTCTTCCAGGATCTCTTCATAAGAGCGATGCGAGATATCCATCTTGTTGATGAAGATCAGGATAGGGATTTCAAGACTCTTCAGATAGCGGAAACGATGGATCGTATCCGCAGGGATCGAAGCAGTGCCGTCGATGATCAGGATCGCGGCATCCAGGATCGCAAAGCTGCGGTTGACTTCTCCGATGAAATCCAGGTGTCCGGGCGTATCGACGTAGATGAAATCTTTGTTTCTGTAAGAAAAACGCGCTTCTTTGGCAAAGACGGTGATTCCTTTTTTGCGTTCAAAAGCATTGAAGTCTAAAAAAGAGTCTTCATGGTCGACTCTGCCGCTTTCTTTTAAAACGCCGCACTTGTGCAGGATACATTCCGAAAGCGTGGTCTTGCCGCCATCGACATGCGCATAGGCTCCGATTATGATGCGGCTCATAAAAACTCCTTTCTATCGTTTCTCATATGAATCTATTATATATGATAGCGAATCGCTTTTCGTAAAACAGATAAATGTAGGAATTTCCGATTTTAAAGTGAATAAAGAATAGAGGAGATTGTAAGATCGCTGATGGAAATCCTCTTGAAATGATATAGTGCATGCTATATACTTTGAATGAGGAGAACGAAACAATGGAGACTACAAGAGTATTTACGAGCGGAAGATCTCAGGCAGTCAGGATACCGAAAGCTTTCCGTTTTACGGAAAACGAGGTGTACATCAACAAAATCGGCGAGGCCATCGTACTGACGCCAAAGAAATATCTGGCAGAAGCGTTCAGACAGGGGATCGCCATGCTGGAAGATGATTTCATGAATGAGAAACTGCCCGAAAGCATCAGCGTCGCAAGAGAAGAACTATGACATATATGCTTGACACCAACGCCATCATCATGGCGGTGAAACATCCGGATTGGCCGACTTGCGCAAGGATCATCGAACATCTGGGAAAGGATATCTGTATTTCAGCTATCACTTATGGCGAACTGGAATATGGGATCCAAAAAAGCAGGAATCCCAGCCGGAATAAAGCAGCGATCATGCAGATCTTGTTCGGGATACCGATCCTTGATTTTGATATGAAAGCAGCGGAGCATTTCGGAGATATTTTTGCCGATCTGGAGAGCAGGAACGCGCGTATCAGCGACAGGGATATGCTGATAGCGGCTCACGCGAGATCCCTGGGCTACACCGTTGTCACAAACAATACCGGGGAATTCTCCCGTGTGAAAGACCTGAAGATCACAGACTGGAAGTGAATGAAAAAAGCGTCAGACAGTTGCCGCGTGTCCTGTCAGACGCTTTTTGTGTGAACGTTTAGTCTTTCTTGTTTCCGTAGAACTCTTCTTTGGTGATTTCTTTCGTGCTGTCGCTGATTTCGCCTTTGATCCCGTCGTATTTATAATCGACATCATAGTAGTGCTTTTCCATCGGCTCCTTCCCTGATTTGAGATAGACGATGCCAAACATCACTACAAACAAGCCGATAAACGACAGAACAAGGCATATGGTTACAGGAAGGATCAGAGACCGGATATGAAAGAAAGCCGCAATCAGTTCCATGACCACGCTGACTGTGAAAAAAACAGCCGTGACTTTGACGATCAGATCTTCCGTCTTGGTTGCTTTCCATGTGCCGCTCGCATGCGTCTGCTTGCCTTTTTGGACTTCATATAATGTTTTTCTGAATGCCATTGCTATTATCCTGCTTTCTTTGTTATATTGTAGTTTTGCTGTTTGTAATTAATTATATCAATAATAACATACAATATCATAAATGGCTGATTGACAAACGAAGAGCCGTAAGGGTATTCTTTTTATAGATACTTTTAAATATATGGAAGATACCGAGAGAATACACTTGCTGGATCTGATCAAAGGAATCCTGATCATATTCATCATCATCACCCACTACAACTGGACAGACGAACAGAGACAGATGTTGCTGTTTCCTTATTGGATCGATATGGCTGTCCCTGTTTTTATGATCATCTCCGGGTATGTCTATGCGCTTTCTTACAAACGGAAAGAAATCAATTCGCTGAAAGATGCCTATGAGTTCAAGGAGATCACCAGCAAGCTGATCCGTTATTCCGTGCCGCTGCTGATGGCGTTTGTTTTTGAAGTGTTCCTGTATGTGATAAGCGGGATCAAGATCGAATTAAGCTGCGTACTGACCGGAGGCATCGGTCCGGGATCGTTCTATTATCCGGTCATGATACAGTTCGTGTACCTGTATCCGTTGATTTACTTTGCGATCAGGGAATATGACCTGAAAGGCTTGTGCGTCTGCGGGATCGTCAATGTCGTGTTCGAGATCGCCAAGACTCTCTATGGCATGCCGACAAGCGAATACCGTTTCATGGTCCTGCGTTATATCCTGCTGATTGCGACCGGTTGCTATCTTGCGATAGGCAAGCAGAAAATCAGGAGACCGGTCCTGATCGTATCGATGCTGGTGGGGATCTTCTGGCAGTATGCGGTCTATTATCTTGGCTACAAGCCTGTCATCATCAATGAAGCATGGGCAACGACCAGCTGCATTTCCGCATTGTATATCATTCCGATCTGTGTTTCCATTTTCGCTTCAAAGAAGATGATGGATGCCCGTTTCGGTCTGTTGGAACTGATCGGCAGAGCTTCGTTCAATATCTTCCTGACGCAGATGGTATATTTTATCGGCGCCAAGGTCATCTATAAGATCGTCAGCGATATCTGGATCGCCAATCTGTTGAATATCGTTATCTGCTGTCTCGTTGGCACGATCTTTTACATGATCGAGAGCAGGATCACAAGATACCTGCTGCAGTATCTGGATAAGAAGAATTATTTCGAGAAACAGATCAGAGCGGTCTTAAAGAAGATCGGCAACGTCTTTAAAGACAGCAAAGCTTGAATTTAAGTATCGGACTCTCGCATGAGAGTCTGTAATAGATCATGGACGATGAAGAAGAAACCTGTGTTTCTTTATTTGTCGCATCGGGAAAGACGGGGGAAAACTATGATTGAACTCAAAAACGTATCTAAATCTTATAAGAAAGGCATCAAGGCAGTCGATGATCTTACGATGAAGATCAATGATGGAGAGATTTTCGGTTTTCTTGGACCCAATGGTGCAGGGAAGTCGACGACCATAAGAATGCTGACGGGGATACTGAATATCGATGAAGGAGAGATCCTGCTGGATGGCAAGGATATCGAGAAGGAACCGATCGAAGCGAAAAAGACCTTCGGCTATGTCGCGGATGATCCGGATCAGTTTCTGGCATTAAAGGGGATCGAATATCTTAATTTCATGGCGGATGTCTATGAGGTAGAAAACCGGAAAGAGATCATCAAGGAACTGACGGAGAAATTCGAGATCAGCGATGCGTTAAGCAGCAGGATCGAATCGTATTCCCATGGCATGCGTCAGAAGATCGTCATCTGCGGATGTCTGATGCATGATCCGAAGAACTGGATCCTGGATGAACCGATGACGGGACTGGATCCGCGTTCCGCTTTTGCTTTGAAAGAAATGATGCGCAAGCATGCGGATGCGGGAAACTGCGTCTTCTTTTCGACGCATGTTCTGGATGTGGCAGAAAAGCTGTGCGACCGGGTAGGAATCATCAATAAAGGCAAGCTGCTGTTTACAGGAACGCTGCAGGAAATGCGGGATACATTGAAAGAAGATGTTTCTTTGGAACAGCTCTTTCTGGAGATCACGGAGAATGATGAAGAATATCATTGATCTGACAAAGGTCTTTCTGATTTCTTCCTTCCGCAAGGGCGGAGGCAAGAAGAAGAACCGCATCCTCAAGATTATCCTTTATGGGATCCTGTTTGCGTATCTGATCGGGATTTTCGCTTTCCTTTCTTATGAGATCCTGACAGGACTCATCGCCTTGCATCAGCAGGAAAGCTTCATCGGTCTCGTTCTGATGGGCATCATCACCCTGGTCATGTTTACGACGGTCATCAGCACGATGAGCGTACTATACTTTTCTGAAGACAATCGTTTCATCCTGCCGCTGCCATTGAAGCCGATCGAAATCCTATCGGCCAAGATCAACGTCTTGCTGGCATACGTATATCTGGAAGAGCTGATGCTTGGTCTGGCGCCTTTGATCATGTATGGCATCATAACGGGACAGAAGTTCCTTTATTATTTGTTCATGCTCTTGGTGCTGCTGGCGCTGCCGGTCCTGCCGCTGCTGGTGGTGACGCTGATCGTGATCTGTATCATGGCTCTGACCAGGGGTATCCGCAACAAGAATCTGGTCCAGATGATCACGATGACTTTCTCCATCCTTTTATCGCTGGTCATCTCGATGTTTTCCTCTTCCGTTTCTTCCAGCGAAGATGTCATGGCTCTGACGGAGAAAGCGGGCAGCCTTGTGCAAATATACAAGAAAGCATATCCGACCATGCCGATGGCGATCGAAGCGTTCACGAAGTTTGATTTCCTGTCCTTGCTGCTGCTGATAGGGATCTCGCTGATCGCTTATGTGGCAGCTGTCGTTTTTGCCCGCAAACTGTATTACCGGGGCATGCTGGGATCGCTGTATTCCTCTTCCGGCATTTCCGATAAGAAACTGGACGAAAGAAACGCTTACCGGTCCAAAGGGCTGCTGTTCAGCTATGTCATGAAAGAAATCCGGATCTATCTGCGCAGACCGACATTCTTCGTGCAGCTGGTCTTGCCTTGTCTGATCCTTCCGGCATTCACGATCGGAGT
Source organism: Erysipelotrichaceae bacterium (assembly GCA_017539105.1). GTDB lineage: Bacteria > Bacillota_I > Bacilli_A > Erysipelotrichales > Erysipelotrichaceae > Colivicinus. Next base: position 38,194 of record JAFYHQ010000041.1, read on the forward strand.
CACGTATTTCAGCATCGTTTCCCAGGTCGATAAAGCGGAATTCATGAGCGTATTGAAGATGATCTATGAAAACAGGCAGTATGGAGCCTACATCTTCGCGGTCATCATCTTGTGTGTGATGTTCCTGTCGATGTATTCCTTCATTTCCACCGTTGCCATCTCCAAAGACGGGCACGACGCTTATGCGATGAAATACCTGCCTGTTCCTTTTCATAAGCAGCTTCTCTGCAAGATGATCCCGGATATCGCTACGTGCCTTTTCAGCTATCTGAGTGTCGTGCTGATGGCAATCTTTCTGTTCAAAGTGCCGCTGATCTATCTTCTGATCAGCCTGCCTCTCGTTGTGTTTTACTCGATCCTGCATGGTTTCCTGATTTTAAGCGATGTACGGAAACCGAAATTGGAATGGACCAATGAAATGCAGATCGTCAAGAAGAACCTCAGAATGATCGTCACCATGGCTTTTTCTCTGATCAATATGGGACTGCTTTCCGTGATCGCGTTCGTGTTTCAGGCAGAACTGCCTGTCATGGCGCTTGGATTGAGCCTGCTGTATCTTGGATCAGATGTGTTGCTGTATCGTTATATCCGCAAGAAAGACATCGCTCTGGCAGACGGATTCGAATGACGGTATTATTTGTAAGAATCATCAAACTTGTGGAAGGAAAGGAAGGTTTGATGTTATGATGTTGATGTTATGAATTTATTTACTGTAAAAGCGCATGCTTATATGATTGACAGCGAGAATGTCGGCTCGACGTGGGCGGAACTTCTGAAAAACGAAGAGAAGTGTGATTTTTATATCTTCGTTACCGAGAACGCCAAGAGCCTGAATTTCTCTTTACTCAAAGATTTGACCGAAAACCAGAAACACCGGATCAATATCATCGAATGTGAACCGGGCAAGAATTCTCTGGATTTCTATCTTTCTTCTTATCTCGGATACCTGATCGGTTTGGGGAAACATTCCTCTTACACGGTCGTATCGCAGGATACCGGTTTCGATCATGTGATCGACTACTGGAAGAGACAGGGGCTGGAAGTGGAAAGGATCAATACGAAGCCGGAGAAGACCAATACCAGAGGAAACCGGTCACGCAACACCCAGACCCAGACCGTCAAAAAGAACGAGAATTCCGAAACCAGGATCATTCCGAAGAAAGACCCGACTCCGATCAAGAACGAAAACAAAGCTCCTGTAAAGACTGAAAACAAACCGAACCGAAACAACAGGAACAGGACACAGCCGAAAGAGAAACAGAATCCGGTTCAGGAAAATCCGAACGAAAAACCGGCGGCCTCGCAGAATCACAATCAGAAACGCAATTATCGCAACAAAAAGAATAAGGAATAACTTATTCTTTTTTTATGAAAAACGCTTGACATATATATCGTAGTCCGATATAGTATATATAGAAGTACGATATATCGGACTTAGATAGTCAGGAGGAAGTATGGACGATAAGATTAAAAGAATATATGTTCCGATGACAGAGTCAGGTTTCTATATCCTGTACTGTCTGCAGACACCGCAGCACGGTTACGGGATCAGCCAACAGGTCAAGAAGATGACAGGCGGAGCTGTCGTGATCAGTGCGGGAACGATGTATGGAACGCTGTCGAAGATGGAAAAAGACGGTCTGATCCGTTTCTCTCACGAGGAAGAAAAAAGAAAGCTCTATCAGCTGACGGAACTGGGTGAAGAGATTCTCGCTATCGAGATGCAAAGGATCGAAAGACTCTATAGAAACATTAAAGGAGAGTATATCAATGAATAAAACAGTAACGAAATTCTTCACGATCGCTGATTATGAGGAAGAAGAAAAATGGTTAAGAGATCAGCACAGAAACGGCTGGAAGGTCATCAAGATGACGGCTCCGTGCTTCTATACGTTTGAATCCTGCGAACCGGAAGACATGATCTACCGGCTGGATTTCAGAGATATAGAAAAGATGGATGAATATGAGAATATGCTGAAGGACTTCGGATGGGAATATATCGGACAGTGTGTCGGATGGCAGTATTTCCGGAAACCAGCTTGTGAAACAGAAACGCAGGAAGAAGGCGAGCTGTTCTCGGACAACGCCTCTAAAGCGGAACTTGTCAGCAACGTCATCACGACCAGGATGGCACCGATCTGTCTCATCTTCCTGTGCTGTGTCATTCCGAATTTCATGCGATTCATGAAAGGGGATTTTGTCGGCCCGCTCGGAATGATCCTGGGACTGTTCTTTGCGGTCATGTTTGTGGTGTATGTCTATCTGATCATATACTGCGGAACCAAACTGAAAAAAATCAAGAAAAGATACGAAGACTGAGACAAAACAAAAAAGGGTGGAACAGAAATGTTTCACCCTTTTCATATGTTTCGGTTCCTATTTATTCCGCGGATTTCCGTTTGATCATATCGATCAGCCACTGGCCGGATGTCGAGAAATCATCGTATTCGAATCCGCTGACTTTCAGAACGCTTGGCTTGATCGCGGCGGAAGATTCCGATACCTTCGAGAAGTTCCACATGACATGGGAGATCCCGTTCTCTTCCAGGAAATCGATCCAGAGATCGCCTTCATCGAGGTCATAAGGATAGTTGCCTGTCGAAGCGGTCACGCCATATTCGCTCACAAAGATCGGCAGGTCTTTATCGATGGCGCGTTTCACGTTGTCCCGTGATTCCTGCTTGTGGGAAGCGGAATAGAAGTGCAGCGCATAGAGAAGATTCGGATAATCCAGTGGATCATTGGCAGCGATATCAACCCGTGACGACCATTCCGGCGTTCCGACGATGATCAGAGAATCCGGATCGTTGTTCCGGATGATTGGAATGATCACGTTCGCATATTCCTTGATCGTCGGCCAGTCGACCCCGTTCGGCTCGTTGCAGATCTCGTAGATCACGTTTTTCTTGTCCTTGCAGTCTTTCGATGCCTGATCAAAGAATTCTTTCGCATCTTCGATGTATTTGTTCGGATCGCCATCGGAAAGGATGTGCCAGTCCAGGATCACATACATGTCGTTCTTTTCTCCGCATTCGACACCTTTCATCATCACCTGGTAAAGCTTTTCCTTATCTCCTCCGGTACAATAGCCGAAGGAACCCATGCCATAGGTATACAGCGCCATACGGAAGACATTGACACCCATCACATGCGCGAGATCGTGGAAGGTATCATCCGTGATATAACGCTCGGAACCCGAGACGCCATAACTGGAAATGCCTCTTAAGATCACAGGGTTTCCATCTTCTCCGCACAGCTGGCTTCCAACGACCTGAAGCTGTCCTCTGGAAGACGGACGATCTTTACCATCGAATGATTTCTTCGCTCCGCAGCCGATCAGTACAAGCAGACATAGACAGATCATTATCATTTTCTTCATAACAGCACCTCCAGTGTATGTGTTTTATTATCATCAGGAATCGTGATTCTTGCGTTTGTTTCTTTTCCGTCATAAAGATAGACGGTCTGAGGATTCGTCCTGTAATCATTGACCTTTCTGATCGTGATTTCGATCAAAGTATCGCTGATCCGCAAGGTATAAGCGAAGGAATCGCCGTTGAGGATCGGATCGATGATCAGGGCATCCCCATCGAAATGCAGCCCCAGTATCTCGTAATAGGCCAGGGTCAGCCAGGAAGCGGTTCCCGAGAGGATCGGGCCGATGCCTTCTCCCGTCTCGGAATTGTTGTATTGGGTACAGAAACGAGGATTTCCTTTTAAAACATAAGGATTCTCCAAAGTCTTGTATGGAAGCGTCTTGTCGATCATGAAGAAGGCAAGATCTTTTAAGCGTTTCGCAAGCTTTTCATCCCTGACGGTTTTCGCTTTCTTCAGACAGGCGACCGTGCACATCATCGCGGCATGCTTGAAGACGCCGCCGTTTTCCCGGTCACCAGGGAAGTAGAAGGAAGAACCTGTCACGATCCCCAGTTTGTCATAATCGACCGGCGTGACCAGTTTCAGACCTGCGTCTGTCTTGAGATACCTGTCGATGATATCCAGCATCCTGTCGATCTTCTCTTCATCGGCGATATCTGCCAGCACAGGCCAGGAGAAGCCGTTGAGATAGTAGGTGCCATCGATGCTTTCATCCAGGGATAGTCCATCTTTTGTGGAGCCCAGATAGGTGTATTCGCGTCCGTCATTGATCAGGCAGCGCGCATAGTAGTCTTCGATCCAGGCGTTCCGGTTCACCGAATCAGCGACTGTTTCGGAAATCATCCTGCATTTGTCTGCCAGTTCATATTCCTTCAGAGCTTCTGCCATTTCTGCGAGTTCATCAACAGCGATCTTCAAGAGACAGGCGTTCATCACCGATTCGCTCTGCTCGTTCTCCCATGCGACACCGAACGGCTGTCCCTTTTCTTCCAGTTGCCTGTAGTAGAGCTCTTCTTTTTCCGGGCCTTCCAGGACATTCTTATCCAGCCGCAGACAGTCGTTCCAGTCTGCCTTATCCAGAAGAGGCAATCCGTGTTTTCCTACGGAAATCATCCCGGAATATGTGACGATACTGTCAAGCGTTTTGTACAGAGGCCTTGTCTCACTGGAGCCTGCGACTTTGATTTCTTCTTTCAGGAAGTCAAGATCTCTATTCAAGGTATAGTAACGGTAGACAGCCTGTACCAGCCACAGCGCGTCATCCGAGCACATGCCCGGTTCCTTTCCGCGTGTCGTGAAATTATGATAGGCATAACCGAAATCAAAGACGTTTTCCGCCCAGGATCTTAACAGCTTCCTGACCAGTTCATCCTGGCCTGAGGCATGCATATAGTACATGGAAGCGAAGATATCCTGGATCTCCCTGAATCCGGTTTCCCGGTAGGATTTCTGCGTCCAGGCAAAGGAACGGGAGACATAAGTCTGATACAGGACCTGGAATGGAAGGTTCCTGGAAAGGTAGGAATCGCTGTTGGAATCGTCGTTGTGTACCTGGATAAAGGAATAGTAACGGTCGTTGTCTTCGATCATCTTCTGATAGGTTTCTTCCAGATGATCCGGTTCCCTATATTTTTCATATAACGCATCCAGATGCGCATCAAACAGTTCCCTGACATCCGTTTCATCGTCATCCATACCGACGAAGCAGTCGATGGCTGTTTCCTTTTCAAGATGGAAGGACTTGCCCATCGCAAAGAACGCTGCCTGACGGCGGGAATGGGCATTGGACAGTTCCGCGATCATCTCCGGCTGTTCCAGAGAACCGGAACCGATGAAGTCATACAGGCTGGAGCAGTATTCTTCCATGGCTTCTCCATCCTGCAGCAGCATCGCGAAGCGTTTCTCGCCGTTGCATTCTTTCGGCTGATGATGCGCCGTCATGGCGATCGGTCTGCCGTTCCTGTAATAGAGTTCGCTTTCTACGACCACATTCGCATAGATGATGTCTCCTGCCAACGTGCCGGGATCGGTGATCCCGAACATTCCTGTCGCAACGATACGCAGATCTCTTGGCTCATCCTTAAGATTGATGATTTGGATACGTTGCGCCTCGATAGCGCTGGGCATCCCTTTTTCCTGCGGAAGCAGGAAGATCGTACGGATAATACGCAGATCGCATTCGGTTTCATAAGTGATCACGGTCCGGTTCTGGCTGTGGCAGCAGTACGCCTTTTTGACGTTGTGCTTCACATCCAGGGAATAGAAGATCTGCCTGCCGTTTTCCGTGAGATAGAACTGCCGGTTCGCCGGTTCGCCATTCTCTTCCGGAGAAAGCACATAGCGGGTCGCCAGGACCTGTTTCTCCTGTTTCCCTCGAAAGGAACCGCGTCCGAATTCATCCAGTACGGACTTTGGCGTGGACTGCAGACAGTCCGCATATTCCGACCGGTCTCCCAGCAGCAGGTTGACCCCGTAATGGGAACCGACATGATAGCCTTTCAGATCGATGACCAGTTCCCCGTTTTCATTCAAGGAACCGGGTGATGTTTCGATTCGTTCACGGATCTGTTTCAGATGATCGATGACGGTTTCATCACAGTCGATTTTCTTTTTTCCTGCATAAACGCCTGAATCATCGATCAGGATATTCTCGTTCTGCTGCTTCAATACATCATAAATGACAGGATCATTGATGATGTGCATACAGATCGGAGCGTAATGGTCAAGGCCGGTATAGACGATGACCTTGTCTCTGTTCGCATTCTTAAACAGCGCATCGCTGTGTCCATGCAGACGATCCCTGAATACCTGTTTCGCGTAGCCAAGCGCATCGATCTTCTGTTTCCTGCTGTTTTCTATTTCAAAATTCATATCTTTCTCCTTGGGTAAAAAAGGCGAACTCTTCATCCGCCTTATCTGTTACATAATCACTTCGACGTTCACGTTCTTCCTGTTTGAAAGAGGAATGACATTGCCATCGACATGCTGACCATCGACGATCAGTTCTTTCACGCCCTTCTGTGCCTTGTGAGGGTTCCTGATGACGATATGATACATCGTTCCCCTGAACAGACGGTTGACCGTGTATTCTTTGACCTTGGAAGGGATGCATGGATCGATGCGCAGACCGTTGTAGTCCGGCTGAATGCCCAGGATCCCCTGCGTCAGTACGGTAAAGGTCCAGGCGGCCGTACCGGTCAGCCAGGAGTTCTTTCCCTCGCCGAATGTCGGCGCATCCTTGCCCGCGACCATCTGGCAGTAGACATACGGTTCCGTGCGATGGATCTCGGAGATTTCCTCTAAGAAAGTCGGGCAGGTCTTCTTGTACAGTTCGAAAGCCCGGTTGCCATGTCCCATGACCGTTTCCGCAAAAATGATCCAAGGATTGTTGTGGCAGAAGATACCGGCATTCTCTTTGTATCCCGGAGGATAAGAGGAGATTTCGCCAAGATTGAGTCTGTATGACGTATAAGCAGGGTTCAGCAGAACGATGCCGTATCTGGTTTCCAGTCTTTCCTGAACAGAATCCAGCGCTTTCTGCGCCTCGCCTGTTTCAACGCCAACGCCGGCCATGATGCACATGCCTTGCGGTTCGATGAAGATCTGACCTTCCGTATTGTAATGGGAACCGATCTTCTTTCCAAACGCGTCATAAGCCCGCAGGAACCAGTTTCCATCCCATCCGTCTTTCAGGATGGCTTTTTCCATCTCTTTGACGGCTTTTTCTGCTTTCTTAGCCTCGTCTTTCTGATCCAGATGTTTCAGCAGCTGGGCATAGGCTTTGCCATACTTCACAAACATGCCGGCAATGAAGACCGATTCCGCGACAGGACCTTCGCTTGGTCCGGTGATCTGGAAAGATTCGCCCGGATGTTTCGAGAAACAGTTCAGGTTCAGGCAGTCGTTCCAGTCGGCTCTACCGATCAATGGAAGCTTATGCGGACCGAGATTATTCAATGTATAGTTGAAGCTTCTTCTCAGATGTTCCAGCAAGGTGTCTGCAAGTTCCGGCTTGTTGTCGAAATCGACAGTCTCATTGAGGATACCCCAGTCACCCGTTTCTCTGATGTAGGCATCCGTGCAGGCGATCAGCCACAGCGGGTCGTCATTGAAACCGCCACCGATGTCGGAATTGCCTTTCTTGGTCAGAGGCTGATACTGGTGATATGCGCCTCCGTCTTCCTTCTGCGTCGCGGCGATATCCAGTATTCTCTGTCTCGCTCTTTCAGGAATCATGCTGACGAAACCAAGCAGATCCTGGCAGGAATCACGGAAGCCCATGCCTCTGCCGATACCGGACTCATAGTAGGAAGCCGATCTTGACATATTGAACGTCACCATGCACTGGTAGGCATTCCAGATGTTGACCATGCGATTGACTTTATCGTTCGGAGTATTGACTTCGAATCTTGATAAGAGCTTATCCCAGAACTTGTTTAATACTTTCAGCCCTTCATCGAACTTCTTGTTTGTATCATATTTGCCGATCAGTTTGTGGGCAGGTTCCTTGTTGATGACGGATGGAGCGATGAACTTCTTGCTTTCCGGAACTTCCACGTAAGCCAGGCCGAAGATGACATCGTAAGTCTCTTCCGCTTTCAGATCCAGATGGATGTGATGCGCGCCGACCGGCTGCCAGCCATGAGCAATCGAATTCGAGCATTTTCCATTCGTTACAGCCAATGGAGCGGCAGGAGTGCCGTAGACACCCATGAATGCGTCTCTGGAAGTATCGAAGGAATTCACTTTTCTGTTCGCAAAGAATGCGGCATAGTGGTTCCTTCTTTCCCGGTATTCCGTCTTGTGATAGATGATCGAGCCTTCCACCTCGACTTCCCCGGTCGAATAGTTTCTTTGGAAGTTGGTCGTATCGTCCTGGGCATCCCATAAGCAGAACTCTACAAAAGAGAATAAATCGATATTTCTTTCTTTTTTATCTTTATTCCTGACGGTGACCCTCATCAGCAGGATGTTGTCGTTCTTCGGGACATAGAGTTCCTGAGAGACCTCGATCTTGTTTTTGGAACCGGTAATCGTGGAATAACCCATGCCGTGACGGCATTCGTAGCTGTCCAGCTTCGTACCGACCGGACGGCATCCGGGATTCCATATGGTCTTATTATCCTTGATATAGATATGGAAACCATCCTGATCCAAAGGAAGATTGTTGTATCTGTAACGCGTGATCCTTCTGAGTCTTGCATCCTTATAGAAAGCATAGCCTCCCGCCGTATTCGACAGCAACGCAAAGAAGTCGTCGCTGCCTAAATAGTTGATCCAAGGAAGCGGCGTTTCCCAGTTGGTGATCACATATTCTCTGTTTTTATCATCAAAATAACCGTATTGCATATGATTCCTCCATGAGACTTAAACGATTAAGTACAGTATAAACCATTCATCCCCTCAATAACAAGCGATTTTTAAGGATTTGGAAACGTTTACAAAAAACTGTTGACATTTTTGAGAAATATGAGATACTTAAATTAACGAAAACGTTTAAGTGAGATTTCTGAACGCTTAAGCGGGATCCGTTACTACTTAAAGGGAAGGGAGAGAAATAATGAAAAAACTTTTAAGTATTTTATTAGCTCTGCTCATGGTCCTCTCTTTAGCTGCTTGCTCAGGCAACGGCGGTGGCGGCGAACAGCCGACTGAAGAGGGCGAAGGCAAAGTATTCCACATCTATGCATGGAATGAAGAATTCAAAGGTTTCTTTGAGAAATACTACACTGTACCGGAAGGCATCGAAGTAGTATGGACCATCGTACCGAACGAAGGAACACAGTATCAGGATGCTCTGGACCTGGCTCTGATGAATCAGGACTCTGCAGAAGCTGATGAAAAAGTCGATATGTTCCTGGCTGAAGCCGACTACATCTTGAAGTATACGAATTCTCCATATACTCAGGACGTCAAGGCATTAGGCGTTACAGACTTCTCTAACACTTACACTTACACGGTCGAAGCAGCATCTGATGCTGACGGCGTTGTCAAGGGTGTCTCCTTCCAGTGCTGCCCGGCTGGTATGATCTACCGCCGTTCCATTGCTGAAGATGTCTTAGGCACTTCTGATCCGGATGAAGTTCAGGCTCTTGTTTCTGACTGGACAAAATTCGACGAAGTCGCTGCGAAATGCGCTGAAAAAGGTTACTACATGACTTCTTCTTATGCTGAAGACTACCGTGTATTCTCCAACAACACTTCTTCTCCATGGGTTGACGCTAACAACAATCTGCAGATCGACCCGGCTATCCAGACTTGGATGGATCAGGCTGAAGACTATGTCAACAAAGGCTACACGCTGACTTCCGGTGTATGGGATGCTCAGACCACTGAACAGGCTGCAAAAGACGGCAAGACGTTCTGCTTCTTCGGACCTGCTTGGTACTACAACTTCTGCATGGGCCCTGCATTCGGCGCTGACGCTGAAGCAGCAGGCACTGACACAATCGGTGACTGGGCACTGGTTGAAGGTCCTCAGGCATTCTTCTGGGGCGGCACTTGGCTGCTGGCTGCAACCGGTTCTGACAACCCGACGATGGTCGCTGATGTCATGAACGCATTCATCAACGATGAAGAAGTCTGCGAAAATCTGATCAAGAACGAAGCACAGTTCACGAACAACCAGGCTGTCAACAACAAGTACGCTGCTGATCCTGAATTCGGCAACAGATACCTGGGCGGCCAGAACGATACAGCTGTCTTCGCAAAAGGCGCTAAGAACATCAAGTTCCAGAACCAGACCATTTATGATCAGGGCTGCAACGAAAGCATTCAGACTTACTTCGTTGAATATCTCCAGGGCAATGTTACAAAAGAAGAAGCTCTCAGCAACTTCTACAAGGCTATCAAGGAGAAATACCCTGCAATCAACGTACCGGAAGCTTAATCTGACGGTCATTTAAAGAAAACACTGTGGCAGGGATCATACTCTGCCACAGTTTTTTAAACAAAGTACAGAAAGGGATTTCTTGCTTTGTTTAAGAATAA
>JAFYHQ010000042.1 GCA_017539105.1 Erysipelotrichaceae bacterium
ATGCTTGGAGTCATCAAAAACCGTTTCGTGGACAAATACGGATGGTTCAGCAAGGAAGAGATGGAAGACTATATCGCTCTGGCACAGAGCTGTCCGGGACCGATCGCCTGTTCCTCGGCGACGATCATCGGCTATCAGAGCGCAGGCATCGTCGGCGCTTTGGCATCGATCCTGGGTGTCATTCTTCCACCTTTCATCATGATGATCCTGGTCACGATGTTCTATACCTTCATTTCGACCAACGCCTATGTCCGCATCTTCATCGACGGTATGCAGGCGGGGGTATGCGCCATGCTGCTGGATGTCGTGCTGGGGCTTTTCTCAGGCGTGCAGAAGATGAATAAGCCCTTCTACTATCTGATGGTCCTGCTGTCGTTCCTCTATGTCAGACTGACGAAGTATTCGATCTTCTATCTGGCGCTCATCTGCATCGCGGTAGCCATCATTAAGACGCTAATGACGAAAAAGAAAGTGGAGGAAAGCCTATGATTTCCCTGTTAGATATCTTCCTCAATTTCCTGAAGATCGGACTCTTCGCTTTCGGCGGCGCCTATGCGGTCATTCCTCTGATCGAGGAACAGATGGTAACGAATACCGGATGGATGACCTTTACGGAATTCTCGGATCTGGTAGCGATCGACGAACTGACACCGGGCCCCATCATCATCAACTCTTCGACCTTCATCGGCATGAAACTGGCAGGAGTAACGGGAGCGATCGTTGCGACGCTTGCCTGTGTCATTCCGGGAGCCGTCGTTGCTCTGATCCTGGTCTATCTGTATCAGAAATACAAAGAGATCCCGATGATCTCGGAGGCGATCCGGATCCTCAGATGCATGTCGGTGGCGCTGATCTTCTCGGTGCTGATCAAGATGTTTCTCAGCGCGGTATTTCCGCAAGGGATCGCGGCTTATAAGAGCATCAATATTCCTGCTCTGATCATGGTGGCTGCAAGCTTCTATGTACTGAAGAAGTTCAAGATGAATCCGCTGCTGGTGATGCTGGCGTGCGGGGGCATCTCTCTGCTGTTATCGTTTCTAAGTCTGTAAAAACATGAAAAAAGAATCAAAAAAGACGGCTCTGATCATGGAAGGCGGCGCGATGCGCGGCCTGTTTACCTGTGGCATCATGGATGTCCTGATGGAAGAAGGGGTCACCTTCGATGGAGCGGCAGGTATTTCGGCAGGCGCGGTATTCGGCGTGAATTATAAATCAAAACAGCGCGGCCGTCCCTTGCGTTACAACACGACCTTCTGCAAGGATCCGCGTTACGGTTCCTTACGGTCGCTGATCAAGACAGGAGATCTCTATGGCGTCGATTTCTGTTACCGGGAGATCCCGGAACAGCTCGATGTTTTCGATACGGAAACATTCGCAAAGAATCCGATGGAGTTCCATATCGGTGCGGTCGATATCGAAACCGGAGAATGCGTCTATCACAAATGTTCCGATGGCGGAGCGGAAGACAATCTGTGGATGCGCGCTTCCGCGTCCATGCCTCTGGTTTCAAGACCGGTCGAGATCGACGGACGTTACTATCTGGATGGCGGTATCGTCGATTCGATCCCTTACCGTTACATGAAGGAACAGGGGTTCAATCGCTGTCTGGTCATTCTGACCCAGCCGGAAGATTACCGCAAAGGAGTCAATAAACTGCTGCTCCTGATGCGCATCGTTCTTAAGAAATATCCGAAACTGATCGAAGCCATGGAAACGCGTCATACAAGATACAACGCTCAGGTCGCGGAAGTCAGGGAAGACGAGAAAGCAGGTTCGGTCTATGTATTGTGTCCGAAAGAATCCTTGCATATCGGCAAAACGGAGAAAGATCCGGAAGAACTGAAAAGAGTCTATGAAGAAGGAAGAAAGATCGCAATCGAAAAGCTTCCGGAAATCAAAGCATTTTTTAGTAAATAGGAAAAGATTCAGTATAATAAATAAGAAGGAGAATATACTATGAAATTCGAAATAATCGGCGGCTCATTTCCAGCTGCCAATGTGATCCTGAATGCAGGAGAGACCGTCATTACCCAGTCCGGCGCAATGGCGTGGGAAGATGCGGATATCCAGATGAGCACGAATGCCGAAGGCGGGTTGCTGAAATCATTAGGAAGAATGTTTTCCGGTGCGAGCCTGATGTTTGTAAGGCATACGGCTGTCAGAGATGATTCCCGTATCACGTTCTCGGCAAGTTTCCCGGGTACGATCAGGGAATTCGAGATCGATGCGGATCATGAGTACTTTGCACAGAAATCGGCGTTCCTGGTAGCGGATGACACGGTCGTTGTCGATGCGACGGTCAATTCCAACTTCTGGGCAGGCCTTTTAGGCGGAGAAGGATTCGTCCTGCAGAAATTCACGGGCGAAGGTTCCGTTCTGGCGGAGATCGATGGTTCCGTCGTAGAGATGGAACTGGCTCCGGGCGAGCAGATCAAGGTCGAAACAGGGCATGTGGCGCTGTTTGAAGGAACCGTGACTTATGATGTCGAATCCGTCAAAGGCTTCAAGAACATCTTCTTTGGCGGGCAGGGACTCTTCTTGACGACACTGACCGGTCCGGGCAAAGTCTGGTTGCAGACGCTGACGGCACAGGATATGGCAGAGAAGCTCATTCCTTACATCCCTCATTCATCCGGTACCTCCGTGAATGTCGGTTCCGGAAGCAGTTCTTCATCCAACTAGAAGCAAAATTATTTATTCGAATCAGGCAGTCCTCAAGGGCTGCCTTTTTACTTGTGAAGCAGGGAGTCTTACTTTAGAATAAAAGTGTAACGATTCACACCGAAGATATCATGATTCATATAATGGGAGGATCTGCCATGAACACCAAAGAAATCACGCTACTACATTCCAACGATATGCACGGTGATTTTTTAGCCGATCATGTGGATGAGAAACTGACCGGAGGCGTATCGATGCTGTCGGGATATCTGACCAAATGCCGTAACGAAGATCCCAATGTCATCTATGCAATCGCCGGAGACATGTTCCGTGGTTCCGTCATCGATAGCGAGTACCACGGTCTTTCAACGATACAGATCGTCAATCTGCTGGCTCCGGATATCGTGACTTTAGGCAACCATGAAACGGACTATGGCGTTGCCCATCTGCTGTTTCTGGAGAAGATGGCGACGTTCCCGATCATCAATGCGAACCTGTATATCAAACAGAATGACACAAGATTATTCAGGCCTTGCCACATCATCGAGATCGATGGGATGAAGATCCTGTTTATCGGTATCATTACCGAAGAAGTCATCTCTCAGACCAAGGGAGAGAATCTGATCGGTTCCTTTATCGGCATCGAAGAGGCAGCCAAGGAAGTCGGAAAGATCTGCAATGCCTACAATGCGCTGGATATCGATCTGACGGTCCTGCTGACGCATATCGGTTTCGAGGAGGACAAGAAACTGGCGGCAATGCTGGATCCGGACTGGGGCGTCGATATCATTATCGGCGGGCATTCCCACACGTTCATCACGGAACCTGCGATCGTGAATGATATCCTGATCGTTCAGGCGGGTACGGGTACGGATCAGATCGGCCGTTTCGATCTGGTGATCGATACGGATGAGAACTGTGTCGCTTCCTACAAATGGCAGCCGGTTCCGATCGATGACGAGCATTGTCCGAAGGATCCGAGAATCGAGGAACTGATCGAATCCATCAAAGCGAAGACGGATCTGAAGTATGCGAAGGTCGTTGCGAATTTCGACTATGAGCTTGAGCATCATGACCGCTGGATACAGACGGAACTGGGCGGCGTCTTTGCGGATGCGATGAAGGACAGTCTGGCGGTGGATCTCTTCTTTATGGGATCGGGTTCTGTACGTAAGAGGCATATGGGTCCGATCGTGACTTTGCAGGATTTCACCGAGTGTTATCCGTATGATGGAAAATCTTATGGTGTAAAGGTCACGGGAGCGCAGCTGAAGAAAGCGCTGCTGTATATCTATCGCGATGCCGCGTGGCTGGGAAATCATACGGAATTCTATCAGCTGTCCAAAGGCATGCATGTGATCTATTCCAAGGCGGAACATAAGCTCTTGAAATGTGAACTGAATGGGGAAGAAGTCGATGATGACAAGATCTATGTCGTCGGCATCCAGGAGTTCCACTACAACAACCTTCCTGAGTTTTTCAATCTGACTTATGATGAAGTCAAAGCGAATGGGGAACCGAAGGTACTGACGACCAGCGATGTACAGACGTTGCTGGAGTATTTTGAGAATAATAAACATCTTGGTTTTGATCTGGAAGGAAGGCTGGAACTGCTTGATTAAGAGGAAGAGCATGAAAAGAATCATAACGATACTGCTGGCGGTTTGTGTTTCCGTTCTGTTTCTGCTGCATGAGGATCATATGCATATCCTTGCGGCACCGGATTATGGCGTCTGTCCCGAATGCGGGCAGCCCAGGAGCGGAGGATATATTACCGGAGATCCTACTTGTACGGAGGGAGCCAGCTTCGAGTGCTGGTGCAACAATCCCGCCTGTGTGGCATATGGGTCAGCGGAGGGCGGTTATACGCCTCCTCTCGGCCATGACTACGCGCAGAGCACTGTCAGCGAAGCTACCTGCACCCAGAATGGCGTGATACGCTATACCTGCCGGCGTTGCAGCGATTCCTATGATCAGACGACTGCCGCTTTGGGTCATGATTACCATTCTTCTGTAACGAAAGCAGCGACCTGTACGGAGTCGGGGACAAGGACTTACAGCTGCAGCAGGTGCAGCGATGCTTATACGGAAACGATCAAGGCATTGGGCCACGAATATACGTATGAGGAAACGGAAGCGACTTGTACGGAGGGCGGACACAAGATCGGTACCTGCAGCCGCTGCGGAAACGTGACGGACGAAGTATCTCCTGCTTTGGGCCATGATATGGGGGAAGCCGTGATCGTCAAGGAAGCAAGCTGCGAGGAAGACGGACTGAAAGAAACGGTATGTCATCGCTGCGGCGAAAAGGTTTCGGAGATCATTCCTAAGACCGGACATAAGTATCCCGAGAAATGGACGATCGAAAAGGAAGCGGGCTTGCTGACAAAGGGTCTGAAATATAAAGTATGCGAGTACTGCGGTGAACGGATCGAGGAGGTCATCCCTGCTTTGATTTCTCCGACGATGCTTCTTGGCGGAGGAGGGATTCTTGCTGTCGCAGGAGCGATTCTGTATTATGTCTGGAAACGGAAAAAGAAGATCGTTGAAGATGTTACGGATAAAAAGAAATTCAAGCCTTCGATCGAGACTAAGGCGGTCGTGATCGATTCGGCAGATGAGAAGTTTGTCAAGCTTCTGAAAGGACAGAGCCATCTGAAAGTCGCGACCGTGAATCATGAAGAATCTACGCTGTCCGAGACAGTGGAAGAGAAAGAGCCGGATCTTGTCATCTGCGATGTCCTGACAAAAGACGCTTTGAATGAATTGATCGAACTGAAAAAAGAAGCATTCCCGGATACGCCATTGGCTCTGATCGTGAATGATAAGGCAATGAAAGGAAACGTCAGAGCGCTGAAGAAGCTGAAAGAAGACAAGACCATTCTTGATTATGCCGAGAGCGGAACGAATCCTTACCGGATGATGGTGCGCTTCGTGCTGCCTGTACTGAAGCCGGAACTGGATTCCGATGAGACACTGGACAATATCGGACAGATCACGGATCTCTTAGGGATCCCGGGCATTTCTTCCGTCATCAATGTCTATGTCTCGGGCAGGGATATCAAGTCGACTCTGGAAGAAGGAGAACTTGGCGTGGTCGAGGGTGCGACGATCATCGGCGATGTGGCTTCCATCATGGGATGGGATCAGGTCGAGGATATTGCCGGTCTGGTGAATGATGTCGATGCGATCAGGAACGCTTTCAAGAAAGATGGCGGAGCTTATGAGCGAAAGAAGGGCGTCAAGGCTGCCAAAGACATCACGGATGTGGTAAGCGATCTGACGGACTGACTGCCTAAGGAGCGATATGGAACACACGGAAATCAAATTGAATAAAAAAAGCATCTATTCGACGCAAAGCGGAAAACATTATGTTGAGATGCTGTATCCGGATGGCTGGAGCATCAGCATCAAGGAAAACAGAGAGAGCTATGGAGGCTACCCTTATCCCTATACGTTCAGGATCGGTCTCCGAAATCCGGAAAACACCGCGCTGATCAACTATTTCTCGCCTAGAAGGTATATCGATGATCATCTTCTGAGTTTCCGCAACAATCAGACCGATGAATATGGAAACCTTCTGCATGCGTTTGAAACGCTTGACGAGTATCTCGGCAAGTGGGCTGCGAACGATATGAAGGATTTTGAGAATGTCACTTATCAGGGAGCGATCGAGGTGCCGAACATGGAACAGCTGGAAGCCGATCGCAAGCAGCAGGCGCTGAAGAAGGCGCAGGACAACGGAAGGCAGCTGAACTGGTACTACTACAAGAAGATGGGGCAGAAGTATTCCTATACCTACAAGGGCGTGGAACGGATGAAGGTCTATGCCGGTATCATCGAAGCGGAGGATGTCAGCCGGTGGTCTCCGGTTCCGACGGGCGGTTTCATGATGGATCCGTTCATGCAAAACGCGATGCAGAGCGTGTTCCAGGATATGCATTACGACAAGAATACCGGTTCCTATGTGCGTCTGACGGAGAATGAAACGGGATGGTCCGCACGCCAGCTGTTTACGCTCGACTGCATGGCCAGGGACTATGATTATTACTATAAGAATATCTTCCTGCCGATCCGTAACGAAGGCGTCGTCATCCATGACGAGATCTGGAACGAATATGCGCAGATCAAGAAAGAGATGGATGCCAAGAGACAGAAGGCCCGCGAGGGAAAGAGGGCAGCCGCGAAAGCGAAGCAGGAAGCCGATGCGCAGCGCAGGGAAAGCCAGAGACGGTTCTATGAAGATATCCGCAAGACCCAGCAGGAGACCCACGACATCATGCGGAGTGCCTATGACAACCAACGGAAATCCCAGGCAAAAGTCCGGGAGATCTGGGGCGATGCGAATCAGGGCAATACCCGTTTCGTCGACAAATATGGCGATGAACATGTGATCCATACCTATGACAATTACGCCTACAAGAACGGCGATACCTATGTCACCAGCAACGATCCTTTGGATCATTCCTACGACTGGGAAGAACTGGAAAAGAAAAAATACTGATTCAGGAGGATATATATGAAAACAGTTATCAGCAGATTTATGATCATCGGAATGACGTTGATCCTGCTGTGGGGATGCGGAAGTTCCTCTTCCAATGCGGGAAGCGCTTATTCTTCAAGCGGCACAGCACCGGCCAGCCCTTCCGTTCCGGACATTTCCGATAGCGAAATCATCCGGATCTACGACAAAGCGAGTTCCTATGTTTTCCGGAACTTCTATTCCGCGACCCCATACCGGGATCTGGATCCGGATTACGGCGCAGGCATGGATGAGAGTTTTGCTTTCCCTGCCAAGAAATACAAGACTCTGGCAGAATTCAGGGATCACATCATGAATGACTATCAGATTTCTGAGAGCTTTGCGGATCGTCTGTTGAACAGCGTTTCGTATCAGCTTTATGAAGTAGACGGCCGGCTGTATATCGCGGAAGCGGATGGACAGATGGATCAGACAGTCGGAAATGAAGTGAGCAGAGAAGTCATCCGTCAGAATGATACGAAAGTTCTTCTGAGAGTGACTTATGAAAAGGTCGATGACAACGGATCGGTCACGGGTTCGCTTGTGATGGATAATGTCTTTGTCTATCAGAACGGCATGTGGGTCGTCGACAGCATTCCGAATTTCTGATTTGAAAGAGTAACAGTTATAAACCAGAGCCTGTCAGAGATGACGGGCTTTTTTCATCATCGTAATTTGACTCTAGGAGATTAGTGAATTGTGTCATAATAATAGTAAGAAAATCAGTACGATAGTGAGGGCTGAATCATGAAAAAAATATTATATCTGATCCTGACGCTCCTGCTGCTTGCCGCATCGACGACAGCGATGTATTTTGCGGACAAGATACAGAAGGACGAAGGAAATGTGGAACTGATCGATGGAACGATCAATCTGCCGGAAGGCAAGCTGACATACAAGTTGTATAAGCCTGTCAATGCTTCCGCCAGCAACAAGGCGCCTGCCGTTCTGCTGCTGCATGGCTATCAGAATGACCATGAGACTTGTGCGGCATATGCCATCGAACTTGCCAGAAGAGGTGCCGTGGTCATGTGTCTGGATGAATATGGGCATGGATCTTCGACGATCGGTCTGGCAGAGAGAGGCTATGTGAATCACAAGGTTTCCGTCAACTATGGCAATGATTCCGTAGCAGACGGAACATTCTCGGATATCAAAGGAACGGTGCGTTACCGTCTGATGATGAACTTCTCGAACCTGTCGTTCTTTAAGCCTTATTATTCCCAGGATAACGATGGAAATATGATCAAGGATTCTTCCTGCGGCGGTTCGACCGCTTATGAACTGCTGTCAAAGATGGATTATGTGGATAGCACGAGGATGGCGGTTTCCGGACATTCCATGGGCACCTGGTCGAGCTGGAGCGTGGCAGCGGATTTCGCGAATACGGCGATCGCTCCGAAGGCCATCGTTCTGCAGTGCGGCGAACTGTTTACCGACGATGTCTATGAAAGCAAGAATATCCGCTTCAACAACGTCTTGCTGCTGCAGGCAAAATATGATGAATTCTCTTATTTCCGCGATTACAAGCTGAATGTGACAGATGATCTTCTGAAGACGCCGCTGCGTTACAATTTCCTGGGAACGACTGCCAGTCAGGCTGCCTGGAACAAGACGTTCGGTTCCTTCGAAGACGGCTCTGCCAGAAGGATGGAACTGCTGAACACGAACCACCGTCTGACGACTCATGATCTGAACGGACTCAGGGCTGCCTTGGAATGGTTCGACAGCGCGTTGAAACTGCCGGTGCATATCGCTTATGACCAGATCAATGCCAAGACGAAGGAATATCTTGTCTTAGGCGCGATGCTGGGCGTGCTGTTTGCGATGATGACGTTCATGAACTTCCTGCTGCAGTTCTATCTGTTCTCGGATGTGGAACGCGAACTGCCTTCACAGGAAAGCATGATGAGCACAGGTGCCAGATTCAAGGGAGGACTGCTTACGATCCTGCTTTCAGGTCTGACATTCCCGTTCATGACGCAGCTGGGGCATGCATTGCTGCCGCTTCCTGAAAACATCTTCCGTATGACGGTAGGAAACGGTTTTATCAGCTGGTATGCGTTGCTGATCGTGATCATGATCATCAGCAGCATCATACGTTACTTTAGAAACAAGAAGAATCATATTCCGAATGAGAAGTTTGATTTCCCGGCCTTTGTCGGTTCTCTGATCCTGGCGTTGCTGATGGTCGGTTTCGTATACGGAGTCAACTATCTCTATACGCTGGTCTTCGATCTGGATCTGCGTTTCATCTGGCCGTTCTTCAGGCCGTTCAATGGACTGCGTATCGCACAGTTCGGCATCTATCTGCCGGTCTTCCTGCTTTTCTATTTCCTGAACAACACCAAGATCATGCGCGATATGCGTATCAAAGCGACCTATCGCAAAGGCATCTTCGGATTCCTGGTGACCTGGCTGCATAATTTCATCCTGATGGCAGGAGGCGTATTGCTGATCGTGCTGCTGGAATACATTCCGTTCTTCCTGGGCATCGGACCTGGCGCGGATGTATGCTTCGGCTCGACATTCGGCGGACCGTTCATGTCCATCCTGATCCTCTTTGTGCCGCAGGTGCTGTTCTTCTCGATCCTGTGCACTTACTGCTACCGCAAGACCGGCAAGGTCTATGTAGGCGCGTTGGTTGCGGCGATGCTGGCATGCTGGATCGTGACAGGAGGCTCTTCGTTCCTGTAAGATAGATATTTGGAGGCAGATTATGGAAAAGCAACAGAATGTAGGATTTTGGAAAACATTAGCCATCATCAGCCTGGCTCTGCTGGCTGTGATGAGCTATCTGTATTACGACAAAACAAAACCGGTAAACAAGACGGATGACGAAGTCATCGTGGAACCGGCGGATGTGGAAACGACGCCGCTTGCTTCCTGGCAGGAAGATGCCGAGGCAAGGATCAAGCTTCTCAATTACATCTCCGAGATCACGGACCCGTCAGGCGAGTATTTCATTCCGGAAGAGGATCGTATCGCGGTCTTCGATCTGGATGGCACACTGTATTGCGAGACCGATCCGACGTATTTCGATTATCAGCTGTTCCTGTACCGCGTGACGGAAGACCCGGATTATAAGGACCAAGCTACAGATTTTGAGAAAGAGACCGCAGCCAAGATACAGCATCTCATCGATACGGGCGAGAATTCGGAAGGTCTGGAAGTCGATCATGGCAAGGGCGTGGCTTCTTCGTTCTCCGGTCTGACTTTGGAGGAATTCGAGGAGTATGTCGAAAACTTCCGCAAGCGCGAGATGTACAGCTACAACAATATGACTCTGGAAGAGGCTTTCTATGTGCCGATGCTTGAAGTGGTCGATCTTTTGCAGGACAACGGTTTCAAGGTCTATATCGTCAGCGGTACGGACCGTCTGATCGTCAGAGGCATCGTCAAGGGTACGATCGATGTTCCGAACAGCCAGATCATCGGTTCCGATGAAACGATCGTCAGCGACAATCAGAACGGATCGGATGGTTTGAATTACGTCTTCGATGAGAATGACGAACTGATTCTGGGCGGCGATTTCATCATCAAGAATCTCAAGATGAACAAGGTCTCCGTCATCATGCAGGAAATCGGTCAGCAGCCTGTCTTATCCTTCGGTAACAGTACCGGTGATTCCAGCATGGCGGAATTCGTGACCTCAGGAAACCCTTACCGCAGTCTGGCATTCATGCTGTGCTGCGACGATGAAGTCAGGGAAAACGGCAGCCAGTCCAAGGCAGACAAGATGTATGCCTTATGCGATGAATTCGACTGGGTACCGATTTCGATGAGAGATGACTGGATCACGATCTATAAAGAAGGCGTGACCCATAAATAGGTCCTGAATAAATATCTTCATTAAACAGACATTTCAGTTTATAATGAAAATGTCCGCCACGGTTCAGGAGAATCGAGACGGACATTTTTCTTTTTATCGTTATCTCTTCGTGGGATATAATGATATCGTATGAATAACAAATCAACCGATCATAAGAAATTGACCTCAAGGATCCTGCGGGATGTGAACGATGGGATCATTGCGATCGATCATGCGGGGAATATCCTTTTTACCAACCCCCGTTTCTATGAAATACTGGGGATCGATGAAAATGTGGAAGGAAGCAAATATGCTTCGCTGATGATGAATGATTCGAAGAATAACGATGATTTCCATCAAATGCTGCTGCAGGCCATCAAGGATAAAGAGACGACTCAGCAAGGAAAAGTTTCTTATACGAAGAAAGACGGAACGGCCCTTAAACTGAGAGTCAATTCTTCTTTTATCTATGACGAGGATACAAAAAACAGCGAAGGTGTCACGATCGAATTCAGCGACATTACTGCCGAAGAGCTGTATGCCGCCAAGTATCATGATTCCGCTGTTTCGTTTATCGTCCTGCTGGCAGGCGTCTGCGTATGGGTCTTCCTGTATGGACTGTGGATCTATCTGGGACAGCCCTTGCCTGTCAATACGATGACCAATATCCTTTTAGGGATCTCAGGGATCATGTTTCTGGTACATCACCATTTTTCGTCTCTGACTCTGAAAGATGTCGGCCTCAGCACGGAAAATCTCGGACACAATCTGCTGACAGGCGTTTTTGCGACCGTCATCGGCCTTTTCATCCTGGTCATCGCGAAGATCGTGCTACTGAAAGTCAATCCGTCTTATTTCCCATCAGACAAGCCGTTCTTTGATTTCGGAAGGCTGACGATCTGGGAATTCACTTATGTCATCAGCGTGGTCTGGCAGGAATTTGTAGCCAGGGGTGTCGTGCACGAGAGTCTCAGAAGAGTCATTCCGGGCAAGTATTCCGAAGCCATGGCCCTGATCATGTCGTCGCTGTTTTTCGGGGCGATCCATATCCATGTGGGACTTCATTATATGATCGGTGCCGCAGCTCTTTTAGGAGTGCTTGGACTGTTGTATATCCGGCAGAATTCCATCTGGGGGACTTGCATCCCGCATTACATATTGGGCGTAGCCCTCGTCGTTCTCTGGCTGGTTTAGACATCGGAATCCCGATGTTTTTTTAAACGTAAAGGAAGGAACACCAGCGGCGTGATTACCATAGCGACGCCGATCCGGATCAGAAGATAGATGTACCACTGCCACTTCTCTTTTACTACGATTCCCAAAGGATTGTTGTAGGAGGAAAAATAATTGATCGGATAAGCCAGGCCCATCAGTTCTTTTCCGCTGTAATACGGAACCGTCATCATGGAGTTGAGATAGAATGTGGCAAAATCCAGCACGACGACAAACAGCATCATCCATTTCATGTCACGGAAATGCAGATCGCATTCCTCACACATGCCGATATAGATTCCTTCGACAATGATCATTGCGTGGTAAAGGAAGAACTGCCATGCTCTTGGAGCCAGCAGGAAGTCTCTGGTGGTGGCGAAATCAGGCGCGATCGAGGACAGCAGCAGCGCCATCGTTCCGCCGATGATGCTGGTACCGTAAATCAGCGCAAAGATACGCCTGCGCCATTTCTCATCTTTTACGATCAGCGCCAGCAGCATGAATGGCATCTGCAGGGAACACAATTCGAAAGGCAGGTGTTCCGCTTCGATGTATGGCGCATATCTGCCGGTTTCCTGATAGACAAGCACGCCGTTTTCTACGACCGGTTTCACGACCGGCAGGACTTCGATGACGCACAACACTTTGACGACTTCCGAGACTAGCCCCAGAAGCAGACATACTTTCAGTAATCTGTCGACCGAAGGATGCTTCTTGCGGCAGCATAAGACGCCGAATACGATAAGAACAAGGCTGATGATGATCCAGATAATATGACCTGTAGAAAACATGATATTCACCTCTTTACAGATATTATAATGCTTTATTTCTGAATTGCGTTAATGGCAGAAAAAGTGTATTCTAATGACGGTATGATACAGGAATTCAACTATCACACGCATACGTACCGTTGCGGTCATGCGAAGGGAACGGATGAAGATTATATCCAGGCTGCGATCAAGGCAGGATACAAGATCCTGGGCTTTTCCGATCACGGTCCTTATAAGCAGATCCCTTCTCCGGGACTGCGTATGGAATGGCATCAGCTGGATGATTATGTCGAAAGCCTGACGACTTTGAAAGAGAAATACGAGGATCAGATCGAGATCCATATCGGTCTGGAAACGGAGTATTATTCGGAATATCATGAGGAAAAACTGGAGATGCTGGAAAAGGTGGAATATCTGATCCTTGGCCAGCACACCGCTCTTCCGACGGGAGAAGGAACGTTTTTCCGTTTCAATACGAGCGATCAGCTGATGAAATATGCGGAAGATGTATGCAAAGGACTGGAGACGGGGCTATTCACCTATCTGGCGCATCCGGATGTCTATGTCTATCATCAGGATTCGTTCGATAAGACCTGCAAGAAGGTAGCAAGGATGATCATGGAGAAAGCCGCGGAAACCGATACGCCGGTGGAAGTCAATGTCCATGGAGTACAACGGGGCAGACATTCCTTCCCGAACGGAACCATGCAGTACTGGTATCCCCACAAGGATTTCTGGAAGATCGCTGCGGAATATCCGATCCGCTGCATCTATGGCATCGATGCGCATGATCCGAGGGAACTGCTGGATCTGAAAGCCGTAGAAGATGCGAAAGCGGAACTGGAAGATCTCGGACTGACCTTCATCAACGAACCGCTTGCGATCAGACGATGAATCATTTATAAACAACACAGAAGACCCTCATGCAAGGGTCTTTCTTTGTGATAAGATAAAAGTAAGCATGAAATACATATCACTCATCATATTTATCGTTTTTACGTCCATACATCTGTATGCTTCGTTCCATCGGATCAAGAAGTTACGCAATATCACCAAACCATTCATTCTTTTATCGCTGATGGGATACTACTGTTTCGGTGCAGAGAAGATCCGCCTTGTCGTCGTACTGGCGCTGCTGTTTTCATGGATCGGCGATATCCTGCTGATTCCGGATGGAAACAAGTGGTTCACGGCAGGAGGCATTTCTTTCATGATCTCGCACTTTTTCTTTGTGCTGAGCTATCTGAAAGATGTGGACTTTAAAGTCATCTCTCCGGTGATCGTCATCGTTCTGGCGGCATTCTTCATGATCACCGTCAACATCATCTTCCGGATGCTGAAAGACAGTCTGCCGAAAGGCCTGTTCTATCCGATGTACCTGTATCTTCTGATCAACGGAACCATGAACTGTTTCGCGATCTTCCGTTGTCTGACTTCGCCTGATCTGGCTGGAATCGTTACCGTCATCGGAGCCGTGCTGTTCTTCGTTTCCGATACGACGCTGTTCTTTGTCCGTTTCAAGAAAAACGGATCCATCAAAACGCACTTTATCGTCATGCTGACATATTCGATCGGCGAACTGCTGATCGTTCTTGGGCTGATGATGAAATAAAACAGGAGGAAACATGAAATATTATCTTTACAATCCTTTGTCAAACAATGGTTTGAAGCCTGATCTTCCGGCAGATACCGAATTGCTGGATGCGACAAAAACCGATTTTGAGAAGTTCTTTTCTGAACTGAAGAAAGAAGACGAAGTGGTACTGATCGGCGGAGACGGTACGATCAACCATCTCATTAATTCCTTGGATACATCCAAGCTCAAGAACAACGTCTATCTCTATGCGAATGGCACAGGAAACGATTTTTTGAACGATATTGACAAAAAAGCAGGAGAAGAAGTCCTGCTGAACGAATATCTGAAAGATCTTCCTGTCGTCAGGATCAACGGGATGGAGAGGAAGTTCATCAATGGCATCGGTTATGGCATCGATGGCTACTGCTGCGAAACGGCAGACCAGATCAAGGAAAAGACCCCGAACCAGAAGATCGACTATACCGCGATCGCCATCAAGGGTTTATTATTCAAATTCAAGCCTTGCCACGCCTGGATCGAAGTCGATGGCAAGACTTATGAATATGACAATGTCTGGATCGCCGCAGGCATGAAGGGAAAATACTATGGCGGAGGCATGAAGGTGGCTCCTGCCCAGGATCGTTTCTCGGATCATCTGACGCTGGTCCTGTATATGACGAAATCGAAACTGAAAGCGCTGATGGCGTTTCCGTCCATCTTTGAAGGAAAACACGTAGAGAAAACGGATATCGTCAAGGTCTTCGAAGGCAAGAAGATCCATGTGCGTTATTCGAGACCATGCGCAGCCCAGATCGATGGCGAGACCGTTCTGAATGTCTCTGAATATGAAGCGGAAATTTAGAAGGAGTGTATCGATGGAAAACAGACCTTATGTTCCTTGGGAACTGATGAATGATTTTATGATCGATGTATTCAAGGCTTATGGCGTACCGGAAGAGGATGCGAAGATCTGTGCGGATGTTCTGCTGGAATCGGATCGCAGAGGGATCGAAAGCCATGGATGCAACCGTTTCAAGCCGATCTATATCGATCGTATCGTAAAAGGCACTTTGCTGCCGGTCACGGATCTTGAGATCATCAAGGAAACGCCGACCACGGTCGTCATGGATGCGCATAACGGCATGGGTATGGTGGCTTCTCACAAAATGATGGAGATGCTGATAAAGAAAGCGAAAGAGAATGGAATGGCAGGCGGAGCGATCCGGAATTCGACCCACTATGGCATTGCGGGCTACTGGAGCGATATGGCTGCCAAAGAAGGACTGATCGGCATCACGGGAACCAACGCACGTCCATCGATCGCTCCTACATTCGGTGTCGAGAATATGCTGGGAACCAATCCATTGACATTCTCGCTTCCTACCGATGAGGAATTCCCATTCACATTGGATTGCGCGACCTCCATCGTACAGAGAGGCCGTATCGAATATTATGCAAGAGAAGGAAAGATCACGCCGGAAGGCATGATCGTGACACATGACGGATCCGTCGTTACGGATTCCGCAGAAATACTGAAGATGCTGACGAAATCCGAAGCTGCACTGGCTCCATTAGGCGGAGGACCGGGTGATGAGATGGCAGGATACAAAGGCTATGGCTATGCGACGGTCGTCGAGATTCTGTCTGCTGCTTTGGCCGGAGGCAAGTTCATGAAAGCATTGACCGGTGTCGATGAGAATGGTGATCCTCGCATGTATCAGCTGGGTCATTTCTTCTTTGTGGTCGATCCGGAAGCGTTCATGGGTCTGGATACGTTCAAAAAGATTGCCGGCGAGATCTGCCGCGAACTGCGTGCCAGCGCTAAGGCTCCGGGCCATGACAGGATCTATACCGCAGGAGAGAAGGAACACCTTGTCTGGCTGGAACGCAAGGACAAAGGCGTCCCGGTAGGCGCTGCCGTTCAGAAAGAACTGATTGCCATGAGAGACAGTTTGAATCTGGATTATCATTTCCCTTTTGAGGAGGCATAACTTATGGATATCATGCAGAAATCACTGGAAGCCCACAGACAATGGAAAGGCAAGATCGAGGTCAAAGCGACCGTACCGGTTGCAGGACCGGAAGATCTTTCCGTAGCATACACTCCCGGTGTCGCTCAGCCTTGTCTGGAGATACAGAAAGATATCAGCCAGAGCTATGAACTGACCCGCAGACATAATCTGTGTGCGGTCATTACCGATGGCACGGCCGTTCTCGGTCTGGGCGATATCGGACCGGAAGCAGGCATGCCGGTCATGGAAGGAAAGTGCGTGCTGTTTAAATCGTTTGGCGACGTGGATGCGTTCCCGTTGTGCGTCAAAACGAAAGATGTCGATGAATTCGTGAATGCGGTCTATCTGATTTCCGGATCGTTTGGAGGAATCAACCTGGAAGATATTTCTTCTCCGCGCTGTTTCGAAATCGAACGGAAACTGAAAGAGAAATGCGATATCCCGATCTTTCATGACGACCAGCACGGAACAGCAATCATCACTTTGGCTGCCTTGACGAACGCTTTGAAAGTCGTAGGCAAGAAGAAAGAAGATGTTAAGATCGTTACCAGCGGAGCAGGCGCTGCCGCGATTTCTATTACGAAACTGTTGCTGTCTGCAGGTTTCAAAGATATCATCATGACTGACCGCAAAGGCGCGATCTATGAGGGCAGGGAAGGCCTCAACTGGATCAAGGAAGAGATGTCCCATGTGACCAACCTGGAAAAGAAAGCAGGGTCCTTGAAGGATGTGATCGTCGGTGCGGATATCTTTATCGGCGTATCGGCTCCGAATACGTTGAGCACGGAAATGGTTGCGACCATGAACAAAGACGCCATCGTGTTTGCGTGCGCGAACCCGACTCCGGAAATCTTCCCGGAAGATGCGAAGAAAGGCGGAGCGAGAGTCATCGCGACTGGCAGAAGCGATTATCCGAATCAGGTCAACAACGTCCTGGCGTTCCCTGGCGTGTTCCGCGGAACCTTCGATGTCAGAGCGAGCGATATCAACGAAGAAATGAAAATGGCTGCTGCCATGGCGATCGCTTCCTTGGTCAGCGATGAAGAACTGAATGAAGATTATATCCTTCCTCATGCGTTTGATCCAAGAGTTGGGAAAGCCGTCGCTAAAGCAGTCGCGCAGGCTGCCAGAGACAGCGGCGTCGCCCAGATCTGATCTTTTCAAAAATAAAGCAATGAAAAAAGGTGACCGTTCATTTAAACGATCACCTTTTCTTTATTCTTTGATTTCTTTCCATTCCTCGATGATGACTTTTCCATATTTCCTGCCATCAACGATCACACAGTTTCGACCTTCCACATTATTGAATGTTGTCAGCACCTCCTGTCCATTGATCTCGCAGAGATATGCCTTCAGGATGAAATCCTTCCACTTGCACTCTCCATACTTGTAGTGAAGATAACGGTAATAGCGGTGGGCCATCGTTCCATACTGCGTATGTCCGTCTTTCAGCTGCAGCGCCCAGTCGCAGTTGTCGACTCTTCTGCCCCAGTGATTGCTTCCCCTGATGACCTTATCCTTGTAGTACCAGTACATGCTTCCGCTGTCTGAGATGAAATCCGGTTCCCGGTTCGGTCTGTCGGTTTCCTTGTAGATAGCGATCGTATTGTCAAAGAAATTCAGAGGTCCGGCGATGCCGTCCTGGACATCTTTGTAGTGTTCAATGGCTGTCTTGAAATAAACGCTTGGTTTGGCGTATAACGCGATCTGGTGCGTTTCCTCGATCTCTTTGAACCGTTCAATCAGTTCTGCTTGTGTCATAGATTTGTTCCTCTCTGCAAAAATATATAGCTTAAATGATGATCCTGATATTGTGGACATCCTCAAAATCGATATTCTTCTCTTCTGCGATGTAATCCCCGATGATTTCGACCGCATCTCTCTGTATCTCTTTGACCGTAGGCGCGTTCTTGATCATGTCGTAACCCCCGGAACCTGCTACCCGGTAACTGTTGACGATCAGCGTGAATTCATCTTCATCCTTAACAGGTTTTCCTTTGTATGTGAGATCAAGGATCTTTTCACCTTCCGGCGCAGAAGCTTTGATCGTATACTCTACTCCATCCAGCATATCGTAATTATGATGCATCGGCGTAGGGAAATCCCATAAAGGATTGATAATGATCTGTCCATCCTTTGCGGTCCAGAAACACGCAGTCTTTTCCAGATATTCCTTTAAGATTTTTCCTGTAATCTTTTTCACAAAGAAGGTATTCGGAAAGAAATAGGTGCTTACCACATCACGCATCGTGATATCGTGATAGAAACCCTTGGCCCTTAAGAAGATCGCCGTACCGGAAAGATCCGCATTGCTTACCACAAGCTGTACCCGGTTGATGAAGGTCGCCAGTTGCGATTTATCGAAACGGGACAGATATTCATCTGAATTACGCAGATCCTTCGGTGTGTATCCTAATGGCGTATCCAGCCATTTCTGTACCTCGTTTTCGCGTTCCTGACAAATATCCAGGACTCTCTGATCTGCTGCCATGTCGCAATCGAACAGTTCCGGCGTGATCTCATTTGTTTCCGTATCGATCGTGAAGCAGGACAGACAGCTTCCATGGAAGGCCGGTTCGGTATAAGCGGTATGGAATGCCTTTCCGCAGAAAGTGGCATGCTGATGTCCCGCGATCAGGATATCGACGCCTTCGATCTGGCTGATCATCCGATAGCCCTCATTCTCTCCGGAATCTTCCTGCAGAGGCTCTCCGTTCTGCGGATCCTTCTCGAAACCTCCGTGATAGGTGCAGACGATATAATCGGTCCTTTCCTTCTCTTTGATCGCTGCGACGATCCGTTTCACTGTCTCATAGGCATCCGGGAATTCAAAACCTTCGATATTCTGCGGTTCCTCCCAGAACGGAATGAACTGCGTCGTGACCGCAAAGAAAGCGATCCGTTTTCCGCACAGTTCCCTGATCACATAATCCGGACCCAGCTGTTTCCCGTGATACAGGATATTGGCAGTGAGACACATGCTGCCTGTCGTTTCGATATGATCGAAGAGCGCCTTCGCTCCATAGTTGAAATCATGATTCCCGATATTGATGAAATCGTAGTTCATCATTTTCATGACTTCAGAAACAGGATTGATCTGATCCCTGTATTTCTGGTAATGATAGAAGGTAAAAGGAGAACCCTCCAGGACATCCCCATTGTCGATCAGGATCGTATTCTCATCCCGCAGGGAAGCGATCAGCGTACTTAGTTTCGCAAGTCCATAATCGACCTCTTTGCCATCGGCATAGCTGTAGGGATAGACATAGCCATGAAGGTCGGAAGTAGAAAGGATCTTAATTTTATCTGTCATAATCACACCTTTTCTTTAGAATAACACAAAAGGAAGAAAAGGCCTGTCGCAGGACAGACCTTTCCATATAGATAATAGATGATGATTAACCCTTGATACCGCCACGGGACATACCCGAGATGATATATTTACGGGCAAACAGGAAGATGATGATCATTGGAATGACGACGATCGTCGAGGCCGCCATCATTCTTTCGTTACGCTGGCCCCCTTCGGTCATGAACGCATACAAGCCGAACGGCAGCGTCCTGACGTCCTTGGAGTTGGTTGCGATCATCGGCCACAGGAAGGAGTTCCAGGTCGCGATCGAGTTCAGCAGGATGATGGTTGCCAGTGAAGATTTTGCCATAGGAACCATGACTCTCCAGAGATACTTCCAGTCGGAGCAGCCATCGACTTTCGCTGCCTGATACAACGATTCAGGAACGGAATCGAAGAAGCCCTTCAGGATGTAGGTATAGAAGATGCTGGACATGAACGGCAGGATCAGTGCCCAGATCGTGTCATGGAGTTTCCATTGGACGATGGTACGGTAGTTGGTGATGATGATCATTTCATATGGGACCATCATCAGCGACAGCAACAGACTGAAGACCAGTTCACGTCCCGGGAAGCGCAGTCTTGAGAAAGCGTAAGCAGCCAGGATCGTCGTGAACGAACAGGTCGTGATACAGCCCAGCAGGGCCAGCACCGAGTTGATGAAGTAACGCCCGAACGGAGCGGTCTTGAAGGCGTAGATGAAGTTCTCCAGATTGAAAGGATTGCTAGGGAACAGCGTCGGAGGGATCAGGTTGACTTCCTGGTAGGTCTTGAATGCGCCTGTGATCATCCAGTAGAATGGGAAGATCATGATGATGGCGCCGGCAAACAGGACGACATAAGTCAGGATCCTGCCAAACGAGATCGGTTCTTTGACGATGTGTCTATCGGAGTTCGTCTCTGTGTTTCTTGACTTGTTTGACATCTTCACCTCTCTCCTTTCTAGACCATGCCTGTACCGCACGCTGCAGCATCGTAAATACGAAGACAATCACCAGCAGCATGACAGCCGCTGCCGATGCATAGCCGTATTTCGGCGGGGTAAGGACACGGAATTCGTAGTAGATATAATAGACAACGGTAAACAGGTTGTAAGCCACACCAGGACCGTTAAACAACGGGAACAGTTCGTGGTACATCTTGAAGGTCGAAATCATGTTGATGATGATCACCAGCATGATCGTAGGTGCCAGCAGAGGCACCGTGATCCTGAAGAAGATACGCAAGGTCTTGGCTCCATCGACTTTCGCTGCCGTATAGTACAGCGGGTCGATATTCTGCAGACCTGACAGCAATAATATGATCGTATTCGGCAGGATCGCCCAGATACCGAAGATGACCAGCGCCAGGAAGTTGCCTGACGGGTTCCCCAGGAAGGTGACCGGATCGATGCCGATCAGCGTCAGCAGATAGTTGATGACGCCGTACTTGTCGTTGAACATGAATCTCCAGGAAAGACCGACAGCCAGGGAAGAAGTAACCATCGGCAGGAAGTAGCAGGTCTGGAAGAAGCCTTGGAACTTGATCTTCTGGTTCAGTACATTCGCCAGGATGACGGCAATGACCGTGGAGATCGGAACCACCAGCAATACATATTTGAACGTATTGGAAATGGCCTGACGGAAATATGGATCGTTGATAACTTTCTCATAGTTACCGAAACCGACTCCCGTATAAGCTCCTGTCAGATACTTGTATCCCTCAAGGAACGACATCCTGATGACGTTCACGATCGGATACAAAGTAAAGAGTGTTACCGAAATGATGAACGGGAGCAGATAGAGAAACGGCTTGATCCTTTCGATAAAAGGTCTCTTGATCATAAGTAACGTTCTCCGCTTTCACGATCGAACACAAAAACACCGGTCTTCTTGAAACGGATACCGATTTCCTGGTCTCTCTGCAGTTCGACATCGGAATTCATGTAGCCACGCACTTCTTTGCCTGCCAGGACGAAGGAGGTAATGATTTCCTTACCCATGACAGAAGTCAGGACGACTTTCGCTCTTAACGGGCTCTTGTCGTCGAGAATGACACTCTCGGAACGGAAGGACAGATAGACAGGAGTACCGTCCGGGACATTGTCGACTTTGACCAGGGAATCTTCCTCGTTCGGACCAAGCAGGACCTTACCGCCCTTGACGACACCCTCGACCTTGTTGATTGGAGGGTTGCCCAAAAAGTCCGCAACGAAGCAGTTCGCCGGCTGATCATAGAGATACTGCGGCTTGTCATACTGCTGCAGTACACCCAGCTTCATCAGGATGATATGGTCGGAAATGGACATGGCCTCTTCCTGGTCATGGGTAACGAATATCGTCGTGACACCGGTTTCCAGCTGGATACGGCGGATCTCTTCTCTCATTTCGATACGCAGTCTCGCATCCAGGTTGGACAGAGGTTCATCCAGCAACAGCAAGCGAGGTTCTTTCACAAGCGCTCTGGCGATCGCGACACGCTGCTGCTGACCGCCGGAAAGCTGTCCCGGCTTACGATTCAGCATCGTTTCGACATGCACAAGCTCTGCCATCTTCTTTGCTTTTTCGATACGTTCCTTCTTCGGGACCTTCTTGATCTCCAGAGGGAAACAGATGTTCTCCAAAACCGTCATATGAGGATACAGCGCATAGTTCTGGAAAACCAGACCGACACCACGTTTCTCCGATGACATGTAAGTGACATCATCTTCATCGAAATAGATCTTTCCTTCCGTCGGATAAAGAATACCTGAAAGCATATTCAGCATCGTACTCTTACCGCAACCGGAAGGACCTAAAAGCGTTACGAGTTCACCCGACTCGATCACAGCAGAAAAATCATCGACTGCCGTGTTATCGTCAAAACGTTTGACGATGTTTTCCAGACGAATTTTCATACCTATCCTCCTTAAAAAATCATCTATGAATCCGTACTATGTACATGTCAGAGATCCACTCAGAAATGAATCTTTGACATCTGCATCTTACAAAAATAAGAGGAACACCGCGAAAGATCACGGTGTTCCTTGTGTGTTGATACTTTTAAGACGATTATTCGCTTAATGCAGCATTAGCCTGAGCCTGAGCAGCAGTCAGAGCGGTAAGGGTATCTTCACCGGAAACGATCGCTGTCTTCAGAGCCTGGATGATAGCTTCCTTGCAGGTCGTCTGACCGACAACAGCCTTACGTGCATACATGTAGTCTAACATGCTTGCGAAAGCCTGCTGAGCGACGCTGCCATTGAAGTATTCTTTGTAGACATCGGAAGTTTCGACATCCTTGAACGGCGTAGAAGCAGAATATTTCTGGCAGAACGGCAGGTTGTTTTCAGCCTGAGTGAAGAAGCTAGCAAATGCGGCAGCACCGGCATCGACAGTCTCATCCTTTGTGAAACCGACCAATGCACGTGCAGTCAGCTCATTGTATTTTCTGCCACCGGCAACCTGTGGGACAGGTCCGGTTACGATGGTGAATCCGTTAGGTGTGATGTAGTTCATACCAGCGGAAGAACCCATGTAGCAGAAGTACTGCTGATTTCCGAACGGACCTGAATGGTAGCCTTCCGGATCAACCAGCTGGAAGTAACCTTCAGCTTCCGCTTTCTTCCACCAATCGATCCAGTCGACGAATTTCTGATCGGTCCAGTCGTTTGCAGTGTTGTTGTCATCGATATAAGCCATACCTAACTGGTATAATACGTCGATACCTACAACATCGACAGAGTCCGGTCCGAAGCCCATGATCGTGTTGCCTTCAGCCTTTTCGCCATCGACAACCGTCTTGCAAGCTTCATAGAGTTCATCCCAAGTCTGAGGAATTTCAAGATTGTACTTTTCTAACAGTTCCTTGTTGTAGAACATGATGGAACCGGTCAATGTGCAAACCAGTGCATGGAGCTTGCCATCGGAGTAGTCCGTAGAAGCGGCATAGACACCGTCGCTGACTCTGTTCTTGTATTCGTCATCCGTCAGATACTGACCGAAATCAAGAGAGAAGCCCTCATCGACATATTCCGTAGCTGTGCCAGGATACAGCCAGACAAGGCTCGGTCCTGTGCCATTGGTAACAGCTTCGTAAACCTTGGCCTCGAAGCCATCCAGCGGCTGGGTCAACTGAACGACAGTGTACTTGTCCTGAGATGCGTTGAACTTCTCAACGATCTCCTGAACCATTTCCTCATCATGGTCCGTCAGAGTGTGCCAGAATACGACCTCGACAGGTTCGCTGCTGGTTTCACCGCCGCCATTACCGCCACCGGAACAAGCGACTACGGAGATAGCTACCAGTAAAGTAACTAAAATCTTAAAAAGTTTTTTCATTAATCTCTCCTTTTCTATCGATCTTATGCAGATCTCATACCACCATTATAATCTAAAATATTTAAGCTTTTAATACTTTTTAGTACAATATTCTTCCACTTTAGTAAACATCCATCAGGGAATATAATAGGGATGAGAAAAGAAACGGAAGGGAACGTTTATGAACAAGAAAAACAAGAAAAACAGACTCCTGATGGGCATATTGCTGATGCTCGGA
>JAFYHQ010000043.1 GCA_017539105.1 Erysipelotrichaceae bacterium
ATCAAAGGATCCTGAAAGACTCTGCCGATATATCTGGCACGTTTGTCTTCCGATAGTTTCGTGACATCCGTATCATCGATGTAGATCTTTCCTTCGTCGACCAGCCACACCCCTGCGATCGCATTGAGAAGCGTCGATTTTCCTGCACCATTGGAACCGATGACAGTAACGAATTCCCCATCATTCAAGACAAGATCCACGCCATCCAGAGCGATCTTTTCATTGACCGTACCCGGATTGAATATTTTTCTGATATTCTCTATTCTAAGCATTATTGCGACCTCTTTTTCAGATTCGGAACTGCCATCGCCAGCATGACGATGATCGCCGTAGCCAGCTTCAGATCATTCGAATCGATATGCATCCATAAGACCAGGATCATGATCAGATAGTATACGATACCCCCGATGATCACGAACAGAAGTCTGATATAGAACTGGCAGCCTTTCGGGAAAATCAGTTCCGATAACACCTCGCCGATAATGATCGCAGCCAGTCCGATAACGATAGCGCCTCTGCCCATCGAAACATCCGCAAAACCCTGATACTGCGCCATCAGTCCTCCGGATAACGCTACCAATCCGTTGCCTAACGCAAAACCGATGACTTTCATATGATTCACATTGATGCCCTGTGCCATTGCCATATGGAAATTGTTCCCAGTCGCACGGATCGCGCAACCCTGTTCGGTTCCAAAGTACCAGTACATGACCGCAATCAGCACAGCGGCGAAAACCGAGCCGATGATGATCGCCTTCGGAATATTACGCATCGTAATCAGGACCTGATTCTTGACCGGACTGCAGGAAACATTCGCTACCATGCCCATGATATGCAGATTGATGGAATACAGGCCGAACTGCACCAGAATGCCGGATAAGATTGCAGGAATCTTCAATGCCGTATGGATCAGGCCAGTACAGACTCCGACGATAGTCCCAACAGCAAACGCGCAAAGCAAAGCGATCCAGGGATTGACTCCCGACGTAATCAGTATGACCGCGATTGCCCCACCCGTGGCAAAAGAGCCGTCCACAGTCAGGTCCGACTCTTGCAGCACTCGAAACGTGATATAAATACCCAGGGCCATGATCCCCCAGATGATGCCTTGCGCGACACCTCCGGGGATCCTGCCCAACAGATTCGATAAGCTCAGCATAATCAGTCAGTCATTGCTACGAAATCTTCCGGAATCGTTACATCGAACAGTTCGCTGACAGCCGGATTGAATTTCTTCACCGGGTTCGGGAAATATTCGATCGGCATTGTTGCAACATCGGCTTCCCCTTTCAGCACTTTGATAGCCATTTCACCGGTAACTCTGCCTAATTCATAGTAGTCGATCGTCAAAGTGGCGACACCACAGAGCCTGCAGATGTTTTCTTCACCGGCAATGACAGGAACCATGCGATCCAGAACGACATTGGCAATCGTTTCCGCACATGTGGCAGCCGTATTATCCGTTGGAATGTATAAAGCATCACACTGATCGCAAAGATTCTCTACGACCATCGCGATATCATTGGAATCCGTAAACGCGCCTTCGATGACAGCGATGCCTTTGGCTTCCAGAGTTTCCTTGACGACCTGCACCTGATACTTCGAGTTCGCTTCATTGGAACAGAACAGAATGCCTACCGTCTTGGTTTCCGGGAACAGATCCAGGATCATCAGCGCCTGCTGATCCAGCGGAGCCAGATCGCTTGTTCCTGAAACGTTCATACCCGTTACGCCATTGAAATCGGCGATTTCCAAGCCTGCGCCATAGTCGGTGACAGAAGTTCCTAAAATCGGAATATCGCCTGTGGCGTTTGCGGCAGCCTGTACCGCCGGCGTAGCATTCGCCATGATCAGATCGACACCATCATTCACAAAACCATTGACGATTGGAGCGCACGTAGCGATTTCGCCTGCGGCATTCTGCAGATCGATCACCGCATCCGGGAATTCAGCCAGTACGACATCGGTAAAGCCTTGCGTTGCGGCATCCAGGGCAGAATGCGGAGCAAACTGGATGATTCCGATATGGAAGACATCATTCTCTTCCGTATTCCCGGGATCGTTCGAACCCTGGCATCCAGCCATACACAAGACAAACAACATAGACAACAATACAAGCAATAGTTTTTTCATTTTTTCTTCCTCCAAATAAAAAAAGTCCTCAACAAGGACGAAAATCGTGTTACCACCTTACTTCACCGTTACCTTACGATAACAGCCTCATCAGCCACCATCATGGCCTCAGTCTGTAACGGGACTAACCGGAATATCCTACTATCTTCAGACATTCGACTCCGTAATGTATTCTCGTTTACTGCCGCAGACGTTTTCACCAGCCACGCCCTCTCTATAACGGAATCATAAACGATACTATTTACATCCAAGTTGATACACTTATTCTAATCAAAGAATGAAAATGTGTCAATAGTTTTCTGTAATTTTTTACATATAATGAAAATACATGAAAGTTTTTCATAAACGCCTATTTGTATATCTGTAATCGAAATAAAAACATACTGCCGAAGCAGTATGCTTTGTATACTGATTAGAGTGATAAATCAGTCTGCGATGACGGTTCCATCTTCCTGGACAGTGATCTTCATTCCATCTTTGACATAATCCAGGAATTCCTGCCCCAGTTCATCAATGACCGGCATTTTCGCGTCTGACCAAACACTGGCAAGCACCGCTCCTGCACAAGCAAGGGAATCGATTCTGTTGCCAAACAGCATGCATTTGGGGTTTCTTTCCATCTTGCAGGCACAGTACAGTACCAGCCCGCCTGTCGTCGATCCAATGGTCTGTGGAAGACACAATGCCTTTCCTGCGATCGGTTTTCCATAAAGCTCCGTATTATTCTGATCGTTGACTTTTGCTGTCTTATCGCCGAACTGCAGCGCTTTCTGCAAAGAAGCCAGCGTATTAAAACCTTCATGCGTCACGACTGCTTCTGCGCTGCAGGTTCCCGGTGTCACGATTCTTCCTTTGAATTCTTTCATTTTATCTGTCTCCTTTACATAACTGCATTACGATTTCTTCATCCGTATAGTAGCGGGATGTGGTGTAGGTTCTTAACTTGTTGCTGGAAGTGATGACCGGCATCTTTGCGCATAACGGATTGTTCATATACATCAACGGGCAGATGTAAGAGAGGATGATCCCCGTTTTTTCCAGACGAGGATAATATTCCGTCTTCTTGAATTCCTTTATGACGGCAGGTGCAGCGGTAAAGACCGTAGGAATCAGGACCTGAGGATTGTCATACCTGTTCAGATTCTCTTCGATCACATCCGTCCAGTCTTTCAATTGCTGAAGGGACATATGCGGACAGCCCATGAAACAAAGCTTTGGTTTGGCATCTTTGTCTTTCCAGATGATCGGATAATTGTCATAGACTTCCTGCAGCGTTTCATCGGTAATCACATATTCTTTGGCGTTTTCTTTGATCAGTTTCTTACCCAGTTTCTTTGCTTCCGGTGTCAAGCCATCGATATGATAGAGACCTACCGCGCCATTGCTGGCGGTGGCGGCACCGAAATCTTTCAGATAGGTACAGGCTTCTTCATTCAGTTCGTTGCCTAGCCATCGATCCAATCCGATCACATAAGGAACATCTTCCATGACTTTCATGCCGATGGCACTGCCTAAAAGCTGCGCTTCCGGTTTTTTGCTGGTTTCGATCCTGATGATCCAATCCGCTTTTCTTCCTTCATCCGTCAGAAGCCCGAAATAAGGCACGTAACCGACGATCGAGCCCATGATATCAATGATACCTGAATTACGGTTGCACCTCGCTCCGAGCACGGAATTCGCGTAAACGACGGCAGAAGATTCCGACCAGGAAAGCACATCCCCATAGTTCGGTCTGTTTCCTACTTCGCTCATGTAGCAGGTACAGGTAAAGGCATCCTTTTCCAGCAATCCCAGCTTCTGCAACTGTTTCTCATAGAACTCCTGCTTGTTATACATGAAACGTTTGAATACTAGATTCTGCAAGAATCCACTTGGCACGTTGGGATCCAGAGGTCTCGGGTCGACCGTAAACTTCTGCGAAGAACTGACCCCCTCTTTCAGCAAGGTATCCATCAGTTCATAGACCGGATCCATGACTCCCAATCCGAAGGAAGTGACCAGATGGTTGTAATCCGACGTCACCGGTACCATTTTCGAAGCATCGAATGCTTCGCCATACATGACCAGGGTCTTCATGACCTTGGCCAGTGTTTCTCCTTTTTCGCCATTCAGAATGGCTTTTTGTTCAACTGTTAATTCCATATCTTGCTCCCTAGATCTTCATTGCCGTCTCATAGGCATTCCAGATGACGGTCCTGAGATTTCCTACTATTCTGCAGTCTCCTACCAGATGGATCTTCTTTGTTTCTTTTACAAGAGGATCCGGTACATAGCCCACCGATGAAATGACTGACTCACATGGCACGACGATCTCTTCGTCATCTCTGACGACAAGAATAGAATCATTCTTTACTTCTTTTAAGGAAGTGTTAAGGTAGACTTTAACGCCATGCAATGCGAACCATTCCCTGAGATAGGAACTGTTCGCAAGACATACGCCGGTCTGAGCAATCAGATCGTTCTTCATTTCGACGATCGTGACTTCTTTGCCTTGCAGTGCCAGTTCATAGGTCACCTCGCATCCTGTCAGACCGCCTCCGATCACGACGACATTGTCCTTGACTTCCTGTCCGTTTAGATAATCGCAGGCTTCGATCGTTTTCTCGAAACCCGGAACGTTCAGCGTACGTGGCTTGCTTCCGGTAGCGATCACGATGTCCTTTCCTTCAAACCGTGAAAGATCCGTAATCTTTTCATTGAAATGGATCTCGATCTCCATTTCCTTCATCTTACGAAGATACCACGCCAGCAGATCGCGCAGCTTGCCTTTATAGCTTTCCGCGCTGGCAGGAATAAAAGTTCCTCCCAACCGATCGCTTGCTTCATAAATGACCGGCTTGTGTCCCCTGAGTTTCAGCACTCTTGCCGTCTCCATGCCTCCGATGCCGCCGCCAATAATGATCACTTCTTTCGAAGAAGATGCCTTCTTGATATAGTGTTTCTCTTTCTGCATCGTTTCCGCATTGACGGCACATCTGGCCAGATGCAGGGAATCGCTCAAAGACTGATCGTTTGGTACTCCTTCATAGTGACACATATTGAAACAGCCGTTATGGCACAGGATGCAGGGACGGATATCTTCTTCCTGATTGTTCATAAGTTTGGTGATCCAAGCGGGATCCGCCAGAAACTGTCTGGCAAAACCGGCACCGTCGAGTTTCCCCTTTCCGATCTCTTCCGCTGCCGTTTCCGGGTCCATCCTTCCTGCACAGACGACCGGAATATCGCAATACTTGCGGATGTGTTCGACATCCTCCAGGTTGCAGTTTTCCGGCATATAGATCGGTGGATGTGCCCAGTACCATGCGTCATAGGTTCCGTTATCGCAATTCAACATATCGTATCCCGCTTCCTGCAGAAACTTCACGGCGATTTCGGATTCTTTCATATCCCGGCCGACTTCCGTATAGTCTTCACCAGGTAAGGCTCCGTTGCGGAAACCTTTGGTCTTGGAGACCACGGAATATCGCAAAGAAACCGGGAAATCCGTTCCACATGCCTTTTTGATTGCTTTGACGATCTCTGATGCGAAACGGTATCTGTTTTCCAAAGATCCTCCATATTCATCCGTACGTTTGTTCACATAGTTCAATGTGAACTGATCCAAAAGATAGCCTTCATGAACCGCGTGGATTTCGACGCCATCGACCCCTGCTTCCTGCAGTTTTTTTGCCGTTTTGGCGAAGGCGTCGATGAACTCCTGTATTTCTGCTTTCGTCATTTCTCTGGATGGTACTCTGTCCGACCAGCGATTCGGAGAAGGCGATGCGGAAGCGGTGATCTTATCAAGATCCATGAATGGCTTGGATAAGACTCGCAATGCTTTGTTCGTATAAAGCATTTCCATCATTTCAGAGATCGTAAACGATCGTCCGAACCCTGCGGTCAGCTGAACGAACAGTTTCGCTCCGGTCTTATGAAATTCCGGCATCCATTCTTTCAGGTCCCGATACATCTTGTCGTTCTTGTACAGCCACTGGCCGAACATCGGGTTATAGACCGGCTGACATCCCGGCAGGACAAGACCACAGTTGTTTCTGGCCACATCCATGATGAAATCCGCTCCTGCCTTATCGAAATGATTGATCTCCATCCAGCCTAGAAGGTTGGTCCCACCCATGGATGTTAGAACGAAACGATTCTTGATTTCGACTTTTCCTATTTTCCACGGGGTAAACAAAGGATCATATTTATTGTTGTGATTCTCCATATTGAAACTCCTCTATTTGTGAAAATTTTAACATAATTGTCTGTTTTAAACAAATCATATGCAATCACAGATAGCGGAGTATGTTACGAATCGTGAATGATTCTGTTACTTTTCATCATTCAGATACTGTCCCATGCGTTTTCTCAGGACACGCAGACGGTTGTCGATCTTTTTGGTAGAAATATGCAAAAGATTGGAAATCTCTTTATAGGATAGTTCATCCCCTCTTAATTCCAGGATCTGTCTGTCTTGAGTTGATAATTCACCGATAAAACGATCCAATCTTTTACGAAATTCTTGTTCCTTGTGATATCTGATCGGATCTTCTTTGATGGCAAGCGACAGCAGATAATCCTGATGTTCGTGGCTGTCAATCGAATAGGACTCTTCCTTGTAGATGTTGTAGTAGCCTCTGAAAACGTTTTTGATTCTGCTTTTCAGGACAAGATAAGCGTAGGATGAAAATTTGACGTTCTTATCTTCTTCAAAAGTAAAAACCGCACGATACAGCACCAAAGAAGCTTCCTGAAAGACTTCTTCGACATCGATGGCATAATCCCCTGCTTCTAGAGTCGAATTGTAAATCAGCTTGTAAATCATCTTCTTATGATTTTCCAGCAAGGTTTCAAATGCCTTATCGTCACCGTTTCTGATACGCTTGATCAGTTCAAGATTCTCATCCATGGCATTATTATCTAATAAAAAGAAGATCGTATCTTCTCAATGTTTTTTCAATCATTTATCAGTTTTTCTCCACAAAACGGATCAGAATGTGGAAAAGATTAAGACTGTCTCGTACGCAGGATATTGTAGATAAGGATCCCTGCCGCGACGGAAGCGTTCAGACTGGTCACATGTCCCAGCGTCGGCAAAGAGATCATGAAATCGCACTCTTCTCTGACCAGACGGGAGATCCCTTTTCCTTCCGATCCGATGATCAGCACCGTGTTCATATCATATTTCAGATCGGTATAAGACATCTTGGCGCCGCCATCGGTTCCTACGACCCAGTATCCGTGTTCTTTCAGTTTGCGTATCGTGTTCACCAGATTCGTCACTTCAGCGATCTTGGCATATTCCAAAGCGCCGGAAGCCACTTTCGCTACCGTATCATTGACTTTCACGGAATTATGTGTCTTGTAGATGATGCCATCGACTCCAGCACAGTCGCAGGTACGGATGATGGCACCCAGATTATGCACATCCTGCAGATTATCCAGGATGACGATCAGCCCGTTTTCTTTCTTCAGCATATCATCGACTTCCGCCAGTTCAAATTCTTTCACCAGAGCCACATATCCCTGATGATTGCCGGAACGGGACAGACGATCCAATGTCTTGCGGTCGCATATCTCATATTCGATGCCTTTTCCTTTGATCGCTTCATCGTGCAGAACGAATGCCTTGATGATACGGCGATTATCCAATGCTTCAAAGAAAGAATTCTTACCATAGACATATTCACTCATTCTCGATTCCTCCTTTGAATATCTCATCAAATACTTCATTCATCCGATCCTGATCCATCAGATAAAGATAACCGCAGATCGCTTCCAGACCGCTGGCAATCTCATAGGTCACAAGATCGCTACTTGCCGGAATATGACTGATATCATTTCTTCCGCGTTTGAACACTTCCAGCTCATCTGCTGTGAAAAAACCTTCCCGATCCATACGTTCATACGCTTTGCGCTGACCGGCGGCGCTGTTGTATCTGGCCGTCATCTGCTGTAAAGATCCCGGTGTCCGATAATTGTGTTCCAGGTAGAATTCCCGTACCTTCAACGTGAAAATCGCATCGCCAAGATAGCTCAAGGCGCTGCCTGATAATGTTTTTATATCCACTTACAAGATCCCTTTTTCTGTCAGTATCGCACGGTATCTGTCTGC
The DNA here is from genome assembly GCA_017539105.1 of Erysipelotrichaceae bacterium. Taxonomy (GTDB): domain Bacteria; phylum Bacillota_I; class Bacilli_A; order Erysipelotrichales; family Erysipelotrichaceae; genus Colivicinus. Next base: position 8,234 of record JAFYHQ010000043.1, read on the forward strand.
TGTCTCAAAGTCTTTGGCTGCTTTCGCTTCATTCCAGAGACGATAGGTTTCTTTCTCTTCTTCGCTCAGTTTCGTTTCCGGATAGCGGATGCCTAAGATGGTCAGTTCTTTCGTGAGCGTATTCGTATCTTGCGCAAGCGTATCAAGATCAAGATCTCTGACTCTCATTTCCTGGTTGATCTTCTTGACTAGTTCAAAGATCTCGCCATAAGCGTTCGGGGTATTGAGATCATCTTCCATTGCCGCAATGAAACGATCATAAGCTTCCTGATTGCATCCTTCTGTCGCATAATCATTCAAAGACAGTTTAACCTGCGCCTGTTTCAAGGCGTTCAGGACCTTGCCCAATTCGGTTTTTGCATTCTCGATGATCTCATCGGAAACATTCACATCCTGACGGTAATGCGTTCCCAGAAGGAACCAGCGCAGCACCATCGGATCAAGCGTCGTCAGGATATCTTTAGCGATAATGAAATTGCCCAGAGACTTGCTCATCTTAACGCCATTCACATCGATCATTCCGGAATGCATCCAGTAGTTCGCCAGTTCGCTGTGATTCAAAGCCATCGACTGGGCTCTCTCGTTCTCATGATGCGGAAAACGCAGATCCTTGCCCCCGCCATGGATATCGATCAGCGGACCAAGTTCCTTATTGATCATGACGACACACTCAGTATGCCAGCCCGGTCTTCCCTCGCCAAACGGCGTCTGCCACTTGATGCCCATATCCGTCTTCTTCCATAATGCGAAATCCAGCGGCGAACGTTTCTGCTCGTTCTCCTCGATCCTGGCACCTACTTTGAGGTCTTCGATATTCTGATTGGACAGGCTCCCATAGTCTTTTACCGAACTCGTATCGAAATAGACATCCCCGTCCACCTCATACGCGGAACCGTTCTTAATCAGCCCATCGATGAATTCGATGATTTCATTCATCGTCATCGTCACTCTCGGTGTAGCATAAAGATCTTCCGCGTTCATCAGTTTGCGGATCTGATTGTAGGCTTCAATCATTTCATCCGTCAGTTCCCGTTCGCTGATTCCCAGTTCCAAAGCCCGATTGATGATCTTGTCATAGACATCCGTATAGTTGGATACAAATTTAACGGTAAAACCCAAAGCTTCAAACAGTCTTCTTAATGTATCAAAAACGACCACAGGCCGTACATTACCGATATGGACATGGTTATAGACTGTCGGACCGCATACATACATGCTGACTTCTTTCTCTTTC
>JAFYHQ010000006.1 GCA_017539105.1 Erysipelotrichaceae bacterium
ACGATCCGAAGGACATGAACTTCCCTGATGTGAAAGAATCGAATTACTTCTATGAGGCAGTCCGCTGGGCATACTCCACGGGCATCACTACAGGAGTAAACAACAATACACAGTTCGGTGTTGGACAGAACTGCGTCAGAGCCATGGTCGTAACATTCCTGAAGAGATACGACGATAGATACGGATCATAGACCCATTGCATATTTATCGAATGAATGAAAGAAACACTCCTTGATGGATTGTTTCTTTTGTGTTATTACCAGTCCGAACCCCAGTCTGTTCCGCCGGAATCCCAATCCGATCCTCCGTCCCAGTCATAATCGGAATCGCTGCTGGAAGAACTGGAGGAGGAAGAACTATCCCAGCGATCATCATAGTATTCCGTTTCACTGAAATCGCTGTATTCTTCATATCCGTCATAGTCATCGGATACATAGTAATAATCCGGATAGTATTCCGTGAAATTGTCATAGGTATCATAGTAGTACCAGTCATCATTGTCATAGTGATAGACGTTATGTCCCTGGAAGTAGTAGTAATCGCCGCCATGGCTATAGTAGCCATCATGTTTGTGTGCGGAGGAATATCCTATCAGATATGCGATCGTGCCGGTGAAAGTCATGAGAATGATGATCGTAGCTGCGATGATCAGTTTTTTTATATCCTTCGCAAACAGGATCACACAGGCAAATAAAACGATGCCTAGAATCGCAAAGATCCAGGAAGGCAATAAAGTGCCTGCGACTCCTAAAGTGATCAGAGAAATAAAAGCCGTAACGAAAAAGGAAACTGTAAACGTACCGCTACCGGATCGGGTACCCGATCTGCTGAGATTTCGGCTCTTCTGATTCAGGATCTCCGACTTCAGTTTCAGATACAGTTCATTGACCGCGTACGCTTCATCCGTACCCTGATAACGGATCGCTCTGCTTCCGTCGTCTTTATTCTTGTATACGATAAAATCCGAGCCATCCCGATAGATGCCAAACGCCCTTGCTTCTCTGATATCCTTGCCGATAAAGAAACGCGTCACTTCCTCCGGTGGAAGATTCCGATCCTGATACCACTGTTTCAGTTCTTCGATCGTCTGCGGCGTTCCGGAAACGACCCGTTTGAAATTCCGATTGACCGCATTGCAGTAAGGACATTTCTTATCGGTTTCTTCGATATAGGATCCGCAGTATTCACATTTTATCTGAGGCATATCTTCACCATCCTTTCAGTACAATTACCTGTTCGTTATAATTGTATCTTAAGTTCTAACAAAATGACTATCATACATCTTTTCATGTTAGAATATTGCCATTAGTATTTCGAAAGGAGCCTGCCATGAGAAAAGATGCCCGCAGAGTGAAGATCGATACCCTGAAACAATGTATGATCGACCTGAAACCGAACCGCAAAGAAAACGAAGTCTATATCGATCAGAAAATCGATGTCACGGAACTGGTCAGATACATCGAGGAGTGCAAGAAGAAAGGGATCCACTATACCTATTTCCATGCTTTTCTGACTGCCATCGGCAAAGTCATGTACAATCGTCCCTTCCTGAATCGTTTCATCATCAACCGTCACATGTATGAGCATAATGATGTCCTGTTGTCTTTCGCGGCTAAAATCGCATTGGATGACAAATCGGGAGAACTGATGCTGGTGGTTCCCATCGAAGAGAACGACAATATTGCTTCCATTTCCCGCAAGACAGCGGAAATGGTCGATAAAGTGCGTAACGCAAAGGAAGAAAAATCCGGCGCAAACGGCGTTGCGGATGTTCTGGGCAAGCTTCCCAATCTGTTCCGGGTTCCTGTCATGGCGCTGATCAGTTTCTTTGGCAAACGCGGCTTGCTGCCGAAATCAATGACCGACAACAATATCTATTTCACCAGCATGATCATTTCCAATCTCGGTTCGATCGGATGCGGAGCGATCTATCACAATCTGGCGGATTTCGGCACCTGTTCCTCGCTGACTACGATCGGTGAAATCGTGAATGAGAAATTGATTCATGACGATGGAACGGAGGAACTGAGAAAAGTCTGTTCCTTCGGAGTCACTTTGGATGAAAGGATCGCGGACGGCTTTTATTTTGCCCGATCCGTGAAGATGATCGAATCGATTCTCCAACATCCCGAGATGCTGGAAAAACCTGCAGGCACGAAGATCACGTTATAAAAATCACCGTAAGGTGATTTTTTTGATTGTGTCTGTTATTCATATTCCGGTTCTGCCAGTTCCGTACAGGCTTTCCAGAATGGTCCGAAATCATTCAGTTCGTAGATGTGTCCGAGATGACCGTTCTGTATCTCGAGATTGTAGAGATTCAGACTGATTCCTTTCTGCGTGCCATCCGTGAAATAGAAGATGACGAGATTATAGTTGTCGGTCACAAACGTATCGGTCTCATTGGCGATCTTCACGTTGCAGAATAGATCTGTCAGTTTCCGGATCGTTTCCTCGTCTTCGATTTCAGCGATATCTTCGGCTCCCATGTGATCGATGCGTACATAGATCTTTATCGGCAGTTCGTTCTCTAAACGTTCCAGTCCGATTGCCTGATAGAGGAATTCATCCGGCAGCGGGAGATGGACCAGCGGCAGTTCTTCGACGTCCTTGACTTCCGTGACCTTCAGCGCAAAGGAAGCGGGTTGCTTCTCCAGCTTGTCCTGAAAACCCATGTAGTCTTTTACGCTTTCATTCAGAGACAGGCTTTTATCTTCTCCGAAATAGGTCCTGTGATATGCCTTGATCAGTTCGCCGTTCTCATCCAGCAGTTGAAGCTCGTAGGATACCGCAGTCAGTTCTTTCTCGCTGCGGTTGGTGATCAGTGCATTCAGCTGGATCAGGGTAAATCCTGTATTTCTGTTTTCTTTGGCGCTGATATCGATCAGTTCGATTTCCACGCCCAGATCTTCTGTTCTGACTGTTTCCATTTTCTGACATCCTGCCAATAAGGTAATCAAGAATATTGTTGATAGAAATTTCTTCATATCGATCGCTCCTTTTCACTAATCTACTAGGAAAAGAAACGATCAGGTCACATTTTAAACTATAATCTGCGGAACAGGTCTTCGTTTTTCAGGCCGTTCTTTTTTGCCATGCGTTTCCATCCGCTGTTGGCGATCGCTACATACAAGGAACGCGGGAAACGATACGGACCGCTATAGATATTGTCCATCTTCTTGCGTTTATCGATCGTTTCTGCCAAGGCAGCGATTCCTTCGTTGATCTTATTCAAAGGCCATTTCTCGATTTGACTGAAATCAAGGAAACCGCCTGCCAGTTCCCCTGCCGAGACACCCAAGCCTCCGCAATAGGCAAAACCCATCCGATCGCACCATTGCCGGATCGCATCAAAGAGATTGACCAGCTGCCTGCTTTCATAAAGACCCATGTTGGCCAGGACATAGATGCGTTTGGCAGTGCCATGGTAGCGTTTCTCAAACGTTTCCAGCAAACGGATCAGCTGCGATGGCAAGCCATCCACATACAAAGGCGTGCATAGTACGATGACAGGAACATCTTCCAGACGTTCCATCAGAGTTTCAGGTTTTCTGACATAAGGAGCGATCTCGATGAGTTCATTCTCCTGTTTCAGCTTTTTCTGCAGCTCCAGTCCCAGCTTGCGTGAATTGCCCTGGCGCATGCTGGCATTCAACAATGCAATCTTCCCTTCCGTTTCATTCGGCAGCACGGAAACCTGTCTGGAATCATCCTCGTGATCCCAGAAGATCAGTTCCTTGACATAACCCCGGATATTCGTACATACCGCTTCCACATAGCGTTCCGCGCTTTTCTTTTCTTCATTGCTTAAGCGATGTCCATAGAATATGAACGTAAACGGCTTGTCTTCTTCATAACGCTTCTGATGATGCGTTTCATTATCGATGATCTCGAAATGAGGCAATACATAGGCCAGGCAACGGTCAAAAACATTCTTCACGAACGATGAGAAACCGCCATAAGTATACCTGCTGATGACAGTCACTTCTTCCGCATGATGGATGAGAGAACCCATATTGTCATAGCCATCCGTAACTATGCAGTGTCCCGGATCCTTGTTCCAGCAGCCGAAACAGCCGACACAGGGTCGGATGGTACCATTATCGGAAATCACTTCCCAGCCACTTAAGTCAGGAAATATCTTATTCAGTTCTTCATGGTTCAAGTCATGGATCAGCAGGTTCATAGTCAGCTCCTTATTCCCGGTTCAGATGAAAACTTAAAGCGCCGATCAGGTTGGCATCGTTGCCGTATCTGCAGCGTACGATTTCCGGATAACAGAATGGAATGCTTGGCGCATTGTAGCACTTCTCGAGATGTTTCTTTATCACATCGACGACTTCTTCACGGGCTGAGATGCCTCCGCCGATCGCGATCCTCTCCAGATCCAGAACAGCCTGCAAACTGAAGATCCCTGCCGCGGCCATCCTTCCCATTTCATCCAGCAGTTCGATCGCATCCGTATCTCCCTGATCATAAGCTTCAAAGAAACGGATGCCATTGTATTCTTTCGGATCTGCATTCTTCCTTTGAGCGAATTTTCTGACCATGACAGCCGAAGAAAAACAGCCTGCCCAGGAGCCCCTCATCTTGGTGGTATACTGCGTAAACAGATCGAAATCTGTCACCAGATAAGAGAACTCGCCTGCCGCATTCTGTGATCCCATATAGACTTTATGATCAAGAACGATAGCTCCGCCGATCGCGGTACCGATGACGATGACAGCGCCATTCGATATGTCTTTCAAAGCGCCGGAAGTCGCTTCGGCCTGGGCTGCGCATTTGGCATCGTTTGCCAGGGTCACAGGGACTCTGTATTTTTCTTCGAGGATCTCGCCTAAAGGCGTGTCACGAAAGAAACGGAATGCGCCTCCGGTATGGGCAATGCCTCTTGCGGTATCGATCCTTCCCGGCATGGATACGGCGATTCCTTCATAGCGTCCTTCGTATTTCCTGATATTCTCATCCAGCGATTGCAAAAAAGGATCCAGAAATGCCGTAACGGCAGGAAAACTGCCCTGTTCAAGGATTTCCGCGTTTTCATTCATCAGGGCATACTTCACCAGAGTTCCGCCCATATCCATGACATAGTATGTTTTCATATGATTGCCTTTCTTATTGCATCTTCAATCATTCCGCTTTTTTCTCTTTCGAAGAAAGAATCCTGTAGCTGTGATCATGGATCATCACCCTGTAGCGTTCGCTGATCAAAGCCCCCTCCATGATCTTCCAATCCTTGCCGTCGATATCGTCTTTGATGATCGCTGCCGCTTCTTCTTCAGACACATGATACAAGGCACAGTTTTCATCCTCATAGAGAAAAGCATAAGCATCCTGCAGCATCGTCAGTTTCCTTTTCAAAAGAGAAGGATATTCATCATAAAGCTGACAGTGATCGGAATAAAGAAACAGTTTCTCTTCTTCCGTTTTTTCTTCAAGAATGATTCTGACAGTTTCTCTGAGATCAAAGTTGTTCATACAAGTTCCTTTTTATTTCTTCTTCATTTCATGCCAGCCTTCCGGCACATAGTCATCATAATAGTTCCTTGTGCCGAAATGCGTCGTATTATCAAGATTGTTTTCAAAGACACGGTCTGCCATATTGGAATATTCATAGGTCGAACCGTCATCTCTTTCATAAGTTTCCACTCCCATCATCGACTCATGGCGCATGCGCTGTATCCTGTCATCCATGCTTTCCTGTCCCGAAGCTCCGAGATTGAAACGCATATCGTTCTGCGCCATCTGCTGATTCAGATTCTGATGGAAATGATCGAGATCCTGGCTGAGAGATCTGCCCAACGCATCGCTGGCTGCCCAGCCTTGCATCTGCTGAGCGAACGCGTTGTTAAAGAAGTTCTGTTTCTGCATCTGCGACTGCTGCTGCAGCTGCATACCGTACTGATTCAGTTCCGGAGCGATCTCGGCAGTTTCCAGGAAGGTCATGAATACATCGAGATCTTCTTTCCGATCGCTGGACATACAGATGATCGAAGGGATGTTCCAGGTACAGACCGACTGCATGCTGTTCATGGTCGGATATGCCTGTCCGAACGGTTCGCCCGTAATGTTTTCGTGCACCCCGCTTGCGATCCCATTGACCGCATCGTATTCGATGCCTTTCCGGCATAGGAAGACCGCCAGATAGGCATTGCCGTTCTCATAGATACCGATCCCCGCGTCGCAGAGATAATTGCGGATGATCGTGCCAACCGGGATATAAGTCATGACAGAGGCGTTCCGGATCTGGCTGACGAAATCGTTGACCATCTTATCGAAACCGTTCTTCAACAGTTCGGAAAGCTTTTCCGATGGATCATAGTAACGGATCGCCTTGGCTTCCCTGTTCAGGATCATGGAAGCCACCTGATCGAGATTATCTGTCAGATTCACCGGTACGGCGTACCAGGAACCATCATCGGTATAAGGATTCTGATTCGCCTGCGGATAGCCGTAAGGATTCTGTTTCACTTTCTCATACAGATAATTGTCTCCTGTCTGATAGTTCAGAAGACAGTTGTTTCTGTTTGCCTGCATCTGCACATAGATCACCTGATTCAGCGGATACTGTCTCACCTGCATGATGGCTTGCGTGTGAAAATCTTCAGGCAGTTCGCATCGCAACAAAGGCAATCCGGTGTTGTTATCTTTGATGATCATGTTTTTATTTCCTGATCAGAATCACGGTCTGATAGTGCGATGGGACGAAGGAAGACAATGGATCGCTCAGGATGTTCAATGTATCCAGATACAAAGAATATCCTGTACAGTCGATTTCCGTATGCGCATCCTTGCCGTTGCAATGGACGACCAGATATTCCTGGTTTCCTGAATGCAACACATATCGGATGACAGTTCCATTATCCAGGAACTCCACATCGATCTGTGAATCATTCATACATAACTGTTTCGTGTTCTTCTTGAATTCAATCAGTTTCTGATAATTCTCGAACATATCGCGATTCTTCAGTTTCAGAGAATAATCCAGCTGATTGATCTCATCGGAAGACATGTAGGAATTGCTGTCGCCTTGCTTGGTTCTCAGCATCTCTTCTCCCGCCAGAATGAAAGTCGTGCCATTGGAGGTCAACACCACGGAATTCGCCAGCATCGCCATCTGTTTTACGGTCGCCTCATCTTCGATGCCTGCGGCTTTCATGCGATCATACAGCGTATAGTTGTCGTGGCAGGTCACATAGTTGACCGTCTTGTTGGGATCTTCGATCGGATCCCTGGACACATAAGTCTTGCCATTGATGCCATAACCGATCGCCGTGAGATCATCCTGGCTGGACTGCGTCCCCGATACCCAGCCTTTGTCCGATTTATCCGAGAGACCGCCCTTGATTAAAGCATCTCTCATCCGGTCGTTGAACTGCCCATAACCCACAAACTGATTCGCATTGTCCTGTTTTGCCTGTAAAGCGGAATCCAGGGTCGTCGTTCCTCCGGTCCAAGGCTCGCCATAAATGACGATATGCGGATTGATTTGGGAAGCTGCTGCCTGGACTTCGTTCATCGTTTCGATATCATGCAGTCCCATCAGGTCGAAACGGAAACCGCCCAGCTTGTATTCTCTGGTCCAGAAACAGATGCTGTCGATAATGAATTTGCGCATCATCGGATTCTCGCTGGCTGTCTCGTTTCCGCAGCCGGAACCGTTGGACAGCGTTCCATCGTTCTTGTAACGGAAATAGTATTCCGGCATCAGCACATCGAATCCGGTGCCATTCACATAGCTCATATGGTTATAGACGACATCCATGATGACGGTGATGCCTGCGTCATGGTAGGCTTTGACCAGCTGTTTGAATTCTCTGATCTTTTCGTAGCCGTCATACGGATCCATCGAATACATGCCTTCCAGCGTGTTGTAGTTCAAAGGATTGTAGCCCCAGTTGAAGGTATAAGTTCTTTCGTCATTATCCTGATCATAGATTGGCTGCAGCTGCAAGGCATTGACACCCAGTTCCTTGATATGATCGAAACCGGTCGTCACTCTCTGACCGTCTTGAGAATAGATGGTCGCTTCCGTGATCATGCCCAGATATTTTCTGGCATATTCAGCAGGACCGCACCAGGTATCGGAAGAAGTCACGTCAGCCACATGCGTTTCATAGACCACCAGTTCCTTGCGGTCATAACCCAGATAATCGACGCTGTCCCAGCCTTCCGGATCAGTTCTCGAGAAGTCGACGATCATGCCTCTGACGCCGTTGATTCCGGTCGAATAGGCATACGGATCCACGATCTCTTTGCCATCCGGATAATGGCTGTTATAAACGAAATAGGTGTAATACAGACCCTGATTGTCTCCCTCCAGGGTATATTCGAAGACGCCTTTGTCTCCTTTGACCATTTCATATGGAACAAACGTATCATCCCCTTTGGCATCCAATGCTTTCGGTGTGCCGTTTTCATAGATCCTCAGTTCGATCCTCGATGATACAGGAGACCAGACCCGGAAGATCGTCTGCTGCGGAGAATAGATCGCTCCCAGCTCTCCATCATAATAATATTGGTCATTGAACAGATCCGTCGTATATAGTCCTGAAGTCGAAACGGACGCTTTCAGCACTTCCCCGCTTCCGCGGAATTCCACTTCGATCGAATAAGATCCGGACAGATCTGCATCTTCATCCAAAGCAATGGTAAATTTCGATCTTCCTGCTCCGTTTTCTTCCTTGACCAGTGTCCCATCTTTATAGACTCTGACCTTTTCCAATGGATTGGAAACACCTACAAAGATCTCTTTTCCCGAAGTGAATCTTACCGTATTGATCGTATCCGAAATCGTCTTATCCGGACTCAGATAGATATGGACATCGTCCCCGCACAGGTAGACATGATAGAGATTGTTCTCATCTTTCGTCAGATCGGAGAATACGATGAAACGGTCATCATCCGTACCATCTTTCGTCCAGGCGCCCTTCGTCTTGACAATGATACCCAGCCTTCCTCCGGACAGTTCTCCGAAGTAAGACAGCGGATAGACGGCGATGACACCGTAGTCGTCCTGATAGTTGAAATCATCTTCCTTATTGTCATCCGTTCCTTCCGGATCCCAGAGCCAGAGCGTCCATTTGTCGTAGGAATTATCGCCTCTCTGGTAATGGATCGCTACCGTATCTTCTTCAAAAGCAGGCAGCTCGGTCGGATAATCGACATCCCGATCGGGATAACTGACTTTATTCTCTTTCTGGCAGGCAGAAACAGACATCAGCAGCATCGTTGCCAGAAGTATATTGATGATCTTTCTGATTGTTTTCATAAGTACCTCCAAGGTCATATCACACTTAAATTATATGACTAAAGGTCCTCTCTATTGAATAGTCTGATGATAAAAACAAAAAGCAGACCTTTTCAGATCTGCCTTTTGCTGACGCTGGTCACATCAGACTTATATTTCTAAATCTTCAGGTTTTTCAATCAGTTTGTCCAGAAGATCAGACAAAGTCTGCTTTTCCTCTTCTGTCAGTTTTGCGAACAGCTGATCCAGATAACCTTCCCGTTCGTTTCGGATCTCTTGCGCTCTGACCTTGCCCATTTCCGTCAGCTTCAGGATCGTGGCTCTCTTGTCGCTTGGATAGATCTCTCTTACGAGATATCCGTCATCTTCCAGTTTTGCGACAACTTCTGATGTGCTGGAAGCATTGATGCGCGCACGTTCCGCCAGCTGTTTCTGGTTCACGCCATCCGGGAATTCGCTGATGATCGCCAAGAGATGCTCCCTGGACATCCTTCTTGGTCCTTCAGGCATTCCTTTTGGAGGAAACGGCTGTCTTGCTTCCTGAGGCATCATCGGTCCCGGCATCCCTTGCATATGCATCCTGTGCATTGGATGTCCATGTCTGTTCTCGCAGTGTTCGCCAACGGACTGACGGATCACGTTCCTTCTTAAGTCTTTCGAAACCATCATCATTTTCTTGAATAATTCGACATTCGTTATCATGTTTACTACCTCCTTATTATTTCGGTACCGAAGTAATTATATTTCGGTTCCGAAATAATGTCAAGCATTATCTGATGTTTTTTCTATCGGTTTCATCTCTTAAAGAATCAGTCGAAACTGCAATGAAAAAGGGCAGATCTTTGAAGCTATCTGTCCTTTGCTGTGTTTCACTTAAGAAGATGTCTTAATGGTATTTTTTCATTATGATGACTGTCGCACAAAGTCCCATCAGACCGATAAGACGGAAGGAAGAAGGTCCTTCGATACCGGTTTTAGGTACATCGAAAGGTCTTACAGGAACAGGTTCAGGTTCCGGTTCAGGATCAGGTTCCGGGGTCGAAGCCTTCTTTACCGTAAGAGATGTTTCTGCTTTTCCGTCATCGAATTCGACCGTAACGGTGTGTTTTCCTTCTGAAAGCTTATCAAGAGCTGCTGCCTTGATGGTAACAACGGTACTGCCTTTTTCTGCGGTATAGTCCGTATCTTTTACCAATTCATTGCCATCGATAGCGACACTTCTGAAACGTTCAAAACAGGTTTCATCATTCCGGTTTCGTTTGACAGTGATCACAAGATCTTCATTGCTGTCAGGGACATAGGTTGCGTCTTTTCCCGAAGCGACAGTATATTCGATATAGCTGAATACGGCTTCCCTGGCAATCACATCGTTTTCCTCGTAGACGGTTTCCCATTCACCCGATCCATCATCCCACGGACCGATAAATCCTTCTTCCGGCGTGATGATTTCAACGCCATCCAGTTCGATCTTGGTAGAGTGGATCGCCTTGCCATCGTCATTTGATGCAACAGCTGTGACCGTGCTCTTGCCGCTAATCTGAAGTTTTCCGCCATCCGGTTGAACATTGCCATTGTATGCTTGTTTGATGCCAAACATGACCCCATTCAATGTCACCTCGCTGTCAGAGATCACAACATTTCCAAACAACGTACGGATCGCCTGTTCCGATCTTCCTGTCGCATTTACAGTACTCCCTGTGATCGTTATCGTATCATTGACATAGAATCCATGGAAATTTGCTGCCACCGTGACGTTGGTATGATCGATCACAAGAGATGTTGTGTAAATAGCGGCATTCCTTCCGGCGTTGACATTCAGAGTGCCATCACCTGTAACTGTCAGCGTGCCATCCGCAATATTGGCTCCGACCAAAATACCATAGTTGGCATTCCCATTACCGACAGTATTGTCTCCGATCAGTTTTATCGTCAGATCCATATCCTCTGTTGTCAGAATGTTGTAACGGGACTCCTGATATTCAACAGTACTTGTAATATTGGCGTTTTCAAGAGTCAGCATGTTGCTTTCAGGATCATAGCTCCAGTCTTCATCGCTGAGTTTCTGACTTGTAACATGAACGTCTCCTACCCAGAGAGGATATTCTGTTACGGCTTCCGCTTCATAAACCAGTTCAAAAGAATAAGGAAAATCCAAACCATCCCCGCTGACACATTTGATTCCCGTAACAGTTTCGTTGCCTGTATAGCCGTCAGAATAGAAATAAAGCGAATGCATTTCGGAATAGCTTTGACGCAAAGTGACGGTCCATCTCCACGACCCGGCAGCATCCTGTTCCCAGCTCGGTTCAATGACGCTATATGTATAGACCATTTTTATCGTTTCCGTCCCATCGTCGACATATACCACATTAGTGCCAAAATTGACCACATCACCGATGTTGTATACCGTCCCTATGGCAATGTCTTTCATCACGCTTTCCGCGGTGACTTTTTTTGAAACAGGTGAAAACAGCGTACCTATGGCTATCAGTCCCAATAACAAGATCCTGATGATTCTTCCTTGTTTCTTCATATCCTTTTACCCCCTGGAATAATCTATCTCATGATATCGATAAGCGGCATTATATACGTTAAAACATCTGTCAGCAGTTCTGACGTTTCTTAATTCAATTATAGGTTTAAATAAACACATAGACAAGGGATCAGATATCCGCAAAAGAGTCTGTAATTACGCTTTCTATAAAACCTTCCTATGTTTTCTTGGTTCTTTTATGAAATCGATATATGGTAGATCATCGCATCTTCCGCTTCTTCCCCAATGATCTGCTTCACAGCCTTTTTATACGCATCCAGCTGTTCCTTGTAGTGCTCCGCCAAGCCATCATCGCTCTTGTTGGTCTTCCAGTCAATGATATGAAGCCTGCCATCTTCCCTGTAGATCAGGTCGATGATTCCGTTCCAGATTTCATCGCCTTCTTTATAAGTGAAAGGCACTTCCGAATAAACCTCATCGGCATTCAATACCATCGGAAGGATATCCTGTACCGCGTCATTGACCTGAGGGTAGCCCCCATGATGCATGACCTCGAAAACAGATTCCAGTTTCTGTCTGAAAGATCCTCTGCATCCTTCCATCTCCGCAATCATATATTCAGACAATACGTTATTTACGATATCGTCTTTCCCCAGTTTATCCTTTGACATGATGATCATTTCCATAAGTCTGTGAACCATCGTGCCGATCAGCGTGGCATATGTTTCATCGCTGCCGCTATTCTTATATTCATTCACTCCTTCTTTTTCTTCAGGAATTTCTTCATAGTTGGACGAAGATACCATCGTACTTGGCGATTTTAAAGAATAAGTGCTGCTGCTTCTTGCTTCCAGAGGCTTGCTTTCGGAGTACAGTTCTTCTGCGGCAACAGGTTTATTGTCTCCTTGATCTTCGTTTTTTATCTTGACTCTGTCAATTTCCGGAACGGCTTCAAAGATATCCCCTCCGGCCTGCGCCATCAGGTCTTTCCACTTGTTGCTGGAACCTCTTTTTGGTTTGCCGCTCTTCTTGTCAGTCAACATCGGCTGGTTGACGATAAGGACATTCCTTGCCCGTGTTGCCGCAACATAGACCATCCTGTCGTATTCCTTTTTCAGGCTTTCTTTCTCTCTTCCCTTCTGTTGATCGAACCGGTTTGTTTCAACAAGCGCATACTTATAATTGCTGTCCGAACTGCTTTGTCTGGCCATGATGAGATAGCCATCTGCTGAATCGTCATGGTATTCGATCCTGATATCAGCCTGCGGGTTGTTGTTAGCTCCCGATCTTGCCAGAATGACTACAGGCGCTTCCAATCCTTTCACCTTGTGCAGATTGGCGATACGTACCGCATCCTCGTTCTGTTTCAGATTCAAACATCTTTCCAGATCCGACTTGCCGGATACAAGCGTATCAAGATATCGGGACGCGTCTTCAAAAGTTACAATCTTTCCGGTACGTTCTTCGTTTCTTAAAAGTTCCAGGGTATAATAAACGATCTCCAGATTGTCGCTCGAAACATATCTGAATATCTCGTAATCGTCCATGATTTTCTCAAATAAAGAGGATGGCGTCTGATTCGGAACCAACTCTACCGTCTCACGCAAGCGTTTCATAGCGTTTCCTGCCGGAAGATCGCTGCATTCCGGTTTAGACTCCAGAGAGATGCTGCCGCCTGCCTTTTTATAAGCTGTCAGGTCATTTTCGTTCAAACCGAATACCGGAGTAAACAAGGCGGATACAAGCGAAATGGCATCATTTTTATCAGTGATTGCTTTGTATATCGAAATGATGGTCTTCAGTCCTTCACATTCCTCGAACACGACTTTGCCTTCCGCGCGAAGCGGTATGCCATGATTCTTGAATGCGGTGATGCAAGATCCAATCCTCTTCTTGCCGGCATAGATGATCATGAAATCATCGTATTTCAAAGTTCTGAGATATTCTTCTCCGGAAGCGTCTTTCTCGACGATCTTCACTTTTTCGTTATATGCCATCGTTTCTACGATCTTCACAAGCATCTGATCATCCGATTCCGCCGATTTGTCAGAAAAAGACTGATAGGTATAAACTCCTTCAAATCCGTCGATCCTATCCGGATCGGTATTTTCAATATCCCTGTAGGCGCTCTGATCTTCGCTCTCTACCGGCATTTTTTCAATAAAAACATCATTGAAGTAGTTCTTCATCACGCTTCTGGAACGGAAGTTATTAGTCAGATACAGCACTTTTCCGACGCCATCTTCAAACAGTTTCTTGATCCTGAGATAGGAAGAAATATCTGCTGCCCTAAACCGGTAGATCGACTGCTTCGGATCGCCGACAATAAACAAGGAACCGGGTCTTGGCTTGCATTGTTTCCAATCGGTAACCGGTTTTTCGCTTGAGAGATAGAAGAAGACCTCGGCCTGCATCGGGTTGGTATCCTGAAACTCGTCGATCATGAAAACGGAATGGCGGTCATGGATATACCCGATCAGATTGCCGCTTTCTTGTGCATCTGTCTTCAGCATTTCCCTGAGATAGTACAGATAATCGAAATAAGTGAACTGGCCGTTCTGTTTCATCTCATCCGCAAGATATTTCGAACAACCCAAAACAAACTCCAGGGAGATCTGATACTTGAAATTCATCATCCGGTAATAAAGGGAATCGGGATTATCTTTGTCCATCACATTAAGGACGGTCTTACCGGCTTGTTCTCTTGCCACACATTCATTGGTAATGCCCAGTTCTGCGAAAGAGGCATCATACTCTATTCCGGCCATATTTTTAATTGCGGACATGACGCCTGTATAGTTGTAATTCCAGCCCCTCGATATCGTCGCCTTATACCCTCTGAACACATCGGCAGGATCTCTGTCATCGTCTTTTTTCATCGGAAGGACCATTTTTGAAATGTCCTTACTGAATTCATTTAGAACTGTGATCAGATCATTTCTTTCTTTGCGAAAAACATCCTCGATCCTTCTCTGATCGGATACCTTGACCGACTGAAAATGGATATTCCTTCTATCCATGATCTCTTTCATCATATCGGCATAAGCATCTTCCGGATTGTAATAAAGTCTTGAAAAAACAGCGGAAAGCTCTTTCAGATCTTCTCCATATTCTCCGCTTCTGGCTGATAGATAGGATTGCCTGTAGATCTGCGAAGCGGTATCATCATCGATCAGCGTGGCATCGTCCGGGATCTTCGCTTCCGTCGGATGTTCGGAAAGGATCATATTGCAGAAAGAATCGATCGTACCCATGAAACAGAGATCGATATTCTGCAAAGCTTTCCTGCATCTTTCAGCTGTTTCCGCTGTAGGCTTAGGCAGTCTTCCTTTCCTCTCCACATACTGATCCGGTACCCTGCTTCTTTCAACCAGTTTCTTCTGGAACCTCTCATAAAACTCGTTGGCTGCAGCCTTGGTAAAAGTGATGGTACAGATCTTCTCCACCGGAAGGCCTTTCTCTACCATCGCTGTCATCCTCTCCACCAGCATCGTCGTCTTGCCGGAACCCGCTCCGGCTTCGACAAAGAAATTGGTATCGGTATCTTTTACGATCAGTTCACGTGCATCTGAATCATTCATATCTTTTCACTCAATTGTCTTCATCTTCGATCACTGTCTTTCCGCAGATCGATCCGTACTTGCAGTATCTGCAGCGTTCTTTTTCTTCGTTTGCCGTCATCGGCTCGATCGAAAAATCTCCCATTTCCAGAGACTGCTTGAATTCCGACAGTTTTTCTGTCAGCTGTTTCTTGATCTCATCGTCATACTTGCAGGTAATGATCCCATCCTCGAACTTGAACACCCTGTATTCGCAATGATCGATCTTCTTACCCATCGCATTCTCTACGATATAGGCATAGATGATCACCTGCAGACAGGTATCGATATCATCTTTCAGATGGACGCCAAGTTTTCCTTCCGTCTTGAAATCAACGATGATGGCTTTCCCATCTTCGGTCAGTTCGACTCTGTCAGGATAGCCATGAATGCAGATCCCGGTCTCTTTATGGATACAGTCCTTATCTTCTTCCTTGAAAGCGACCTCTCTTTTGAATTCATTGTCCCAGTTCCAGCCGTTCTCCATCATATTTACGAACTCATCCCTTTTCTGATCGATGTTTTCTCTGATCAAAGGAACGGTGATATTCATGTATTCATCAAAAACAATGCCGCATAATTTCAGATAATCGTCTTTTTCCATCCAATGATCCGAAAGATATTCCATCAGGGAATGAGCAAGCGTCCCCTGTTCCACCGCCGAGATCACTTCATACGGATGATAGTCATCCGGTTCCTGTATTCCCAGAAGATACTTGAAAAAGAATTGCTTCTTGCAGGTGAAGTAGGTATTCAAAGCGGAAGGAGAATATTTTCTCAGCGTGAGACTCGTCTTTTCATCGTTGTCCGAACCGTTTCCTTCATGCAGGATCTCCTGCGATCTGTTGTATGCTTCTCCGACCAGTCGGGACACGGAAACCTCCGGTTCAAAATAGGATATCTGCTTGACTGTCCTTGCAAAGTCATCCATTGTTTTGTCATCGCCGTTTTCCATTCTGTAGATCTCAAACAGCAGCGATGACGCGTTATTCCGTTTCAGTTCGGAAACATTCAATCCCGGATAAGAAAGATAGATCTCGTTGTTCAGAGATGATGCCAGTCCGATCAGATCGAAAAGGTTTTTTCTTTTCTGTCTGACGATTCCTGCAGAAGTCAGACTGTCGTTTTCAAAATCCTTTAAATCGCAATCCAGAAGCAAAGGATTCTCCTGCGGATTTCCCGGATAAGAGACAGCCGATAATCCGCAGACATACAGGTTCTTTCTCAATACCGAAGCCGCTTTATTGATCGGGCAGACATACAGATGTCCCGGCTTGCAGGGCTGCCTGAATGTCATCCTTTTCAGGATCATATCGGTTACATCATCCGTGATCACAAGCCCGATATTTTTCATCGTGATGATCTGATTGCTGATCATATTCTTCGCTGATTCATCGAACGCGAATAAGAATTCATGGTCTTTTCTGATCCTGCAGTATTTCATCAGGAATTTTTCCATAGGCAAAGCCAGCTCTTCTGCTACCGCCTTTATTCCTGGCACATATTTCTCAAGCTGATCATTGCTGCTGAAATCTTTTATAGAACTTTCAAAATTATGGATGATCTCCTCGTTTCTTGTTCTGTCATCCGTCAGTCTCAATCTCGATACCCGTTTCCAGAATTCATCAAATCTGAAACCATTTGTACCTTCGATCAAAGAATTCAACCGGTCAGAATCAAAATACGGACTGTTGATCATTCGCAAAAATGGTTCCCATCCGAAATTCCCTTCATTTCTCCAAAGCTGATACTGTCTGAAAAACTTGCCCGGATAGGAATCGATGACGGGAAGGCCGTTTCCAAAACAGATCGGAAGATCGTACTGCATCGCATAGTCAAAGAAGATCTGCGCATAGGTACCGTAATCGGCACATGCAGCGATACATTGATCGACTTCCTTGTTTCTGAAGATGTCATCGATGATTGATGCGACCTCATTGCTGGAACCGTAACAGTTCCTGTAGGAATCGATATGGATCTTTTTCTTTTCTGTGCCAAACAGATCAAATAATGAGATTTCCTGGCATTTGCCGTCTGATAATGTTTTGATCAGTTCGATTTCCAGCGGCTGCAGAGGGTATTCTTTGAGATAAGCGATTTCGCTTTTCAATACGAAAGAATTATCGATGGCTTCCCGGATCAGACCGATCGTATCGATTTTATTGTTTTCCTTCAGTTTTTCAATGTATCTCTCGTATACATTGATCAGAGCTTCGTTCTTATCTTTGAATCTTCCTTTGGACAGTTTTTCTCTTATCTGCGTGGATTCGTCTTTGACAACGAGTTTCCGGATCGAATCAATCGTCGCATTGACCCTTTTCAGATCCGAAAGCCTTGCTATCCTGTCTTTTCCGAAATACGATATCGAATTGACGATATCCGGATAATAGGAAAGTTCTTCATTGATCGATATGAATTCTTTTTTTGATAGATTTCCCGATCTCATCAGGGATTCCTGGGCCAGTTCAGCAGGTGTGAAAAACCGCGTATTGTAAACGGGTTCTCCGTGATAGGCTGAGGTCCTGGCCAGATCCAGGAAGGAAGGTATGACTATAATTCTTTCTTTCATTTGTTACTATTTCGATATATGAATTATACATCTGAGATGATTGTTCTGTGTCATCTTTTTTCTGCTATAACACTGACAATCTCTTCTTTTGTGCTGTTGGGAGAAAAGAATGTTAGGGTTTCATTCTGGGTGATATCATCTTTCAATACCAGAGATTCGATCCAGGCGGCGATCAGTTCGTCCTTTTCCTTGATGTACCAGCAGGTGCTTCGGCATTGGCTGCCGTCATCAAGATCCCAGATAAATGTTCTCTGATGATATTCATAGTCTTCGGAATACGTATTGTCCGGAAGCCTTGCGTTCTCTATTCCACCTTCGATGCTTTTTTCGATGATTTTCGCATCATGATCCTTTATGGAAGGAGCAAGGCCCATCATTTCTGCATATCCGTCTGTATATGAAATGTTAGGAAAAACCGATCTGAAAGCATTCCTGTCATCAGATGAACACGAACACAGAAACAATAAGAATAAGATACATAACGTGTGGAGATTACGCTGTTTCATACAATTATTCTTCTATTCTAATTATACAAAAACAGGACCCTCAAGATCCTGTTTATATTTACTGGTGCCATAGATATGGTTTCTTACTAAAAAAATACCGCATCCTGTAAGCTCAAAATTTGCTTTATTACAGTTCCTATCTTATCACGATTATTGTTTTTATCAAATAGTTGACATTTGATAAGACAGGAATTCAAAGCAATGATACAGTTATGGCTCTTTGTCAGTCAGGCCACAGGCACTTCATGACATTGAGCGTTTGTAGGTGTTTGTAAGTATTATTTGTTTTCTGCAATAACTGTATCAGCAGGTTTGTACAAAAAAACATCCAGGATTATCGGATCTTAAGTGATATATAATATAGGTTGAATTTATCCTATTTTTTATTATAATGAATGCAGGGAGGATATTTTCTATGCTGATCGATACAAGAAACATCGTTTCCATGACGGAAGCCAACCAGAACTTCTCGAAAGTGGCGAGACTGGTCGACGACAACGGATCCGCCATCATTCTCAAGAACAACAAGCCGCGCTATCTGATCATTGATTTCGAACTGTCCGAATCCATGCAGACGGCGGCCCAGGAAAGCGTAGAAGAGATTTCCAGGAAGCTGATAAGGCAGAACAGGAAGGCATACGAGGAGCTTGCTAAATGATCGTTCTGTCCAAGGAGCAGATCCTTTACCTGCATGAAGAGCTGATCAGCGAGACCGGCGGCATGCACGGACTGAAGGATGAAGGTCTTCTGGATTCCGCGCTTGCTGCGCCTTTTCAGTCGTTCGGGGATCAGGATCTGTTTCCCTCGATCTACCAGAAGGCGGCAAGGCTGGGATTCGGTCTTGCCAGCAACCATGCCTTCATCGACGGAAACAAGAGAATAGGCGCGCATGCGATGCTCGTGTTCCTGGAACTGAACGGCATTCATGTCAGCTATTCCCAAGAGGAACTGTCCGATATCTTTCTGGACATTGCATCCGGAAAGAAAGGATATGATGAGCTCCTTGCCTGGATCGTGACACATCTGGATTGATACGTTATACTCCAATCAGGAAACATGAATCAAGCATCCTAACGGATGCTTTTTTTACAGACTCATTTTTCAAAATGGCTGAAAATCTGTATTATGTCTAGAAGATGCAGAAACAGATATATCCGAGTGATATCTGTTCACCGAAAAGAATCTCTTAATTATACGGATAATAAAGCATCCAGCAACGAGACAGTTTTGGTCCTATACACTTCAAACTCGCTACTGCAGTTGATAGACAGGACATAATTGATTCTTCCCAGCAGACTGCGAAGGTATTCCGCTTCCGTCTGTTTCGAACCTGTCTTTTTCAAATGGTCCTGTAATCCGTACTTATTGATATAGTACATTTCCTGACGGATCTTCCTTCGGTAATTGGCAGGTACATTCGGCTTGTCGTTCACGACGATGCCGGTGATCTTCTTCCTCTGCCCGTCATGCAGAGACTGTATCTTTTTTCTGTTTATGAACAGTCCATATTTCTTCAGTTCGAGTTCAACTTTTCTTATGATATCGATCGGATGCAAGCCATCGAAATTGCCTGAAAAAGTCATGTCATCGCAATAGCGCGTGTACACGAAATTCCTCTGTCTGCACCATTCACCGATCACGTTGTCGAAATCATAGAGAAGGATATTGGAGATAGCCGGTGAAGTCGGAGCTCCCTGAGGAAGGGACTCGTTATAGATGCAAAGAAGAGATAGAAGGATGCGATTGCTTTCAGAAAACTGATCATCCTTGAATACTTTCTCCTTGATCAGCGGATAAGTCACATGGTCAAAGTATTTACGTATATCGAGTTTCAGGATCAGTTTCTGTTTCAGATGAGGTATCGCATTCCTTAAGGGAGAATCACCGAATGAGTATGCTTTGGAATAAACTGAAACATTCATTGTGGAAAGAATGACATCGTTTATCCTTTTTTGAACATGCTTAAGAACAGGATCCGGAATGGAAAGCGTTCTTTTGCTGCCGTCTGGTTTGGGAATCGATACTGAGCGATAATGCGAATTGATGTTGTTGCTCAAACGATAAAGGGTCCCGGCCTTGACGCCGAGGTCATTTTCCAGAGTCTTCAATTCGAAATATGTATTCTTCATAATGCCTTATGGAACTGTCGGGAATAAGCAGAACAAGACTTGAGAATATGAGTTTCGAGGATGCAGTAGGAATCTACATGGAGTGAGTTCGTGAACGAACGCAGTGTAGTGACCTGCTTCCGAGACAACTCATTTGCGAAGCAATTGAGCTTGGTTTTCATTTCCCGGCAGCGACTCGCTGACGGTATCGGCAGGTAATGCCTGCATCGATTATGACTGATGTTCTGCTTATTCTCTTTATAACATAATAAACCAAATTGTTGGCAAGAAAAAACGACATTGTATCATATCGCCATTCTGTCATACTACTATATCAATGGGATATGTATTAAAAAAACGTTATTCAAATGAATAACGTCACCTTCTTATGTTCCGTCAATCACTGCAATCCGGTTGTATCTATGCAGATTCCTTGTATTTTCAATGCATGTCTGAATACAAGCGCTGAATGATTGAACAGCACATGTGATCTATTCTGATGTTCAGTTCAGATATGGCCGTTTCCGACAGATCGGAACAGTCATACGTCCACTGCAGCAAGTAGTGATTCATATCATGTATTAGCTCATAAGCGATACTGATGACGCCTGTCTCAGGATCAGAGACTTCGAATTTGTATACAGGATGGCCATCTATCGTCATTACGTTGCTTCCCATTCGTATCGTATCGTTATCAAACAGGCATTCTATCAGAAGATGTACGGTTTTATCGTCTATAAGGCAATTGCCTGATATTTTGTAGCCTATGATATCAGCTGACCGGAATCTGCTGCTCATGATGTAGTATCTATCGATGTCTAAAACAGAATCCAGATCATCGATGACTGCTTTCTGATCGATTTCGCTGAAATCTTCCGTTCTTTTTTCAAATGATGGATACACGGGAAAAGACAGGCAGATGTAAAGACATACAGCTATCAGCAATAAAGATATCAGGAAAACCGATAATAGGTGATTTTGTTTAGCAACACCGGTGAACATTTTTAGATGATTCCTAGTTTTATTCATTCTTCTGCGCCATTATTTCAAACGCACGTGTTTCATCAATGATCTTCTGCTGGATCTTTTCAGCAACCATCCGATCGATCGGGGTATAGTAAAGATCTTCGGGATGCTCGTTGATGATCTCATCAGAGAAGATATAACCTACAGGATACAGATAGACAGAATAGGCATAGGCGTCCTTCCCTACTTCATCGGATTCATTCAGATCATAGCCGAGATACACTTCCTTCTCTTCCTCAAACCGATAGTAGCTCAGATATGCTGCGGTCTGTCCGTTCCTGACAAGACGATAATGATAAATTCCCATTTCCTGATCGGTATCATAGACTTCAATTTCGTTCAGCGAAGAGAATGCATACTGGCAATGCGGAATTGGCCCGAGGATCTGACAGTCAGTCAGTTCTTCCGCGTTCTCCTTCAGATAATCGCTGATGAATGATAGATCCGATTCATCAAGAACATCATAATCATAATCGTTGATGCTGATGTTCAGATCCATCTTATTGATCAGATCAAGATCCACCTCATTCTTCTGAATCTTAACCTTACCTAATGTGATATCGAAAACTTTGATCTGTTCCTTGAGACTTTCATTCTCAAAGAAAGGAACAGCCAGGGTCCCGTAGTCTTCTTCGTTTACGACATACAGACCTGCATCGCTGGTGTTCAGCAGATAGAATCTTTCTGATGCAATGACATCAAAGCATTTATCATCATAGACCGGATTGTACTGATAGCTCCATCTGGGGTTTTGATGCTCATAGGCATTCGTTGTGATCAGACAGATTGGAAGATCATCAATATATAGAAGATAGTTGAGATCGTATCTCCATTTGTCGACTTTTGTTTCATCCATCTGCACGTATCTGTCGATTGCAGAACTCAGATAGAAGGTTACTTCACCCTGATGTTCTTCAAGATAGTCGAAGACTCTGTTTTCGTATCTTGAAGATCTCTTTCCGTTTTGATACAGTTCCAGGATCTCGTTGGACAGATCTGAAGCTATGATCTTTGCATAAGAAAGATTGAGTTGACTAAGCTCATCTTTCTCTTCCGTGGGTTTTTCCTGGCTGCAGGAACAGATCAGAAACAAAAGAAGAAGCAATGAAATGTATTTTTTAATCTTCATCATAATTTCATTATAATCCGAAAAGAAAAAGAATCTATTCACTTGAAATAGATTCTTGATTAACACTGGTGCCATTGATATGGTATCTTACTAAAAAAGTACCGCATCCTGCAAGCTCAAAATTTGCTTTATTACATTCCTATCTTATCACGATTGTTGTTTTTATCAAATATCAGGCATTCATTTCCTTGTTATTTGATAAGATATGGAATCAAAGCAATGATACAGTTATGGCTCTTTGTCAGTCAGGCCACAGGCACTTCATGACATTGAGCATTTGTGGGTATTCTTATAGCTTATAAAACCATTTCAAATTCTCCAGAAATCATATTGAGCATAAAAAAGCATCAATCATTAAC
>JAFYHQ010000044.1 GCA_017539105.1 Erysipelotrichaceae bacterium
AGCCGTAAATGACCGCATTCGATACGGAAGCCAGAATGACATCAGACTCATTGATCGTACCTGCCGCTTTACGGATGACATTCACTTTGACGCCATCCACATCGATCTTGCTTAAGGAAGATGCGACCGCCTCTGCCGTACCTGTGACATCCGATTTGACGATGACAGCGATCTCTTTGATATCTCCCGTTTCGATCTGATTGCGCAGATCATCCAGAGACATTGCGCTCGAGCTCTTTCTTTCTTTCTCGATACGTTCTCTCATACGTGCCTGCGCGACGCTTCTGGCATCCTTGTCGTCATCGAATACCTTGAAGTTGTCGCCTGCGATCGGAACATCGTTCAAACCGATGATCTCAACCGGCGTACCAGGCAATGCTTCTTTGATCTCCTGTGAAAGATCGTTGGTCATCCTGCGTACCTTGCCGTAAGCCGTACCGACAACGACGGAATCCGACTGTTTCAGGGTGCCATTCTGCACCAGCAATGTTGCGACAGGTCCTCTTCCTTTATCCAGCTTCGCTTCAATGACCGTGCCGGTAGCTCTCTTCTTCGGATTGGCTTTGAGATCACGGACTTCCGCGACAACCAGTATGGTTTCCAGTACATCCTTGACGCCTTCGCCGGTTTTTGCGGAACATTCCACGAAAATCGTATCGCCGCCCCACTCTTCCGGCATCAGATCGAGATCCGCCATCGCTCTCTTGATCTTTTCCGGATTGGCTCCTGCCTTATCCATCTTGTTGATGGCGACAATGATCGGCACGCCAGCCGCTTTCGCATGGTCCACGGCCTCGATCGTCTGTGGCATGACGCCATCATCCGCGGCTACCACGATGATCGCGATATCCGTGACGCTTGCGCCTCTGGCACGCATCGCCGTAAACGCTTCATGTCCCGGCGTATCCAGGAACGTCACCATCTTGCCATTGACTTCGATCTGATATGCACCGATATGCTGCGTGATACCGCCGAACTCGCCTTCGACGACTCTCGAATTACGGATATAATCCAACAACGTCGTCTTGCCATGGTCGACATGTCCCATGATCGTTACGATCGGCGCTCTCTCCACCAGATCTGCAGGATCATCTTCCTCGGTATCCATCAGGATCTCGTCTTCCTGTTTCTCTTCCTTAATCGCATCCACATTGAACTCCATGCATACGAGTTCGATGTTTTCATCATCCAGTACGGAGTTGATCGTTACCATCTT
Organism: Erysipelotrichaceae bacterium; assembly: GCA_017539105.1. GTDB lineage: Bacteria > Bacillota_I > Bacilli_A > Erysipelotrichales > Erysipelotrichaceae > Colivicinus. The sequence continues at coordinate 1,217 of JAFYHQ010000044.1, forward strand.
GCCAAGCATGAATAAGATCTTGATGATATCACCGGAATTCTTATGCAGCTTATTCGCCAGATCACCGACCGTGATGCCGTCATGATACGTGATCTGATCGATCTTGACTTCATCCTTTTTCTCATAAGTCGGCATATATTTCGGTTTCTTATTCAGATGTTTCTTATAAGTTTGCTTCGCCATAATGACCCTCCTTCTATTTCTTTAATATCGCTTTCTTAAAACCCTCATCGAGTATGCCTATGACCTTGACATTCTCTTTGCCTAAAGCCTGTGACAGTTCGACAGAGTTGAAATCCTCCATACTATCAATCCGATAGTAGTGACATTTCTTCAAATACCGTTCTCTGCTTTTTTCCGAGATATCGCTTGCCAGGATCAGAAGTTTCACTTTCCTGATTTTTTTTAAGACCTGTTCTCCAAGAACCGTCTTATTCGCGCGATAAGCCAGACCCAGCAGATTCAAAGTCTTATCCGTTGATGATTCTGTCGAGTTTGTCATAGATCTCCTCTGGGATATCGACTTCAAGCGCACGGTTCAGCACTTTCTTTTTCTTGGCGAGCGCCAGCGCTTCCGGACTGCGGGATATGTAAGCGCCTTTGCCATTCATCTTGCCTGTTTCATCGACTTTCACTTCGCCTTCCGGCGTTCTTACGATACGCAGAAGTTCCTTCTTGGGAAAAGATTCATTCGTTGCCAGGCAGCGGCGCATGGGAACTTTCTTCATTTAGTTCTCCTCGTAGTAATCCTCGTATTCATCGAAATCGATGTCATCATCATTGATCCAGGAGTTCTCTTCCTGTTCCTGTTCCATCGCTTCGATCTCATCCAGTTCTTCCTCGGTATAGACCGGTCTGAACTTCTCGTCATATTCTTTCCGTTCAAGATCTTCCGCTCTTACACGACGATCCTCATCGTCCTTCTTGCGACGTTTCTTGGTCTCGACTTTGATTTCTTCTTTCTTCGAACCATCAGCGAAATCTTCGAATTTCGACTTGTATTCCGTCTTCGGAGTCAGAGGCTTTCTAGGTTCTCTCTTCGGCTTGATGACCTCAGGTTCCGCCTTGGTTTCTTCCTTGGCTTCCTCTTTGATGTCTTCCTTCGCAGGCTCTTCCACAGTTTCCTTGACCGGTTCCTCAAGATGTTCGACAGGGATCTCTACCACTTCCTCGACCTTGGCTTCATCCATCTCTTCCAAAGTCGTTTCATCGAATCCGGTATCATTCTGCGCGAGTTCTTCTTCGAATTCCGCCTTACGTCTTGCAGCTTCTTCCTGCAGTTCAAGGAACTTCTTCTGTTCTCTTTCCTTGATGATACGAACCTGATCTTCCTTGAATTCCGCAACCAGCTGATCCACATCCAGACCCAGTTCATCGATCTCCGACTGTGTCATGATATCGATCTTGCGGTTCGTCAGCTTGACAGCAAGTTTCGCATTCTTGCCGCGCTTGCCGATGGCGATCGAAAGCTTGTCATCATCGACGACAACGACTAACGGACGCTTATTGAAACGGGTATCCTTTTCGATCTGTTCCTCTGTCAGTTCCGGATCCGTCAGCTCGCTTGCATAGAAGCAGGCCTTGACTTCCGCCGGCGCCAAAGCATTCTTAACCAGTTCGCCGATATCCTCATTCCATTCGAAGACATCGATCTTTTCGCCTTTGACCTCGCTGATGACTGCCTGTACCCTGGAACCTCTCGGACCGATGCAGGCGCCGATCGCATCCACGTCATCGTTACGCGAATAGACCGCCATCTTGGTACGTTCCCCCGCTTCACGGGCGATCGCCTTGATTTCCACCAGACCCTGAGCGATTTCCGGCACTTCCTTTTCAAACAGACGCTTGACAAATACCGCATCCGCTCTGCTCAATACGACCTGCGAACCTTTTGAGTTCTTGGATACTTCCTTAATCACGCACTTGATGCTCTGGCCTTCATGGACCTGTTCTCCCGGGATCTGTTCCGACTTCAGCAGGATACCGATCGTATTCTTGATATCGACAAGAATGAACTTGTCCTCGATCGTCTTGACGATACCGGAAATCAGATCATACTCTCTATCCTTGTATTCATCGTAGACACGCTGTTTCTCATATTCTTTGATCTTCTGTTTCAGCATCTGTTTGGCGACATTGATGGAAGTGCGTCCGATCTCGTTGAAATCGACTTCCTGTTCGATGATATCGCCTACTTTGACTTCCGGATTGATCTGCAGCGCATCGCTCAATAAGATATCCAGCGTTTCATCAAATGTATCCGTATCGTCTTCGACCACGGTCAGCTGATGATAGACATGCATCTCATTCTTATCGATCACGACACGAACGGCAGCTTCCGGCGCATCGATATGCTTCTGGTATGTCTTCGCAATGGCTTCCTTGAGTGTATCCAGCACGAATTCCGGATCGACCTTGCGGTCTTCCTCAAAGAGCCTCATACCATCGATAAAATTCTTGTTATTTTTTAAACTAATGCCACTCATATTTACTCTCCTTTAAAATCTAACGGCATATCGCATTTCTTTGACATCTGCATACGCAAGGGAAACGTTTTTCGTTCTTGTCTTATCCCTTACCTGCAGTTCCAGTATTCCTTCGGCATAGGACAGAAGATCCCCATAATATTCTTCGTCTTTGCATCTCACATAGACATACTGGCCGATCGCTGCATGAAGTTCTTCTTCATTCCTGATCGGACGCTCGACGCCTACGGTTGAAACATCCAGAAAATAATGGTCATCGAATTCATCCTCATACGGATCCAAAAGATCCGAGACTTCCTTCGAAACCGTTTCCAGAACCGTCATATCGAAGTCTTCATCGAAGACGACAGCCAAAGTCTGATCGTTCGCGTGATATTCGACTTCAAACAGCGTGTAGCCATTCTTATCGGCGTATTCCTGTAATACATTTCTGATCTTCTCTGATTTCATAACCCTCCGAAACAATAATGAAGGAGCGATTTCTCGCTCCGTTAACGTATAAATCATATATTATTTTATAAAATAATGCAACTGTTTTTACCAGGGGCTGTTGTCATTCTCGGGATGTCCGATGAATTCATAGCGGTGATCCATTTCATTTCTGATTGCGCCTTTTCTTTGAATATATGCCGCGATCGCATCGTGCATCGTGGTATCCAGTTCTTTCCAGACGAAACGTTCCGTAAACGAATCCGTTTCATTGCCTCCGTTTGACATATACTTGCTGGTACAGACCGTAAAGATACGTTCTTTATCGATCTCATGATCCTCCAGATCTTTGATCCAGACGACTTTCCGACCGGCAGGACGGCTGTGATCGATCCTGACTTTCAGTCCCGAAAACATCAGTTCGGCATTGTTGCCAAAGATCTCCGGTTCATGGATCAGCTCAAACAGATCATAAAGATCGGACCCTTTCATTACCGTAACCTGTATCTTTTCATTGAAAGCCATGGCTTTCTGTATCGAATAGCGGGTCAAAGGGCCTTTCGCGATCCGTCTTCCGCAGCTGGTGCAGTTGAAATAAGCGAAATCCGTATCCGATGCTTCCCTTATCGCATCGCTCAATAGATCACCCATCGGCGATTCGCATGACAGATGCATGGGAATGTCTTCCATCGCTTCAGCCAAAACTTCTGTGAAATAGTATTCATAGTCTTTTGTGACTTCTCTGACATAGTTTTCGATTTCTGGCGCTTCAGAAGAAGCGTTTTGTTTCACATCGATGATCTCCGCATCGGCAGAGATCTTTTTTCTTGTTTCCGTATCAAAACCGATCGTCACATGGCCAAGACTTGTGCCATGGAAACCGCCTTTAACGATGGCACAGCCGTCAAGGACTTCAGCGAAATCTCCGGGAATATGTCCTCCGATAAAGACATCGATGGAAAGATCCTCGACCTGTTCATAAACGTCAAACAGCTCCCCTGTTTTGTCCGGATAGAAAGGAAAATGGCTCAGCAGGACGATCAGTTCCGCACCTTCTTTTCTCATTTCCGGTACATATTTCCGTATCGTGCTGACGCTATCGAGCATCTCGAAGTCTTCAAAAGCACTTTTCTCGACGATATATGGCGTATAGGAACTTGTCAGACCCAGGATGCCGATCCTGATTCCTGCTTTTTCGATGATGGCATAGGGCTGTACGCCCTTGATCCGTTCACGATTCTCTTTATAAATGACATTTGCGCAGAGCATCGGAAAATGTGCATCCCCCCATCGGATGCAGCGTTCCATTTCTTCCCTGCCCGCATCAAATTCATGATTGCCAAGAACCATCGCATCCGTGCCTATCAAGTCCAATCCGTCATAGACCGCCTTGCCATGCCAGAGACACTTGGACTCATCTCCCGCATCCAGAAGCATGGTTCCTTCCGGATTCAACGAACGGACATTCCCGATTGCACTATAAAACCGGGACAGTCCCGGATTGTCTTCGTCTGCACGGAACTGGCCATGAAAATCCGCATGTGCCAATAAATCGAGTCTCTGCATGCTCATCTTCTCAGTACAGCATCTCCTCCATGATCTCGCCATCCGTATCTTTCATTTCCAGGCCGATCATTTTAGCCATCGTGACTGCCTCATCGACCATGCTGCGTTTCTCATACACAACGCCCGGTTTTACATCCGGACCTGCCGCAATAAACAGCGTATTCTCTTCCCGTTCCGGGGAACTTCCATGGGTCGCCTTACCTAAGACATGGCTGCCCGGTTCAACGGAAGCCCAGATTTCATTCGCTTTGAGATCATCATTGAAACTGATTGGATTTTCGCTTTCGATGACGAAATCATACGGGCCTTCCAGATGATAACGTTCTTTCATTTCCTGCTTATCCAAGACATAAGCCAGCTTGATTTTCGGATCTTCTTTCAATGATTCCAGATAGGCTTTTACTTCGGCTTCGGTTTCTTTATCGTTCGGATCCTTCAGTTCGATGAAACAAGTCAATGCCGCGGTATGGGCAAAACATTTGCAATCGATCAGTTTGCCATTGCCATCAGTCTTTAAGAAACCATCGCGTTCCAGAAGCTTATTCATATTCAACGCATCGGTGATATCCGTCTGGCCGTGATCGCCGATGATCACAAAATCCGTATGGTCAAAATCGCCATATCTGCGGATACTCTCCAGAACGACGCCGAATTCCTCGTCGTGTTTCTTCAGCTGTATCTGCGTATGCGGATCATAGACCCCATAGATATGGCGCACGGTATCAAGATCGCACATCTTCACCAGCATCACATCGGGCTGTCCGAAATCCCGGATCAGATCGGGAACCACCGACATCGTCATCAGATCCAGAGAAGAATCCGGTCCTTTCTGATATCTTCCATATTTCCAGAAATAAGCATCCAGAAGATTCTGTGTCGCATTGCCGTTTTCCAGATACTGTTCCGGATGATCGCCGTCATAGTGATAAGGCACGATCATCGGCCAGTTGTAGGTATAGTCCGCTCCTGCGGAAACCGGCCAGGCAATGGAAGCCGTAGTCATTCCTGCTTCTCTGGCATAATCCAGCAAAGTCGGCACTTTGACTTCCTTCTTCATTCCGAACCAGACATCGCCTTTTCTGCAGCCTCTTTCATAGTTCTCGTTGTTGTGGATGCCATGTTTATCCACATAACAGGAAGTCACGATCGATGTATGCAGCAGTATGTCAGGGCCGGATGGACAGGCAAAAGATGTTTCACATAGGAACCGCGTTCGATAATGGAATTGAAATTTGGCAAAGTGCGCATATATTCCAGATCGCTGGTACAAAGCGCATCGATCATGAAAACCAAGAGTTTGCTCATAGTGTTCTCCCGTTTTATACAAATTCAGATGCTTAACAGATAAATGATCTGCGTCAGGATTACGACACTGATCAATGCGATCGGATAGGTTGCGATATAGGCGGAAACAACACGGTTTCCGGAATCATGCTGGGATAAGGCGGCCAAGGCAGGCGTACTCGTCATGCCTCCGCTGATCGATCCTAAAGCCTCTAAAAGGCCCAGTCTGCTGAGTTTCATCGTAATGAAGTAACTTACAAGCATCGGCAGCAACGTGATCAGAGCGCCATAAAACAGCAGGATAACGCCATGCTGGCGAAGGATCGCAACGATCTCGCTGCCCGCCTCCAATCCCGAACCAAGCAGGAAGAATGACAGACCCAGATCCTTGATGACGCCAAGCACATGATCGTCGATTGCCAGGGATAAACCGCCGATATGACGGATCGAACCCATGATCAGGCCTGCGATCAAAGTGCCTCCGGCATTGCCGAATGAAAAAGACAAGCCATGCGGCAACGGAATCCGGATCATGCCGATCAGGATACCCAAAACGATCGTAATCGAAAAATTCAGGATGCCGGAACGATCGATCAGATAATACTGCCTCTCATTCTCTTTTTTTTCTGTCTTCTGCATTTCCTGAACCGATTTCTCTTTTCTGGCAAACAGCTGACAGAACAAGGTCACGCCGATCACTCCGAACGGATAGCTGATCCCGTAACCTGCTACGGTCAACGGACTTTGCGATACTTCCGAAGCGGCAGCCAAACCCGGCGTACTGGTCAAGGAACCTGTAAACAGGCCCAGAGCCAAAGCAGGATCCAGACCTGTCTTCTTAATCAGCACGAACGTAAGCAATGCCGCGCTGAAAACGATAATGAAGCCATTGATGATATAGATACGGGCATTCCGTTTAAAGTTATGCAGAAAAGCGGGACCTGCCGTGATTCCCAAAGGACAGACAAACAGCAGCAGTCCCAAACTCTTGATCTGATCGCTGATCCGATATCCGAAATGACCGAAAACCAGCGATACCAGCATGATCATGGAAGGACCGAACGAGACCCCTTTGATCTTGATATTGCCTAGCAGATAAGAAATGATCAGGATGACAAACAGGATCAGCATATTATTTTTTAGCCAAGCCAAGCATCGTCAGCACCAGTTCGACGACTTTCTCGCCATCTTCTTTGCACCAGAATTCATGCACGCCATGGAAATTCTGTCCTCCCGTTCCGATATTCGGACAAAGGACGCCATTCCAGGTCAGGCTTGCGCCATCCGTGCCTCCGCGGATCGCTACCGTTTCAAAGTCAAGGCCGACCTGTTCCATTGCTTTCCGGGCCAGTTCGATCGGTTCTTCATGTCCGATGAAACACTCCCGCATATTGCGGTAGCTGTCCTGAAGCGTCAGCTCAATAACCTCATAGCCATATTTCTGATTCAAAGTATCGCGAATCATCTCGAAATCACGTTTCTGCTTCTGTAAGAGTTCATGATCATGATTGCGAATGATATAGTTCAGCTGCGCCTTTTCGACATCTCCGGACATGCCGACAAGATGATTGAAACCTTCATAGCCTTCCGTCTTCTCCGGAATCGCTTCCGGATCCAGCATTGAGTGGAATTCCATTGCAACGGTCGATGCATTGACCATCGCGTTCTTTGCGCTTCCCGGATGGACGGAAATGCCTCTGACTTTGACTCTGGCGCTGGCGGCGTTGAAATTCTCGTATTCGATCCGATTCGGCTTATCGCCATCCAAGGTATAAGCGAAATCGACTTTGAAACGGTCATAATCGAAATGCAAAGTTCCTTTTCCGATCTCTTCATCCGGAGAGAAACAGACCCGGATCGGGCCATGCTTGATTTCAGGATTCTTCACGAGCGTTTCCAGCACTTCCATAATGCAGGCAATGCCCGCTTTGTCATCCGCCCCCAGCAGCGTATTTCCATCGGTCACGACCAGCGTCTTTCCGACATAATCCAGAAGATTCGGAAAACGTTCCACTTCCGTGACAACTGTATCATTCAGATAGATATCCTTGCCATCGTAAGATTCGATGATACGCGGATTCACATTCTCTCCCGAAGCCTGTTCGGAAGTATCCATATGGGAATTGAAACCGATCGTCAGATACTGCGGATCCCCGGGAAGATAGCCATAGACATAGCCATACTCATCCATCACAGTCTCTTCCAGACCCAGTTCCTTCAGCTGATCCAGCAGATGCTTGGCCAGTACCAGTTGTCCTTCTGTACTCGGAAACGTTTCCGAGTTTTCCGTACTCATCGTATCGTAACGGACATAATCCAACAGTTTATCAATCAACATTTTCTTTCCTCCTAGAACAGCGTCATCTGATTGGTATCATCCAGATGATTCAGAACGCCTAACGCATCCAGTTTCTTGATCAGCGTCTGCGAAAGCAGAGTCCGATCCTGAAGATCTTCCTTTGACAGGAATTCCTGTTTCTCTCTGGCACTGACGATCGATTCCGCAACGTTATCTCCTAAGCCATCCAGGATCTTGAATGGCGGAATGATCTTGTGATGATCCTCGGGATCCACCAGGAATTCGGTTGCCAAAGAACGGTTCAGATCGATGTTGGTCATCCTGTATCCTCTGGAAACCATTTCATAGCACACTTCCAAAGTATCGAAGATATCTCTTTCTTTTTTGGAAGCTTCTTTATTATTCATCTTCGTTAAGAGTTCCTGCATCCTCGCATAGATCAGATCGGCATCCTTGATCATGGTTTCGATCTCATAGGCATCACATCGTAAAGTAAAGAACGAAACGTAATAGTACTCCGGATGATGTACCTTGAACCAGGCCACACGCACCGCCATGATACAGTAAGCCACCGCATGCGCCTTCGGAAACATGTATTTGATTTTCTTACAGGATTCGATGTACCATTTCGGCACATTGTGATCCAGCAGAAGCGTTTCTTCCTGTTCCGTCAGGCTCTTGCCCTTACGGACATGTTCCATGATGTTGAACGCATCCAACGGATCAAGCTGATATCCCAGCAAAGTGGTCATGATATCGTCACGGCAGCCGATGACATCCGACAGCCTGATTCCATTCTTGATCAGTTCCTGCGCATTTCCGCGCCAGACATCCGTGCCATGAGACAATCCTGAAATCTGCACCAATTCCGAGAAAAGATGCGGTCTTGTTTCTTCGATCGTGCCTCTGGTATTCAAAGTACCGAATTCCGGCAAACCTGCCGCTCCGGTTTCTTCATGATAGTTCGGATTGATGATATTCAATGCTTTCGGCGAATAGAACAGAGACAATACCTTCTCATCGTTCATCGGAATCGTCTTGACATCGATGCCCGAAATATTCTCAAACAAACGCATCGCTGTCGGGTCGACATGCCCCAGCAAGTCGAACTTCAAAAGATTATCTGAGAAATCATGATATTCGAAATGGGTCGAACGCCATGCTGCATCCGGATCGTTTGCCGGATACTGTATCGGCGTGACATCTTCGATTTCCATGTCATCCGGAAGGACTACGATACCGCCCGCATGCTGTCCGGTCGTCCGCTTGACCCCTTCGCAACCTGAAGCCAGACGCTGTCTCTGTGCCCGGGACATATTCTCTATTTCTTTTTCTTCGCAGTAACCTGTGACATAACCGAAGGCGGTCTTTTCCGCGACCGTCGAGATCGTACCTGCCCGGAATACGTTCTCCGGACCAAAGATCTCTCTGGTAAACAGATGCGCTTTCGGCTGATAGTCGCCGGAGAAATTCAAGTCGATGTCCGGAATCTTATCGCCATCGAAACCCAGGAAGGTCTCAAACGGGATGTTCTGTCCATCGCCATTCATCAGGCTTCCGCAATCCGGACAGGTCTTATCCGGCAAGTCGTAACCGGAAGCCACGTCTTTCATCCAGATCAGTTTGTGGCAATGCGGACAGATATAATGCGGAGCCAGCGGATTGACTTCCGTGATATTGGACATGGTCGCGACCAGCGAAGATCCTACGGAACCACGCGAACCGACCAGATAGCCGTCGTCATTGGATCGTTTGATCAGCAGATGGCACACGAAATAGATGACGCCATAGCCATGGCTGATGATATTGTTCAGCTCCGTTTCCAAACGTTTCTCGATCGTTTCATCCAAAACATCCCCATAGATCTGATGGGCATTATAATAGACGAATTCCCTCAGATATTCATCGGCATTGATGACTTCATTCCTTCCACAGAACGGCTCTTCATCGATGTTGCATCTTCTCGCTACCGCGATCGCGTCGTCGATTTTCGGCGGAGATAATTCATCGGAGAACGGTTTCACATTCTCGCAGAGATCCGCCACTTTATTGGTATTGTTTATGACCAGATCCTTGATCAGTTTCTCATTCTTCAGCCATTCAAATGCTTCCAGCATTTCTTTCGTATTCAAAAGACGCTGATCCGGAGTCGGAATGTTCTTTCTCTTTTCTTTATCGAAGATATACAACGGATGATGACCGCCATGGATCGGAATCGCATTGATATAGACGTCACGGATGATCTTTTCATCCTTACGCACGTAATGGACATCCCCTGTGGCAACCACAAGTTTGTTCTGTCTGAGCGCTTCCTCGATGATATCACGCAGATACTGCATCAGCCGTTCTTTGGAGAACTGTTCCCTCAGTTCATACAGGAAACGGTAATTCTCCAATGGCTGTACTTCGATATAATCATAGAATGAGATCGCTTTGGCGAGTTCTTCTTTGGATCTTGTGGAAGCGATCTCGAAGATTTCGCCATTGAGACAGGCAGAACCGATAAGGAGATGCTCACGGTATTTCTCTATCGTATCCTTGAAAATGCGCGGTTCGGCAATAAACTCGGAATTCTCGTCCTTCGTATTGGCTTTTCCGAAGATCGCCAGCGTATCGGTATTGGAAATGGAAATCAGCCGGAAGAGATCTTTCAGTCCCTTCTGATCTTTGCATAATACGGTCGTATGGAAAGCCCGGTTGCGAATGAAAGCGTCATCTCCCTGGAAAGCAGCCAGCTGCCGCAAAGTATTGACTCCCTTTTCTCCTACATCCTTCAGCATGAAATTGAAGGACTGCGCCAGCACATCGGCATCATAGTTTGCTCTATGGGCGATATTCTCATCATATGGGATATTATAGGCTCTGCACAGGCTCCCTAACGAGTGGTAACGCCTGTTTTTCAGCAGCGATCTGGAAAGATCCAAAGTATCGATGACTGGATTTGTCAATGGTTTCTCGCCGATCCGTTCCAGTTCACTGTTCAGGAAACCGAAGTCGAATGATGCGTTATGCGCCACCAGGATCCTGTCTTTGATGAAATCCAGGATCTCGTCTTTGCATTCCGCAAAAGTCCTCGCACCCTGCAAATCGCTCTCGCTGATATGCGTCATCCGTTTGGTGGCTTCCGACATGGCGATCGGCGGCTTGACAAAAAAGTCCTTCTGTTCGACGACCGTTCCCCGACGCATCAAGACAGCGCCGAATTCGATGATATAGTCGTATCTGGTCGAAAGACCCGTCGTCTCCAAGTCGAAGACGATATATTCCGCTTCTTTCAGGCTGTCATCGGTGATATTGTAGACGATACTCAGATAAGGCGAAACCATATTCATTTCGCAACCGTAAAGCACCTTGAAATCCGCATCCGGATTCTTCTTCCTGATGCTTTTATATGCTCCATAAGCTTCATGGAAGCCCTGCAGACACAGATGATCCGTGATCGCAACCGCCCGATGTCCCATCGCAAAAGCCGCCTTCACCAGTTCTTCCGGCGAAGAGACGCCATCCATTTCCGACAGCTTCGTATGCGCATGAAGTTCCACTCTCTTTTCATCCGCATCATCTTCCAAAACATCGAAATCATCGATATATTCGATCTGATCAGGTTCAAAAAGCAGATCTCTGGCATACGTATCGTAACGGTATACCCCATAAAAATATGCGCACTGGCCTTCCTTGTTCTGTTTCAATAGCTCCGCAGGAAAACGCCGGTTCTCGACGACTTTCACCACGATCGCGTCCGTCTCATCCTTCACATACAGCGTCTGTATCGTAATACCCGTCTTGGTCTTGCGTTCATCGACCTTGAAGATCTTGCCCCGGACCTTCATATTCGTCATGCCATCCTCAAGATGTTCCAGGGTCGTTTCGGTATATTCTTTCTTACGGTTACGGTAGTAGTTATTCTGCTGCGGGGCAGTTTTTTCTTCGATTTTCGGCTGAGGCTGTACGATAGCGGCCCTTTCTTCAATGACCGGATCATGATCGATCTCTTTATGCTGCATATCGATCTGTTTGCGATAGCCGAGATCATAGAAATAGAGTTTCAGATCATCAAGGCTTTCCTGGTCTTTCTCGTATTCTTCTTTGTCGGTATAAGATAAAACGAAACCATTTTCTCTGATCAGCGGCACACAGGTCCTGAAAGCGCCATGATCATGCGCATAGCTTTCCAGATAGAGATTGATTTCTTTGATCGGCAGATCCTGCTCCTTTGCTTTGATGTAGAGTTTCAGATTCTCTAAGCCATGCTTATTGAAGTAGCTGATCAGGTCCATATAGATCCCATAAGGAAGCACCTTGTCGTTTTCCGCTTTGATATAAGCGAAATCCAGACTTCTGCGATACAGGACATCAATGATCCTGAAATCAGCTAAAAAAGCCGCCTTATCGTCGGTATAATGGAATTCATCGATAAAGTTACGGATATCAAAATTCATGCCAGTTTTTCCAGTGCATCCTTCGCTGCATTCTTCTGCGCCTGCTTCTTGCTGGAAGCGACACCCTTGCCATAAGTCAGACCATCGATCTTGACCACGACCTCAAAGCGGGGATTATTGTTCGGACCTTCCACCGAAACCGTCTCGTAAACAATCGATTTCCGGGAATCCGCCTGAACGAACTCCTGCAGTTTGGTCTTGTAGTCATATGTTTTCTCATCGATCTCCTCGATATGTTTCTGCATCAGATCATCCAGAAGACGGAAAGCGACATCCATCCCCTGATCGAGATAGATCGCGCCGATAAATGCCTCAAACATATCGGCGATGATCGAATCCCTGTCCCTTCCTCCGGTCTTTTCTTCTCCTGCTCCCAGAAGCAGGAATTCATTCAGACCATTCTCGCGCACGATCTGCGCCAAGGCTTTCTCCGATACCAGATTGGATCTTCTGGTGGACATCAGCCCTTCCGGAAGCTCCGGTTCGATATGATAGAGACGGTCTGCCGAATAGACCTGCAATACCGCATCTCCCATGAATTCCAGACGTTCATTGTTTCCGATCACATCCTTGTGTTCATTCACATAAGAAGAATGCACAAAAGCCTGATCGATCAGTTCTTTATCCTTGTATGGTATTTCATATTCATCCAGGAAATCGTAGACGTTCATATCACCATTATAACCTAGCCCAAATAGTTTTTCGCAGTCAGTTTGCTGATGTTTTCGTAATAGTTCCCGTATTCTTCGTTGCCGGTGTTTTCTGCGATCATCTGGGCATCTTTCCGTGCCGCATCGATGAATTTCGTATCCTCCAGAAGATTGCCCAGAATAAAGGCAGGAAGCCCGCTTTGCCTTGTACCGAGGATATCGCCCGGACCCCTCATTTTCAGGTCTTCATACGCGATTTCAAAGCCGTCATTGGTCTTGCAGAGAATGTTTAGACGTTTCAGGATCTCTTCATCTTGGGCATCCGTCAGCAGGTAGCAGGTCCCTTCATAAGCCGAACGCTGTACCCTTCCCCGAAGCTGATGCAGCTGGGACAGTCCGAATTTATCCGCATCGTAAATGATCATCATAGTCGCATTTTTCACATTGACTCCGACTTCCACTACAGTCGTGGAGATCAGCACCTGTATCTCGTTGTTTTCGAAATCATGCATGATCGCATCTTTCTGTTCGTTGGACAGACGTCCATGCAACAGTTCCGTGCGGAAAGGTTTCAGCACGTCTTTCAGCGACTCATAGAGTCCTTCGACGTCCTTGGCTTTGTAGCTCTCGTTTCGGCTGATGGCGGCGGCAATGATATAGATCTGCCTTCCTTCGTCCAGCTTTGCCTTGATCTGATCGAGGATCGAAACGATACTGTTCTGCCGGATCAGATAGGTCTTGCATCCCTTCCTGCCCTCAGGCATGGTCGCGATCGTAGAGATATCCATGTCTCCATAGATCGAAGAAGCCAGGGTCCTGGGGATCGGTGTGGCTGACATCATGATGAAATCAGCATTGTGTCCTTTGCTTTTCAGCGCCTGTCTCTGCCGTACCCCGAATCGATGCTGCTCATCCGCAATGACAAGTCCCAGATTCTTAAATTCGACATCTTCCGAGAATAACGCATGCGTGCCGACGATCACATCGATCTCTCCATCCTGCAAGGCTTTCTTGATGTTTCTGTCATTCTCGACATTGCTGTATAAGAGGCCTACATTCACCCCAAACGGTTCAAACTGTTTCCTGAGTGATTCATAGTGCTGCTTCGCCAAAATCTCTGTAGGAGCCATTAAAGCGCCCTGGTAGCCTGCCAGACAGTTCGCATACAAGCCGATCATCGAAACAGCAGTCTTACCGGAACCGACTTCTCCCTGTACCAGACGGTACATGATCTTTTCCGAACGGAGGTCTTTCAGGATATCGTCAACGGCAGTCTGCTGGTCTTCCGTAAGAGTAAATCCCAGAGAAGAAACAAAATTCTGTATGTCCTGATCGCTGAACCGCTTGGCTTCCTTGATCTTATCGGTGGTATTCCCCTTCAGAATGTTCAAAGCAAGATAGAACCGCAGGAATTCTTCATATTTCAGACGGCTCATCGCTTTTGTCAGAAGTTTCTTGTTCTTCGGTTTATGGATGTTTTCGATTGCGGTTTTATAATCGATGAGACCATGACTCTGTTTCAGATCCTCAGGAAGTTCATCCTCCAATTCGCCCTCGCATTTCGCCATGGTATAAGCGATCAGTTTCTTGATCTCGTTCTGGGAAATGCCTTCCTTGCTTGGATAAGAAGGAATGATCTCTCCCAAAACATCATTGGTATAGTAGTTGGAAGCGGTGACTTTATTTGCGCCATCGTATCTGCCGATGATGGTGATCGTCTGATTCGCTTCCAGGTTCCGGATCCAGGGGCGGTTGAAGATCGTGATGGTCAGCACTTCTTCTTCATACAGCACTTTGAAACGGGTCGTTGCCAGTCTCCCTTTGCGGAAAGTACTTGGATAGCTGACCAGTTCCCCGGCAAAACAGACCTGAGCACCGATACGGAAATCATCATAATGCACAGGAGAAAATTCCTCATATTTATAGGGATAATACGAAAGGATATCGCTGCTGTCACGCAGCTCCAATCGTTCACAGATTTCCTTTCGTTTCGGTGTCAGTTTCAGTTCTTCCAGTTCCATTAATATTATTTTATCAAAGTTATTTCCTTGTGCTATAATATAAAAGCAATCCTCTGATGGCGGAATAGGTAGACGCGCACGACTCAAACTCGTGTGGGGCAACCCATGTCGGTTCGACTCCGACTCGGAGGACCAGGGCATATGAAAAGTACGGACAAATCCGTACTTTTTTATACTTTCTTTTTAGATTTTCTATACTCAATCCTTATCTCATCGAACTCCTTAGGATCAGAATTCAACTCGCGTACTTTTTCCCTTAAAAACGCTAAGGCATAATTTGAAAATTTGTGAGTTTTACTTGCTTTGGAAGTTGTTATTTCAAGATGAAATTTTTTATTACCTTTCATTTTATAATGGTGTACTAATGCATACACATCTTGACTCGATATTCCTAATTGTTCTGCGAGCTGTTTTTGAATAAAAGGGTGTGTCTCATCTGGATTTCCTTCTGGAACGGGAATTTCTTCCGCTAAATCAATGTTTCCAGTCACCTTAAGTACTGGAATCCCGTCTATTTCATTAAAGCTGCCTTCTTTAATGTATTTTGCTTTTTTTAGAACTTGAGTTATTAGCTTTCTGTCAAAGGAAACATCAACTCCATACGGAGTTGTTAAATGCCCACTCGAATAGTTTATTATGCCTAGATTTGCAGTATCGCTTTTTCTTATTATTTCTAATAATTTAATTATGTGCTCTCTTTCTTTAACCAATCTATTTTCTATTATTTTTGATAACTCAGTGTATTTAATCTTTTGGGTTCTTGCACGATATCGATAATATATATCGCCACTTGATATCTTTTCTGATTCGTTTGTTTTTATTGCAATTATAGGTTTATTATCAGATTCATACGTGTAGATCCAGCCAACTCTTTTCGTTTCAGCTTGATTTTCATTGATCGGCACATTTATATCTATTATTCCAGAATCCCAAACTATCTCAGGTTCAAACAACGAATTCAAACTATCTGTGAATCGTTCCTGATTCAAATTATCAAAATTGAAGTTATTAAGTCCTTTGACAATTCTTGGGGCATCCGATATACCGAAAAGAATATATCCCCCTCTATTATTTGCGAAACCGGCCATAGTTTTTGCATATTTCGGAATATTGTTTTTATTATATGATTCCTTAAATTCAACAACATTACTCTCCCGGCTCTTTAAAGTAAAAGAATCTGTAAGAGAAGAAAGAATACTAAATAAATACTCCTCATGTGTCATTCTTCAATTTTCCCTTCAACCTCTAATCTGTTTTATATATGCTTTTTACATTTTCTACAACCACGGCCATTAGTTCTGTGATTGATAGTATCCTTCCAAACATTGCCGCATTTTGAACAAATCCAATATATCATCTTTGCTTGCCCCCTGGTAACTTCTGTTGGCTTGAGAGTGTTAAGTGTAGGATGCCATTCCGCTGCAAGATCAGGATCGGTTGTAGCTAAATCGTTTATTCGCGGGACAACAACTCTATTCGCACAGCAAGGACATCCTATTCCATTGGCTCTGTTATAGATTTGAGCATCCCATCTATAGCCACACTTATGGCATTTCCAAGATACTTCCAAATGACTGCCACGGCCAACTTTTGTTGGATCGATATCTGTATTGTTTTCATAGTCCCAATCTTGCATCAGCTCAGGCATTACGGTAGGAAGATCATTAATGCCGCTTACTATTGTTTTTCCCGAACACAAAGGGCATCCGTTTCTATAGTCTCTTGTACGATCGCAGATTGCTGCTTTCCACTTGTGACCGCACTTGTGGCATTTCCATCCAACAACTTCACCGCTGCCGTTGGTATAATGCTCTGGTCCATATTCGTTTGCTTCGTAATCCCAATCCAGTAAGCACCATTCTTTATCGATACTCCCGCGTTTGGCAAGAATATTGTCCTTTCTTGTACTCATTCTTTTTGGCATGGCACAGACGTCACATCCATGTCCTTTTGTCCTATTCGCAATAGGTGCTTGCCATTCATTTCCGCAATTAGGGCAGAGCCACCACACGGATTCTGCACTTCCTGGAACAAACAGATCAGGAGTCAACTTTCCGTTCTTTGTAGGATGCCACTCTTTGGCGATTTCAGGGTATAGATACTGGAGAGAATCTTCTAATTTAAGTGTTTTGTATTCAAGGATTTCAGCTCTGTCTCTGGCAACATTTACATCATATGAACGATAAGAAAAGAGAGTAAGCTGTTTAAGAAAATCGGTTATATAAAAATCCAATTGCTGATAATCACATTTCTTAGGGATATACCATATTCCATCTGCTACATCAGAAAATCCCGTAAAAGATCCTTCCTTAATCCGGAACAGACGAATATCGTTTTTCTTGCATATCTGATATTTCTTTTCTTCTCTCGTTTTCGACTGAGCGGATTTGTCGTGCCAGAATATACCATCATACTCAATGCCAGTTTTTATAGATGGGATATAGATATCAAGTTCCATACTGTTATCAAAAATCCCCTTATACCTGTTTACCGCATCAGGGTAAAACTTTTTGATGTAATAGAAAAAACACTGTTCAGGAAGAGAGGTACCTCTTGCTTTGACACAATCCGGACATTCCTCACCTGATGTTCGTTTATAAATGGCTTTTTTGTATTTATGTCCTTTCGGACAGATCCAATTTACTACTTTGTTCGACTTAACAGCTACAGTTGAAGGATCAATAGTGTTGGTTTCAAAATCCCACTCTGACATAATATCAGGGCGTTGTGACTGTAGATCGTTATACCCTGGCAGGATCTTTTTGTTTGAACAATAAGGACAACCAGATCCTCTTTTTGCTCTATGGTATATGGATGTAATCCACTTATGGCCCTTTGAACAGATCCAACTCGGTTTCATTCCGCTACCAGTCGTCAGTTTTTTAGGATCGAGACCGAGTTTATTATTCTCTTCCCAATTCCATTCCTTCATCAAACGAGTATCACTAATTATGTATTCTTTTCTTTTTGCCATTTTTTGCTTGAAATAATTATAACATTCACCTTTGCAGAAAAAATTCCATCTGAAGCAGCAGAGCCAATATGAAAGACTCTGCTGCTTTGCTTTTTTTCACATAAGAATCACTTAAAACAATTCATTCTATTTTATGTGTTATTTATACATGACCACTGTGTAAGTTTATTAGTATTACACTCATCGGACTCTCACCGGCACAATCTGGCTGTACGCATTCCCTCGCAAGTATCATTATCACAGTACAGTATCTTCGTCATGTCATCGCAGCACTTTTGTGTTGATCGCATGCGCACGCAGCCGCTCTATGATAAAGACTTGTATCTGATTAAGTTGGTAATAATCATGTGTTATGATCAGTTAAAATCAACCTTCAGACTGATGTTTTTCAAAGAGCTTTTATCGTCTAAAGGCTGATTTACTGCTATCAAAGCGGTTCTTTTTTTTGGGGGTCAGGGGACCATTCGCAAGAAAAACCCTGTTTTAAGGGTTTTTTATATTATATTTTAATTTCTGTTCTTATAACGATTCTGTTCTTCAGGCTTATACTCTTCTACATAGTTACTGAAGATCTGGAAAAACTCGTCGTTATGATATCAGCTTTATGGCTGGACCGCGATCTCCCCATCAAGTACGGCGTCGATCACGATGCTCGCAGTGTCGAAGAGATTGTGCATCGCCGTCTCGAAAATGTCAAACGTCTCACTGTTGTTCCGGGCAAACTTCTCGTTTATATTCGTGTCTTCCAGCCAGAGACTTTCCGGTATTTCTGCGTCCATGAAAAGATCCGAGTTGACGATCACCCGCAGAGAAATGACGCGATCAAGCATGTCATAGCACGATGCAGCGTTCGCGATGGCGATCTCTTCCATCTCCGTGACGGCAAAAGGATCCGGGCAGTTGTAGTATTTGGCTATATATCGTGCCGTCACATGCCCGTAGGCACCTTTCCAGTAGTTGTCTCCGGAGACATCTGTACCCTTCAGAACAACGGGGTCGTCGTATACGTCATCCCAGCTAGGATAGTTTTCCTGCAGGACTCGCTTTGTCAGTTCCGTTGTGTGAAGCGGACAGTCCTTTATCATCTGATAGACACGTTCACAGAGACCCGTATCGAGGTGCTTGTATGAATAGTCTACATAGGCTTCATCCGGAAACCAGGTGACGGCGGAATCACTGTTTGCCATATCGCGGGTATCTACCTGATGACCGAGATCATAGTCACATACAGCGGTGACCAGGACGACATCTCCGGGTTTGGAATAGCCGACGCTTCCGCCTGCGCATCCTACCGATACGATGTAGGCATCAGAGCAGTCATAACCCTCCAAAGAGAGCAGAGTCAGAAGCGAAAAACCGGAAGCAGTCTTACCTGAGCCGGTGACAAGGATCCCTACGCCATTCTCTTCATTCAAATAGAAATGTGCAGTTACAGGCATATGCGGGATCGCTATCTCTTCGCAACCCGGACAATACCGTTCATAGAACAACTGAGCCTCCCCGGGAAAATCTCCCGTCATTTCGCCCTCTTCGAATTTCGGAATGATGATGGCACGTAAAACGGTCTTTTCTGGAACGGTTGAACAGGAAAAGAAAAACGTTGCACATATTATAAGCAAAATGATAAGAAGAATTGTTTTTTTCATAGCCATTCACCTTTGTATTGTAACTGTATTGTCACTTATCTGCTTTACCATTTTTACTTGAAATCATTATAACATACACCTGTACAGATAATATTACCTCTAAAACAGCAGAGCCAATACGAAAGATCTGCTGCTTTACTCTTTTTTCGTAAGGATCATAGAAAAACGTTTTTCGTTATTTATACATGATTACCGTGCAAGTTAAGGATTACACTCATCGGACTCTCCGGTACCATCTTGCTGTACGCAAACCCCGACAAGTATCATTGTCACAGTACAGTATCCTCATCATGTCATCGCAGCACTTTTGTGTTGATCGCATGCGCACGCAGCCGCTCTATGATAAAGACTTGTATCTAATTAAGTTAGTAATAATCATGTGTTATGATCAGCTAAATTCAAGCTTCAGACTGATGTTTGTCAAAGAACTTTTATCGTCTAAGGGGTGTTTCACTGCTATCAAAGCGGTTCTTTTTTTTGGGGGTCAGGGGACCAGAGCATATGAAAAGTACGGGTAAGACCGTACTTTTTTCATGATTATTCAGATAGATAAACAGGAATTTGTCATTATATCAGTCCATCTGCAATCAGGTTTTCAAGCACCCGTGCTTCTCTTTCGAACATCATCTGATTATATGGACTGTTCATTACATTATAGTTTTTATTCATGGCAACAAGAGGCTCCACATACTCCAGCCTATATGATTCCTGTGCCTCGTAATCATCCAGCTGTTGAGGTACCATCACATCCTTTACTCTACAGAGATAATAGTAATTATCCTGAATGAAACACTCCGTGGCGTCCATATCACTCCTCTGGATCCTATGAACATATCCATATTCCTTAACCGATTCAGGAATGATAACCAGGCCTGCTTCTTCCTGTGTCTCACGAATCATCGCTTCAACAGGATTCTCTCCGTTTTCTATTCCTCCCCCAGGGAATTTGTAGTAATCATATTGTAAGCTGTGAATCATGGCGACCTTGCCGTCTCTGATAATAATGCTTCTTGCAGAATTACGTGTGAAAGCATGCGTGCATTGAGCGTAATCCTTTTTGTCCATTTCAAATAGCAATCTCATCTGTTTTTATCCTTGCAAATCACGATTTGTCATTTTCAAAAACCGTAAAAGTATCTCTTAATATTCTCTGCATCAGGATAATTGAGCTCATCTATTTTCCGGATTACTGCATCGACATCATATCGAACATCAACTTTCTCAATCGAGGCTATGCCGTTTTCAATACTTAAGACACCTGCCCTTGCAATATCATGTTCCTTTGAAGGACAGCCAAGTGAACCGACATTGATATAAAACTTATCTCCCTTGCAGATATTTCTATTATGATCGTGCCCATAGATTATGATGTCGCTTTCTACGTCCGCAAACATGTCCATCAGATCAGATTCGGTAGGATTTGTTTTGGATTTTGAATAACGGCCATTCTCATCCATGCATGAATGCATGACAGAGATACTGAATCCTCCAATGATAAAATCAATTCTTTTTGGCAGTCCGCGAAGAAACGCGACGGATTCTTCGGATAACAGGCCATGTTCCCACTTGTGATGTTCCATTTCCCCGTAGCTCATATTCTCTTCATTGGGCCATTCTGTAGGTATACCTTCAAGCAGATAATCCTCATGGTTTCCCCGTACGGCAATCAATCCTGGAATACGGATCATCTCCTGGACCGTTTCTTCGGGATCGGGCCCGATACCGACCATATCCCCGCAGCAGATGATCCTGTCGCAATTCATCTCATCCAACCGTTTCAAAACAGCTCGCAAGGCTGTCACATTGTTATGAATATCGGTTATGATTCCATATTTCATCGGATTTCCTCCATAGATTCGATTTTGTCAAGCTGTTTAATTCATCTGGTAGCAGACGTATTCGTGGCTGAATTCGTAGCCGAGTTTTTCCGCAAGCCGGACGGACAGCTTGCTCGCTGCGTCCCATGCAGGATACAATCCCTCATCAAGACATTCGAGAATCAGCTTTGCGGCGACTGCTGAACCCAGCCCTTTCTGCTGTTCCTCCTTGATGGTGTCAATCTCGATATCGATCCCCTTCTTATTACGGGAATAAGAAGATGCGACAGCAACGATTTTATCTTCCTTCATAACAGCAAAACCTCTCCCGAGTTCAAGATACTTTTCCTTTGATTCAAATGACGAAACAGCTTCCTCAAACATTTCGATTTCCAGACAGACATCATATAATTCCCCGTCAATCTTGCGGAAGGTATATCCCTCGGGAAGCGCGTTTGCCATCGCTTCAAGCTTTTCCCGATCGAATTTCGTATCTTTACGGATCGCATAGCGAATCTGTTTGTAGGCGGAGAAGTTGTTTTCGATCAGCTCTTGCCATGCTTCATTCTGCGGAACAACGAGCATCCACTGATCCGGTTTGGAACGTACAAGCTCCAGGTTCGGCTCTCCTGCGAGATAAGCAAAATCGCCGATCACAGCCATAACGGACTTCGGATGTTCCATGTCATCTGCAAAGATTTTTCCCATCACGTTGTCGAGACAAGCAATGATGCCGGCATCTTCCCAGCCCGCAAAAACGGGAGCGGCTTTTGCCGGATCAGTCAATTCATAAATCATTTGATATCCTCCGTTCTGATCTGTGTTTCTGTTCTGTGATCCTTTTCTCTTTTATATATCGTTCCCGTTTCCGACCATTGCGGGATAATCTGCTGACCGCAAAGCCGGACGGAATCCTCTTTAAAAAACAACAGTGTTTCTGGCAAGCCTTCGATGAAAAATTCAGTTTGTGATTTGGGAGAGAGTCTCCTTCTGACTCCTTCCGGGTCCGTCAGGATATTGCCTTTGATGGAAAAAGAAACTCCAATCAAATCATTCACATACCTTCCGTCCTTTGCCTGACACGAAGATGCATCCTGATATGTTATACCGAGAAATCGAAGCATTTCCGTTTCGTAAAGGTCCCAATTCTGCGCTGTGATCTCGATTTTCAGTTTGCTGCAGTCTGCTTCATCATAAAGCCTTGAAGCGAAATCCGCGTAATCTTTCAGAAAATCGAAAAACGCCGTAACATCCTGCTGTTTATTCCTATAGTAAGGACGATCTTTATCCCGTTCCCAGGTGGATTCCAGGTCCTTGATGCCTCGCTGCTTTTCAATAAACGCGATGGAATCCTCAGTATTTTCCCGGTACAGATAGATCAAGGCAGGATGCAAGGGTCTGAGCATATTCATGATACTATGAACAAGCTGAGTCAGTCTTGGGTATTCCGCTCCGTTCAGCAGATAAGTGAAGATCTGATACTGGAATATGCTGCTGTCCAATATGTAAGTCGTATCATCATGCAACGCTGTCTTCACAAAGGCTTCCCATTTTTCATACGCAACCGTTTCATAGCGTTCCAAAGGAAAATCCATCACGTCATATTGCAGAAGCTCCTGATACCATGCGGTTTGTTCCTGTCCTAGCAACTTTCTTGCCACGGTCAAATAATCGATCCCGACCGTAGTCGCTCTGATTTCAGCAATACTATTCAGCATCTCGGCAGCTTCCGGATACTTTTCAATAAAAAGACAATATTCCTCTTTTGTCAGGCAAACTTCTGAAAAGAACAGCGTGGGATGCGGCTGCGAAACCTCATGCAGCCAGCGGACATCCCGTCCGTTCCTTGAAAGCTGTTCATAAAGCTTGTATGAATTCGTCGTCTTTCCTGTTCCCGGAAGTCCTTCTATTAAAATCAGTCTGTTCATAACTCGTTTCGTATGATCCTTGTTTGAAGATAAATCTTAAATTCTATTATATTCCGAGATAACTTACTATCCCTGCAAATCGGAATCTGTCTTATAGCTTCATAACCGCGGAAATCTCGTCGTCGTCTTCATAATAGCCCGGCTCGTTGAGCTCCTCAAAACCGAAAGATCCATAGAATCGTTTCGCCGCTTCGTTCGTAGGCTCATAAGACAGAACACAGTATTCCGCTTCGCCACATGGGAATGTCCGTACGAACTCTAACGCAAGCCGCAACGCTTCTCTTCCATATCCGCGTCCCTGAAACCTCTTGTCGATCATAAAACGCCAGATGTAATAATAGTATTTGTCCCTATAAAACCGGTAGTTTTCACTGTTAAGCCATGCGTCTCTTTCGTAACCCGTCCAGTCGTTATCGTAACTGATCATTATGAACCCTACCAGAGTCTTCCCATTGTAGATCCCAAAGGGAAACACGGGCTTGCCTTCCGCAAGGGACAGATACGCATCTATCAGGCTCCAGTTGTTGCTTGCAACGAATTTTCTTTGTTCCTTTGAAACATTCAGATCAACTATAGCTTCAACGTTATCTTCAGTCACCTTTTCCAAATGGATATCAGGTTTTCTCATTATGCTTCCTCCATAAACTCCGATTTATTTCTTTGATTATAGGTCTCTCTCCATAATGAAGAAGGTATGGCCTTTTGGCAGATCTTTTAATTCACCGGCAATTTTATATCCGGCCTTTAAGAAGAAACCCACATTCCAGTCATAGATCTCTTCAGCAATGATTTTGGTCGCACCTTTTTCTTTGGCTTTCTTTTCGTAATGCTTGATCAAATGCGTTCCCAGTCCCTGATTACGGTATTCTTCATCCACCCAGATCTTAGAAATCCAACCGACATCGACATCGGTCACTCCGGCCATGATGGCAGCGACGACTTTGCCATCTTCGTCCACCAGTTTCCGATTGATCTTGATGTAATCATGTTTGATGTCAAGATGTCTGTCATTGTATTCTTCAAGCCGATCACAGATATAATCGACATCTTCTTCTATTCCGTCCAGCAGTTCATATTTAATCGGTTTGCACTTTCTTTTGGGCTGCTTTTGATCCAGACATTTGAACAGCTGATAATCCGTATGACCTTTGGGAGAGTCATTCAAAGCAGAAAAAACCGTATATCCATGTTTCAGATAATAGGGTCTGGCCTGGAAATCCCATGTTCCCAGCCAGATCAGATGACATCCTTTGCTTTCCGCAGCCTTTTCTACCGCCTGAAGAGCGTTTGAACCGAGTTCCTGTCTGCGGTATTTCTCATCGACCCACATGTCATCGATATACATGCAGCCCCATGGATAGATATAACCGGTACAACCGGCAATGATATTGCCTTCCTTATCTACTATCTTTTTGCAAACCGTCTCTTCTTCTCGACTAAAGCCATCAAGCATCGGTACGATCTGATAGTAATAGTCATAGACGAGTTCCTCTATCCGTTCCGAATCCTTGCGGGCGCTTCTTCTTAGTCTCAGTTTTTCCATTATTTATCCTTTATTCGATGATCTCTTAATACAGACGCGATTTGTTTTACAGTTTCAGTACAGCGGGGATCTCATCCCATCCTTTCGGCATCTCTTCTGCTTCTACAAAGCCGAAAGAACGGTAAAGCTGTCTTGCCACCTCGTTTTCCGGCTCATAGGATAGCCAGCAATACTCCGCTTCTCCGCATGGGAAGGTACGGATGAATTCCAGCGCCAGTCTCATTGCCTCTTTCCCATAGCCTTTTCCCTGAAACTTCTTATCGATCATGAAACGCCAAATCAGATAATTGTCTCTAATCAGAGGATACTTTTCATAATCATCTTCTTCATCGGCGATATCATATCCAATCATCACAAAACCGACAGGAGTTTCACCATCATAAACACCGAACGGCTGCGCATATCTGCCGGAAACGGCATTCGCATAGGCTTCGGCAATACTGTAACTGTTATCCGCTACGAAGTTGTATTGAGATTCAAATGGCTCAAGATCAATCAGTTCCTCAAAGTTGTCCTTATCGACCTTCACGAGTCTGACATTTCTGTTTTCGTTATTCATATATGCCCCCTATCATCCTGGTATGTATCGAATCATCCAACTCTTTAATTATAGTATAACCGTTGTTTCACGGAACTACACCATGAGTATAGAATCCATGCGACATTCTTATTTATTCGTTTTGTCTGAGCGTTTTATTTGATGTTCAAAAAAAGGAGCAAATAAAAAGTATGGCTGAAACCATACTTTTCCGTTTATCAGTGCTGAATCGTTTTTTTACCAGAAAAAAGCATACACTTCGATCATGCCGATCATATTCATCAGAAAATGACCGACAGTGCTGACAAGACAGTTGTTCGTCTTTCTCATCATCATTGAATAAAGGATGGCATCGATAAAGATCCCGACAAGATCAAATATGACAACTGCGGTATTTCCGCTTGCCAGATGAGCCAAAGCAAATACAGCCGAAGATGCCAGCGAAACAGGCCAGAAGCCGAATAGCTTCATTCCTTTGCCGGTAAAGAATCCGCGGAACGCAATCTCTTCGCCAAGAGCTCCGATGATCAGCTGGACGGTCAGAACAAGGAAGTTTTCAAAATCAAGGATCGAATCGGTTCTTCCCAGGACATGATCGACATACTGACGTCCAAACAATGCCGTTCCCAAAACGATGTCTACGATCGAAATGGCCAGCAGGATCAGCCACAGAAACGGACCGCACTTCTTCAGATCGGCAAAGAAGGTATTAAAACGCAGACCGGATTCTTCTTTTGGCGTTTTTGAAATCCATTCAACAATGAAGAAAAACGCAATGCCTATGACCAGCGAATATTCTGCCAGCTGATGGGTCAGCAGCAGTCTCGTCAATACCAGCAAAATCATGGCAACGATACCGATGATCGTCAGAATGTTTCCTTTATCAGTTTTTTTCATATAGTTATCCTCCGTAACAGATCATTTTCTGTTTTTCATAAGTCCTTCTGCCGTACGATCCAAGGCCTTCCTTAATGACTCCTCATCATATTCCAGAACGTTGTTGGCGATCAGGCTGGCATAGCCATGTACCATGGCAAAGAGCACCTCGAAACAATCCAGCGCTTCTTTTTCTGACATTTCCATATCCTTGGCAGCCGCTGAAATGATCGAAGCATCGGCATTATCCCGTATCAGATGAATCAGATTCAAACCGTCAAAACGTCCGGACTGGAAAAGAAAACGGAACAGTTCGGTCTCCTCGCTGGCGAATCTTATGTATCTTAATCCGATCTCCATGAAATCATCACTGGCAGTGATATATTCCGTATGAAAGATCCCCGCTCTTTCATATACCTGATCCATCAGTTCCTTCAGATTCGGAAACTGATACATGACAGGCTGTGTGGAACAGCCGAGTTCTTCCGCCAGTCTTCTGGCAGTCAACGCAGAAGAACCTTCCTTTCTGACCAGCCGGAAGGCTCCTTCGATCATATCTTCTCTTGTTGTGATGGGTTTCTTTGGCATAATACTATAACATCTGTTATTATATTCCCATAAAGAACAGGCGTCAATCCGCCTGTTTCTGTTTATCCTGAAGATTTCGTCTTATATCTTTTTATACATGAAATACCTGTTCAGTTTCGAATCCTTGCTGTTGCGGACGAATTCCGTTTCATAGCCAAGCTTTCCATAAAAATCCGGTGCCTGAAAAGCGAAGGTAGATAGCGTTATGATCTCATAGCCCTTCCCTTTATAGGCATCTTCGACGGTCCTGACAAGCCTGCTTCCCAAACCGCTTCTTCGATATTTTCGGTCAATGACCAGATCGCTGATATGAACCTCGTCGTAGAAAGCATGCCCCGTGATCACACCGATGATCTTTCCTTCTTCGTTTTCCGCAGTATAGCAGAATGAATCATAATCAAGCGGAATCTCGTTTTCTTCACTGTAAGAAAGAAACTCATCATGGATGAAACGGCCGATCCTTTCATCTTCTTCGTTTACTCTTCTGATCTTGAATTCCATCGCTGTCTCCTTGGCAACATTCACGTTCATAAGTCCAAGCGGTAAGTAATCGCATCATACTTCCTGCCATCGACTTCCCGGTGATCCTTTTTTCTTGCGATCTCATTAAATCCCAGTTTTCCTGCAAGCCTTATCATCGCCTGATTTCCCGACCAGGTCTGCGTATAAAAAGAACGATATCCGTGTTCCTTCAGATAATCAAGATACGATTGGAATGCTTTCGTTCCAAGACCGCATTTTCTATCCTCTACGCAAGGAATATCCAGGCCGATGGCAGGGATTTTTTCCTCATTGTCGACATATTCCAGATCGGTATAGGAACAGATCCAGCCGATATGTTTCCCATCGGATTCGATCTCATATTTCCGGCGTACCCTGTCTTGCGGAAGCTCTTTTACGGAATGATAGTATTCCGTCCAGTTTCTACGTTCCGTTTCTTCATCGGTATTAAAAGGCTCCCATGGCGCATCCCAATCTCCCCATTCCGTTTCCACGGTAAACCATCGGACATAGTCTTCGATATCGCTTTCTTTCATATCTCTTAATACAAGCACGATATCACCCCATTCTATCGTTTCCATACATGATGCAAATGGAAATCTTCATCCATTTCCGCGACAAAATCGCCATTCAGCACCTTCATGCTTGCGAATATTGCCTCTTCCATAGCAGGAAGTTCATTTCCTTCCACATAACCGATGAAATAAGTCAGGATCGCATACTTCCCATCCCAGCTGGCATCATACACGTTCCATCCGACCAGCCTGTGATCGCCATCCAGAACAAGATCACCTTTTTCTATCGTCTCTTTTACGATTTCTTCTGATTTCTTTTGCCATTCCTTCTTGTATTCGATGACCCGTTCATCGATTTCAGGTAACGTTTCGTTTTCTGCAGGATTATCCGAATCAAGAGCTGCGATAGAAAAAGGAACATCCGTAAACGTATCGGTATCGAATGATGAATATTTCTTCAGACACGCGATAAATGCGGCACCGGTCAGATAGGTTACGGAACGGATCGGAAAATAGCGGGAAGTATCCTGGATTTCCGAGAATAAACCGCTCCATTTCTTCTGTGCTTTTGTTTCATCAAGCTGTTTCAAGGCAGACAGTTCCACAAAATGCGCAGAGCCTTCGATCTGTTCGATACGCGATTCATAATCGTATTCATAAGGGAACAGATCCCTGCGCGACTTGCGTAAAGCCAGAAGCCTGTAAAAGTCTTCCGGAGAATCTTCCATCAGGCACTTTCGCATGCATTCCGCTTCTTTCAGCTTCAATGTAATATTCATTTCATCATAGCGATATTTCACCAAGGCGGCTTGCTCATCCGCCCAGCGGCGCTCATT
The DNA here is from genome assembly GCA_017539105.1 of Erysipelotrichaceae bacterium. Classification (GTDB taxonomy): domain Bacteria; phylum Bacillota_I; class Bacilli_A; order Erysipelotrichales; family Erysipelotrichaceae; genus Colivicinus. The sequence continues at coordinate 30,153 of JAFYHQ010000044.1, forward strand.
GGAAACATGCTGGAAGGCATGAAACATTTCATGCACGATTTTCGAAGAAAGCACATCACAGTCTCTGGCTTCTTCAGAAATATTCCAGATCGCGATGTATTCTCCCTTATATCTGATCGAAGTATTTCCGATAAATTCAGCAGGTTTTTCAGTATAGCCTTCTTTCAGGAATGCCTGTTCCTCATCATACAATGCGAACGGAAACGCTGAAAAACCTCTGTATAACACAGAAAAATCGATCCGATCCAATCGATTTTCAATTTCACGATAGACAGATTCAAGTTCCATAGTCTTCATATCATTACCTTTCAGATGTTTTCACAAAGCAGAGATCCAGAGATCGGCTTCCGCACGCGTCTTAAAGATCAGTCTAGTCTTATCCGGATATTTTTCGATCAGCCGGTATATCACAGGACGTTTCTCTTTCCGATACCGCCTGACTTCTTCTACAAGATCAGGATCCAGCTGCTGCGCCGTCCAAGGCATGTCCGGCCTGTCTTTGCCGATACGATCGATAATGCCATTCATGCATTCTTCTTCATCATAATCCAGAAAAATCACCGTATCGCAAAAGAGAAAACGCGTTTCATAAGTCCTGCTGTAGTCGCCATCAATGATCCATTTTTCATTCTGCAGTATTTCATTCAGTTTTTCATCGAATTCATCCCTGCCGATATGGGTACGGTCTTCCTTCCACCAGATATGATCCAGATGAAACAAAGGCAGGCCTGTCTTGTTCTGCAACACTCTTGCCAGAGTGCTCTTTCCGCTGCCCGGACATCCCACTATGATGATCCTTTCACCTGTTTCCATCTGCCGCTGTTTCCTCACGGTCAATGTCCGATTGACAGCTTTCCTTCCAGCAGGGCATCGATCACGATGCCGGAAACATCGAAGAGATTATGCATGGCCGGTTCGAAAATATCCAAAGTCTCGTTGTTTTCTTCGCTGACCCTTTCGCTGTAAGTGTCATTATCAGTCCATAGGCTTTCCGGCGTTTCCTTCCCCAGAAACAGATCTATATTCACAATGACACGCAAAGAAATGACCCGATCCAGCATATCGAAGCATTCTGCGGCATGCGCGATAGCGATTTCTTCCATTTCTGTCACGGCATACGGATCAGGAACCTCATAGTACTCTGTGATATATTTCGCATTTTCATGATCGTACCGTCCTTTCCAGTAGTTATCTCCGGACAATGCGGTTCCTTTCATGACGATAGGTTCTCTTTCTGTTTTCTCCGGTTCGGCATATGAATCTGACAGAATCTGTTTTGTCAGTTCCGTCGTCTGCAACGGACAGTCTTTGATCATTTCATAAACCGCTTCATACAATTCCGGATTGAACATTCTGTATGCCTGTTCTGTCAGTCCTTCTTCCGGAAACCAGGTCACGAGGTTTTCCGGATCTGCCATTTCGCTGGAATCCGCATGATGTCCCAGATCATAGTCGCAGGTCGTGGTAACGACGACGATATCTCCGAGAGCCGTATCTTCGCTGTTTCCCCCTCCACAGCCTACGGAAACGATATAGGCATCCGAACAGTCATAGCTCTCATCCGAAAGAAGAGCCATCAGCGACAGACCGGCAGCCGTTTTCCCTGAACCTGTCACAAGTATTCCGACACCTTCTTCATTGACATAGAAATGGCCGGTGGAAGGCATATGCGGGATTTCGGTTTCGATGCAGCCGCTGCAATACCGTTCATAAAACAGCTGCGCTTCGCCCGGAAAGTCTCCAGTCATCTCACCGATCTCGAATTTTGGCACGATGATGACACGAAGACTTGTCTTCTTTTGCGCAACGGAACAGGATGACAGGAATATAGCACACAAAAAGATTCCGATAACAGCCGTCATGATTCTGTTTCTGTGCTTCATCATATGTTCCTCCTTATTCCTCGTCTTTCTTTATTTCCTCTGAAACGATCTCGCCATGCAGTTCCTTGAAGCGCCGGTTCAGCTCTTTCAGCAAGTCTATGTCATGTTTTGAATATATCCTGTACTCACAGATACAGTATTCATCTCTATCCTTTTTCGAAGATGCCTCATCCTCCAAAGTGATCCTGTATTCCCAGGGACTGTAATCCGTGGCGAACATACTGCTTTTCAGACGCTTGCTTAAGGAAAGGATCTTCTTTTCTTTTAGAAAACGTTCAAACTCTTCCAGTTTCTCTGCGGAAACCGCATAACCGGTAACTCTTACAGGATCACTGAAACAGTCGCAGTCTTCGCTTGTGATCGTCCATTCTCCGTTTTCATTTTTATGCAGGATCTCCTGATGCCTGGCTCCCCGCATATCGCTGTAACCCGGACTGTAAGTGAATTTCTGTAGTTTTATCTCTTTCATATTCTGCTGATTACGGTTCGATCGGTGTCATTCTGACTCTGCTGACGCCTTTGTCGTTGTATACCTCAAAAGAATAACGCAACACTTTGTTACCCTCGCTGATCGTCACTTTGGTCGTTCCATATTTATGCGCATAGATATAGACCGTACCTTCTTCCAGCGAACTGACCTGAACCTGACAGATGCTTTCATCTGCCACCTCGACAATGGGCTCCGTTTCAAAAACCGGATGATCCGGAAGATAGTCCACCACCTGCAAATCGACTTGCGGAAGCATCATCGCCAGAACAACGATCGTTATCACAGGAATCAGGATACCGATGATCCTTTGTTTCCAATCGGATAGGAATGCCAGTACATAAAGGATGGTCTGCAGGATGCAGAACAGTACCGTTACAAGCAGATACGGGAAATTCTGTAAGCATTGTCTTCCGGCTTCAATGATCGTATAGCCAAGGAAAGCCAGGACCGGTGAAAGGATCAGCAGACTCAGCCAGTTCTTCTTGCCGATGTACCAGCCGATATATGCCATCGGGAATGTCAGCAGTGTCCAGATAAACCAGTAGAAATAGTAACGGAAAATACCCCAGCCCTGCCAGTTGAAAGGTACCTGAAACAGATAGATCAGAGGCTGGCTGATCAAAAAGAAGACGAATGTCTTTAGTGCGGACTCCAAAGGTTTCTTGCAGTTGGCCATAATGATGACCGCAAAAAAGATCCATGCCTCCATATAGACCCCCATGCGCCGGAAAGAGGTATCCTTGAACACAGGCAGGATCAGAAAAACCGAAGTCAGGATCGCTGTACCGATCGCATAAAGGATCACGACAGGCCAGCTCATATTGAGACCGCCAAAGATCTTGTTGATCAGATTTCCTGTATTTCTTTCTTTATTCCCATTCATATTCATCTCCTTATAGACAAGGTCTATCCTCGTTTTTCTTCTCTTAATGGCTGTTCCCAGAATACGGTCGCACCGTTTTCTTTTGTCAGTTCGTCAATCACTTTCTGCAGATTCTCCAGATATACTGCTTCTTTCTTTTTGGATCTTCTGCCTTTCCCATTGTACAGTTCTTTTTCAAAATAAGCATCATAGGATACGGCATAATCTTCTTCATCCCGATGCGGAAAGAAAGTGACGGCAGCCTTATATATTATATTGCCTGCTTCCGAATCGCTGATCAGTATCACCAGTGCAGCATTACGCTGAATACCGGAAAACGAAGCATCCGCTTTATAATATCGTTCATACACATTGATCACCATACAATGTCCTCCTACTGCCTCAGCAGCATTCCTTCGAAATATCTTTCCTGGAAATCGATCGCTTCCAGGATCTCTTCATCCGTATATTCTTTTCCATCCAAGGAAACGATCCATTTGTCCTCACTGTCATTCGTGCGATGATAGACAGCAATCACTTTTCCTTCGAATGTCTCTAACGGTTCACCGGCACCAAGCACATAGACATCCTGTTCCTCGCCGTCATCAGCAAAGATCCCATCGACATAGCCGTAATTGATCGGATAGATCAGATCCGGATAATCGGGATGGGCACTGCCCATCGGGCGATCGATCGTACCTTTGACAAAAGAACCGATGATATGATTCATGTTCATTCTCCTTTCGGGATATCGGGAATCAGGCTTCTGTTGCGATAATTGATGTTCGTTCTAAGAGAATAACCCTGTTCCTCCCAGAAGGCATTGGCAGCATCATTGTCTTTAAAAACAAGCCCGAAAATCTTACAGATCCCTTCGTTCTTCAAAGCCTCTTCCGCAAGAGAAAGCAGATGAGCGGCAACTCCCATGCGACGATAATCCGGATCGACACACAGATGATGAATGATCCCTCTTCGTCCGTCATGACCTGCAAGGATCACTCCGATGATTCTGCCTTTGTTTACCACAACGAAACAGGTATCCGGATTGCGTTTCAGATAACGAAAAAATCCCTCTCTGCTGTCATCGATCGGATTCATGGCTCTTCTGGTCTCATCCGTCTGATTCCATAACGCATAGATCTCATCGTAATCTTCGTATGATGCTTTCCTGTATTCCGGATCCATAAGTCATCTCTCTTTCATCAGTGACCGGAAATGAAATCTGCGATATCACCGATCACTTCTTCATCGATGTGCTGTTCGACGCTGTATTCTTTCGATGCTTTTGTAATATCGTTATAGATCCCCGGCACAAAACAGTGATTCAGTTCAGGATACAGTTTGTATATTGTATTCTTTCGATCTGCCAGCTGTTCCTGGAACTGCGTATAATCCACATCGACCAATACCTGAAAATCTTTCCCGCCCTGCATGATCAGCACAGGTTTTGTGTTTTCCAGAAGATAATCAGCTGCAGTCTTCTGCCCCATTTCTTTGAAATAATACAGGCTCATATTTCCTGCGAATTTCTGCTTTTTCGCTTCTTCGTCGCTTATCTGGTAAAGATTTCTGAATTTCTTTGAATATGTCTTATATTCCAGATTGATGATCCACTTCAGCAACGGATTTTTATAATCAGCCTGTTTGAGCTGCCTAAGAACGATCTCTTCCAGACGGCAAGGCGTTCCCGCCAGCAGGACTAGTCCCCTGACGTCTCCGCCCTCCGCATCGATCCTTGGCGCCAGCATCGCACCCATGCTGTGGCCAAGAATATAGATCCTGTCATGGTCGATCTTGTCATCCTTCTTCAGCATTTCGATTGCCAGCAAGGCATCTTCGATCGTTTCTTCTTTTACCGTAACATCTTTCAGTTTTGCCATTTTCTTTCCATAGACGAAAGTACGTTTGTCATAACGCAAGGATGCGATCCCCTGTTTCGCCAGACCTTCTGCCAGATCCTTAAACGGCGTCAGTTTCATGACTTTTTCATCCATGTTGCTTGGACCGGATCCGTGAACCATCACGACAGCCGGAACCGGTTCTGACAAGCCATCAGGAAGCGTCAGTTCGCCATTCAAGGGATACTCTGTTCCTGTGCCAATGATCATCTTTTCTTTCATCGCAGATACCTCATCATTCTTTTGTCTATTGTTTATTTCTATTCCCACATACCGTTGTCATGCAGCCATGCGACAGACTTCTGCAAGGCAGCGATCGTCTTGGTTTCCAATACGCAGCGGGCGTTCCTTCTTTTCGCCAGTTCCAGGCGTTCTTTCAGATCGATCGTTCCATCTCCCAGAGCCTGATGGTTTTTCGGCGGATCTTCCGTTCCATCATGGATATGGAAATGATACAGATGATCCTGATGTTCCATAAGATACGGGAGATCTTTTTCATGTGTGGCTTTGGAATGACCGATATCCCAGGTCAGTCCGAAATGCGGACTTTCCAGCAGTAGTTCGATCGCTCTTTTTTCATAATCGCGGAAACCGTCGGTATTCTCGACAGCGATCATGATTTCATCGTTTCCGATCCATTCATCGCACATGCTACGGAACGCAATGAAAGACTTCAGATACGTATCCATATCACGCTCATACAACGGAATGATCCGATCCGGCAGAGTCACGTTAATGCCGTGATTCATGTGCATATTCAAAGTGACAGGCTGTTTCGGATCGCCATATCTGTCTCTTAATGGAACAAGCTTTTTCACGGCATTTATTGTACGTCGTACCGTTTCCCGGTATGCTTTCGCAATCATCGGATTGAAACTTGCGATATCCAGATTCTCATCCAGGTGGATCGTGTAATATATGCCTGTTTCATCAGCGATACGGAAAAGATGATCTGTCTGTTCCAGTTGTTTCAGCTGATATTCCGGAAAGCTCATATTCAGTTCCACGAATTGCAGACCGAGACGTTGGCATAGTTTCGCGTTGTCTTCCAGAGACTTGTTTTCAATCAAAGTAGGCATTCCATACTGCATCCGGCGATCTCCTTACGATTCTTATCAATCATTATTATATCAGTAACCTTGTTCAGGTATGCAGTCATTCCGATCATAGAAAAAGGAACGATTTCCATCATTCGTCCCTGTTTAGTCTTTATTTTTTCTATATCATCTCAAGATCGCTTCCCGACCGTACAAAGCTTTCCTCTTAAGATGTAACCGATCTTCTCATAGCACGCATTGGACGCGACATAATCCGCATCGGTATACAAGATAGGCAGATATCCCGCTTCTTTGACAATCTTCGTTACATAGTAAACCAGATTCTCCGCATAGTGTTTCCTGCGGTCTTCCTGACGCGTATATACCAGCCCGATGGAAGCCATATCCTCATCAGGACGGTAGTTGCAGCTGGCGACATACTTGCCTTCTTCATTCTTCCAAAGAAATAAAGAACCGTTCCTGATTCCTTCCTCTGCCGCCCTGCGATAGGAATCGAGACTCTGTTTATCCAGATCGATTTCATTGTGGAACAGATCCATGAATTCTACCAACGTATCAACATCCTCCATCGTGCAACGATGCGCATGTCCATTGGCTTTATCTTCAGGCTCGACGGGATCCGGACAATCATAAGCGAACATATTGGTTCTGATCGATAACGTCTTCCCTTCTTTCGCGGCTCTTTGAATGAAGTATTCCGCTAGATCATACTTCAGATTATATGTGTGCTCCTCGAAAGGACAGTAACTGACAGCAAGACTGTAGGCTTTTTCTTTTTCTTCATCAGTCGCATCATCGGCAGTCCAGATCCAGACCGGGAACGGAGGCATGCTCAAACAGAGGATCAGACGCTCATGGTCGCTCAATAATACCTGGCATTCACCGCCCATGATCCGATTCAAAACAGAGAATGTGTATCTGTCATTCTCTAACAGCTTATGATCCCGTTCATCCACAAAATGATCCATACCCGATTCCCTCCGTTTCCGCAGGCGCTGATATGCTTCCTGATGACTTTGAGATTCTTCAAAGAATCCTTTCATCATTTCACATGGAAAAACGTCGCATTGCCCGCAATCATCGATATTCTTCTCTCTGCAGCAATTCACAGGCGGACAGATATCGTCTTTCCATTCCGTCAGTCTGCAGGACGGACAAGTCTTATTCAGGTAATCGGGACATGCTGAACAATCCACGCCGCAGTAAGCGATCATGTCTTTCATTCTTTGTCTACCCATGCAATGATTTCCAGTTCATCATTGCCCCTGGAACCATCATAATAGTTCACATCGCAGCAGATCCCGGTCATTCTGACCAGCAGCCGATCACCATCGCGATCAAGGATCTCAAGCCTGTTGTCATAAGTCAGATTGTGCTCGCAGTAATAGAAGTTGGCTCCGTTGTCTTCGTTATCCTTGTTTTCAAAGATGGCGCCGACCTGAAGCATCGCCTCATCAGACAATGGAAAAGACAGTTCCCAGGAGGGTTCCTGTTCGAGATATGCCGTATCCTCATGAAGATCGGTGCCTTCTTCAAAGCTCATTTCAATCACAAGATCATCATGCCAGATGCTCCAGACAGCGCTTTGCAAAGGATAATGCTCCTCTCCGCAGAATCGTTTCAGTATCAGAATATTCAAATGATTCGTATCCATGTCTATATTGTAACAAGTTATTTGCTATGAACGATAGAACTATTTGTTAGACTCTAATTCGAATTTAACCTGTAGTATCATAATATTAACGATGCGTTCCGAAATTCATCATTTCACTCTTGCAGACTCTTCTCATCTTAATGTCCAATCCGTTCATTTGGATCGTTTTTCTGACTTGCAGTTCCTGCATCCTTCCTTCGATTCTGCGGGCTTTCATAAGCTCTGCGATCTCTACCGCGACTACATCATTCCCAAGTATTCTTTTGCCTTCGGGACCCTGGTTCATTTCTATCTTCCGGAAGACATGGATCTTCCTTTTCCTGATTGCGATGAATGTTACGGGACCATCTTAGATAAAACCGTTCTATGCAATATCCTATTTCATAAACACGTTCATTTCAGAAACAATGATCCGGTCTTCGATGATCCGCAAGTGAAGCTCATATTTCAAGCCTTGCAGGAACGAAACTGCTTGCGCATCGCCAAAGGCATACGAAGCACCCTGTCTTTTCTTCCTGTATCCAAGACCATAGGTTTCTTAAGCCAAAACAATAACAATGCTTCACTCAAAGTCAATGCCAGTTTCTTTATCATGGATCTTTTCGATCTGGGAAGCATCTATGATCAGATCGGAACTCCTTTCGGACTCTGTGTCAAAGACGGAACGATCCTGCAGCCGCCTCTGTTCGATCGGGAGGTCCTGACTGTAAAAGAGAATAAAGTCAGTGTCACAGACATTTCTTTGAAGCAGCTGGAAATCATCCTGGATGGCTTTTCCTACAGGGATGGCAGGAACGCGTCCTTCTTAAGCAGACCCCAATACAGAAGAAGTCCTTCCGGTGGTTTTGATATCGTGATCGTGAATGAAAAAATCGTCGCTTACAAGGAAGGTGGGAACTGCGAAATCCCTTCTTCCGGTTTTGTCCTGCATCTGGATCGGAAGATCGCTATCAAAGAAACATCTGTGACCTATCGAGGCCTGGAAGATCTCTCTTTTGCGATACAGGTCGGCAACAGTGTCGTTCGTAATGGAAAGATGACGCAATGCTTTCTCTCCCCTTTTTATAAGCTCTTACAGTTCTGGAAAACCTCTTATCCTCCATCTATGTATCCTCATGATTATCACACGGACAGAGCCCCAAGAATCGTTCTGGGAGCGGATATCGACGATAAGCCGATGCTGCTGTGGCTGGAAGGCGCTGCAAAATTCGGGCACGATCCGCATACAGACAGTGTCGGAGCTTCTTTGAGCGAAACAGCAGAGATCTGCAAAGAACTGGGAATGTTTAACGGAATCCATCTGGATGGCGGAGGATCCGCACAGATCCTGATAAACGGTCAAAGGGAACTGAAGATCTCCGATCGGAAGAAAGAAGATCTCGAAGAAAACGAAAGAGCCATTCCACTGGCTCTCTATGTTCTATAATCAAAAAAACAGATGGTTATGCATCCCATCTGTCGTTCGTATCATCGTTGTCTTCGATACCGAGTTTTTTCATATGCTGCTTGCCAAACAGGTTTGCCACTCCATATCCGACATGACCATTCTTAGCAAGCACGATTCCAAACAGAAAACCCAGAACCGCAAAGACCAGAATAATCAATAAAGCGATTGACATATATCTCCTCCTTTGTCGTTAATTCTGTCCTCTTGTCATGACAATATATCCGGATTCCTCTTCCGAGATCCAGATCTCACTGATGAAATACTCGCGACCGGAAGAGTCATAGTACCGGTCTACCAAAACAACAGCGTCGTTTCCATAAAGAAGCAGATTATCGTTTTCATCAAAGCCGCCTTCAAATGGTTCATAGCCTGCATCGGCATCGCTCATCGGCCAGGACTCGTAGCCATCGTTGCCCAGTTCCGGATGTAGGACGATGATCAGCGTATCCTTGTCATAATCGATACTGACATCCGCATGGCCCAGTTCATCATAGTACTTGCTGGAACTGTCATAGCGGAACAGAAGATTGTATTTCCAGGAACCTACGGCATTGCTCAGCGTTGGATAGTAGGCATCCTCAGGCGGTCCGTAATACATGAAGTCCATAAAGAAATCAAAATCTTCGAAAGTGACTTCATCGGAATACGTGAAATCCTGGATCCCCTGCGGGACATCATCTGCCGGATCATCATATTCACCCGGGAATGCATTGCCGCCCTGATCAGCCGGAGCGGTGTAATCTGAGTCGATGATGACATTATCAAAGTCATTCGTTTCGACCGGAGCAGGCGCAGCCGATGACGAGGAACAGCCTGCAATCATCAGTGCGATCAGAGTGATCAGCAGAATGGTTGTTTTTTTCATATATTGTTACTCCTTTTCAAATATGATACTAAAGAATTTATGATCTTCATGAATCAGCAACGGGATCCTTTCCGGAGTCACCATATCGGTGCCTACTGTCGCGGTAGAACCATCCTCGGAAGCGATACCGACATCGACGACGACTCTCTGATCGCCAATCGTGATTTCCAGTTCATGAGCGACATCATAACGTACATCGACGCTGCCATTGGGCGGAAGATTTCCTGAAAGGAAGACATAGGTGCCTGTCTGTTCGCCGGATGGAAGACCGGTCAGTTGGCTTAATTCTTCATCAAAGGAAATAACGATCGTTTTTCCATCTCCGTTGAAGGTCATCGTTCCATGCTCGGAAACGAAGATCCCATCATGCGGATCGGGAGCAGGCGTATCTGGCTCATAAGGCATGTTTCCGTCATCTCTGGGCCATGTACATGAGTTGCATAAGAACGCGATCGCAAACAGAATGATAAGTGTTTTTCGCAGTTTTTTCATAAGAGCCTCCTAATTCAGGGTTCTTTCAATATGGATACAGATCTTCCTGTTTCCATTTTAGCATATCCGTTCATTGATCTTCTATTTCAAAAAACTCCGGGTTCTTGCGATAGTGTCCTTCCTGATCTTTCAGATAATCGAGAACCATCAGAATGGAATCATTGTTTACCAGCCCATAGACATGGGGATAGTATCTCCCGGGATAGTCTTCATGGTCTTCGTATCTCACTTCGGAAAGAAGCCTGTTTTCATCGATACAGATCAGGACGCGTTCTTCCGTATCTTCTTCGAATCCGGGCAGGACACGCCAAAGGTATTCCACGGTGGAACAGTGGATGAAGCCGTATTTTTCGAGATCGTTCTCTCCCCAGGAATCCTGATCCTTGACTTCTTCCCAGGAGCTCTTTTTCATGCAGTGGATGATCATATGGATTTCAGTAGCTTTCAGTCAAAGAAAGATCGGCATCTTCCAAAGTGAAGCTGTTCCGCTTGCAGTAAGCGGATTCGCCGCACAAGAATTCTCCGCGGCATGCTTCCAGGATCTCGTTTGATACTTCAGGATCAGGAACCCGATCCGGGCAGGACAGTTTCAGCAGTTTCCCGTAGTCTTCCTTTGAGATCTGATAATACATGCAGACATCGGAAGCCCCGATATGAGGAAAATCGGAAATCGCATATACGATCTTGCGTTCCTTCTGGAACTTGAAACGTCCTACGCTGACTCCATATGCTAAAACACCATCCGTAATAAAATCACGTACCTTTCTGGTTTCTTTCTGAAGGTCAGCTTTCACAAACGCTTTATGAAGCGATGATTTCTGTGTCGTTTCTTTCTTTTGCATCGTATTCCTCCTTTGTCAGGATATTGACTTCATTATCTTCAATCAGACCGGTCTCGGTTTGGAACGTATCATAGGCATAGTGATGGAATCCGCACTTTTCCTGGACTCTTTGCGACTGTATGTTTCGCAGAAAATGCCCGCAGAAGATCACATCCAGACCCGCCTCTTCAAAGAGATAACGGATCACTTCTCTGACCGCTTCCGGCATCAGACCCTGTCCCCAGTAATCTTTGGATAATACATAGCCGATCTCTCTTGCTTTCTGATCCTCAAATTCCGGAAAGTGTTCCTCACTGTATTGTTCGATTCCCAAGGAACCGATCACTTTTCCTTCATATTCCAATGCGAAGGTTTTCTTTTCATCGATAAACATCTTCAGGATCCTTGCGGATTCTTCGATGCTTTCATGCGGTTTCCAGCCTGCCATCTGTCCTACGCCATCGACTCTGGCATATTCATAAAGATCATGAAGATCGGCATCATTCCATGGCCGGATCGTCAGACGTTCGGTGTGCAATACGACATTGCTGAGATCGATCGGTACATTCATTTCTTTTAACCCTTATATTCGTCACTCGCTAAAAGGCATGACGGCTTCTCTCATGAACCGGATCGCTCCCTCTTCTTTCAGTAGCATTTCCAGTGTCTTGGAAGATGGATTTCCTTCTTTGATCATGCGATCACGGAAAGCCTTCAGTTTTTCTTTATATGCAGGATCTTGTTTCGCGTCTTTGATCGATGAAAGATACGCGTGGATACTGTCTTTGGTCATATCGATGAGTTCCTGTTCTTCTCCCGTCTTGATCAAAGAATAGGGCCTTCTTTCTTTGATATACCAGTTGGGTTTTTCTTCGTAATCCGGAAGATCCTTGTGTTTCTCATAGACTTCTTTCATTTTCTCTTCAGTCAGATCGTCATGATCGCATCCGTAGTATTCCACAAAGACGCAGCGTTTCTTTTTCATCGTCATCGCATCGATCAGAAGATAAGGCAATGTAAACCCATCCGGCATGAAGGACATCGTCAGCAGTTCCATGCCCATCCTGGTTTTCGTATGCATGACCATCAGATGTCCGAAATCTTCGATCCGATACCGGTCGACATAGAAATCCATCAATGGAACGAGCCTGGGATATTTCATGTGGGCATATTCCTCATCCTGAATCTGCTGATGAGACACTTCAGATAAAGCCGATGCGAGTTCCTGTTTGAGTCTGGATATCATAAGATCTGCCTTCTTTCATTCAGAAAAACATCGATACGGCAATCAGGATCTGTCCCAGATAATACAGGGTCAGGTTCATGATGCGCATGGAGAATCTGGTCACACCGGAGAAGGTGTTGAAGATCAGAACGACGTCGGATGCGGTAAACAGAACTGCGCCGATCGCGTAGATGATGGCTCTTTTGGTTGGCGTAAAGATGGCGATGCCAATGGCGATCGCGGTCATGATGAAGACCGCACCAAGGTAGAAGACACCGAAAATCTTGAACGCTTTCTTGACTTCCATCGTTTTGAAGATATACGCCAGCAAGCCTGCGGCTGTTAAAGCTCCCAGAAGGACGCAGTACCAGATCCAGACATGCCTTGCCTGCGGAATCAGAGCCAGAAGATACATGACATGTCCGATCAGGAAGGCAACGATGCCGATCAGGAAGATCTTCTGTCCCTGTTTCGGGAAGACATAGCGCAGATTCAGCAGAATGTCTCCGATCATGCCGAAGATCAGACCGACGAGCAATTGCTTATTGAATGCGAAATTGACGGTCTGATAGGCTTTTAAGCCGATCAGAACGAAGATCAGCGAAGCGGATCCTTTCAGGATGTCTGCCAGCAGATACTTTTCTTTGTGTTCCGCATGGATGAACAAGGCTTGTAGAAGAAAGCCTAGAACGATCATGATACAGATGGATGGTTTCATAGCGTGTTACTCCTGTCTTTGATAAATCTATTCATGGATGTGGATCTCGGTCCCGATATCCACGGCTTCATATAGCATGGCGACTTTATCCGTAGGCATATTGACGCAGCCATGGGAAGGATCCGTTTTCCAGATCTCTCCTCCGAAAGCATCGCGCCAGGAAGCGTCATGGAAGCCCAGAACATGTCCGCCTGATTCGTAGTCGAAGCCGATCCAGTAGTCGACGTGTTCCTCATAGGTAGAAGATACCAGAGTGGCATTACGCTTCATATGCTGAACATAATAAGTCCCATAAGGAATGATCTCCGTATCCTCGTTTCCGGTTACGACCGGAGAACTGAAGATCAATTGGCCATTCTCATAGTAGTACAGCATCTGTTCGCCATAGGATACTTCGATCAGATTACTGGAGCGCACAACGGTTTCTCTGGCCCATTCGCATTCGATCGAACAGTCCTGTTCACTGAGCAGTCCGCTGCGTAAAGCATCCTTCAGGGAACCTTTGAGGATATATTCCATTGAAGATACGCTGTATCGATCGACGATCATGTTGGCATAGCTTTCCAGTTTCACATCATCGACAGAAAAAGCGTTTTCCTGCAGCACCAGAAGTTCCTTCAGCTGATCGCCTTCCAGAGTCTCTGTTTCATGATCGCTGATTCTGATCGCGATCTTTTTGCTTAAGATCGCTTTTAAGACAGATAGCTGCTTCTCCAGTTCCACCTGCTGGATTTCCGGAGCTTTTTCATAAGATGTCCTCAGATCGATGACGCTCAATCCGTTGCCATTCAACGCCTTGTCTAACGCTTCCTGGATCAGCTGCAGAACGGTATCTTTGCGGATCAAAGAGCCATCGTTCGCTTCAACGATCTTCAAGCTGTTGCCTTCAAAAGTGATGTGCGCTATTTCCGGAATCATCTGATTCTCCGATCGCATGCAATACAAACTGTCGACAGCGTTGCTTAACGATTCCCAGCTGTAAGAACCTACGATTGTATCGCAATAGAGTTCTTTTTCATGAAACAGTGACAGGAACCAGGTCAAAGGATTCTGGTAATGGTCGATCTTCTGCGCCAAATAATGAAGATCCATTCCATTCTCGGACAGTTCCAGTTCTTCACGGATCGTGTCTTTTCCTTCTTTGTCTTTTTCATCGATCCTCAGCGTGATCGGCATCAGATCCAACAGTTTCTGTGTTTCTTCCTGATTCAGGAACGAAACTTCCAAGCCATTCATCTTCGTTCCCGGAAGAAAATGCGAACGGAAATAGAAAAAACCGGTCAGATAAATGACAGAAAGAAATGAAAGTACCGATAATATGATGATCCATAGGATCTTTTTCTTTTTCATTACTGATTCAGGATCTCTTCAAAGGCCGGTTTCAAGCCATAGTCTCGATTGGTAACGAAATAATTCTGCGGCATATCATAGCCAGGCAACGGATTGCCTTCCACGATGATCGGCCCCTGATCGCTGATAGCGATATCCCAGCCGACATAACGGATGTGTTTCTCCACTTTTGCCGCTTTCTTGCATAATTCCAGCGCTTCTTTGAAACAAGGAACCTGAAAGCCGATCAGTTCCATGCCTGTGGTCGGATGTTTCGTATAGGTCGTGATCGTCTTGTCTGACCAGCAGGGATTCTTGATCGTTCCCTCTTCGGATAGAACGGTATAGATTCCTCCCGATCCGACATTGTCGACACTCATATCGCCTATTCCTATTCTTTGTAACGCATACATCACATGGGCTTCATCGTTGCCGTCCAGAACGGTCGTGATCCGGACCGTATTGATCGAAGAAGGATGCAACGAAGACATTGCTTCATGCTGGAGGATGCTGTCTTCCACAAACAGATGATTGTCTTTCAGATAGCCGAAGAGTTCTTCCAAGTCCGTTTTTTCATCGATATCGAAATTGCGATAGATCCCCTTCCCCGAACAGGAATCATTCGGTTTCGCAAAGATCCTGTCTTTCCCTTTGCAGAATGCAACGAATTCTTCCGGACTCGCTTCGGAAACATCAAGGAATCCTCTTCCCAGATAGTCTTTGAAGATCTTGTTGAATGCAAGCTTATCGTTAAACAATGAAAGATACCCGGAATCGTTCAACGTCTTGAACAGATGCTGGGAATAGTCGAATGTCACATAGGTATCACGCAGTTTTTGCGGTTTCCCTGCGAAATGAAACAGGTTGTATTCCATGTAGCCAATATGGTCATGAAGGATGCACTTTGCCATATCCGCCAGGATGAAAAGCGTCGGTTTTCCGCTGTAGTCATGAACGGCTTTCGCATTATGGAATAATCGTTGAAAACTGGATAATTCAAAGCGGTCAAATATTGAACTCATACCAATATTATAAGATAATAATGTCAAGGAAAAGAATATGATCAATAAATTTACTTTAAGCAGAGACCGGAATGTCAAGTTCGTCAGAGACAATCTCGAACAGTTTATCGAGAACAATCTCATTCTGTCGCGTTACGAAGAAGGAGATCCTTTCAGAGAGACCGCTTATGAAAATCTGAAAACGGCTTATGAGTTCATCCTGAACAATCCGGATGTGGAGAATGATTATATGTGTCTTCTGACTTTGCATGAAATCCTGATGAAGGATCTCAATGATGATATCAAGTCGGAACTGACAGAGGAACAGATCGAGGAACTGCATAAGATGATCAACCAGCCGACGAAAGCGAATCTGGAGGTTGCGATCGATGTTTTCCTTTATATCATTGAAAAGAGACTGTTTGCGGATGGAGATGTCAGAGCGGCGCTGCTGTTTGCGAATAAGCTGATGATCGATAACGGCTGCGGTTTCATTACGATCACGCCGATGAATAAAGATACCTTCAGAGAAAAACTTGCGGAATACAAGAACAATAACGATTACGATATCAAGGACTGGATCTATAAGTACTGCATCAAAGGTCCGAAAATGGATTACTGATGAAACAGCTTCGGCTGTTTTTTTCTATGCATAATTCATCATTGGAACCATGTTTCATATTATAATGAATCTATGAATACACGCAGACTCACAAGCCTGGCGATGCTGATCGCCTTGTATTGCGTCTTAAGCGTTATGACGCCGGTCAAGATCGCGAACTTCAAATTCACGTTTGAGGCTTTTCCTATTCTGATCGCAGGATTGCTTTCAGGGCCTGTGGATGGTCTGATCGTGGGCGGTATCGGCGCTTTTCTGTATCAGCTTCTGTTTTCGGGATATGGGATCACCGCGACTACGCCTTTGTGGATCCTGCCGCATGCGGTAAGCGGTCTGATCGTTGGCTGCTATGCCAAGGCGCATAGCTATAAGATGAACATTTATCAGATCATTCTGATCGCTTCGATCAGTGCCTTGATTGTTACTTCTTTGAATCTGCTGGCTTTGTATGTGGATTCGAAACTCTATGGCTATTACTCCTATGCGCTGGTCTTTGGCAATGTCCTGATCAAAATCGTCATCGGACTGATCCTGGCGGTTTTGTACAGCTGTATCTTGCCGAAACTGCTTGCCTATCTGCATAGACAGCTTGATCGCTGAGCACCCTGCGGGGTGTTTTATTTTACCTGTTTTTCAAGTAAACTAATAGTAAGGAAGGTAAAGAATATAATATGCTGACAGACATTGAGATCGCACAGGCTTGCGATAAGAAAAAGATCACGGAAATCGCCGCAAAACTGGAGATTCCCGAGGATTATCTTGAACTTTACGGTAACTATAAAGCGAAGATCGATTATAAACTTTTAAAAGATCTTAAAGATAAGAAAGACGGCAAACTGATTCTGGTAACAGCAATCACTCCTACTCCTGCAGGAGAGGGCAAAACGACGACGACGGTCGGTCTTGCGGATGGCTTAAGAAAAATCGGCAAGAAATCGGTGGTCGCCTTGAGAGAGCCTTCTCTGGGACCGGTATTCGGTATCAAGGGAGGCGCAGCCGGAGGTGGTTATGCGCAAGTCGTTCCGATGGAAGACATCAACCTGCATTTTACGGGAGATTTTCATGCGATAGGTGCCGCAAACAATCTTCTGGCAGCGATGCTGGACAACCACATCCAGCAAGACAATGCTCTGAATATCGACCCGAGACGCATCACCTGGAGAAGAGCGGTCGATATGAACGACAGGCAGTTAAGAAATATCATTGACGGACTGGGAAACAGGACCGATGGAACGCCAAGACAGGATGGTTTCGATATCACCGTGGCATCCGAAGTCATGGCCGTTTTGTGTCTGTCTGCTGATATCAGCGATTTGAAAGAAAGACTGTCAAAAATCGTCGTGGGTTATACCTATGACAATGAACCGGTCACAGCCGGACAGCTCAAAGCCCAAGGCGCGATGGCTGCTTTATTGAAAGATGCATTAAAACCGAATCTTGTGCAGACACTGGAAGGAACGCCTGCTTTCATCCATGGCGGTCCGTTCGCGAATATCGCGCATGGATGTAACTCGGTCACCGCTACAAAGCTGGCTCTGAAGCTTGGCGATTATGCGGTCACGGAAGCCGGTTTCGGTGCGGATCTCGGTGCGGAAAAGTTCCTTGATATCAAGTGCAGGATGGCAAATCTCAAACCGGATGCAGTGGTTATCGTGGCAACGGTGAGAGCTTTGAAACATCATGGCGGTGTCGCGAAAGATCAGTTAAGCGAAGAAAACCTTGAAGCGTTGGATAAGGGTCTTCCGAATCTTCTTCAGCATGTCGATAATATCAAGAACGTCTTCCGGCTTCCTTGCGTCGTCGCGATCAACCGCTTCCCTACGGACAGCGAAGCAGAACTGAAACTGATCGAAGACCGATGCAAAGAACTGGGTGTCAATGTCGCTTTGAGCGAAGTATGGGCAAAAGGCGGCGAAGGCGGAATAGCTTTGGCTGAAGAAGTCGTAAGATTATGCGATGAACCGAATGATTTCACTTACGCCTATGATCTTGATCTGCCGATCAAAGAGAAACTGGAAACTATCGCCAGAAAGATC
>JAFYHQ010000045.1 GCA_017539105.1 Erysipelotrichaceae bacterium
ACCGGCAGCAGCAACAACAACGATGCCTTCTACAATATCCCTGACATCATCATATACACAGGCTGTACCACTGAGCCTACCGGCTGGGGCACAGACTGGTATAAATACTATTACAGCTACAGCTCCTATGTGCAGACGGTCCGCAAGGGTTACACAAGAACACAGTTCTTCTATGATTTTTATGGCGACTATTTTACAATAAAAACCATTTCTCCTTTTACAGTGGAAAAGAAACCACAAATTCAATTAAATGGCAATCCTATATATACGATTGTTTATAGCAGTTCTGATACCAATATTGTCACAGTTAATTCAAATGGCGTTCTAACTGGAAAGAAGGCGGGCAAAGCTACTATTACTGCAGCATTTAAAGATGGATTTTATTCTGATTCTATTATTGTTAGAGTTCTTTTTACTGACGTCGCAGATTCTTCCAAATACTTCTACAGTTCTGTATATTGGGCGTTGGACAACGGTATTACTACTGGTACCAAAGATTATGAATTCTCACCAAACAAAGCATGTACCAGAGGTCAGGTAGTCACATTCTTATGGAGATTGATGGGATCACCAAGACCTCAATCAGCCAACCCATTCAAAGATGTTGAAAGAGGAGAGTATTATTATGATGCAGTAAGATGGGCAAACGAGAATGGCATTACAACTGGCACCTCTTCAACAACATTCAGCCCTCATGCAAACTGTTCAAGGGAACAGATCGTTACTTTCCTATATAGAACCGCAGTTCTTGCCAATGGTGGCAACGCTCCATCTTATACACCTAAGACGATGAAATTCCAGGATGTGAATTCTTCCGCATATTACTACGAAGCAATCAGATGGGCATACTCCACAAACATCACTACAGGTGAATCTGAAACACAATTTGGCATAGGCAAGACTTGTGTCAGAGGAATGGTCGTTACGTTCCTGAAGAGATACAATGATGCTTACTAGAAATTGAAAATTTAAGGCTTATCTTAACGCAGATACTGAATCAACAAAGGTTGTCATCGATTGATGACAACCTATTCTTTTAACGAGATAAAAACATCTATAATACGATGTGTTATGATATAGTCATGAACGATAAACACGCATATCTTTCGATCGAAGAAGTAAAAACCGAAGGACAATTCCTGAAAGCGATCTGTTTCAAACCGAAAGCAGCTCCTATCATCATGATCATCGTAGGCATCCTGATGTTTATTCCAAGGATCCTGCTTCTGGCTGTACTGGGCCTGTTCTTTATCGTGATGAGTGTCCTGGTTCTATTCCTTGTGAAGGATTTTAAAGTGATGGATATCTTTGATAAAGGCGTTCTTTTCTATGGAGACAAGGAAGCGAAACTGGCTTGTTTCATTCCGTTCGATGATATCAGGATGTGGACGGTCAAAAGAGACAGCGGTCATGATACCGCGGAATTCACTCTACAAGATGGCAGCATGATCATCAAGGATTCTTTTGAAGTCGATAAGGCTTATCGGACGCTTTACGGCCTGATCAAAGAAAAAGAAGAAAAATACATGAAAGCGCAGAAAGCGCGGGAGAATCAGTTATCGATTCCCGATGCCTTGGAAAATATCCGCAACCGTTTCTTTAAAAAATAATCATTCAGGTGTTCCTGAATGATTCTTTTTATTTATAACGATATTGAGCAGGAAGCTTGTTTTTCAGGATCCCTTTGCTGACGATCCCGAATCCCAAAGGATAATCGTCAACGCAGACAAGGACAGTCCCGTTCGCATGACGGTCCCGTACATCCAGCGTTTCTCCTTTGAGATATTTCAGGACTCTCTGGTCTTCCAATGCAAGATTAAGGACATTGTCGTATTGTGAACTGCTGATGGCCTTTGCCAAGGCATAGGACGCTTCAAAACGCTCATGATTCCATTCTCCGAGATACAAGCCGGATCGCAGTATCCTCAAACCGGAGAGATCGACAGAGGCATCCGGTTCCAGATAGTATTTCTCTTTCCGGTTGACGATATGACCTTCTGACAGGTCCAGATCGAAGTGTTCCAGATATGGGAAGTCAGGATCGTTTTTCTTTTTCTGCAGATCAACGGTTTTGCTTGTGTTTCCACCTTTCTGCAATAAAGCGACAAAGTGTCCTTCGCCTTTGATCTTATGCGGATAAAGCCTCACGCAGTTTCCGGTATTTTCTGTCAGACCGGGAACGAAAGAGCCATGGATTCCGATCAGCAGAACATGAAGTTCGGGATATTCCTTTAAAACGGATTCAATGACTTCCTCGTTCTCTTTCCTGCTGAAGGTACAGGTGCTGTATACCAGTTTCCCTCCGGGCTTCAGCAGTTTTATGGCTTGATGCAGCAGTTCTTTTTGAATGGGAGCGTAATCGTCGTTTCCTTTTTCCAGCCAGCTTCGGATGAGTTTTCTATCCTTACGGAACATGCCTTCGCCCGAACAAGGAGCATCGACCAGTATCTTATCGAAGTATTCCGTAAAACGTTCCAGATGGCTGATATCTTCTGCCATGACGATACAGTTTCTCACGCCATGGTTTTCGATGTTTTTCAGCAGGACCTGTGCACGCGATACGGAAATATCGTTCGCAAACAGGATGCCTGTACCCTGCAGCTTGTCGGCGATCTTTAATGTCTTGCCTCCGGGAGCGGCGCAGAGGTCCAGTACCTTGTCCCCCTTATCGATCGGCAGCACCTGTGCCGGAAGCATCGCACTGGCTTCCTGAATGTAATAGAGCCCTGCATAATAGTAAGGATGCCTGGTAGGATCATCGTTTTCTTCGTAGTAGAATCCGTCATCGGTCCAGGGAATGGAAGTCAAGGTGAAAGGATTGAATTTAAGGAAATCACGGACCGGTATCTTTCGGGTATTGAGACGCAGGCTGCGGATGCTTTCGTGACCGAAACAGTCAAGGTAGTCCTTGATCTCATCTCCTAAAAGTTCTTTCATATTATCAAGATAGGCATCAGGCAGTTCGATCATATTATCATCTTAACAAATTCTTTTAGGAAAAATGTGTTTTTCAGTGAATAATGAATAGGACGGTTGAAAGAAAAGATGAAATGCCAGAGATGTGGAAATGAAGATCCGGCTTATTTCTATGAAGGACACAAAGGGATCTATTGCCGCAAATGCGTGCGTTTTTCCCGTATCCTTCTGGAAGAAGAGATGGAAGAAAAAGACTATGAGATCGCGATCGGCGCGGATGAATACCGTTTCGATTATCATCTGACTCCCCGGCAGCGCGAAGCATCCAGAGCCTGTCTTGCCTCGCTGGCGTATGCGGATGTCCTGCTTCATTGCGTATGCGGGGCAGGGAAGACGGAAATCGCGGTAGAAAGCATCAGCCATTATCTAGCGAAAGGATGCAAAGTCGCTTATGCGATCGCCCGTAAGGAGGTGGTTATTGAATTGTCGCAGCGTTTTGCGAAGATCTTTCCCAAAGCGGAAGTGACAGCGGTCTATGGGGGACATCACGAGAAGCTGACAGGGGATCTGATCGTCTGCACCTGTCATCAGCTGTACCGTTATCCGAAGACTTTTGATCTTCTGATCGTCGATGAAGTCGATGCCTTTCCTTTAAAAGGAGATGAAACGCTCATGAACATTTCCTTGAATGCCTGCAAAGGAAGAGTAATCTTCTCGACCGCAACGATCGATGACAGCCTTCAGAGCATCCTGAAGAAACGGGTATATAAGACGGTCGAACTGTTTGTCCGTCCGGATCAGAAACCTTTGCCTGTGCCATCGGTGGTTTATCTGAAAAAGATCGGAGCCTTGTTTTATCTGAACCATCTGCTGTCTGAAATGGACAGGCAATGCATCATCTTTGTTTCTGGAATCCGGGAGTGTATCCTTCTTTATAAGATTTTTTCCCGTTTCTATTCCTGCACCTATGTCTATTCCCAACTGGAAGAACGGAACGAACACATCCAGGATTTCCGTTCCAACCGGTACAAGTACATTTTTTCCACCAGCGTCCTGGAACGCGGAGTGACCATCCGCAACATCAATGTGATCATCCTTGATACCCATAATATTTTCGATGAAAGCAATCTGATCCAGATGACGGGCAGGATCAACCGCGGTCTGCATAACGAAGGAGGAAAGGCCTATATCATCGCAAATCGTTTCGATGAAGAGATCGACAAAACCATCGATTATCTGCATATGGCCAACAGTTACTTATGAAATGCCTGTATTGCGATTCCAGGATCGATAAGATCACTCTGAAAAGCCTTTTTTTCAAAGAAGATCCGTTATGCCGGGAATGTCGGAAGGCTTTGAAAACGGAACATAAAACGATCCGAATCAACGAGATCGAAGTATCGACTTTCTTTGATTACGATTCATTGTTTCGCAGCGTTCTTCTACAGTACAAGGAATGTTGCGACGAAGCACTGAAGGATGTCTTTCTTTACGATCTGGCCTTCATGATCTATCTGCGTTA
The DNA here is from genome assembly GCA_017539105.1 of Erysipelotrichaceae bacterium. Classification (GTDB taxonomy): domain Bacteria; phylum Bacillota_I; class Bacilli_A; order Erysipelotrichales; family Erysipelotrichaceae; genus Colivicinus. Next base: position 4,439 of record JAFYHQ010000045.1, read on the forward strand.
TCTAGGTTATGAGATCGTTCTGATCCCCAGCAGCGAACTGAAAAAAGAAAAACGGGGTTTCGATCATCTGAAACTGATCTTTGAAAGCACGGGACTGAAAATGAATGACGGACTGAAGATGAAGAAACAGCTGATACAGGAAGGAGCTTCCGCAGAAGAAAGAAAACGGATGACAGACAATTATGTCTACGAAGGGAAACCATTACGCAAGGCCCTGATCGTAGATGACGTCATGACGACCGGATCTTCCCTGTATGGCGCCTATCAGGCGTTAAAACCTTATGCCGGAAAGATAAAAGTCCTCTCTCTGGCTAGAGTGCATGATTTTACTAATCAGGAAGCGAGTGTGTTATAATATACATCAAAGGAGAATAACGATGTTGGGAAAAGTGAAGAGATTCAATAAGGTTAAGGGATTTGGCTTCATTACAGCAGATGATGGTCGTGACGTCTTTTTCCATTATTCTCAATTGCTTATGGATGGGTATAAAACCATCGCTGAGGGTGCACCAGTTGAATTCGAATTAGTAGAAGGCGATCGAGGCCTTCAGGCTCATGAAATAAAAGAAATTAAAGATGAGTAGTAAGTAAAAAGTCTGCCGGAATGGCAGGCTTTTTATAATATCGTATATGATATAATTGTTTTAGAATTGGAGAAGAAGATGGGATTTTTAGACAGACTTTTTAACAGCGACCAGAAGATGCTGGAAAAGATAGAGAAAGCAGTACAGCCGATCGAGGATCTGAAGGATGCCATGGCTGCGCTTTCCGATGAAGAACTGAAACATAAGACCGTAGAGTTTAAAGAAAGACTCGCCAATGGGGAAACCTTGGATGATATCCTGGTGGAGGCTTTTGCGGTGGCCAGAGAAGCGGCAAGAAGGGTGATCGGAGAATATCCGTTCTTCTGTCAGCTGGAAGGCGCTTATGTTTTGCATCAAGGCGATATCGCGGAGATGAAGACAGGAGAAGGTAAAACATTAACGTCTGTCATGGCGGTCTATCTGAATGCCTTGGAAGGCAAAGGCGTACATGTCATTACGGTCAACGAATACCTGGCGGAACGTGACAGCGAATGGATGGGCGCGATCCACCGTTTCCTGGGACTGACGGTAGGTCTGAACCTGCGGGCACTGACGCCTGCCGAAAAGCGCAAGGCCTATGAGTGCGATATCACATATACGACCAACTCCGAAGTCGGTTTCGATTATCTCCGTGACAACATGGTCACGCGTATCGAGGACCGTGTATTGAGAGAACTACATTTCGCTCTGGTGGATGAGGTCGACTCGATCCTGATCGATGAATCAAGAACGCCTCTGATCATCTCCGGCGGAGAAAAGAAGACCGCGAATCTCTATATCAATGCGGACAAGTTCGTCAAACGCATCCGCAAAGACGAAGACTATGTCATTGATGTCAAAGAAAAGAACGTGCAGCTGACTGAAGAAGGCGTACACAAAGCGGAGAAAGCGTTCGGTGTCGAAAACCTTTACGATATCGAAAATACATCCCTGGTCCATTACATCGCTCAGGCACTGAAAGCCAACTATATCATGACCCGTGATGTGGAATACGTCGTCGAAGAAAAAGAAGTCATCATTGTCGACCAGAATACCGGACGTAAGATGCCGGGCAGAGAATATTCCGACGGTCTGCATCAGGCGATCCAGGCCAAGGAAGGCGTTCCGATCAAACAGGAAACGACCACCCTGGCAACCATCACATACCAGAATTTCTTCCGTCTCTACCAGAAGCTTGCCGGCATGACCGGTACCGCCAAGACCGAGGAAGAAGAATTCCTGGACATCTACAATATGCGTGTCGTCGAGATCCCGACAAACAGACCGGTCATCCGTGTCGATAATTCCGATCTGGTCTTCGGTACCAAGAAAGCGAAATACAATGCCTTGCTGGAAGAAGTCAAAGAACTCTATGCGAAAGGACAGCCGGTACTGGTAGGTACGATCTCCGTCGAGACTTCCGAACTGATCAGCAGAATGTTCAAGCAGGCAAGAATACGTCATGAAGTACTGAACGCCAAGAACCATGCAAGAGAAGCGGAAATCATCGCCAAAGCCGGCAAGGAAGGCTCCGTCACCATCGCCACCAACATGGCCGGCCGTGGTACCGATATCAAACTGACCGACCGTTCCAGAGAACTGGGAGGCCTGGCAGTATTGGGTTCCGAACGTCATGAATCACGCCGTATCGATAATCAGCTGAGAGGCCGTTCCGGTAGACAGGGAGATCCGGGCTATTCCCGTTTCTTTGTATCCCTGCAGGATGAACTGATGGTCCGTTTCGGCTCGGATCGTATTTCCGGTCTTTTCGAACAGATGGGCGATATGCCGATCGAAAACAAGACCGTCACCAAGGCTATTTCCAGTGCACAGAAGCGTGTGGAAGGCCTCAACTTCGATATCCGTAAAGCCCTGCTGGATTATGACGATGTCATGCGTCAGCAGAGAGAAACGATGTATGCGCAACGCAACTACATCCTGGAACACGAGGATATCCATTCTGTCGTCCAGAACATGTTCGCAAGGGAAATGGAAAATATCGTCGAAGCCAATACGGCAATGGAAGGCAAGAACGAGGTCGTTGACTACGAAGCTATCGCTGCCCGTCTGACCAACATGGGCGTGAATCGTTTCGATCAATCTGCCATCGAAGGACTGAACAAGCAGGAGACGATCGACAAATGTCTGGAAAAAGCCTTCGGCGCCTACGAAGAGAAAATCAAGCCTGTCCGTCAGCAGATCCTGCCGGTCGAACGGACCATGGTTCTTCGTCTGATGGACCGTGCATGGCAGAACCAGATCGATATCATGTCAAAACTGCGTGAAGGCATCCATCTTCGTTCCTATGCCTCCAACAATCCTTTGGAAGCCTATGTCGAAGAAGGCTATGAACTGTTTGAAAATATGATGAACACGATCTCCAGCGATGTCGTCACTTTCTGCAACAATCTGAAGATCGTGATAAAGGAGAAATAGACATGGAAATGTATGAAATGAAACAAAGCCTAAACACTTCCTTAAAGAAGTTAAAAGATTTAGGCGACTCTCTTTGACCTCGCTCAGTTAGAAAACAAGATCAAAGAACTGGAAGAACAGCAGAATGCGGAAACTTTCTGGAACGATCAGAAGAAAGCGCAAAGCGTCATCAAAGAATACAACTCTCTCAAAGAACTGAGAGACAAGTACTACATCAATGAAAAAGCCATCACAGGACTGCTGAATGATCTGGATGACTTAAGCAAGAACTATGACAGCGATCTTTTCGAACTGCTGAATGAAGAATATGTCGAAGTAAACAAGCAGTTTGAAGAATATGAGATCAAGACGTTACTATCCAACGACTACGATCATTCCAACGCCATCCTGGAGATCCATCCGGGAGCGGGAGGCACAGAATCGCAGGACTGGGCCAGCATGCTTTTCAGGATGTATCAGCGCTATGCCCAGAACAACGGTTACGGTTTCGAAGTGATCGACTACCAGGAAGCCGATGAGGCAGGCATCAAGTCCTGTACGGTGCTGATCAAGGGAGAGATGGCATATGGCTATCTCAAGGGAGAGAGCGGTGTCCATCGTCTGGTAAGGATCTCCCCGTTCGATGCATCAAGCAGAAGACACACTTCATTCGCATCTGTAGAAGTACTTCCTGAATTCAATAATGAGATCGACATCGAGATCAAAGAAGAAGACCTTGAAGTCGATACGATGCGATCTTCCGGAGCAGGAGGACAGCACATCAACAAGACCGACAGTGCCGTACGTATGAAGCACATTCCTACAGGATTGACCGCATTCTCGCAATCGGAACGTTCCCAGATCCTGAACCGGGAAAAGTGCCTGGCTGTCTTAAAGGCAAAACTCTATCAGAAAGCCATCGAAGACCGGGAGAACGAGAAACGCGCCTTGAAAGGGGAACAGAAGAAAATCGAATGGGGTTCCCAGATCCGTTCCTATGTCTTTTGTCCGTATACGCTGGTCAAGGACCATCGTACCAATTATGAAGAAGGAAATGTCGATAAGGTTATGAACGGAGAAATCAACGACTTCCTGTTCGCTTATCTGAAGTCGCAGTTATAAGAAATGGGGGAAAGAAGATGAAAACACTGGTAGCTTATTTTTCTCACATCGGAGAAAATCTGCAGGACAATGAGATCGTCGTACTGACGAAAGGCAATACGGAAGTTGTCGCGGAGAAGATTGCGGAACTGACCAAGGCCGATCTCTACAAGATCGAGGAAGAAGAACCTTATCCCGAGAAGTATGACGACTGTCTGAGAAGGGCACGCAGAGAAGATGAAGACAACATCCATCCTGCGATGAAAGCGGGAATGAAACTGAACATGGATGATTACGATACGATCTATATCGGTTTCCCGATCTGGTACCGTGCCTATCCGAGAATCGTCGCGACCTTCCTGGATGCTTATGATTTTAACGGAAAGACCATCAAACCGTTCTGTACCAATGATGAAGGGACATTCGGTATTTCGTTACTGGAAATGAAAGGCGCACTGAAAGGCGCAGATATTAGAGATGGCCTGGCCATCCGTGGCGTTAACGTCTATGACGCCGATGACAGGATAAGGAGCTTCGTAGAATGAAAAAGAGAAAAGATGCGACACTGCTGAAAGTGGAAGATCCGTTCCATTCCATCGTTCCCTATGTGATGCCGAAAAGGACCGAATCCGAAGTATCGATGACGGTCACATTCGATATCACGGAACTGCTGGCTTTCATCAAGAAACACAATGAAGAAGAAGGCACGAACTACAAGCTCTTCCATTGCATCTGCACGGCAGCAGGCAAGATGATCTATCACCGTCCGAAACTGAATATCTTCATTGCCGGAAGACGCTACTGGATGCGTAACGATATCACGTTATCCTTCGTTGCCAAGCAGCAGTTCTCCGATGGCGCGGACGAAACGCTGATGACCCTGAAGATCGAAGACGACATGAATCTGGATTCCATCTCCAAGCTGATCATCGGAGATGTGAATAAAGCCCGCAGCAAAGGAAACAACGACCTGGACAAGACGATGAAATTTGTCGGAAGCCTGCCTCGTTTTGTGCTGGAGATTCTCTTCAAGATCCTGGCCAGGATGGAATATCAGGGAATCTTCCCTGCGAGCCTGCAGGAAGGCGACCCCAACTATACGACCTGTCTCTTATCGAATCTGGGTTCGATCGGAGCCGATTCCTGTTATCATCACTTAAGCAACTATGGCACGAACTCGATGATGGTTACGATTGGAACCATGTACAAGGAGAATAAGAGAGACAAGGTACAGATGACGATCACTTTGGACGAAAGGATCGCGGATGGCTTCTATTTCGCCAAATCCCTGAAGATCGTCAACTATGTCTTCGCCCATCCGGAACTTCTGATGGACAAGATCGCCGATCCGCTGCCTGACGAAGCGATTCCGAAATGATAGAATGAAGCAATCTGAAACAGATTGCTTTTTGTTCGGCATGGCAAATCATTGCCGTTTAACTTATAATGAAATTACAGTATAAGGGGTTAATCTATGACAAAAAAAGATAAAGAACTGAAAGAAATCGCCAAACTGGAAAAAGCGAGAGCTTTTCATCAGCACAAGTATTATTTTCCATTGCTGATCATCATTCTGAGTATCGTCTATATCGTCGATGAACTGACTTCCAGTGTCAGAGGTGTCGTTGAAACGTATACGATCTGCGACCTGTTCAACACGACCTTCGGTTCCGACGAATACAATATGGCTTCCGGTACTCTGGGACTCGTGACCACGGCAGCTTACCTGATCTATCTGGTATCGCCATTCTACAAGTCTCTGGCAGACAAATATGGACGCCGTCCGTTCCTGATCATCAACACTCTGGGCATGGGCGTAGGCATGCTGGTATGCATCATCTCCCGCAGCATTCCTGTCTTCATTCTGGGTACCGTCATCATGACGTTCTTTACGCCAAATGATATGCAGGTCATCTATATCATGGAATGTGCGCCGAAACAGCACAGGGCGAAGCTCTGTTCCATCACAAAGGGTCTGGCTCTGATTTCCGTATCATTGCTCGGATTCTTCGTCAAGTTCTTTGTGAACGAAGCGGTGCCATCCACCTGGCGGAATGTCTTCATCATTCCGATCATCCTGGCTTTCATCATCGGCATTTTTGCGATCTTCTATGTCCATGAAACACCGGTCTATACCGAAAAGAGACTGGAATATCTGAAGGCTTCCGAAGAAGAAAGAATGGCTGCTGCCGAAGCGGAAAAGCAGGAACAGGAAAACGAGAAAAAGAACAGCATCTCCGTCTGGGGCGCGTTCAAATACATCTTTACGCATAAGCAGACCAGAGCGATCGCGATCGTAGCGCTGATCATGGCCTTCTCTACCGGCTATACCGGCAAGTATCAGCCGATGATTCAGGCAGGCGTCGCCAACGGCATCATGACGAATGATTCCGCGAATATCATCCTGATGTTCTATCCGGTCATCAACGGCATCTTCACGATGCTGGGAGGTTTCCTGACAGACTCTCTGGGTCGTAAGAAGTCGGCTTTGATCCTTGGTTTATGGGCAGCGGTCGGTCTGGCGATTTTTGCCTATGGCTGCATCTATCCGCTCAATCCTTATTTCATCGGTTTCGCCTATGGCGTATCCATTGCCGGACTGTGGTCCATTTCGGATATGATCTATTTCGTCATCACTTCCGAATCGACTCCTACCGAGATCCGTGCTTCTGTCGTCGGATCCATGCAGCTGGTCGGCATGGTCGGTACCGGCCTCAATATGGTCTACAACAATGTTGTGACGATGATTGCAGGTTCTTTGAATCTGCCATTCGTACTGACTGTCGCCTATCTTCCATTGATGGCAGTATCTTTGGCGATAATGATGCTGATGGTCAAAGAGACCAAAGATGTCGACCTCGACAACGTACAGGTAGATTAAATGATTTACGTTGCAATCATCTTATTGCTTCTCTTTGTCCTTTCTCTGGTGATCGGATATTATGTTTTCAACTCGGTCTTTTTTTACCGGGATAAGGGAAACAAGGCCGATCCGGATCCGGATTTTATCGATTCCGAAAAGGATCTGATGCGTCCTACCGCAAAGAAACTGTATGCGTATCAGGCGCCTCTGATCAAGGCGTTCAATGAACTTCCTTTTGAAGAAGTAACGATCCGATCCTTTGATAATCTGACTCTTTACGGCTATCTCTTAAGAGGAAACAAAGAGGAAGTCGTGATTTGTGTCCATGGCTATAAGTCTGCCATGGAATTCGATTACTGTGATAAGATCAAGATCTATCAGGACAGAGGTTCTACGGTACTCTTGCTGAATGACAGGGCGCATGGCAAGTCCGAGGGAGATTATCTCGGTTTCTCGGAGCATGACAAGCGTGATGTCGCCAGATGGGTGGATTTCATCAATGATATCTATCCGGATGCCAGGATATATCTCCATGGCGTATCCATGGGCGGTGCGACAGTCATCCATTGCGCCAATATGCATCTGAAGAATGTCTGCGGCATCATCGATGACTGCGGTTTCGATTCCATCGTCAATATATCGAAATACCTGATGAAGGATGTCTATCATCTGCCTTATTTCCCATTTGGGGATCTGGCTTGGATGTGGTCTGTCATTATCACAGGCATCAGTTTCAATACGTCCATGGGAGCGGATTGCGTCAGAGAGAGTTCCGTACCGATCCTGTTCATTCATGGAAGAGAAGACCATTATGTGCCTTGTACGATGTCGGAAATGATGTATGAAGCATGCACGCAGCCGAAGGAACTGCATATCATTGAAAACTGCGGTCATGCGGCTTCTTATATGATGGCTCCGAAAGAGTATACGGAAGCGGTCAACCGGTTGCTGGATGGAGAATTCAAGTGAAATATTTAGGTGTCGATTATTATCCCGAACAGTGGGGCATGGAACATGTCGATGAGGATCTGGATGATATTGTCGCGTTAGGCGCAAACCTGATTCGTATCGGCGATTTCGCCTGGGATATTTTCGAACCGGAAGAGGGACATTATGATTTTGCTTTCTTTGATGAAGTCATCGAAAAAGCGAAACAGCGAGACCTGAAGATCCTGATGTGCGTTCCCGGTGCGACCGTTCCTTCGTGGCTGTATCAAAAACATCCCGAGATCATGAACGAGGATGAATGGGGATATAAGCAGCCGTTCGGGGCAAGAAGAGGACACTGCTACGCCAACGATATTTATTTAGATAAAGTCTATGCTTTGGCAAGGAAGATGGCGGAACATTACAGGGATGAAGAGAACATCGTCGCCTGGCAGGTGGAGAACGAGATCGGCCATGAAGGTTCCGATATATGCTATTGCGAATCCTGTCACAGGAAGTTTATTGCTTATCTGAAAGAGAAATATCAGGATATCCATGAATTGAATGAACGCTGGGGCACTTCTTTCTGGACACAGACGTATTATTCTTTTGAGGATATTCCGTTGCCAAGACCATCGTTTACCGCACAGAATCCTTCGTTAAGGCTGGAGTGGGAACGTTTCCGAAACAAGGCTGCAGTCGATTTCATCAAAGGAATGGCCGACAGCGTCAAAGAATACGATACCAGACACCCGGTCACCCATGACTTCGAGGGCGGCACCATCAGCAAGCATTTTTCTCCATTCGATGTGGCAAAGTCTCTTGATTTCGTCTCCTACAATAACTATCCGGTATGGGGCGGCCAGCCTGCGCCGATGTCGGACAGTGACCTGGCATTTTCCGTCGATTTTGCGAGAGGATTCAGACAGGATAAGATCTGGATCACGGAAGCCATCATGGGAGCGCAGGGACATAACGATATCGGCTACGCGCCGAAACCTGATGAAGCAAAGAAGTGGGCTTTGGATTCTCTGGATCACGGAGTGGAGACAATCATCTTCTTCCGTTACCGGGGATTCACCAAGGGTGCGGAACAGTTCTGTTTCGGCATCATCGATGCGGATAATGAGAAGAGAAGGAAATACTATGAGACACAGTCCTTCTTCAACGAAGTCCGTGACAGAGAAATCGAGTATCCTCATTCCGATGTCTGTATCGTATACGACTATGATTCCAAATCATCGATGGCGATTCAGCGGCAGTCGGATGCGTTCTCTTATGAAAAGGAATGCGAGAAGTTCTATCATCAGCTGTACATGCGAAAGATGAACTGCGACATCATTCCTTCAGATGCGGATTTCAGCAGATACAAGACTGTCATCCTTCCCTATATGATCATCATGAGCGATGAATTCAAGAAGAGACTGAAAGAATATGTGTCCGATGGCGGAACCGTAGTCATGAGTTCGAGAACCGCCTGGAAAGACACAGATAATAATCTTGTTTTCGGAAAGAGACTTCCGGTGGATCTGGATGATCTTTGCGGTGTGGTGATCGAGGAACACGAAAGCTTGCTGAAGGGACAAAGCAGTCCTTGTACCTATGGAGATATCGAAGGGGAAGGCTTTGTCTTTGAGGAATTGTTGAAGCTCAAAGGAGCCAGGGAACTGGTCAGCTGGACAGACAATCCATTCGGTAAATATGCTGCCGCAGCCGTCAATGATTACGGCAAAGGAAAGTGTTATTATCTGGGTTCTTCGTTCGATGAAGAAATCCTGACAAAACTCTTTGATTTGATTCTGATGAATTGAAATTAGGATAGAAAAATGTTAATATACTAGTGCTGTCCATGTAGCTCAGTTGGATAGAGCATCCGCCTTCTAAGCGGACGGTCAGGGGTTCGAGTCCCTTCATGGACGCCACTAGATAATCAAGCCTGAAAAGGCTTTTTCTTTTTATCGGCAATAATGATATGTATCGGCAAAATATAAAGACTTTATTTGGGTAAGAAAACAAAGATAATTTACCGATAGATCATCAGAAACATTGTATGTATATCTGGGTCATTGTATAATAAGCATGTGCTTATATAACTAAACATCATGACAAACAAAGAAAAAGAAATTCTGGAAATCATAGAGAATAATCCAACCATCGAACAAAGCGAGATTGCCCGGCTTCTGCATATCTCTCGCAGCACGGTAGCCGTGCATATTTCTTCCTTGCAGAAACAGGGTTTTCTTTTAGGGAAAGGATATATCGTCAATCATGACATCTATATCACAGGAATCGGCGCATGCAACGTGGATGTCTACGGCAAATCTCTGATCCCATTAAAGACCCACTACGATCATCCTGCACGCATCAGTTCCAATGTGGGCGGTGTCATGCATAATATCATATGCAACTACACGAAACTCGGAGGCAAAGCTCGTCTGATCACAGCCTATGGCGATGACAGCTACGGACGTAGCATCGTCGATCACTGCCTGGCAAACAATATCGATATCACCGAATCTCTGGCAGTCAAGAATGCCAGCTCGGGAATCTTCATGCAGGTCATGGACGAGAGAAACGACATGTATCTTGCGATATGCGATATGTCGATCCTGGATCATATCACGCCTGCCTATCTTCGCAGCAAAGAGCGTATCATCGTCAATTCGGAAGTCGTGGTCATGGATCCATCCTTGCCGATTCCGGTCATCGAGGAACTGATCACGATCTGCGAGAACAAGGTTCCGATCTATGTCGATCCGATTTCCGACAACTACGCCGAAAAGATCCGGCCTTATACCCGTTTCTTCTCTTTGATCAAGCCAAACAAGACCGAACTGGGCAGCCTGGCGGATATGCCGATACAGAACGAGGAAGATGTAGAAAAAGCCTGCGATAAACTCCTGGAAGAAGGAACAGAATGTATCGTCGTATCTTTAGGAGAAAAAGGGATACTGTATAAAGACCAGAACACGACAATCAGGAGATCTCTGCCTCCCGAGAAGAAGATCGTCAACGCTTCCGGAGCGGGAGATGCCTTGATGGCTGCCATCATATATGCCAAGGTAAACCGGCTAGACCTGGAAGATGGAATCGACCTGGGACTGGCTGCCGGAATCGCTGCCATCCGAAGCGAGAAAACGATCAACGAACAGATGTCCATCGAACTGCTGGATCGTATCATAAAAGAGAAAACGAAATAGACAAGGAGAGCAAGCCATGAACAATATCAAGGATTTTACAGATCAGTATGGAAGAACGCTGGCGCATGCGGCAATTCCGGATGATTATCAGATCGGAGGAGCGCTGGTGGATGGATTCCAGCACGAGAGCGTTCCATTCTATATCACCGCTCATGCGATCAATCCCAAGACCAATACGATGATCTTTGGCTTAAGCGATGAGAAATATACGACCTACAAAAACAAGATGCTGAAGATGACATTGAACTCCATGTCGGATGTCAGATGGGATTCGATCCGGGATTTTGTGGAACCGGAAGTCTATCTTGATACGTTTGCGAAAGCATTGTCGCAGATGAAAGAACTGACACCGATCGGCGAAGCCGCTCTGCCTAGCGTATGCGGACAGAACCAGAATCAGACTTACAATGATTTCATGACTTTGTACAATGATTCTTTCCAGAGAGATGCTTCGTTTGGAACGCCTAGCAAAGCGAACAATATCCTGGTGAAATCTTTCATGAGAAGATACAACGGCATCGCTCCAAGTGGAGCGCAGTGCTCGGTCATTGCCGGCATGGATTATAATGGAATCGAATACTATTCCACCACGTCGATGCTGAGCGTGATTAATCCTCTGGCAGGTCTTCTGGGTTCTGCGATCAAGAATCAGCAGGCATCGAACAGTTCGACAAAATTGGGCGAGGGTACTCCTTGCGATGCGATCGACTGGGGTGCCAGAAACAAGTTCCTGATGGTCTGTCCGAAGGAATATGAGAACGAAGCATTCAATGATTTCATGGACTTCGTGGAAACCTTCCATATGGATCAGACGCTCCGTCAGCGCTATTACGAGCTGATCTCGCAAAGGATACAGATGCGTATGCAGGAGACCATGCGTTTCCAGAGCATGGCGCAGCAGTCCATGATGAATCTGCAGAGATCGCAGCAGCAGCTGACCCAGACGCTGGCAGCCAACAGCAGGGCGATGTCCGATGGCATCATGGATTCCTGGAACAGGAAGATGGCATCCGATTCCAGGATCTCTCAGGCACGCAGCGAAGCGACCATGGGAGTCAACACCTATACCACTACCTATGGACAGGATGTACAGGTCGGCGTGACCGCGGACCATGTCTATCAGAACCAGTATGGCGATGTCTATGGCGTATCAGGAAATGCGCCGGATCAGGAAACATTGAATGACCTGAATTGGACAGAAATATATAAGAAATAAGAGAGGATAGAAAATGAACTACAAAGATTACTTATCAATCACACCGGAAATCGAAGAAGCATTGAAAGAAGGCAAGCCGATCGTTGCCTTGGAATCTACCATTTTATCTCATGGCATGCCTTATCCGGAGAACCGGGAGTTTGCAGGCAAAGTGGAAGAGATCATCCGGGCTAAGGGTGCGATCCCTGCGACGACAGCGATCATCGATGGCAAGCTCAAGGTCGGTCTGAATGAGGATGAACTGGAACTCATGTGCAGAGCCGAAAATATCGCAAAAGCCTCCAGAAGAGACGTTCCTGTCTATCTGGTAACCAGACAGACCGCAGCGACGACCGTAGCAACGACGATGCTGATTGCGGACATGGCAGGCATCCGTGTCTTTGCGACAGGAGGGATCGGTGGCGTACACAGAGGCGCGCAAGAAACGATGGATATTTCTGCCGACCTGCAGGAATTCGCCAACACCAAGGTCTGCGTGGTCTCGGCAGGATGCAAATCGATCCTGGATATCGGACTGACTCTGGAATATCTGGAAACCTTCGGTGTGCCGGTATTAGGCTATCAGACTCCGGAATTCCCGGCTTTCTATACCAGATCCTCCGGATTCGGTGTCGATCATGAAGCAAAGGATGCGGCAGAAGTCGCGCAGATCCTCAAGACCAAATGGGATCTCGGACTCAAGGGCGGTGTCGTGGTCGCGAATCCGATTCCGGAAGAGTATTCCATGGATCATAAGGTCATCGATAAAGCGATCGATCAGGCTGTCGCAATGGCCAAAGAAAAAGGCATCCGCGGCAAAGCAACGACCCCATTCCTGCTGGCAACGATCAAAGACATTACCGGGGGCGATTCTCTGGCAAGCAATCTGCAGCTGGCCTACAACAACGCCAGGGTCGCGGCAGATATCGCGATCGAATACGCAAAACTGTAATCAGCAAACGATGATCAAAAGATCATCGTTTTTCTTGAAATACTTGCATATCATATCGTGATAAAATCATAGTAAGGAAATCAGTATGAATAAACCAATCATCGGAATCCCAAGCAAGCAGCCGTATCCTGTCGAAGGAGATCTTTGGCATCGGATGGAACTTGTGGATGAATTGCGTTATCTGGTGACGGAATACGGCGGCATTACGATCATGCTGCTGCCTGTGGAAAAGACGATGGAATTCAATCAGAGCGACTGCGGAGACGATACCGTTCTGACAGAAGAAGAGATCGCCGATCTGCATCGTCAGGTGGATCTTTGCGATGGCATCCTTCTGCAGGGAGGCTTGTACAGCTGTTCCTATGAAGTCGAGATCGCCCGCTACGCATTGGAAAAAGACCTGCCGATGCTCGGTATCTGTGCCGGCTTCAACAACATCCTTCGCGCCTTGGGATCCAATGTCTACGAAGATACGACAGGCAGCCACAATCATTACGCAAAAGAGTATCGTCATCCGATCACTGTGATTCCCGGTACCAGGCTCTATGATTTCATTTCTCAGGAAGAATATCAGGTCAACAGCCTGCACACGATGATGGCAACAAAGGAAATGGTAGAACCCTATGCGCGGATCTGCGCTTATGATGAAGATGGACACGTGGAATCGTTCGATGTTCCAAACAGGAAGTTTGTCCTGGCTGTGAAGTGGCATCCGGAACTGATGATGGAAGAAGAATATACACAGAAACTGTTTCAGGCATATATGGATGCCTGCAAGAAAGAAGGTTAACCTATGGCACAACATGAAATCACTCAGAAACATCCCTTGCTAGATGAAAAAGGTCATCTGATCGAAACAGGCTATGCGAAAAGCCTGATCCTGGATTATGAACGCAGCAGGATCAAGGCCCATCCGACCAGGATCAAGGAATGGGACTATTATCTGATCTACAATAAGGACTATGCGATCTGTCTGACGATCGATGACAACTCTTATATGGCGCTGGATTCCATTTCGTTCATCGATTTCGTAAACAAGTGGGAACACACCAATTCTCCGATGAAAGTATGGACTATGGGCAACAGGAACTTTCCTGCGACTTCGGAAAAGGGAAACGTCAAAGGAGAAGGAAAAGGCTACTGCATCGAATTCTTGAATGATGGAAAAGACAGAACGCTGAATTTCCGTATGGACAACTTCATGGATGGAAAACCGATCGAAGGTTCCATCACTTTAAAAGATCCGCATGACGAATCCATGGTCATCGTAACCCCATACAAAGAAAGCAAAGTCCATTTCTATTACAACCAGAAGATCAACTGCATGCCTGCGGAAGGCTATTTCACTTTCGATGGCAAGGATTACCATTTCGATCCGAAAGACAGTTTCGGTACTTTGGACTGGGGCAGAGGCGTATGGACATATAAGAACACCTGGTACTGGGGCTCGGCTTCCGGCATGGTGAAAGGCCATCGCTTCGGTTTCAATATCGGCTACGGGTTCGGCGATACTTCGAATGCTTCCGAGAATATGCTGTTCTATGACGGAAAGGCGCACAAACTGTCCCAAGTCGTCTTCCATATTCCTGTGAAAGACGACAAAGACGACTATCTCTCGCCATGGACCTTCTCTTCCGATGACGGACGTTTCGAGATGGATTTCGTTCCTGTGCTCGACCGTGCCGCCAATACGGACTTCGTCATCCTCGGTTCCAACCAGCACCAGGTGTTCGGATACTACACGGGAACAGCGATCCTGGATGATGGAACAGAAGTAAAGATCAAAGATTTCCTGGGCTTTGCCGAGAAAGTCAGCAACAAGTGGTAATTCCGTTTCAAGATAAAATAGAAAAATACCGGAGGTCCTTATGGATAAGAAAACAATGCTTATCATCTGTCTTGCGATACTGATACTATCGGAAGTATCAAGAAGAGCCTTTAAGAATGCCGTTTCCAACAAGCTCACCCGTTTATTGCTGAACGGGGAATATGAGGCTTTTGATAAACTGGCGGATCGATTCTATACGAAGTATCTTGTGGCGCCTTTCAATCTCGATTACATCAAGATGAATTCTTATCTGTCGCGCGGCGATGACAGGAAGGTCAAAGAGATCTTTGATCATTTCGAGAACTGCCGTCTGAATAAAGCCCAGAGATTTGCCGTCTATTCCAATGCGTTCTATTACTATCTGACGCTAGAAGATACACAGAAATGCAAGAAATACTACAAGCTGCTGAAAGAAAACGCCGATGCCAGCCAGGATACGACGATGATCGATTGGCTGAACGACGCATATGTCGAGAATGGAACGAAGTATCTGGACGAGATCTTAAGCAGATACGAGAATGCGCGGGACAGCGTAAAACCGCAGCTGGATGCATTGCTGGCAAGGAACTATGAAAACAAAGGCGACAAGAAGAACGCGAATATCTATAACAAGAAACTGAATGAATATGCGAAAGAACTGGATCAAAAGCTGAACGAACAGCAGGAAGGAAAGAAAGATGTGGAATAGTTTCAATACCGCCGATTACAACGGCATGCTGGCGGAAACGATCGAAATCAAAGGCTATCATGACGATCCGATCCATGCCTACTATGCGAAAACGCTGGTACCAGGGAAACATCCCGATATCGTGCTGATCCCGCATATGCCCGGATGGGATGAATGGTGCAGGGAAACGTCGAGGCGGTTCTGCGAGCACGGATACAATGTCGTATGTCCGGACATCTACAGCCGGTATGGAACAGGGACACCGGTCGAGGTATCTTCCAGGATGAGAGAAGAAGGACTGGTGAGCGATGAATCTGTCATGGGGGATGTGAAGGCTTCTTTGGATTTTCTGAAGGAACAGGACAATTCCAATGACAAAGCTGGAGTCATCGGCATGTGCTCGGGCGGAAGACACACCTTCCTGGCAGCCTGCACTCTGGATGGCATCGATGCCGCAGTGGATTGTTGGGGCGGAGGAGTTATCATGAAAGAAGAAGATCTCAATGAAGCAAGACCGCAGTCTCCGATCGATTTGGCAGAGAATCTGAACTGTCCGCTGCTGGGCATCTTCGGGAATGATGACCGCATGCCTACGCCGGAAGAAGTAGATAAGACGGAAGAGGTGCTGAAATCACTCAACAAAGACTACGAATTCCACCGCTATGACGGCGCAGGCCATGGCATCTGGTACTACGACAAACCGATGTATCGGCAGGAACAGGCCATGGATTCCTTCAATAAAGTCATAGAGTTTTTTGATAGACATCTGAAATGAGCAAGCCTTATGTACTGATGGTCAAAACGGCAGGATCCGTCTGCAACATGCATTGCGATTACTGCTACTATATCGACAAGAGACAGGATCATTTCATGCGTACCGATGTCCTGGAACAGATGATCCGGGACTATTTCTCTTCCTATCCGGGACCGGTCTACTCTTTTGTATGGCACGGGGGAGAGCCGACCCTGCTGGGTCTGGATTTCTATCGGGAAGCGGTACGGCTGGAGAAACAGTATCTTCCTCAAGGGACCGTCTGCTGGAACAATCTGCAGACCAATGGAACGCTTCTGAATGAGGAATGGTGCCGTTTCCTGGCGGAAGAAAACTTCGATGTAGGCATCAGTATCGACGGCACGAAAGCGATCCATGAACGTTACCGTCACAACGGAAGCTACGAGGATATCGTGAAGCATATCAGGATGCTTCAAAGCTGCAATAAACAGCCGGATCTCTTGTGCGCTCTCACCGAAGATGCGGCACAGGATGCCTTGGAAACTTACCATGCCTTGAGAGATCTGAACACGGGATGGATACAGTTCATTCCTGTCATCAGCGATAAGAACGAGATCGCATCAAAGGCTTCTCTGAAGGCAGAAACTTATGGCTGTTTCCTGGTCACGGTATTCGAAGAATGGATCCGTAACGATATCGATCATCTGGGGATACAGTTCTTCATGGAACTGCTCAACATCCTATCCGGAGGACAGGCATCCCTGTGCTACATGTCAGAGACCTGCGGGAGAGCACTGATCATCGAACATGACGGTTCCGTCTATTCCTGCGATCATTTCGTCGATGAGAAGCACAGGCTGGGAACACTTCAGGAGAAACGTCTTGCGGATATGATCGAATCGGAAGAACAGTTCGCTTTCGGAACACGCAAGCACAGTGACTTATCCGTTCGATGCAAGGCTTGTCCGTATCTCAGATTATGCTACGGAGGATGCCCGAAAGACAGGCAGGAAGGCCGATACGAACTGTGCGAAGGGCTGTTGCATTTCTTTGAACAGGAAACCGATAAGCTGCAGCTTATCATAACGATGCTTAAGAATAAGAAAACATTAACAGAAGTGAAAGGATATTTCAGAGATGGAAAAAACGATTCAGAATGAAAAAGTGACAGTGACGATTTCGACAAGAGCTGCCGAAGTGATCAGCTTTGTGGACAAAGACACATCGATCGAACGGGTCTGGTGCCGTGATCCCAAATACTGGATCAACTGCAATCCTGTCCTGTTCCCATATACCGGACTGCTTCCGGAGGGCAAATATACGTATCAGGGAAAAGAATACAGTCTGGGATCGCATGGACTGGCAAGATATGCCGATTTCATTTTTGAAGATGTGAAAGAAGACGAGGCGACCTTGTCCCTCAGCAGCAACGAGGAACTGCTCAAAGTCTATCCGTTCCATTTCAAGCTGACCGTGAACTACAAGCTGGATGGCAAGAAGCTCCTGATCCATTACCGTCTGGATAATCTCGAGGAAGAAGAGCTTCCTTTCACCATCGGTTTCCATCCTGCCTTCAACTGTCCGATGACAGAAGATTCAATCTTCGATGACTACTATCTGGAATTCGCCCACGAAGAAGATCTGCACAATCCCGATTTCCCTGATCTTAATCATGGGAAAACGATCATGCTGAAGGATGTGCTCTATGATAAGCAGCTGTTCTATCATAACGGCCAGATCACTTCGCCTTATGTCGATCTCACAAACGGCAGACACGCCATCCGTGTCGGCATCGAAGGTTATGATACCCTGGGCTTCTGGCGCAAGAACAATGATACGCCATTCGTCTGCATCGAACCGTGGTATCCGAGAAACGGACTGAAGAAAGCGCCATTCTTCCGTGGAGAAGAACTCTACAACCGTCTTCCCGGGAAAGAAAGCTTCAAATGCGAATACTACTGGGAGATTGTAAAATAGGAGATCTTATGCCATTTGATTTCAAGAAAGAATACAAAGAATTCTATCTGCCTCCGAATAAACCGGGGATCATTGAAGTGCCTGCGATGAACTATATCGCTGTCAGAGGCAAGGGAGATCCCAACGAGGAAGATGGAGACTATAAAGCATCTATAGGCTTGCTGTATGGGATCGCGTTTACGATCAAGATGTCTTATAAAGGCGATCACCAGATCCCGGGTTATTTCAGCTATGTGGTGCCTCCTTTGGAAGGTTTCTGGTGGCAGGAAGGCGTGGACGGGATCGATTATGCCCACAAAGAGAACTATGAATGGATCTCGGTGATCCGTCTGCCTGATTTTGTCACGAAAGAAGAATTCAACTGGGCCAAAGAAGAAGCGACCCTGAAGAAGAAAACGGATTTCTCACCTGTGGAATTCTTTCATTACGAAGAAGGACTCTGCGTCCAATGTATGCATATCGGCTCGTACGACGTCGAACCGGCTACGGTAAAGAGGATGGATGAATACATCGCGGAACAGGGCTATGTGACGGATATCACCGCTCAGCGTTTCCATCACGAGATCTATCTGAGCGATGTCAGAAAGACTGCTCCCGAGAAACTGAAGACCGTGATCCGTCATCCGATCAGGAAGATATAAAATATGAAAAAGAAAAAAGATATCTGGACAATACTTTTACTGACTGCGGCAATCGCGTTTTTTCTGTTTGTTTCATGCAGAACACTTACGGGAATACAGAGGCTGTCTGAAGATTATCATTTCCTGATGGATTACGATCTCTCGCAGGATATGAATGGTCAGATCTATTACGCCGACGGATTGTATGGCGAAATCGGCTATGGGATCGAGATCATTGCGGATGATCCGCAGATGGCGGAAACGCTGAGAGACTATCTGCATTCTTCTTTGCGTTTCATCGACAGACGTATCCTGTCCTGCGGACTTCTGTATTCGATGCTGACGAGCGTCATGATCGCATACGGCTTGTATCGGCGTTATGGAAGCGATCCTTTGAAACATACGTTTAGCATCGTTCTTTCCTTTCTAGGCATCTATGCCGCTTATCTTCTGTTTGTCTGGATCCTGCATCTGCTTTTCAAGGTGCCGTTCTATCCGACATTGTCATTGACCTTTGTTGCCGGCATCCTGTCGGTCATTGCCGGACATTGCGCACTTGGCATCCTGTTTCGTTTCTTCCGTTTCCGGAAGATCCTCTCCCTCGCGGCGATCCCTCTGGTGCTGGCATCGTTTATCCTTGGTTTCCTCTTTGAACACGGACTGTATTGCGAACCGTATCAGGAATCGTTCTCCTATCTCGCGGATATCGATCCGAGAGTGCTGGAAGAAGATTTCGATGGAATCTATTACGATGAAGAAAAGAACGTCATGGTGCTGGAAGGCATAGAATATGCTTCGGAACAGGTGGAAGATCCCGACCATCTGAAAGGTCTTCCAAGAGTTGGAGCATACCTCTATGAAATGCTGAACCCTTATGCTGGGAACAGCTTGTTCTTCTATGAAGAAGCGGAAGGAACGAAACTTCCTGAGTATGTTCCTCTGCTCTATGTCGCCAAAGCGATCCTCTGGATCATCGCATCGCTGAAAATCAGGCCCCGCAGACAAGCATAAAATGGCATTTCTTCTCAAATAAACGGGTATACTTGCTGTTTACTTGAGTATTATCATGAACATGTTATAATTACCTGTGACGGCGCAAGCCGTCGATCTTATCTATGAAAAAAACGACGATCAAAGATTATTACCTGAAATACGCATGGCTGTTCGTGATCGGTTCGATCGCCAACATCATCGTGGATATCACTCAGACCACAGTGCCTGAGTTTTTGGGTGATATCGTTTCGGTCGTTTCCTCGAAATCGGCTACGGTTTATGCCGATATCATGCCGATCATCCAGAAGATCCTGATTGCTTCGGCAATCCTGTTTGTGGGCAGAATGGTCCTGCGTTTTGCGATCTTTTCCGCATCCCATCGGATCGAAGCATCGATACGGCATGACATGTTCCTGAAAGCGGAACGCCTTTCCCAGCGCTACTACCATGAAAACAAGATCGGCACCATCATGTCCTGGTTCTCCACGGACATGGAAGCGATCGAAGAATTCACGGGCTGGGGTACGGTCATGATCGTCGATGCGCTGTTCCTGTCGGTCGTATCCATCTACAAAATGTTGAAGATGGATCTGGTCCTGACGGTCATTGCGGTCATTCCTTTGATCGCGCTGATCCTTTGGGGAAACAAAGTCGAAAAAGTCATGTCCGATAAATGGGATGAAAGGCAGCAGCAGTTTGACAAGCTCTATGACTTTACACAGGAGACCTTTGCGGGTATCCGCGTCATCAAGGCATTCGTCAAGGAAGTGCAGGAACTGAAAGCTTTCTCCAAAGTCGCAAAAGAAAACAGCGACAAGAACCTGGAGTTCGCGCATCTGTCGATCACGTTCGATGTCTATATCGAACTGATCATCGGTGTCGCCATATCCTTGCTGATGGGCGTCGGTTCCTACTTCGTATACCGCACGGCAATCGGCGATCCGTTCATGCTCCTGAGCCATCAGGTCAATCTGACCCCGGGCATGCTGATCACGTTCATCGGTTACGCTGATACGCTGATCTGGCCGATGATCGCCATGGGACAGATCCTGCAGATGTATTCGCGATTCCGCACCTCGGCAGAGCGTATCTATTCCTTCCTGGATGAAGAAGAAGAGATCCACAATATCGAAAATCCTGTCATCCTTGAAGACTGCAAAGGCAAGATCACATTCAACGACTTCAGTTTCGCTTATCCGGATGGAAACGAACATTCCTTAAGCAACGTTTCTTTTGAGATACAGCCGGGAGAAATGGTTGGCGTGGTCGGCAAGATCGGTTCCGGAAAAACGACTTTAGTCAATTCATTACTGAGGTTGTACAACATCGAACGGGGCAAGATCTTTATCGATGATGTCGATCTGATGGATCTGGAAATCCGCAACCTGCGCGAGCAGATCGCATATGTGCCGCAGGACAATTTCCTGTTCTCCGACAATATCAAGAACAACATCTCTTTTGCCAAAAACAAAGCCGGGATGGATGAAGTCAAGGAAGCTGCCAAATTCGCGGATGTCGATGAGAATATCACATCATTTGCGAAAGGCTATGAGACCGTCACAGGCGAACGGGGCGTGACTCTATCAGGCGGTCAGAAACAGCGTATTGCGATTGCCAGAGCTTATCTCAAGAATGCCCCGATCATGATCATGGACGACTCGGTTTCCGCTGTCGATATGAAAACCGAAGAAACCATCCTGAGCAACATCAATGAAAAACGCAAAGGCAAGACGACGATCATCATCGCTTCCCGTGTCTCTACGGTCGCGCATATGGACAAGATCCTGGTACTGAACGAGGGCAGAGTCGAAGCGTTCGATACGCCGAAATGCCTTCAGAAGATATCGCCGACTTATAAGAAGATGGTCTACCTGCAGAAACTAGAGAGTGAAATCAATGAATGATGAACTGGAACAATTAAAAGGTGATAAGAAATTACCCTTAAGAGTCATTATAGGAAGGACGCTTAAGTATATCAGGACAGAATGGAAGAGTTTCATCTTTTCTCTGTTTTTGATTGCCTTGAACGTACTGCTGGATACGGTCTCGCCTCTGTTTACCAGTAAGATCACGGATGAATTGGTCGTTGAAAACATCAACATCAAACTGATCCTTTCCCTGGTCATCCTGTCATTCCTGATCACCCTGATCAACCAGGTCTTCCTTTATCTGGAATCTACCATTCTGCAAAGATGCGGACAGAGAATCATCTACCGTCTGCGTAACGAGATCTTCGAGCACATCGAAAACATGTCCCTGAATCAGTTCAACGAGATGCCGGTCGGTTCCCTGGTCACCCGGGTCACTTCCTATACCGCATCCATGTCCGACCTGTTCACGGGCGTATTCGTGCGTATCCTGCGCGATATGACGACCATCGTCGGCGTCTATATCATCATGATCTATATTTCGCCATCCCTGTCATTTGCGCTGTTTGGCGTAGTTCTCGTCGTGTTTGGCGTATCCTTTGTCTTCTCGAAATATGTCAAGGCCGTTTTCCGTAAGGAACGTGCCTGCATCTCCGATATGAACAGTTTCCTGTCTGAAAATCTGGCAGGCATGAAACTGACCCAGGTCTTCAATCAGGAAGAGACAAAAGATGAACAGTTCATGGAAAAGAATGAAGCGATGCGCAAGGAACGCTTCAATGTGATCAAGGCCTTCGGCATCTACCGTCCGTTGATTTCCATGATCTATAACGCGTCGATCGCTTTATGTTTCGTCCTGGGCGTCCGTTACCATCTGACCGCAGGCGAGATCGTCGCGTTCTATCTGTATCTTTCGAAATTCTTTATGCCGGTACAGAATCTGGCAGACCAGCTGAACTCCCTGCAGAGAGCGTTTACCGCATCCGAAAGAGTCTACAACCTGCTGGATGTCAAACCGGACGTACTGGATAAGGAAGACGCGATCGAAATCGATCACTTCGAAGGCAAGATCGAATTCAGACACGTCTGGTTCGCCTATACCGAAGAAAACTGGATCCTCAAAGATGTCTCCTTCACGATCAACCCGAAAGAGACCTGTGCGTTCGTCGGCGCAACCGGCGCAGGCAAGACCACGATCCTTTCACTGATCGTACGCAACTACGAAGTACAGAAAGGCGAGATCCTGATCGATGGCATCAATATCAATGACATCAAGATTTCTTCTTTGCGAAGAGCCATCGGACAGATGCTGCAGGACGTGTTCCTGTTCTCCGGAACCATACGGGATAATGTGACGTTGCATGATGAATCCTTTACGGATGAAGAAGTCAGGGAAGCCTGCGTTTATGTCAATGCGGACAGTTTCATCGACCGTCTGCCGAAAGGTGTCGATGAAGAACTGATCGAGAAAGGCGAAAACCTCTCTCAGGGTCAGAGACAGCTGTTATCCTTTGCCAGAACGATCATCCATAAGCCGCAGATCCTGATCCTCGATGAAGCGACCGCCAATATCGATACCGAAACGGAAGTCCTGATCCAGCAGTCCCTGGAGAAGATGAAGAGTATCGGAACGATGCTGGTAGTGGCCCACCGTCTTTCCACCATCCAGCATGCCGATCAGATCGTTGTGCTGCAGAACGGAGAAGTCATCGAAACAGGAACCCATCAGCAATTGTTGAAGCACAAAGGCTATTACTATAAACTGTATCAGCTGCAGTTCGATAACTGAGATGGATATCTATATCAGAAACAAAGAAGACCTGATCAGAGCAGTCAAAGAAAACGGGATCATCCCGTTTTTTGCGAATGATATCAAGGGTTTTTCTTTGGAAGAAAACTGCGATCCGAAAGTGTAGTGCGGTTCCGAGGAAGGATTATGGGAATGGAAGGGTCCGGTCATACAGGAGACACGTTGCGCCTATGGCAAGTTCTTCCGCAACAAAGCAGCCTATGTATCCAAAGAATGGTTCTATGACCTGGCAAACTACCGAAGGGATGGCTATGATTTTGAGGCAGCCTTCAACGACGGATTAATCACTTACAATGAACAGTATCTTTATGAACTGATCTCTTCCAGGCCATCGATGCTGTCGAAAACGGCGAAAGCCTTGGGCGGTTATGTGAAGACCCATGAGAAAGGCAAAGACGCCTGGATCCCCCGCAAAGGCTTCGATACCACGATCAATAAGCTGATGATGAAAGGCTATATCATTATCATCGATTTCGATTATGAAACGGATAAGAATGGAGAATTCTATGGCTGGGGCATTTCCCGTTATGCCACACCGGAGTCTTTTTATGGAGAGAGTTTCGCCGAGCACTGCTACAAGCGCAGCCCCGAGGAATCTTATGAAAGACTGCTGAAACAGTTAAGAAAACTCAATCCCAAAGCAGACGAAGAAAAACTGATCCGCTTTCTGGGATAGATAGGAGATTTTATGAAAAACATCGTTGTCGATATCCACACCCATACCATCGCTTCCGGCCATGCCTATGGGACGATCCGGGAAAACGCTCTGGCCGCGCAAGAAAAAGGACTGCTTGGTCTGGGCATCAGCGACCATGCTCCAGGCATTCCCAATGTCGCCAAGCCGAATCATTTCAGCAATCTGCGGGCGGTTCCCCGCCAGCTTTATGGCGTAAACATTTATTACGGCGTTGAAAACAATGTCCTCAACGACGGAACGATGACACTTCCGGAAAACATCCTGGAACGTCTGGACTACAATATCGTCGGCATCCATGGCTTGTGCTATGAAGACCAGGGGATGGACAGGAATACGGACAACCTGATTACATGCATGAAACATCCCAAGACCTTCTTCATCTCACATCCGGATGACGGAGGATTCCCGCTTGACTATGAAAGACTCGTTCTGGCGGCAAAAGAATATGGCGTCGCCCTGGAACTGAATGACGCCCATATCCGCAATCCCCGGATGAAAAACACCCTGGAAAATGTCCGTACGTATCTGGAACTGTGCATGAAGCATCATGCGAATATCTTTGTCGGATCGGATGCGCACGATCCAAGCAGAGTGGGATGTTTCGATTCCGCGATAGCCTTGCTGGAAGAGATGGGATTCGATGAAGATCTCATCATCAACAATTCTTTAGACAAATTCGAAGAATTCATCCATTTCAAGTGAACCTATGAAAACGATCGAAGAACTGACCGGTACCAAAAAGAAACTCAGCAAGATCTTCCTGGGAACAGGATCTTTTGGCGGTTCGACACCGGTAGAGAAAGCCCGAATCGTACTGGATGCCTACTATGAAAAAGGCGGAAGAATGATCGATACGGCTGTGGTATACTGCGACTGGTATGCGGGAGAACGGTCCAAGTCGGAGAAACTTCTGGGCGAATGGATGGATGCAAACGGCATCCGGGAAGAACTGTTCATCCACGCAAAAGGCTGTCATATCGGTTATGATGCCGATGGCAGGCCATTCACAAGACCGCGGCTGAAAGCACAGGATATCAAAGAAGATATCCTGAAATCTCTGAAAAACCTGAAAACCGATTATCTGGATGTCTTTACGTTGCACATGGATGATCCGGATACCCCCGTGAACGAAATCATCGATACGCTACAGGAAGAAAAACAGGCAGGCAGGATCCTGGCTTATGGCTGTTCCAACTGGACGACGGAACGGATCATGGAAGCGGAAAACTATGCGAAAGAAAGCGGAAAAGACGGTTTCATTCTGAATCAGGTCGGCTGGTCATTGAACAGCCATGATCCTGGCGCGGATCATGAACATCTTTACATGGATGAAGCCATGTATCAATACCACAAACAAAGCAGGCTCCCGGTCATGGCATATACGGCCAGCGGCAAGGGCTACTTCCAGAAACGCGCGGAAGGAAGAGAAATTCCCGAGAAGTACAGGGATCTCTACAACGTCAAAGAAAACGACATCATCCTGAAAGCGCTCATGGAAATGGCAAAGGAAGAGAACGTTTCCGTCAATGAGCTTGTGCTGTATTATCTTTTGCTGGATCACGGTTTCCAGGTCAAGCCGATCATCAGCTGCCGGAATACGGATCAGCTGGAGGATGCGATGAAAGCGGAGCAGATAGAGATCTCTGACAGAAACAAAGAGATCCTGATGAATCTGAAGAAATTCTGAAAACAAAAAGAAGTCCAATGGACTTCTTTTTTGCAGATTATCAGAAGACTGTTCTACAGGATCTCGATCGTCCGGATTCTCTGATCCTGCAAAGGCTTATCCATGAAATCTGTAGGAACAGCAGCGATCTCATCGACCGTATCCATGCCCTTGATGACCTTGCCGAACGCAGCATACTGGCCATCCAGATGCGGCGCATCCTGATGCATGATAAAGAACTGCGAAGAAGCGGAATCCGGATCCATCGTTCTTGCCATCGACAGAACGCCGCGCTCATGTTTCAGATCGTTGATGAAACCATTCGCTTCGAATTCTCCGACGATTTTCTCCTTGGAACCGGATCTTCCTGTCCCTGTCGGATCTCCTCCCTGGATCATGAAACCTTTGATGACCCGATGAAAGATGATCCCGTCATAAAAATGTTCCTTTACCAGTTTCAAGAAATTCTCGACTGTCTTCGGTGCCGTTTCCGGATACAGTTCGACAACGATTTCTTTCCCGTTCTCCATGATGATTTTTATTTTCGTATTTTCCATAAGTTTTTCCCTCTTCATTCATTCTAACATTTGTTATAATGAAACTATAAGAATAAGAAGGACAGCATAATGAATGAATATGTAGAAGAAGTAATAAACAACGCCCGAACCAAGTACAGCAATCAGCCTGAATTTGTGCAGTCGGTGCAGGAAGTTTTAAGTTCGATCTCTCCTGTGATCGATGCCCATCCGGAATATCGCAAGGTCGATCTTCTGAACCGGATCATCGAACCGGAGAGATTATTTAAATTCAGGGTCGTCTGGACCGATGACAACGGTCAGGCACATACCAATGTGGGTTACCGCTGCCAGTTCAATGGCGCGATCGGACCATACAAAGGCGGTCTCAGATTCCAGAAGAATGTCAATGAAAGCATCATCAAATTCCTGGGTTTCGAACAGACGTTCAAGAACAGTCTGACCGGATTGCCGATCGGCGGAGGCAAGGGCGGAGCGGACTTTGATCCGACGGGAAAGTCGGATGCGGAAATGATGCGTTTCTGCCAGAGTTATATGACAGCTCTCTATCGCTATATCGGACCGGACATCGATGTTCCGGCAGGCGATATGGGTGTCGGCGGAAGAGAGATCGGCTATCTGTTCGGTCAGTACAGGCGTCTGAAGGGCGTCTGGGAGAATGGCGTCCTGACCGGCAAGGGTCTTACTTATGGCGGTTCCCTGATCCGTCCGGAAGCGACAGGCTATGGCGCGATCTACTATCTCAATGAAGTCTTGAGACAGCAGGGCGATACGATCCGCGGCAAGAGAATTGCGGTCACCGGTTTCGGCAATGTCGCCTGGGGTGTCATGAAGAAAGCCAGCCAGCTTGGCGCGAAGGTTACCTATATGTCTTCACCGACCTGTTACATCCATGATGAAGAGGGAATCAATACCGATGAGAAACTGGATTATGTCCTGGATCTGCGTAGAAGAAACCAGGTCGATCTGACGGAATATGCCGAGAAATTCGGATGTGAAGTCCATCAGGGCAAATTCTGGGGTGTCAAGGATGTGGATATCTATATGCCTTGTGCGACACAGAATGAAGTCGGCATAGAAGAAGCCAAGAAGATCGTGGATGCGGGAGTAAGATATTATATCGAAGTCTCGAATATGCCGACGACCAATGAAGCGATCAGCTATCTCAGACAGAATGGCGTTATCATCGCTCCTTCCAAGGCAGTCAATGCGGGCGGCGTCGGTGTCTCGGCACTGGAGATGTCGCAGAACTCCGAGCGGTTGGTCTGGACCGAGGATGAAGTCGATCAGCGTCTTCAGCATATGATGGTCAATATCTATCGTTCTTCTCTGGAAGCGGCGCAGGAATATGGCTTGGGTTATGACCTGATTGCCGGAGCGAATATCGCAGGTTTCAAGAAAGTCGCGACCGCGATGTATGAACAGGGAATCTTCTGATGCTGGAAATCGGAAAGAAAGCGCCTGATTTCACTTTGCCTGATCAGGATGGGAATCCTGTCTCTTTGAAGGATTATAAGGGACAGAAAGTCATTCTGTATTTCTATCCCAAGGATATGACCAGCGGATGTACGAAACAGGCATGCAGCTTTGCGGAACTGTATCCGCAGTTTCGGGAAAAAGGCGCGGTCGTTCTTGGCGTCAGCAAGGATTCCGTGGCTTCCCATAAGAAGTTTGAAGAGAAATATGGCTTGCCATTCCGGCTGCTGTCAGATGAGAACGTGGAGGTCATCAAAGCCTATGGCGTCTGGCAGGAAAAAAGCAATTACGGCAAGAAATATATGGGGATCGTAAGAACGACTTACCTCATCGATGAAGAAGGGAAAGTACAGAAAGTCTTCACCAAAGTGAAAGCTGCCGACAATCCCGGAAAGATGCTGGAAGAGATCTCATAAACAACGAACTATCCGAAAGAATCGGATAGTTTTTTGATCTTCAACGATGCATATGGATTGTTCCGGTCAGATGCTTTTGATACAATTAATTTGTATACAAAATAAATGGAGGTAGCACATGCATTTATATGAATTATCTGTCAAGAAACGGAACGGGGAAGATTACGATCTGTCCGCTTTAAAAGGAAAAGTACTGCTGATCGTAAATACGGCAACAGGCTGTGGTTTTACCCCGCAGTATGAAGGCCTGGAGAAACTCTATGAGAAATATCATGATCAGGGTTTCGAGATCCTGGACTTCCCATGCGATCAGTTCGGTCATCAGGCTCCGGGAACCGATGACGAGATCCACGCGTTCTGCACATCGAAATACAATACGACATTCGATCAGTTTGCCAAGATCGAAGTCAACGGAGAAAACGAAAGTCCGGTCTATACTTATCTGAAACAGCAGCAGCCGACAGAAGAAGTCATCGGCATCAAAAACAAGATGGCTATGGCAGCGATCGTCAAGATCAGCGCAACCTGTCAGAAAGAAGGAGATATCGTCTGGAATTTCACAAAATTCCTTGTTGATAAAGAAGGAAACGTCACTGGCAGATACGATCCTACCCGTGATCCTCTGGATATCGAAGAAGAAATCGCTGCATTATTATAGGAGGCTATCAGATGGAAGCATATGATCCATTAGACTTAAAAAATCAGTTGTGTTATCCGATCTATCTGTGTTCCAAAGAAATCATCCGACGCTATACGCCATGGCTGAACGAACTGGATCTGACTTATACGCAATATATTGTCATGATGTATTTCTGGAAACAGAAACGAAGCAATGTCAAGGATCTGGGAAAAGCATTGCTGCTGGATCCAAGCACATTGACTCCTTTGCTGAAAAAGCTTGAAAACAAAGGTTTTCTGAAACGTGAGAGATCTGTTAAAGATGAACGGAATCTGGAAGTATCGATCACCGAAAAAGGAATGGCGCTTCGCGAAAAAGCGTTAAACGTACCTGAACGGATGGGCAAGTGTATCGACCTGTCTGAAGAAGAAGCAGAAACGTTATATGGCTTGCTCGCCAAAGTATTGACGAACATCGAAGAAGAAATGGAATCAAACGACTAGGAGGATTATTTATGTACGATATCATCATCATCGGTGCTGGAACCGCAGGACTGACCGCCGCGATCTATGCCAGAAGAGCGTCCAAGAAAATCCTGGTCTTGGAAGCAAAGAATTACGGAGGGCAGATCATCAATACCCCGGATATCGAAAACTATCCGGCTGCCGCCCATATTTCCGGATTCGAGTTTGCGACCAGACTTTTTGAACAGGCAAAAGAACTGGGAGCGGAGATCCTTTTTGAGAAAGCAGTCAAGATCATGGATCACAACGATCATAAGGAAGTCGCGACAGAAGACAACGCCTATCAGGCAAAAGCCGTCATCCTTGCGACCGGTTCCGAAAACCGTCAGCTGGGTCTGCCGAATGAGAAGGAACTATTAGGAAGAGGTATCTCTTACTGTGCGACTTGCGATGGTGCGTTCTATCGCAAAAAGAAAGTCGCGGTCGTTGGCGGAGGAAATACCGCACTGGAAGATGCTTTATATCTGAGCGATATCGCGGAAAAGGTCTATCTGATCCACCGAAGAGATGCCTTCCGCGGCGAAGCTTCGACCGTACAGAAACTGAAGGAAAAGGACAATGTCGAATTCGTATACAACAGCCAGGTCACGAAACTGAATGCCGAAGAAAAACTCGCAAGCATCGAGGTGACAGACAAAGAAGGCAATACCGGAACGATCGAAGTCAGCGGACTTTTCGTTGCGGTAGGACGTATTCCCCAGAACGAGGATTTCGCCGAACTGGTGGAACTGGATGAAGCAGGATACATCGATGCTTCCGAAAACTGTCATACGAATACACCGGGCATCTTTGTGGCAGGGGACAATCGAAAGAAAGAACTCAGACAGCTTGTGACCGCAACCGCCGATGGCGCTGTCGCAGCCACGGAAGCGATCCGGTATATCGATACATTGTAAAGGTAAATATTATGGATAGAAATCAACAGATCATCAGAGTCAGCATACAGGGCATTCTTGTGAATCTTGTGCTTGTCGCTTTCAAGGGAGCGGTAGGTTTTCTGGCAGATTCCCTGTCGATCATCCTGGATGCGGTAAACAATCTCAGCGATGCCTTGTCTTCGATCATTACGATCATCGGCACGAAGCTCTCGGCAAAACGTCCGGACAAAAAACATCCTTTCGGCTACGGAAGGATCGAATACTTTTCCTCCGTCATCATCGCTGTCATCGTATTATTGGCAGGTCTGACTTCTTTCAAGGAATCTTTCGAAAAACTGATCCACCCGTCTCTGGCGGATTATTCCCTGGTATCCCTGCTGATCATCGTCGTGGCAGTCCTGGTCAAGTATTTCTTTGGCAGATATGTCCGCAGCCAGGGAGAGAAATATAATTCCGGCAGTCTGATCGCCAGCGGAACAGATGCGATCAGCGATGCATTTCTTTCCTTATCCACCTTTGTCGGGGCTCTCATCAGCTATTTCGCTCATATATCACTGGAAGGTCCGCTTGGTCTGATCATCTCTGTCATGATCATCAAGACGGCAATCGAAATCCTGAAGGACACGATCGACGACATGATCGGCGTCAGGACCGACAGCGAACTGACCAGAGAGATCAAGAAAACGATCAACAGCTATACGGAAGTCCAGGGCGTCTATGATATGACGCTGCACAATTACGGCCCGAACAAAATCATAGGTACGGCGCATATCCAGCTGGATGACAGACTCAACGCAAGAGACATCCATCTTCTGACCCGCAGGATCGAAGTCGATATCTATGAACGCTACGGCATCGTCATGACGCTGGGGATCTATGCTTCCAATGATACGAAGGAATACAAAGCGATCCGCAAGGGTATCAATGAGGTCCTGAGCCAGTACGAAAACATCCTGCAGATGCATGGCTTCTATGTCGATGAAGAACTGAAACTGGTCACTTTCGATCTGATTTTCAGCTTCGATGAAGAAGAACCTGAAAAGCGCGTCGAAGAGATCAGACAGAAGCTTCAAGAGAAGTTCCCGCAGTACCGGTTTGAAATCATTCTGGATGCGGATATCTCCGATTAAGATAAAAAGCCCTTCGGTAAACCGAGGGGCTTTCTTCATACAATAAACTGTTTTTACTGTTATTTCTTCAATGCATCTGTAAATACGACATACTTGTCATAGAAGAACTCTGTAATCAGATTCAGAGCCATATTCAGGCCCGTTACGAGATAATCGTTCCAATGCAGGGAAGATGTAAGGTAGTTGCCTAAAACGGTCGTAAGAGGCGTAAAAACGAGGTAGAAGAGGAATACCTTAAACATGGCCACCGGCACATTGGAAGCGGACTGGAACGTGAACTTGCGGTTCAGCGTGAAGTTCCATAAGACCGAAAGGATCAGCGACAGCAGATAGGCAGGCCACCATTCCCATTTCAGGACATCATTGAAGATCGCAAAAGAAACGAACTGAATGATTCCTGCGGATAACGAGAATAAAGTAAACTTAAATGCCTGAATGAATTCTTTCTTTTTCATCGATATACCTCTTTGCCTTGATCAGGGCTTCTTTCATATTGTCAAAGGTAAGAAGATCCAATGCTTCTTCATAAGGAAGTAGCAGGATCTCTTCCACTTCTTCTTCCTGTTTTATAGGAGTCTGATCCTGATAGGAAGCCAGATAATAGACGCTTCGTTTGGCGATCCCATTCGGCATGATGTAGTTCAGTTCTTCTTCAAAAGAAGCATCCAGTTCCACATCCAGTCCGACTTCTTCTCTGATCTCTCTTAAAGCGGCCTCTTCCTGTGTTTCATTCTCTTCCAGATGTCCCTTGGGGAAACCGTAATTGCCATGAAAATCCTTGATTACCAGGAATTTAAGCTTATCATGATCCATCGTATAAAGGATCGCTCCAGCACTCAGTTCAAACATACGTTAATTGTATAATAAACTTAAAACATTTAGAATAGAGATATGAAACTGCTGATGCTCATAAACGCCCGATCGGGGATGAAGAATTCGAAAGCCAAACTGCTGGATGCGATCGATGTTTTCTGTGCACACGGATATGCAGTCACGGTCTATGTGACCCAGGCACCGAATGATGCATATGAGTATCTGAAACATAATAAAGTCAGGTATGATATCATCTGTGTCTTTGGCGGAGACGGCACGATGAATGAGGTCACCAATGCCTTGATGCTGAAGAAAGAAAAGCCGCTGCTGGGATACTTCCCCAGCGGGACGATGAATGATTTCGGTTCCAATTTCGATCTGGGCAGCGATATCAAGGCGATTGCGGAAAGGATCTGCAAAGGAGATGAGATCGCTTTCGATGTGGGATGTTTCAACGGACGTTATTTCAATTATGTAGCAGCTTTCGGAGCGATGTGCGATGTCCCGTTTACGACGGACAGGGATGCCAAGGAACGGCTGGGAAATATCGCTTATATCCTGGAAGGCATCGGCAAGCTTCCTGAGGTCAAACCGATCGATATCCGTTACAGCGCAAAGGGAAAAACATATAAGCGCAATGTCCTTTTCGGACTGGTCTATTCGGGAAGCCGGGTCGCAGGCATGCAGCTGGAGACCAAGAGCCGTTCCAATATCGACGACGGCATGTTCAATGTGCTGATTGTGGAATATGTGCCGACGCTGTTCGATGCTCCGGATATCCTGACCACGCTGATCCAGAACAAGAAATACATCCACCGTTTCCAGACGGATCATATCGTCTTCGAGTTCGATGAACATGTCATCTGGACTCTGGACGGGGAAGAAGCCCGCCCCGGAAACAAAGCCGAGATCACGATCATAAATAAAGCACTTAAGCTGTTGGCCTAAGTGCTTTTTGAATTATGATACTTGATAATGAATTAACCCATCAGGGAAGTCAGAAGGCTTAAGAGTTCCGTGCCATCCGATGCCTGAGTGGAAGTCTGCGTGTTCGTCGTGCCTGTCAGCAATGTACCTAACATGCTGGTGAGATCCAGCGAGTTGTCGGTCTTCTTTTTCTTGTTGCTGGTGGTTGTGGTTGTCGGAACACCTAACAGAGAACCTAACAGATTGGTTGCCGTATTTGCCGTGCTCTGTGTGCCGCCTAAGAGGCCCATGATATCGGAAAGATCGATGCCATCTGCCAGATTGATGCCGCTGGAAGCAGTTGTCGTAGCAGCCGGTTTTTTCTTCTTGGCAGCCGTATTGGTTGCTGTGCCTAAGCTGTTCAGCAAAGCCGGAGCGATATTGCTCAGAACGGAATTGACCTGGTTGGAAGTCAGACCGGTCTGATTTGCCAGATTGGACAGAACGGTACCCTGGTCCTGACCGAGGATGTGGGCGATGATCTTTGCGCCATCATCTTCATCGGCTTTCGCAACCTGTTCCTGAACGGTAGCCGTGCTGGTGTGCTGGCCTAATGCGCTTAACAGGGACTGAGCGCCAGTCTTCTTGGAAGCGTTCTTGGTCATGTAGCTGATCAGAAGAGGGATCGCCATCATCAGAAGCTTCGAAGTCGTCTTGGAATTGACACCTGTCTTTTTAGAAACTGAGTTTACGGAATCATTGGTCGTAAGAGTTCCTAATAATAACTGTAATAAATTCATTGAATCCTCCTTTATTAAGAAAATGAAACATTCTTAATCTAATTGTAAATAGTTATTTTCAAAATGTAAATAATCGTAAACGGTAAAAAAACGTCTGTGAAATAGAATCGTTCACAGACGTTAAAACAGTCTTACAGGATCACTTCCGTGCCGTCGCTCTTGACGATTACGAAACGGTAATTCAGGCCATATTTTGCGATCAGGGAAGAAATGACGACCATCGGTGCTGCGCCAACCATCAAAGCAAGCGTTCCGACTGCGGCTCCCGTCGTTAACGGAACAGCGATGACCTGACGGTCATAATTGTCACGGACGATGAACTTGCTGGCACTGCCTTCTTCGATCAGTTCCTTGATCTTTTCCGCGATCGTATCCGGCGTTCTTTCCTCGTTGCTGCTGAAGAAATCGCTGAATCCTTTGAATGTCGCAGAAGCGGACTTCTTGCGGTTCTCCAGAATGATGATCGCATCAAGGACATCGCCATCGGATTCCAGCAATGCGGATTTCGCTTCCTCGTAAGTGCACTGTGTTCTTTCGATCACCTGATCGACTTCTTGGATACTAAAATTCATATAAGATACCTCCTTTAGCACTCATAAATTGTGACTGCTAAAAATATAAGATAAAACAAGTGAAATGTCAATAGTTAAAAAATGTGAATTTTTGTGAATTCTGTTCGAAGAGTTTTACGCAAGAGGATTATCGTCGATTGTGATAAAATGTATTATATGTTCGATCTGTTGAAAAAATATACGAAAGATGGCTGGTGGGCTGCCGCATTGGGACCGGTTTTTACGATCCTGGAAGTCATTTGCGACGCGTACATCCCTTTGGTCATGAAAGATATCATCGATAACGGGATCTATGCCTTGAATGGCGATATGGACTATATCGTGGATAAGGGAATCACAATGGTGGTTCTTGCTGCTCTGGCGGCATTGTGCGGAGCATTGAGCGGCCTGTTTTCTTCGCTGTCTTCGACCAAGTTTGTCCGGAATATCCGTTTTGCGATGTTTGAAAAGATACAGGATTACAGTTTCGAGAATATCGAAAAGTATCCTGTCGCAACCGTAGTCATGCGTCTGACGACGGATATGCGCATGCTGAGAATGGCCTATGTCAGCATCGTAAGAATGCTGATACGGGCACCGTTCAACCTGATTATCAGCGCTTATTTTGTCTTTACGTTGAACAGCAAGCTGGCTCTGGTGTTTGTCGTCGCTTTGCCGATCCTTCTGACGGGTCTCATATATATCCACAAGAAGGCACATCCGCGTTTCAGGCAGATGATGCTGAAATTCGATGCGCTGGATGCAGATCTGGAAGAAAACATCGATGGTATCAGAGTGGTCAAGACGTTTGTCAGAGAAGACTATGAGAATGAGAAATTCGATGCTTCTTCGGAAGGCGTCATGAAAGCGCAGCGTTTTGCCGAAGGCATCGTCATATTGAACCGTCCGTTCTTTGAACTGGTCATGTATGCGTGCATGATTTGTGTCGCCTGGATCGGCGGAAGGGATGTCATCGCCCAGAATATGACGACCGGCGATTTCATGGCGTATCTTTCTTATATCCGGGCGATCCTGTTCGCATTGCTGATGATCTCCAATGTCTATATGCAGATCGTCATGGCGCAGGCTTCGGTCGAACGGGCGAACGAGATCCTCAATGAAGAGTCCAGGATCACAGACGATGATAACGATGAGAATCTTCTGGTCGAAGACGGCAGCATCGAATTCGATCATGTTTCGTTCAAATACTCCGATGATGCCCAGAACGATGTCTTGAGTGATATCGATCTCAAGATCAAGGCTGGAGAGGTCATCGGCATTCTCGGTCCGACCGGTTCTTCCAAGACGACGCTGGTGCAGCTGATTCCGCGTCTTTATGATGTGACGGAAGGCCAGGTCATCGTGGGCGGACATAATGTGAAAGAATACAAGCTGAACAATCTGCGTAATGCGGTTGCCATGGTTTTACAGAAAAATACACTGTTCTCGGGAACGATCGAAGAGAATATGAAATGGGGCGACCCCGAGGCGACCCATGAGCAGATCGTGGAAGCCTGCAGATATGCCCAGGCGGATGATTTCATCGAGAATATGCCTATGAAATATGAGACGGAACTGGGTCAGGGCGGCGTAAATGTCTCAGGCGGCCAGAAGCAGAGACTCTGCATTGCCAGAGCGCTTCTGAAGCATCCTAAGATCATCATTCTTGACGACTCTACCAGTGCGGTCGATACCGACACCGATCATCGCATCCAGCTGGCTCTGAAAGAAAAGCTCGGAGGCATGACGACCATCATCATTGCCCAGCGTGTCGCTTCGGTCAAAGAAGCGGACCGTATCATCATCATGAATGAGGGGAAGATCGAGGATATCGGAAATCATGAGGAACTGATGGAACGCAACGAGGTCTATCGCGACCTTTACAATACCCAGATGGAAGGAGTGCTGGAATAATGGCTGACACAGGATACAAGCAGCTTCGCACTTCAAGAGCGAACGATGTGATCGGTACGATCCGTAACACTTTTTCTTATCTTGGCAGAAGATACAAGGGACGTTTCATTCTGGCGATTTTCTTTATTCTGGCATCATCGATGGCGGGAGTGATCAGTTCCTATCTGTTTACGCCGATCATCAACAACTATATCGTTCCTTATATCGGACAGCAGGATCCTGATCTGTCGGGATTCAAGGTGATGCTTCTTCTGATGATGATCGTATACACTTGCGGTCTTTTGTCTTCGTTTGCGTTCTCTAAGCTCATTTCCATCGTTTCTACGGGCATTCTGAATGACATGCGCCAGGATCTCTTCCGGGTCATGGAGAAACTGCCTGTCAAGTTTTTTGACACAAGAACGCATGGCGAAGTGATGAACTATTACACCAACGATATCGATACGATACGTCCGATGATTGCGGAAGGCCTGCCTACGCTGATTTCTACGATGGTCACACTGGTAGGCTGTTTCACCTTCATGACGATCGTGAATGGGAGGCTGACGTTGGTGGTGCTGGGCATGCTGATAATCATGATCATCATCACTTTCGTTCTGGCAAGCAGTTCACGCAAGACCTTTGCCGGTCTGCAGAAGCAGATCTCCAACATCAACGGCTATGCCCAGGAGATGTTTTCGGGACAGAAGGTCATCAAAGTATTCAATCATGAAAAAGAAACGATCAGCGGTTTCAAGGCATACAACGACAAACTCTATGAGTATTCTCTGAAAACGAATGCCTATGCCTCGATGCTGATGCCGATCAATGCGAACCTGTCTTATGTCACCTATGCGGTGGTTGCGGTCATCGGCGGAAAGATGTGCATCGAAGGTTCCATGCAGATCGGCGACCTGGCTTCGTTCCTACTGTTTGTCAGACAGTTTGCCGGACCGATCTCTAACCTGTCTCAGCAGTTCAATGGCATTATGATGTCCCTGGCGGGCGCAGAGAGAGTCTTCGATCTGATGGACAAGGAAGCGGAACTCGACTATGGCATCATCGAACTGGTCAACGTGGAAGAAGGCAAGGAAGAATTTGTGGAAACGGATCAGAAGACGGAACGCTGGGCTTGGAAGATTCCGGTGGAACCGCCGAAGTATATCGAACTGAAAGGGGATATCCGGTTGAATGATGTCACCTTCCGTTACAAGGAAAACAAGGACATCCTGAAACATATCTCTTTATATGCCAAACCGGGTCAGAAGATCGCATTTGTCGGCAGTACCGGCGCAGGCAAGACGACCATCACCAGCCTAATCAACCGTTTCTATGACGTGGATGACCAGGAGGGTATGATCACTTTCGATGGCATTCCGATCAAGGAGATCAGGAAAGACGATCTGAGAAGATCCGTCGGTGTGGTACTACAGGATACGAACCTGTTCTCGGGTACGATCATGGATAATATCCGTTACGGAAGACTCGATGCGACGGATGAGGAGTGTATCGCGGCAGCCAAGCGCTGTAACGCCGATTCGTTTATCGAGAGACTTCCTCACGGGTATGAAACGATGCTGACAGCAAACGGTGCCAATCTTTCCCAGGGGCAGAGGCAGCTGCTGAATATCGCAAGATGCGCGGTTGCCGATCCTCCGGTCATGGTGCTGGATGAAGCGACTTCTTCGATCGATACGCATACCGAAAAACTGATCGAGAAGGGCATGGATGAACTGATGAAGGGAAGAACGACTTTTGTCATTGCCCATCGCTTATCTACCGTTCGTAATGCCGATGCGATCATCGTGCTGGAACATGGCGAGATCATCGAACGCGGAACCCATGAAGACTTATTGAAATTGAAAGGCCGTTACTATCAGCTGTATACAGGAAAGGCGGAACTGGAATAATGAAAATAGCAATCGTAAGTGAGAAAGCGCCTGCGGCGATCGGCCCTTATTCTCAGGCGATCGAAACGGATGGGCTGATCTTCGTATCGGGGCAGCTGCCTGTTGCCGATGGCGTGATGCCGGAGGATATCGCGGAACAGACAAGGGCTTCTTTGAACAATATCAAAGCAATCCTGGAAGCGGCAGGAAGCGACCTGTCCATGGTTGTTAAGACGACGGTCTTCCTGCAGGATATGGGAGATTTCGCGGCCATGAACGAGGTCTATGCTTCTTTCTTTACGGAACCCTATCCGGCAAGAGCGTGCTTCGAGGTGGCAAAACTTCCGAAAGATGCGAAAGTGGAAATCGAAGCCATTGCAGCGAAGAACTAGACAATAAGAAGATCATTGCTTCAAATCATAAAGATACTGCAATCAAAGCAGCATCTTTATTTGTGCATTATTATTCTGTTGACGTATATATAAAGTAATTATAGAATATAGCTGTAGAACATGATTATATATCGCTTTGAATGGGACGAACAGAAAAATAGAAGCAATATAAAGAAGCATGGAGTTTCTTTCGAAGAAGCGTCTACCGTATTTTATGATGAATATGCCATAATGTATGATGATCCTCTTCATTCGAAAGAAGAAGAAAGATTCTTACTGTTGGGAATGAGCTAGAGCGCAAATCTATGTCTCGTATGTCATTGTTTCCGTCAATCCGATAGAGTGATCAGAATCATTTCTGCCAGAAAAGCGACTAAAAATGAAACGAAAGAATATGTGGAATACACAAAATATGGAGGAAACAGGTATGTTGGAGGATGATATGCTTGAAGAATACGATCTTAAAAGTCTGAATCCCAGACCGAATCCGTATGCAAAGAAACTGAAAAAACAGATTTCAATCAAGATCGATCTTAACACCATTGACTATTTCAAGAATCAGGCGATGATCGTTGGCGTTCCTTATCAGACACTGATCAATCTGTATCTCGCGGATTGCGCCAAGAACGAAAGAAAACTGGAACTGAATTGGAAATAGGGGATCATTCGATTCATAATGTCTGCTGAATAAGCAGTCTTTTTATATAAATCGTTATCATTACGGAATAGTTGACTTCCTTTTTTCACCACCTATAATTGATAATGGTAAAAAGATATGTATAAAACAGCACTGGTACTGGAAGGCGGAGGACTGAGAGGGATCTTCACCGCAGGAGTCGTAGATTGCTTGCTTGACAACAAGATCTTTTTTGATTACGTCATCGGAGTCAGTGCCGGCGCCTGCAACATGTTCGCATATATCGGGGAACAGAAACGCTACATCAAGAAATGCATGATTCAGAAGAATCCGTTCGAATCGTTCTATGGCGTTCCGCAGGCGATCGAATCGCATCGTCTGGTCGATCTGGATAAGGTGTTTGACGAGTATACGGAAAGCTATGGTTTCGATTTCGACCGTTTTATCAGCAGCAGAACCAAATGGGAAATGGTCGTCTCCAATATGCGTACGGGACAGGCCGAGTATCTGCATTCCGACGATATCGAACGGGCCAAGCTGATCGGTAAAGCATCCTGCAGTCTGCCGATCATTACACCTCCTGTGAAGATCGATGATGATATGTATCTGGATGGCGGGATCCTTGATTCCATTCCTGTACAAAGGGCTCTGGATCTGGGCTATGACCGTATCCTGGTCGTACTGACGCGTAAGAAAGGCAACTTTTCTTCGCTCAAAGAAGCGACGAAGCTGATCTTCTCGCGGCTTTACGCGGACTATCCCACATTCCTGGAAAAGGCCTTCCAGCGGGGAGTGAAATACCGGGAAGAAGTCGCGCTGTGCGAAAAACTGGAAGCGGAAGACAAAGCCATCATCATAAGACCGACCATGCAGGAAGTGGGCCGTCTTGAATCCGATGAAGATGCGCTGTCCATGTCTTATTACCATGGCTATACGAAAACCAAAGAGTATATCGCTCAACTGAAACAATGGTTTGTATAATAGTAAAGGGAGGGTTTGTTTTATGAAACAGACAAAGATCATCTGTACCCTTGGTCCATCTTCTCAGGATTATGATACGATCCTGAAAATGGCTCAGGCAGGCATGAATATCGTTCGTTTGAATTTTTCTCATGGAACGCATGACGAACATAAAGAAAGGATCGATCTGGTCCGGAAAGTAGAAAAAGAAAACGGTGTCAATCTGGGGATCATGCTGGATACGAAAGGTCCGGAGATCCGTTTAGGGAATTTCGTCAATGACACGGAAACCTATCAGAAAGGCGAGATCGTTACAATACAGAAAGAAGATATCGAAGGAACGCATGACCGTT
This sequence comes from Erysipelotrichaceae bacterium, assembly GCA_017539105.1. Taxonomy (GTDB): domain Bacteria; phylum Bacillota_I; class Bacilli_A; order Erysipelotrichales; family Erysipelotrichaceae; genus Colivicinus. Next base: position 45,287 of record JAFYHQ010000045.1, read on the forward strand.
TCACGATACAGTGCAAGGAACTGTTTGATGATATCAAGGCCGATGATTTCATTCTGGTCAATGACGGAAAACAGAAACTGACGGTATTGGAGAATGACGGAAACGAGATGAAGTGCAGGGTCGAGGTCAATGGCACTCTGGCTTCCCGTAAGGGCTGCAACGTGCCTGGCGTCAAATTGTCGATGCCTTTCATTTCATTGAAAGATGATGAGGATATCCGTTTCGGCTGCAACAATGATGTCGACTTTATCGCCGCTTCTTTCGTCAGAAGAGCGGAAGATGTCATGGCAATCAGAAGGATCATCACCGAAATGGGAAAGCCGAAGATCCAGATCGTTGCCAAGATCGAGAACCAGGAAGGTTTCGATAATCTGGATGAGATCCTGGAAGTAGCGGATGGCATCATGGTTGCCAGAGGCGATCTCGGAGTCGAGATTGAAACAGCTTATGTGCCGATCTATCAGAAAAAGATCATCGAGAAGTCCAATCAGAAGGGCAAGGCTGTCATTACCGCGACGCATATGCTGGATTCGATGACGAATAATCCGCGCTGTACCAGAGCGGAAGCGGCCGATGTTTCCAATGCGGTACTGGACGGTTCCGACGCGGTCATGCTTTCGGCAGAAACGGCAGCAGGAGAGTATCCGGTGGAAGCGGTTCAGACGATGGCCAAGATCGCGGAAGCAACGGAAAAGATCATTCCTTACAGAGAGAATCTGGACCATGCCCGTCACACCAACAACAATACCATCCAGGATGCGATCGGTATCGCGATTGCCGATGCGACCCTGACTCTGGATATTGCAGCGATCGTGGTCTTCACCCAGGGCGGCACCACAGCGAGAAGGATCTCCAAGTACCGTCCGCCTGTACCGATTTTCGCGGTCACATTCACGAAATCGACGCAGGGCAAGCTGGAACTTTACTGGGGCGTCAAGCCGATCTTCTCTTATGTGCAGAACGATCTGACCAACGACGACGAACTTGCTTCCAGCGTGGTGAAATCCTATGGCATCAAACCGGGTTCGCAGATCATTCTGTCTGCCGGCTATCCGACCGGAGAAGGCAGCGCGAACTTCATGAAGATCATTACGGTAAAATAACAAAGAAAAAGTTATGCTTCGGCATAACTTTTTAACAGGTCAAGTAAGAGCTGATGCGTTCTATCTGTATCCATCCGGTAGATGATATCGACCTTGGAATGAATCTCATCGAACCCTCTGCGGTCGCAGATCAGCGCGCCATCGGCCATGCCTCCGCTGCAGTCGACATGTGCCAGTTCATTGCGCATCTCGACGATCATGCTTTCATCCAGCATTGCCGCGACAGCTGCGTAGTCATACATGCAGTCGGAATCGACCCAGTCTCCGAAAAGGATCTTTTCTCGTGCGATGAATTCGCTGATCTCGTTGCGGATGAAATGAGATACCTTGTTATCGATGGCAGCGATCTTGATGATTTCATTTGCGTCATACATCGCTCCGGACTCGCATCCTTCCAACGGATTCAGTACGACATGCGCTCCGCAGTTCAATACGATTTCCGCGGCTTCGGGATCATCGTAGAAATTCGCTTCCGCAATCGGGGTGCGGTTTCCCTTGAACAAACCTCCGCCCATAATATAGATCGTATCGATATGTTCAGCGATATCCGGAGCCATGGTCAACGCAACTCCGAGGTTCGTCAACGGACCGACCGCGCAGATGTTTATCGTTTCTTTGGCATTCCTTAAGGTATCCACCAGATAGCTGCAGGCATGCATATCTTCAAAAGTTCTCGTTGTTTCCGGAAGAGGCAGGATCGGCTCATGGATCATGATGACTTCGCCATCGACTTCCTTGCGTATCGTTTCCTGTATCGTATTGGCGTTTCTTCCTTTGAACAGATGCCTCACCATCGGCTGTCCGCATCCCTTGTAGACAGGAATGTCTTTATTCAGAAAAGACACAAGACGCAGAGCGTTTTCCGTCGTATTGCAAACCGGCTGGTTGCCATGCGTGGCAGTGATGCCGATCACTTCGAAACGATCCGACAGCAGCAGTGCGGTCAGGGCTACGGCATCATCGGAACCGATATCCGTGTCAAAGATTACTTTTTTTCTTTCCATATTTTTCACCTTAAGTACAGTATAACATTAATTATTGTGCTAAAATGAAATCAGAAATGACCGCCTGCGAACCAGGTGTAAAATTATTCAAAGCAAACAGAAAGTTGCCCGGTCTCATTTTATGGATACGGGCAATTTTGCTAAAGGAGAATGTATGAAATATCTCATTAAGAATGCCGATCTGGTCGATATGGATGATCTGACAACCGGGACAACGGATATCCTGATCGAAGGAAACCGTATTTCAAAGATCGGGAAAGATCTTCCAGCATCAGATTGTGAAGTGATCGACGCCCAGGGAATGCTGGCGCTGCCCGGTTTCATCGACTGCCATACGCATATGGCACAGTCGTTCATCAAGGGGCCGCTGGATGATATGCCGATCACAGACTGGCTGGTCAAGCTCTTTACGATCGATGCGAAGATGGATGAAGAGATCTACTACTATGCGACCCTGCTAGGCTGTCTGGAATCCTTGCGTTTCGGTACGACCTGCATCAACGAGATGGGCGATGATCTGCATATCCCTGAACAGGTAAAAGCGATCGCCGATGCGGGGATCCGGGCGACTTATGGCGTGAGTACGACGGACGTTCCGGAGAATGACGCGACACCGATATTGAGTATCGAAGAAGCTCTGGCTTATCATCAGCAGGTATTGGATACTGTCAGTAAAGAAGGAAACGGACTGATCAAAGCATCGGTTGCTCCGGCAGGATTGCCTGCGGTCAGCGCCGAACTGGCCAGGGCCTGCAAGAAGTTTGCGGATGATCATGGCCTGATCTATCATACCCATTTAGGGGAAGGAAAACATGAAACGGAGAATGTTGCCAGGACCTACGGTCTCAATGGCGAAGCGGAAGCTTTGGCTGAGATCGGAGTTCTGGATAAGAATGTCCTGCTGGCGCATTCGATCTGGCTGACGGATCATGAGATCGATCTGATCAAGGAATACGGAGCTTATCCGGTCCATTGTCCGAATACGAATCTGAAGATTTCGGATGGCGTTCCGAAAATCGCGCAGATGCTGGAAAAAGGCATTCCTGTGACAATCGGCTGCGATGGGGAAGCAAGTTCTTCCAACCGGGACATGATCCGGGAAGCGCGTTGCGGAGCTTATCTGCAGAAAGGCGTGACTCTGGATCCGACCGTCATGGATGCATCGACGGTACTGAAGATGATGACAATCAATGGTGCAAAGGCTTTGGGTTACGATGATCTCGGCCTGATCAAGGAAGGATATCAGGCGGATCTCATTCTTGTGGATATGTCCAATGATCTGGGTCTGACCGATCTGCAGCATCGTGTCAGCAATCTGATCTACTGTGCCGATGGCCATGCGGTTGATACCGTATTCGTGAATGGCGTTTTGAAACTGAGAAATAAGAAACTGGTTGATTTTGATGAAAAAGAGATCATCGATAAATGCAATAAACTGATCAGCAAGCTGAATAAGGCGGTGGGAGAATGAAATATCAGAGCGCAAAACTGTTGAATGCCGAAGGAAAGATGTGGCACATCGGTCTGGATGAGAACGACTGCGGGAAGCACTTCATCCTGCCTGGCGATCCCGCCAGATGCAAGATGATCGCTTCTTATTTCGATGAATCGCGTTTTATCGGAGAATCCAGAGGGAATCCGACTTATACAGGCACATATCATGGCGTGCCCGTTTCGACGATGTGTACGGGCATGGGTTCGATGGCGGTCGCTGTCTGTGTCGAGGAACTGAAGCATCTCGGAGTGAAGACGATGATTCGTATGGGCACCAGCGGAAGCCTGCAGCCGAATATCCCGGATGGTTCTTTTGTGATCGCCACAGGAGCGGTAAGGGGCGAAGGCGCTACCAAGGAATACACTCCTGAAGAATATCCTGCAATCGCGGATCTTGATGTGGTGTACTGTCTGAGGCAGGCTGCTAGGGAATATGGCGTCGAACCATATGTGGGAATCGTAAGAAGCCATGACGCTTTCTATATGGAATCACCTGGCGCGCATGAAGGTTATCTTGATCGGATCAGACCTTGGACGGATGCAGGCGTACTGGCTGTGGAAAACGAGTCGGCCGCATTGTTTACGGTATCTTCTTTATTAGGCGGAATACGCTCAGGGACTATTCTTCTGGCAGGGGGCTATCTGGGAGACCATTACGGCACCATGACCACCGCAAACGATGTCGATTATCCGGCACGGGTGGAACTGATGACGAAGATCACCTTACGAGCGATCGAACTGATCGATCAGCTGGAAGATCTGAAGGATGTCCGATAATGGAATTTCTTAAGAAAACAGATTTGAAAACGCTGACCAGGAAAAGCGTCATATACATTCTGGCAACCGCTTTATGTGAGTTCGGAATCGCCTGTTACTATACCGCAAGACTGGGAACGGATCCGATCAGCGTATTCGTGGAAGGCGCTTCGTTTCATTGCGATCTTACCGTAGGAGAGATTTCTACCATCTGCAATATCATTCTGGGAATCCTGCTGTTTTTCTTCGACCGCGAGCAGTTCGGTTTCGGGACCTTTCTGATGATTCTGATCGCCGGACCGCTGATCGACCTGTTCTATGGATTCCTGCTGAGATACTTTCCGCCGGAAACAACGGCATTGGCAATAAGAGTAGCGATACTGATCGCTGGCATCCTGACTTATGCGCTGGGCCTGGGATGGACGATTCTTTGTGACATCGGCGTAGGACCGTTTTCCTTCCCTCCGTTATTCTTGACGAAAGCGTTCCATATCGATCTGAAATATACGCAGATCCTGACTGACGCCATGTTTTTTGCGATCGGTTTCTTCCTGGGAGGCGTCTATGGGCTGGGTACGATCGTATCCGTCCTGCTGACGGGACCTCTGATGACATTCTTTATGAAATACAGCGAACCAATGATAAAGAAGATCGAACAGTCATGACATAGAAAAAGGAGCAACACATGAAAGAGAAAGTAAACGTATTCGATTATGCCGAAACGATAGCGAAAGCTTTACGGCCGGGCATTCTGCTCAACAGCAACGGCGACAAGTTCAACAGCATGGTCATCGGATGGGGACATCTCGGGATCATCTGGGGCAGGGAGACCTTCTGCGTCTATGTGCGTCAATCCCGCTACACCAAAGCCCAGCTGGATAAGACCGAAGAATTCACCTTGTCCGTTCCACTTGACGGAATGATTGACAAAGAGATCGTCAGAGTATGCGGAACATTATCCGGAAGAGACATCGACAAAGCAGACTATGTGACGCTGGTCGAACCGCAAACCAATTCTACTCCGGGCATCAAAGAATATCCCCTGACCATCGAATGCAGGATCATCTATACGCAGGATCAGATCTTGGATCAGATTCCGGAAGAGATCCTAAATAGATACTATGGGGTGTCGGAAGATATCGGCAATTTCCATACTTTGTATATCGGAGAGATCGTGGATGCTTATATCATCAAAGAAGATGAATAATGAGGAACGAAAATGAATATTATTGAAATCATTGAAAAGAAGAAAGATGGAAAAGAACTGACGGAAGAAGAAATCAGCTTCTGGATCGACGGATTGTGCGATGGCACGATTCCCGATTACCAAAGCAGCGCTTTGCTGATGGCGATCTGCATCAATGGAATGAGCGACGAGGAGACTTTCTATCTTACCAGAAAGATGACTTATTCCGGGGATACGCTGGATTTCAGCATGATCGATGGGATCAAGGTCGATAAGCATTCCAGCGGGGGTGTCGGAGACAAGACGTCCATCGCTTTGATGCCGATCCTGGCGTCGTGCGGAGTAAAAGTAGCCAAGATGTCAGGCGGAGCTTTGGGCTTCATGGGAGGCACTGTCGATAAGCTTTCTTCCATCCCGGGAATGAATGTTTTCCTGGATACGGAAGATCTGATCAGACAGGTTCAGGAGATCGGTATCGCCATGGTCGGGCAGACGGGAGATCTCTGTCCTGCGGACAAAAAGATCTATGCCTTAAGGGATGTTACAGGGACTGTGAACAGTCTGCCGCTGATCGTTTCCTCGATCATGTCGAAGAAACTGGCGTGCGGGGACGATGTGATCCTGCTGGATGTGAAATTCGGAGACGGATCGGCAATGAAGACGGTCGAAGACGCGGAACAGTTGGCGAAACTGATGATTTCAGTAGGGAAGCAGTTCGGCAAGAATATCGGAGCCTGTCTCACCAGCATGGAACAGCCTTTGGGCAATGCGGTAGGCAATGCCTTGGAAGTCAAGGAAGCGATCGATACGCTTCATGGCAAGGGTCCGAAAGACTTTACGCAGCTGGTCATCGATTCCGGAACGGAACTGCTGGTCAGAGCGGGACTGTATGACGAAGAAGAAGCGCACAGACGTGTCATGGATGCGATCGAAAGCGGCAAGGCTGCTGAACTGCTGAAAACAATGATAGATAAACAGGGCGGAGACAGCCGGGTCGTGGATGATACTTCCATCCTTCCGCAGGCTCCATACGTTACCGAAATGAAAGCCACCGAAGAAGGCTATATCGTTCAATTGCCCGGCCAGCCGATCGGGGAACTGTCCATGGCTTTAGGCGCAGGAAGGACGAGCGCGGAAGATACGATCGACTACAGTGTCGGTATCGTATTGAATAAGAAAGTCGGAGACTATGTCAGCAAAGGCGATACTCTGGCCTATGTCCATCACAACCGGCCATTGGATGATGTGTGGATCGACAAGTTCCATCGCAGTTTCGTATATGGCGATGAAAAACCTCAGATCAAGTCTCTGATCGCGGAGATCCTGTGATGATTTCGATAAAAGAACTTGCTTCGATGATCGATCATACCAATCTCAAGGCGTATGCTACGGATGCGGATATGAAGAAACTCTGCGATGAGGCTGTACGCTATGGATTTGCGATGGTTGCGGTCAATTCGGGTCAGAGCAAAAGATGCAGCGATTATCTTAAAGGCACAGGGATTCATACGGGCGCTGCCATCGGTTTTCCTTTGGGTCAGCAGTCGATCGCTTCTAAGGTCTTTGAGACACAGGACGCGATCCAAAATGGCGCAAATGAGATCGATTATGTGATCAATATCACCGAACTGAAAGAACGGAATCTGCAATACATCGAAGAAGAAATGCGCAGCATCGTTTCCGTTTGCAAAGACAGCAGCATCATATCCAAAGTCATCTTCGAGAACTGTTACCTGACGGAAGAAGAAAAGAAACTGTTGTGCGAGATCGCTTTGAAAGTCGGCCCCGATTACATCAAGACTTCGACCGGTTTCGGTACTTCGGGAGCGACGCTGGAGGATGTGAAACTTATGAAAAACATCGTAGGAGACCGGATCAAAGTGAAAGCTGCCGGAGGGATACGAACCCTGGATGACTGCCTTGCCTATATCGATGCCGGAGCCAGCCGGATCGGCACTTCCGCAAGCGTTTCGATCATCGAAGAACTGCGAAACAGGATCTGATCTCGCAGTAAAAGATTTATCTTTTCTAAATTGTTTTTAATAGTATTTTTAAGATAGAGTTTGTGTTAGAATATATATATTAAGTAAGTATGAATTATTCCGAATTGGTGAAATTGGCAATCGAAGCCAGGGAATTCGCTTACGCACCATATTCCAACTGGAAGGTGGGTGCTGCTTTATTATGCAAAAACGGCAAGGTCTATAAGGGATGCAACGTAGAGAACTCCGGGTTTACCGCGACCAGTTGCGCTGAAAGGACCGCCTTTTTTAAAGCGATTTCCGAGGGAGACAACGAGTTTGCGGCGATCGCGATCGTCGGCGGTACAGCCGGGGAAGAACTCAAAGCGGTGTGCTATCCCTGCGGGGTCTGCCGGCAGGTCATGGCGGAATTCTGCGATCCGGATGAGTTCATGATCGTGAATGGCCGTTCTCCTGACGACTATGTGGTGTATTCCTTAAGAGAGATGCTTCCGCATGGAGGCTATATCAAAGGAGGGAATGACGAGGATAGTTATTTCTTCGGCTCAGATAAGGTTTAATCACCGGAAGGTGTTAAACATAAATTAGTGATTAAAAGGAAGGGAGAAAAAATGAAAAAACTTTTATCATTACTGTTGGCTTTGTTAATGGTATTCGCTCTGGCTGCTTGCGGCGGCAATGGCGGCGGCAACGAAGGCGGCGGTGGCGACGATGATGTCATCAAAGCTGATCTTGTTCTGGTTACCGATGCTAAGTCAGTCGACGACAAAGGCTTCAACCAGTATTCCTGGGAAGGTGTCGTTCAGTATTCTGAAGAAACAGGCGTTTCCAGAAACTACTATATGCCTACAGAACAGACGACCGAACAGTATATGGCTCAGATCGCTACTGCTGTTAAGGGTGGCGCTAAGATCATCGTTTGCCCGGGCTTCCTGTTCCAGGCTGCTGTCTACGATGCACAGGAATTATATCCTGATGTAAAATTCATCTGCATCGACTTCGCTCCGACGACAGAAGACTACTCTGATTCAAAAGTCGGTCCTAACACGGTTGCCGTATTATTCGAAGAAGAAGAATCCGGCTTCCTGGCTGGTTATGCAGCTGTCAAGGAAGGCTTCAGAAGCTTAGGTTTCGATGGCGCTATGGCTGTTCCGGCTGTCAAGAACTTCGGTTACGGCTATCTGGCTGGTGCTGAATATGCAGCAAAAGAATTAGGCCTTGCTCCGGGTGAAGTCACTGTCAAGTATTCTTACACCGGTGAATTTGCTGAAAAACCTGAATATGTCACAGCTGACCAGGGTTGGTACACGGATGGCGTCGAAGTTATCTTCGGTTGCGGTTCTCCGAGAAACTCTTTTGAAGCAGCTGACAAGTTCAATGCTACTTCTGATCACACTGTATGGGCAATCGGTGTCGATACTGACTGCTCCGACCAGTCTGAATATGTCATCACTTCTGCTATGAAGAACCTGGCTCCTGTCGTTCATACACTGGTTAAATCCGGTTATGAAACTGACTTCCCAGAGGGTGGCAACACGAACTACTACAACATCAAGGATGATGCTTCTGCTCTTCCGATGGCTTCCAGCAAGTTCCAGAACTTCACGCAGGCTGATTACGATGCGATCGTCAATCTGTTAAAGACGGACGAAGCATTCCGTACTTCTCTGCCTACAGGCTATGGCAACGGCCAGCCGAACGACTATGTCAATGCAGCTGATTACGCAGCTACATTGGAACTGGTTGTCGTTGACGTTGTTAAAGAGTAATTAAAAACTCACTGTTTTAAGGGCTAGTTTTGAACTAGCCCTTTCTTTTTCTTTTAATCCTGATGGATGTAAGCGATTGATTTTATTTGATATAGAAAGGGGATATATGGAGAACTATGCAATTGAAATGTTGAACATTACCAAGCGGTTCCCGGGAATCGTGGCCAATGACAACATTACATTACAGGTGAAATATGGTGAGATCCATGCCTTGCTTGGCGAAAACGGTGCCGGCAAATCCACTTTGATGAGTGTTCTTTTCGGTCTGTATCAACCGGAAGAAGGAAAGATCCTTCTCGATGGCGAAGAAGTCAAGATCACCAATCCAAAGAAAGCGAATGAGCTGGGCATCGGAATGGTTCACCAGCACTTTATGCAGATCAAGAACTTTACGGTCCTTGAAAACATCATCCTGGGTGTCGAAACGACGAAGAATGGCGTTCTGCAGATGGATGAAGCAAGGAAGAAGGTCGTTGAACTGTCTGAAAAATATGGCTTGAAGATCGAACCGGATGCCATGGTCAGAGATATCACGGTCGGTCAGCAGCAGCGTGTGGAAATTTTGAAGATGCTGTACCGTGACTGTAAGATCCTGATTTTCGATGAGCCGACTGCCGTCTTGACGCCGCAGGAGATCGATGAACTGATGCAGATCATGCGTAACCTGAAAGCGGAAGGCAAGGCGATCGTGTTTATCACCCATAAACTGGATGAAATCAAGGCGGTTTCCGACAGATGTACCGTTCTGCGTCTGGGCAAGTGCATCGGTACGGTCGATACGGCAAATGCGACGACCCACCAGATGGCAGAAATGATGGTCGGACGTGAGGTCAACTTCCATGTCGACAAAGCGCCGCAGAAGCTTGGCGAAGTCGTTCTGTCATTAAGAGATGTCTGCCTGAAGAGCGATATCTCCAACAAGCTGATTCTGAATCATGTTTCTTTCGATGTCCATGGGGGCGAGATCCTGTGTATCGCGGGTGTCGAAGGCAACGGTCAGTCCGAAGTGGTCAAGGTCATTTCCGGTCTTCTGGAACAGGATTCCGGGCAGATCTTATTAAGAGGCAAGGATATTTCCAAGGAATCCAGAAGACAGAGGATCGTCGAAGGCATCTCTTATGTGCCGGAAGACAGACATAAACATGGTGTCATTCTGGATAATACGCTGGAAGAGAACCTTGTTTTAAAGAAATACTTCCTGCCTGAGTATCAGAAGAATGGCGTCATCAATTTCAAAGCCAGAAAAGAACTGGCAGAGAAACTGATTGATGAATTCGATATCCGTACTTCCGAGGGAAGACAGACGCAGACAAGATCCATGTCAGGCGGCAACCAGCAGAAAGCGATCGTCGCACGAGAGATCGATGCCGATCATGATGTGCTGGTAGCGATACAGCCGACCAGAGGTCTGGATGTCGGCGCCATCGAAGGTATCCATGCGAACCTGGTCGCGCAAAGAGATGAAGGCAAAGCCGTTCTGCTGGTATCGTTCGACCTGGAAGAGGTCATGGGTGTTTCCGACAGGATCATCGTCTTCTATGAAGGCGAGGTCGTTGCGAATGTAAGACCGGAAGATATTACTGTCAATGAACTGGGTCTGTATATGGCTGGAAGCAAGAGACAGTAGGAGAGGAGAGAACTGATGTTAAAGAAAATATTACTTTCCAAGAGAGATTATTCCGGAGTCCTTTCATCCCTGCTGGCTATTTTCATCGGGTTGCTCGTCGGTTTTCTGGCGATGGTCATCGTTAAGCCGAGTGCAGCTGTTGCAGGATTTAAAACTTTGGTTACAGGCGGATTCTTTAATGGCCTGATGACATTCGGTTCGGTATTCTTCTATGCGACACCGATCATCCTTTGCGGTATGGGCGATGCCTTCGCGTTCAAGGCAAGTATCTTCAATATCGGCGGTCCGGGTCAGATGCATATGGGTGCCCTGGCTGCGGTATGGGTCACGATCAATATCGGCCTGGGACCTGTCGTTTCTCCGTTTATCGGCTTGCTGGCAGGCGCGATCGCAGGCGCTCTGTGGGCTCTGATTCCTGCTTTGTTGAATGCTTACCGAAGAGTCAATATCATCATTACCACCATCATGATGAACTATATCGGCATGTTCCTGGCGGTAGATATTCTGAAAAAATCGAATATCTTCGATAACACAAAGAACCAGTCGCTTGCCGTGCCTCGTCCGTTAAGAACGCCTCGCGCGGGATTGGATAAGATTTTCAAAGGAAGCGCGATCGACTGCGGCATTATCATCGCGATCATCATCGCGATCATCCTTTGGTTCGTTTTAGAGAAAACAACGTTCGGTTATGAAATCAAAGCCGTCGGTAAAAACAGAGATGCAGCTGACTATGCAGGTATCAATGCGAAGAGGACCATCGTTCTTTCCGTTCTGATTTCCGGTGCTTTGATCGGACTTGGCGGCGGTTTCATGTATCTGGGCTGGGCCGGAAAATATCTGATCGGTTCCAATACCCAGCTGTCGGAAGGTTTCACAGGCATTGCGGTAACGATGCTTGCAAACAACAACCCGATCGCATGTATATTCTCGGGATTCTTCCTGGCATATCTGACACAGTCCGGCTCCTATATGCAGGCGGTAGGCTTCTCTCCGGAAATCGTTAAAGTCATTTCCTCGGTTGTCGTTTACTGTTCCGCATTGTCGATGTTGGTACATGAATACTTAAGAAAGAAGAAACTCGATTACATCGGTCGTGAACAGAAAGGAGATCTCAGATAATGAATGCTTGGATACATCTGATTGGCGGCGGTATTCTGCTGGTCTTCATGCCTCTTCTGATCGGCGGCATTGCGGACCTGTTTGCGGAGAGATCCGGTGTCTTGTGTATGTGTGTTGAAGGTATCATGATCGCCGGCGCTTTCTTTGGCGTCCTGATGATCCGTCTGTTTGCGGAAACGATGGGCGTCTGGCCATTGCTATTCCTGTCGATCGTCGTCTCGATGATCGCCGGTCTGTTTGCCGGGCTCTTGCATGGTTTTGCGGCGATCCATCTGAAAGCGGAACAGAACATTTCTTCGACTGCGATCAATACGTTCGTTCCTGCGCTGACGATGCTGATTTCGAAATCTGTCTTCGGTACCGATAACTTCACGTATTCCGCCAGTAAGTTCTTAATCTCAAAGGTTCCGATCCTTGGCGATATTCCGATCATCGGACCGATCTTCTTCCAGGGTACCTATGCGACGACGTATATCGGTATCACGCTGGTTCTGATTTTATGGTTCATCCTGTACAAGACCAAATTCGGTTTGCAGTTACGATCCACTGGTGAAAACCCGCAGGCTTCCGATTCTGTCGGTATCTCCGTCTATGCGATGCGATATGCCGCGATGATGATTGCCGGTGCGATGGGTGGTTTGGCAGGTTTCACTTATATCCTGAATACGACTTACGTGTTCATGGGTTCCGTCTATGGCTATGGCTTCCTGGCTCTGTCCATCGTTTCTCTGGGCCAGTGGAAACCAAGCGGAATCATGCTGGGAGCTCTGCTGTTTGGCGCGATCTCGGTCATTTCTTCGACCTATTCCGTATTGCCTGTCCTGCAGAATCTTCCGATTCCGCCGGTCTTCTATTCGATCCTGCCTTATGTCATCACCCTGATCGTCGTTGCCCTGACGCCTGACAAGCACAATGCTCCGGCTGTCTGTGGCGAACCATACGACAAGTCTAAGAGATAATCATGGCATTTTTCGATAAGAACAACGAATTGATGTACCATATCCATTGTAAAAAAGGGGACATCGGGGAGTATGTCATACTTCCCGGTGACCCTTTTCGTACAGAAAAGATCGCTGCTTTCCTGGATGACTATGAACTGATCGCTCACAATCGCGAACACAAGACTTATACCGGTCATCTGAATGGGATCAAAGTCTCTGTCACTTCGACAGGAATGGGCGGAGGCAGTACGGCGATCTGTGTGGAGGAACTCATCAAGTGCGGGGCGAAGTATCTGATCCGCATCGGTACCTGCGGCAGGATCACCGATGAGGCGAAGGATGAATCGCTTGATGGCTGCATCGTAACAGCAGCCGTAAGAGACGAGGGTACGACCCTGCATTACATTCCGGTGGAATATCCGGCAGTGGCGGATCGCAAGGTCGTAGAAGCTCTGGCGGAAGCATCCGAAAAGCTGGGATATAACTATATGGAAGGCATCATACAGACCAAGGACTCCTACTATGGTCAGGTGGAACCGGAGAATATGCCAACCGAGGCGAATCTTAACTACAGGATGGAGTGCTGGAAACGGGGTAATGTGGCTGTCACGGATATGGAGTCCGCGACTCTGTTCATCGTCAGCCAGATCCGTAGAGTCAAAGCGGGTTCCGTCATGTCTTTCAAAGAAACGGAAAAATCGATCGCCGTGATCATGGAAGCGATCAAGATATTGAACAGTAAAGGAGAATGATATGGCATTAACGAATGAAGAAGGCCTGATGTATCATGTACGCATCAAGCCGGGAGATGTCGGAAGATATGTATTGTTACCGGGGGATCCGTTCCGTACGGATCTGATCGCATCGTATTTCGATAACCCTGTGCTGGTTGCCCACAACCGTGAGCACAAGACCTGGACAGGTTATCTTAATGGCGTCAAGGTTTCCGTCACTTCGACAGGTATGGGCTGTCCGTCGACGGCGATCGCTCTGGAAGAACTGATCAAGTGCGGCGCGGACACGTTCATCCGTGTCGGTACGGCAGGAAGAGTCTGCGACGAATCCTATGATGAGACTTTGGATGGCGTCATCAACAACGCCGCTGTCAGAGACGAGGGTACGACGATCCATTACATTCCGATCGAATACCCTGCAGTGGCAGACCGTCACGTGGTCGCCGCTCTGGCAGATGCTGCCGAGAAACTGGGATACAACTTCCTGGAAGGCATCACGCAGTCCAAGGATTCCTTCTATGGCCAGCATGAACCGGAGACGATGCCTGCGGAAGCAAGACTGAAGTATCGCTGGGAAGCATGGCGCAGAGGTCATGTGGTATCCTCGGAAATGGAATGCGCTGCACTGTTCGTCATCAGTTCGATCAGAAGATGCAGGGCAGGAGCCATCATGGCTTTCACGGAAATGGAAAAATCCGTCGAAGTCGCCTGCGAAGCGATCAAGATCCTGATCGAACAGGATAATAAGCAATAAAAATATTATATTTATATTGAAAATTAAATCATTTTAAGGTAATATATTATAGCATCGATATACCATAGACAGTAACGGCATCATGCTTAATAATGTTACCGAGGTAAATCTGAAATGATTTTTACCTGTGTCTGTGGGCACAGGTTTTATTTATGAGTATATGGGTGTTAGAAAGAGGGAACATGAATCAAGCTGTATTAAGTAACAAGCAGGCAATCGTTACCGAGATCGTTGATCGTATGAAGAATTCCGACTCTACGGTTGTTTGCGAGTATCGTGGACTTAGCGTAGCTGAAGTGACGGAACTTAGAAGAAACTTAAGAGCGGAAGACGTTGAATTCAAGGTCTACAAAAACACCATGGTCGAAAGAGCGTGCGATGAAACCGGTTTTGGCGATCTGAAAGATGCGTTGGTTGGCCCAAATGCGTTTGCTTTCTCTAAGGATGCGACTGCTCCGGCTAGAGTACTTGCGAAGTTCGCGAAAAAACACAAAGCTCTGGTACTTAAGAAAGGCATCGTCGAAGGTAAGGTCGTTGATGAAAACATGATCAAGGAACTGTCTATGCTTCCGAACCACGACGGCATGCTGTCGATGTTACTGAGCTGTTTACAGGCCCCGGTCAGTTCATTTGCCAGAGCGGTCAAAGCCGTGGCGGATGCCAGAGGGGATGGAGCACCTGCTACTCAAGAAGAAAAAGCAGAACCTGCTGCTGAAAAAGCGGTAGAAGAAACAAAGGCGGAAGCTCCTGCCGAGGAAGCAAAAGCCGAAGAAAAAGCTGCAGAAAGTGCAGAGTAAGAAAGAAGGAGAAAAATTATAATGGCAAAATTATCACATGAAGATATCTTGGTTTATCTCGAAGAAGCCAGCATCTTAGATCTGAACGAATTAGTTAAGGCAATCGAAGAAAAATTCGGTGTCAGCGCTGCTGCTCCAGTCGCTGTTGCTGCTGCACCTGCAGAAGAAGCTGCTGCTGCCGGTCCGTCCGTTGTATCAGTCATTCTGTCATCCTTTGGCGAAGCTAAGACTGCAGTCATCAAGGTCGTCAAGGAAATCACCGGTTTAGGTCTCGTTGAGGCTAAGGGTGTCGTTGACAAGTGCCCAAGCCCGATCAAAGAGAACATCTCTGTTGAAGAAGCAGAAGAAATCAAGAAGAAGCTGGTTGACGCAGGAGCTACCGTCGAAATCAAATAATTCATTGAATGAGCCATTATTATACGGATAATAAGGATCTTAGTTCTAATAGACAAGAATTCGATTATTATTTCGATAATGAGGTTTTTCGTTTCACTACTGATAACGGCGTATTTTCTAAAAATAATGTTGATTTTGGTAGTTATATCTTGATTAAAACGATTTATGAAAAGGATCTGGGCAGATCTCTTCTTGATCTGGGATGCGGCTATGGACCGATCGGCATCATTCTGAAGCGATTTCATCCTTCGGTTGAAGTCGAAATGGTCGATGTCAATTCCCGGGCAGTCGAGCTTGCTGCCGAGAACGCTTCTCGTAATCAAACAGATATTACGGTTTCTTTATGCGAAGATATCCTTACGCTCGGTCATGAATTCGATACCATCGTTCTCAATCCTCCCATCCGGGCAGGAAAGAAAGTCATTTTCGGCTTGTATGAAAAGTCGAAAAAGATTTTGAATGAAGACGGGCATCTCTATATCGTGATCCGCAAGGCGCAGGGAGCTGCTTCTTCCATCAAGGAACTGGAAACACTATTCAGAAATGTTGTGATCATCCATTCGAAAGCCGGATACAAGGTGATCGATTGTCACAACTGATTCTACACAATGATTATTTGAAAGGACGGCGCAAATGAAACAGACTTACAAAACATTGAATTCGGGTAAGCATTCTACTCGCCGTGACTACTCTAAGGTTAGCGGTAATCTTGAATTGCCGAACCTGGTAGAGGTACAAACCGATTCTTTCAAGTGGTTTATCACTAAAGGAATCAAAGAAGTATTTGATGATATTTATCCGATTCAGAACTATAGCGGCAATATACGCTTAAAACTATTGAATTATGAATTCGGCGAGCCGAAATACAGCGTTGCCGAAACCAAATATCGTGAAGAAGATTATCGCGCTCCTTTAAAAGCCAATATGGAACTGGAAATCATCGACGAAGCGACAGGACAGGTTTCTGTCAAACGCGAGGAAGTTTTCCTTGGTGATTTCCCGATGATGACGCCGACAGGCACGTTCATCATCAATGGCGCTGAAAGAGTCATTGTTTCACAGATCGTCCGTTCGCCTGGCGCTTATTTTGACAGCCAGACCGATGACAAAACCAATAAGGAAACGTTCTCCGGAGAACTGATTCCTTCCAGAGGAACCTGGCTGGAATTTCTGACGGATGACAAGAAGAACGCTTTAGGCCGCATCATGAATATGTCGGTGGACCGTAAGCGTAAGATCCTGTCTACGATCCTTTTGAAATGCATCGGTTTCGCTTTGAATCTGGAAGACAACGAAAATAATTTCGATGTCACCAGAGCCAAGACATTCCTGGAAGCTTTAGGTCTGGAGATCCATGAGGACCTGATCAACCAGAATGACGATCGTGAATATTTAAACATCTACGAAGCCATCTATACGTCTTTCTTAGGCGCTTATGAAGAGATTTCCTATACCCTTCAGGCGGATAAGACCAAGACGATGGACGCGGCTTTGCTGGAAATGCACAAGAACCAGAAGCAGGATGAAGTCCCGACGGTCGAAGGTGCCGCCAACCTGATGAATGCGAAATTCTTCGATGAGAAGAAGTACGATCTGACATCGGCAGGCAGATACAAGCTCAGAAGAAAACTGAGTGTCGTCGACCGTATCGAGAATCATATCCTGGCGCAGGATGTGTGCACTGCCGAAGGCAAGGTCATTTACAAGGAAGGTACGCTGATCGAAAAGGCGCAGCGTAATGTCCTGAGAGAAGAACTGGCGAAAGGAAGCCATGTCGAAGCATTCCCGTTCAGGCATATGTTCTCTCATCCGACGATCGTTGAAGTTCCTTCGAATCACAAAGCCGCCTTGAAAGGCCGTGTTCTGGCGAACGATATCGATCTGAGTGACAGAACCTATATGATGGGTACCGTACTGACGGAAGACGATGTAAAACGCATCGCCAAAGAAGTCAGCACTGTCAGGATCTACAGCGGTATCGTTGCAAGAGAAGTGCCGCTCAATTCCAAGAACTATCGTGCAGTCATGGATTATGGCCAGCGTTTCTTCGTATTGGGCAGACTGACCGATAAACATTCCGAAGACGTCAAAGTCGATGAGGAACAGGCTATGCCTTACTATCTGCCGGATCATGATACCTATATCCTGACGACAGACAAGGAAGAAGCCATCAAGGCCAGAGTCGACAAAGGCGAACAGATCACCGCTTGGCTGGTCGGTACGGCTTGCCAGGTCGTGAACATCTATAATCCGAAAGACAATGCTTCAAAAATCCGACTGATCGGCATCGATCCGCTCAACGACAAGAGATGCATCACGATGTCCGATATGCTGGCATTCTACAACTATATGTTTACCCTGCTGGATGGTGTCGGCTATACCGACGATATCGATATGCTGGGCAACCGTAGGATCCGTACCGTAGGCGAACTGATCCAGAATCAGTTCCGTATCGGTCTGTCGAGAATGGAAAAGGCGGTCAAAGAGAAGATGTCCATCACGGAAGTCGAAAACGCGACTCCGAAGACACTGACGAACAACCGTCCGTTATCCGGCGCGATCCGGGAATTCTTCTCCTCATCGCAGCTGTCCCAGTTCATGGACCAGCAGAATCCTTTGGCGGAACTGACAAACAAGCGTCGTATCTCCGCGTTAGGCCCGGGCGGTCTGACCAGAGAGCGTGCAGGTTTCGAAGTCCGAGATGTCCATAACTCGCATTATGGCAGGATCTGTCCGATTGAGACGCCGGAAGGCCAGAACATCGGTCTGATCTCTTATCTGACGACCTATGCGAAGATCAATGAGTATGGATTCATCCAGACTCCTTACCGCAAAGTCGATAAGAAGGGCAATGTCTCGGAAGACTATGTCTATCTGTCCGCGGATGATGAGAATGACTACATCATCGCGCAGGCAAACGAAGTCATCGATGGCAAGCTGGTCCATGACCAGGTCGTCTCGAGAAAAGCGGGAGAAACGATATTGGCGAACAGAGAAGATGTCGAACTTGCCGACGTATCGCCGAAGCAGGTCGTATCGGTCGCTGCCGCATGTATTCCGTTCCTTGAGAACGATGACGCTTCCCGTGCCCTGATGGGTGCAAACATGCAGAGGCAGGCTGTGCCATTGCTGAACCCGCATGCTCCGTATGTCGGAACAGGCATCGAATCCAAGATCGCCAGAGACTCCGGAACAGGCCTGATTTCAGCACATGAAGGTACGGTAACCTATGTGGATGCCAACACCATCACCATCACTTCGAAAGATGGCGAGAAGCATGATTATGCCTTGGAAAAATTCGCACGTTCCAATGCCGGAACCTGCATCAATCACCGTCCGATCGTGGTCGATGGCGATGAAGTCAAAGTCGGCGATATCATTGCCGATGGTCCGAGCATGGATGATGGCGAACTGTCCCTGGGACAGAATGTGACGATCGCTTTCATGACATGGCATGGCTACAACTATGAGGATGCCATCATCATGTCCGAGCGTATGGTCAAAGACGATGTCTATACATCGATCCATATCGATGAATATTCCATCGAAAAACGTAAAACGAAACTGGGTGAAGAAGAGATTACCCGTGATATTCCGAACGTCCAGGAAGGCGCATGCCGTAATCTGGACAGCCGCGGTATCGTCATGGTCGGTGCCGAGGTCAAGGAGGGAGATATCCTGGTCGGAAAGGTCACGCCAAAGGGTCAGTCCGATGCTTCTCCGGAAGAAAAGCTGTTACTTGCGATCTTCGGTGAGAAATCACACGAAGTCAGAGATAATTCCTTAAGAGTTCCTCATGGCGGAGCAGGTATCGTTCAGTCCATCAGAGTGTTTAAGCGTTCTGAAGGCTACGAACTGGGTCCGGGCGTGACGGAAGTCATCAAGGTCTATGTCGTACAGAAGCGTAAGATTTCTGAAGGCGATAAGATGGCAGGAAGACATGGCAACAAGGGTGTCATTTCCAAGATCCTGCCGATCGAAGATATGCCGTTCATGCCTGATGGAACGCCGATCGACATCATGTTGAATCCGTTCGGTGTGCCTTCACGTATGAATATCGGACAGGTCCTGGAGATCCACCTTGGCATGGCTGCCAAAGCGTTAAGCGAAAAGACAGGCCAGCCGGTGAAATTCGCGACCCCGGTCTTCGATGGTATCACCAATGAAGAACTGACGCAGATCATGGAAGAAGCGCAGACATCCATGGATGGCAAGATCGTATTGCGTGACGGCAAGACGGGAGAACCTTACGATGAGCGTATCTCCGTCGGTGTCATGTATATGATCAAGCTGGCGCACATGGTCGACGATAAGCTGCATGCCCGTGCGACAGGTCCGTATTCCCTGGTGACGCAGCAGCCGTTAGGCGGTAAAGCGCAGAATGGCGGCCAGCGTTTCGGTGAGATGGAGGTCTGGGCACTGGAAGCATATGGCGCCGCTCATACGCTGGAAGAGATCCTGACGGTCAAATCCGATGATATCAATGGCCGTACCAAGACTTATGATGCGATCATCAAAGGCAAGAGGATCCCTGAACCTGGCATTCCGGAATCTTTCAATGTCTTGAAGAATGAACTTCAGGCTTTGGCATTGGATGTACGGATGCTGGATGAAGAAGGGAATGAGGTCAGCATCTCACGTTCCGATGAAGATGAGCGCGACGTAGAAAAAGCGCGCGAAGCCGTAACCGTAGAGGATAGTGCCGATCTGACAGTGAGAGATTCGCTGGATGACGACATGACGCCTGAAGCGATGGCAGGCTTCGACGATTATACAGGGGAGGAGTAAGCATGGCAACGAATAAATTCGATAAAATCAGAGTCAGTTTAGCATCTCCTGAGCGTATCCTGGAGTGGTCTCATGGCGAAGTCACAAAGCCTGAGACGATCAACTACCGCAGCCAGAAACCGGAACGCGATGGTCTTTTCTGCGAAAGGATCTTCGGTCCGACCAAAGACTGGGAATGTTACTGCGGCAAGTATAAGAAAGTCAGATACAAGGGTGTCGTCTGCGACCGTTGCGGTGTCGAAATCACCAAGTCTTCGGTCCGTAGGGAACGGATGGGCCATATCGCATTGGCTGCTCCTGTCGCCCATATCTGGTATCTGAAAGGCATTCCTTCGAGAATGGGCCTGGTACTCAATGTATCGCCTAAGATCCTCGAGGAAGTCGTCTACTTCGTTACCTGGATCGTTACCGATCCGGGCAAGACAGAACTGGAATACAAGCAGCCTCTGTCGGAACTCGAAGTCAGAAACTATGAAGCTCTTTATGGCAAAGACGCGTTCAAGGCACAGACCGGCGCGGAAGCGATCCGGACACTGCTGGAACAGGTCGATGTCGTAAAAGAAAAAGAAAACATCACCAAGGAGCTGGAAAAGGCTTCCGGTGATGACAAGCGCAAGAAGCTGATCAAACGTCTGGAAACGATCAATGCGTTCGTGGAATCAGGCAACAAACCGCAGTGGATGGTTCTTACCGTTCTGCCGGTCATTCCGCCTGATCTGAGACCGATGCTGCAGCTGGATGGCGGACGTTTCGCGACCTCCGACCTGAATGACCTGTACCGTCGTGTCATTACCCGTAACAATCGTCTGAAGAAACTTCTGGAAATCGGTACGCCTAGTATCATCGTCCAGAACGAAAAACGTATGTTGCAGGAAGCCGTGGATGCGCTGATCGATAACGGCAGAAGAGGCAACCCGGTCAAGGGTTCCGCCAACCGTCCGTTGAAGTCGCTGTCTCATTCTTTAAAGGGAAAACAGGGACGTTTCAGACAGAACCTCTTAGGAAAACGTGTCGACTTCTCAGGCCGTTCCGTTATCGCGGTCGGGCCGGATCTCAAGATGTATCAGTGCGGCATTCCTAGAGAAATGGCGATTCAGCTCTACAAGCCATTTGTGATCAACGAACTGGTCAACCAGAAGATCGTTCAGTCCTCGAAACTGGCCGAAAAGATGATCGACCGTTCCGATCCGCAGATCTGGGATGTTCTGGAAGAAATCATGGACAACCATCCGGTCTTCCTGAACCGTGCGCCTACATTGCACAGGCTGGGTATCCAGGCATTCAAACCGAAACTGGTCGAAGGCCGTGCGATCCGTCTGCATCCATTGGTATGTACGGCATTCAACGCCGACTTCGATGGCGACCAGATGGCAGTGCACCTTCCATTGTCAGAAAGAGCCCGTGCGGAAGCCGAGATTCTGATGATGGCCTCCAACAACATCCTTGGTCCGAAAGATGGCAAACCGATCGTTACGCCTTCGCAGGATATGGTCCTGGGAAACTTCTACCTGAATATGGAAGAGACTGCCGAGGAATTCTATGAGAAAGCCGACGCGATCGAAGCGCTCGGAGACACGGAGACAGCAGCCATGTGGCGCCGTTTCGGTGACAACGAGAGCCATGTCTACAAAGACTACAACGAAGCCGTCATGGCTTACAACGACAAGCAGGTCCATCTGCATACCCGTATCGCGATTCCTGCTGCTTCGTTGCACAAAACCTGTTTCACAGAAGAAGAGAACGGAAAATATCTGATCACTACGATCGGCAAGCTGATCTTCAACGATCAGTTCCCGGCCGATTTCCCTTACATCAATGAAGTCGAAGGAGATTCTTTAAAGAGAACGCCTGACAAGTATTTCGTTGATTACGGAACAGATATCAAGTCCTTCATCAAGAATCAGCCGATCGCTCCGGAATTTACGAAGAAATGTCTGTCTAAAGTCATTGCGGAAGTCTTCGCAAGATACAAGACGGAAGGATCTTCCGGCATTCTGGATTCGATCAAAGACTTAGGTTTCGAATATTCGACCGTTGCCGGTATGACGATTTCCCTGGCGGATATCAATGTCGCACCGAACAAACAGAAATATGTCGATGAAGCAAAATCGAAAGCCGATGTCCTTCAGACCCTGCTGAAACGTGGCCAGCTGACGCTCCCGGAATGGGAAAAACATTTCTCCAAACTGTGGGCAGATACGACCAACGCGATCGGTGATGACGTCATGAACAACCTTCAGCGTAAATCCCCAATCAACATGTCCAGCGTTTCCGGAGCCCGTGGTAATAAATCGAATATCACACAGCTCTCTGGCATGCGTGGTCTGATGGGCAGACCGACGCAGTCCAAATCCAAGAAAGAGTATCAGCCTTCGATCATCGAGGTCCCAATCTATTCTTCTTTCCGTGAAGGACTGAACGTATCCGAATTCTTTATCTCGACCCATGGCGTCCGTAAAGGTCTGACCGATACCGCTTTGAAGACAGCCGAATCCGGCTATCTGACCAGAAGACTGGTTGACGTCGCTCAGGATGTCATGATCATGCAGGAAGACTGCCAGACCCGCAAGGGCTACTATGTCGAGGATATCATCGACCAGAAGGATAATTCCCGCATCGAGAGTTTCTATGACCGTATCGTGGGACGTTATTCCAAAGATGAACTGACCGATCCGAAGACTGGAGAAGTCATCGTCGGTCAGGATGAATTCATCGATGAAGCGGTTGCGGAAAAGATCATCGCAGCTGGCTACAAGGGTATGAATATCCGTAACTCCTTCACCTGCGAATGCACCGATGGCATCTGCCGCAAGTGCTATGGCCGCAATATGGCGACCGGCAAGCTGGTGGAAGCAGGCGAAGCAGTCGGTATCATGGCTGCACAGTCTATCGGCGAACCTGGCACACAGCTGACCATGCGTACCTTCCACTCGGGCGGTGTCGCAAACGCTGATGATGATATCACCCAGGGTCTCCCGCGTGTCGAAGAACTGTTCGAAGCGCGTTGTCCGAAACATCCTGCCGTTCTGGCTAAGATCAGCGGTACCGTTACATCGATCGAAGAAGCGGATGATCACTCCGTGACCATCGATATCACAAACGATACCGAAACCATCACTCATAAGCTGGGCATCTCCCAGACCAAGAGAGACTGGATCAACGTTGGTACGGAAGTGCAGGCAGGCGATAAGCTAACCGAAGGCAATGTCGATCCGAAAGAACTGCTGGCGATCGCAGGCGTGAATGCGGTTCAGAACTATATTCTGAAAGAAGTCAAGAAAGTCTACGCCGTCACAGGTATCGATATTTCCGACAAACACGTCGAAGTCATCATCAAGCAGATGCTGAAGAAGGTCATCATTACCGAATCCGGCGATTCCGATTATTCTGTCGGACAGACGGTTTCGCAGAAGAAGATCAACGAAGTACTCAACCAGCTGCTTCAGGAAAACAAGAAGCCGGTGAAATTCGCGCCATTGCTGATGGGTATCTCGAAATCATCCGTTGAAACCGATTCCTTCCTGTCGGCCGCAAGCTTCCAGGAAACGACAAAAGTCCTGACGGATGCTGCCGTCAACGGCAAGACCGATAACCTCTTCGGTATCAAGGAAAACGTCATTATCGGTAAACTGATTCCTGCCGGAACGGGTTCCCGTTTCGAAAGAGAAACGACCTCCCTGATCGATCAGAGAGCCGCAGAGCTTGAAGAGATCAGAGAAGAAAAACTCCTTGCTGCGCAAGAAGAAAAAGAAGCTGCTTTGCCAAGCGAACTGACCGGAGATATCGATGATATTCTAGGTATCGAACCTGAAGTATCTGTCGAACCGGCAGAAGAAGATCAGCAGTAAGCAGTCTGTCATTCAAATAAAATGGTCATCTCAATGAGATGACCATTTTTCTTTTACCACATTTCCGTATAGTTTCCGTCTGCGAGATATTCATCGTCCATCAGCATGAAATACGTGAACGCATCGTCTCCCAGTTCATTGAATGATTCGACTTTGCGTTCGTATCTGCGGACCTTCGTTCCTGTCCGGATCGTATCAGCGATCCAGATGTAGTCCTCCTCGATACCGATCACGATTCCCACATGACCCGTAAAGCCGCATAAGTCGCCGCATCTGATCCGATCCGACTGCAGCAGTTCATCAGTGATGTTTACTCTTTCTCCCAGCATCGACATGCCATAGGAACCGGGACCGCCCGCTCCCATATCGCCGAAATCGTATCCGGCATTGTAGTAGCACCAAGATACGAAACCGCCGCAATCCAAACCGTTCGGACGCTTCATCAGATACAGGTTCGTACCGATATCGGAAACCACCAGTCCGCCATCGAGATATTCTTCATCCCGGGAATGATCCTCGGTCGTATCTTCTTTGAAGTACTGTCCCCAGTATTTCGGACCCAGGATGCTGGCGACAATGTCATCATATTTCTCTTCGCTCAGATAGAAACCCTTGTGATAGTATCTTCCCTCGCCATCGCTGCGACGGGAATCCACCGTATTATCCAGTTTTCCGGTTTCCGCAAAGTATGCCAGACGATAAGGAAACTGCAAAGCCAGGAAGCGCGCTGCCGCAACGACGCCAGCTCTGGTCTGATAGCCTGCTTCATCGATTTTCATCTCCAGGACCTGATCCAGTTTCCGGTTCCCTTCGTAATCGCAGATCGTTTCATGCAAGATCGGCTTGTTCATGGAATCGGTATCGATGAGCGTATAGAGATCAGTCACTTCGATATTGATGCTATCGCTGATCCCTTTTGAACTGACCGTGATCGTGGCAGTACCGACAGAATTGGTAATGATCTTGTTTTCCCTGATGAATGCGACATTCTGATCAGATGAGGAGAACTTCAGGTCTTCATCCTGACCGAAGGTCAGAAGATCGCAATTCAGTTCCAGTTCTTCTCCGATCGGATAGAACGGATACTTCAGTTCCTCAAGATGGATCGACAGGGTCGAGTTGATGATCGATTCCGAATCGATCGTTTTTCCCATTGCGTCTTTCACATGGATATAGTACGTTCCTGCTTCGATCGCATATGTCTGATTCGGATCATATGGCGCAAAGTCTGTGCCGTTATCGCTGATGGCGTCATGATCCAGAGCGACGGAAAAACTGCGCTTCAGTAGGCTTTTGTCTTCGATAGATATGCGGACAGTCGCGGAAGCATCGTCATGATCAAGCACTTCGTAGCCGATGATTGGCTTGCTTAAAAGATTGAATAAAAAGAACAGGGATAACCCTATCAGCAGAAGCAGTATAAACAGCAGGATAACGATCTTTCTTTTTTTCATAAACCTGAGATAAGTATAACATACTCTCGGTTCAATTTATGGTACTATGAATGCGGACGCCGTTGCGTATGAAACGGTTATACAAGGAGGCAGATATGGGTTGTACGACGATACTTGCAGGCAGGAATGCCACTTATGATGGATCAACGATGATTGCCAGAAATGATGATGGACGTTTTGATGTGAAGAAAATGATCGTGGTCGATCCAAAGAAGCAGCCGAAACACTACCGGAGCAAGATCTCGCATCTCAAGATCGAACTTCCTGAGAATCCGATGCGTTATACCGCGACTCCAAGCGTCGATCCGAAAAACGGCATCTGGGCTGCGAATGGCATCAATGAGGCAAACGTCGGAATGACCGCGACCGAAACGATCACTTCCAATGCTTTGGTACTGGGCGCGGATCCTTATGTCGTCTATAAAGAAAAGAAAGGCAGACAGAAAGAAGAAATCGGCGGTCTCGGGGAAGAAGACCTGGTCGTGCTGGTTCTTCCTTATGTTCATAGCGCAAGAGAAGCGGTTCTCCGTTTAGGTTCTTTATTGGAACAGTATGGAACCTATGAACCCAACGGCATCGCTTTCAATGATGAAAAAGAATGCTGGTGGCTGGAAACGATCGGCGGACATCACTGGATCGCAAAGAGAGTCAAGGATGACGAGTATGTCATGATGCCGAATCAGTTTGGCATGGACCGTTTCGATCTGAATGATGCCTTCGGGGATCAGAAGGAACATCTTTGCAGCGCCGATCTGAGAGAATTCATCAGAGACAATCATCTGGATCTCAACAGGGATGGCGTCTTCAATCCGCGTTATGTCTTCGGTTCGCATTCCGATGCCGATCATGTATACAACACACCGCGCGCCTGGTTTATCGGACGCTATTTCAATCCGAATACCTTCAAATGGGACGGAGAAAATGCCGATTTCACACCGGAAAGCGATGACATCCCATGGTCCATGGTTCCGGAAAAGAAGATCACTGTGGAAGATATCAAATATATCCTTTCTTCCTATTATCAGGGAACGCCATACAATCCTTACCAGAAAGCCGAGGATCCAAAGAAGGGCATCTATCGTCCGATCGGTATCAGCCGTACGGGAGTCATGGCTGTGCTGCAGATCCGTGGCTATATGCCTGATCCTTTGAAAGGGGTGGAATGGGTCTGCTTCGGCGCCAATCCGTTCAATACGGTCGTACCGGTCTATGCGCAGGCTGAAAGGATGCCGAAATATCTGAGCGATGTCACGTTGGATGTATCCACGGAGAACTTCTACTGGGCTTCCCGTATCATCGGGGCAATGGCGGATCCGTATTTCGGTTCCATGATCCAGCATATCGAACGCTACCAGATGTCCGTCGCTTCCAAGGGACATAAACTGATCAACGAGTATGACCGCAAGATGATGGAACAGAATGATTATTCGCTCATCGAAGAAGCGAACGAGAAGATCTGTGCCATGTGCAAGGAAGAAACGCTCAAAGCATTAAACAACGTACTGCATGAAGCGAGCCTGCAGATGAAATGCGGCTATTCCAGGGCAGATAATTGATCTGAAAATATTTTCAATGCAAATGTAAATATAGACATATTTGTGTAAGAAACAGTCATGGAATCATTGTTTTTTGAGGAATTATATCTTAAAATAGAGAAAAGCTGTGAACAGAAGAGTAGCTTGATCGGATAGCGTAGAGAATCTTTGGCTGGTGAAAAAAGATGTGGATGATCAGGGGAAGATGGTCTGGGAGCTGCCGGTCCGATATGAAGGCCGGACGCATGCCTGCGTTACAGGGCCAGGATATGTCTGTATCCGATGAGGTGCTTTTGCACGAAATAAGGTGGTAACACGATGATAAGTCGTCCTTAGGGGCGGCTTTTTTGTTTCAGGGGGTACATATGAATAAGAAAGTGAAAGAGGTGATCGGCTTGCGTTTCAGCGCAGGCGCGACAATGTGCAATATCATCGTCATCAAGTAACAATAAGAAGGGAGAAAAACAATGAAGAAAATCGTTACATTACTGTTTGTTTTACTGCTGCTCTGCGCTTGCGGAAACGGCGGTTCCGGATCAGGCGATACGCCTGAGGAAGATAAGACGATCACGGTCGGAGTGAACCCGGTTCCTCATGCCGAAATTCTGGAGAAAGCGGTCAAGCCTGTGCTCGAAGCTCAAGGCTGGAAACTGGAAGTCGTGGTCTATCAGGACTATGTATTGCCAAATGAAAACCTGGTGGCAGGAGAACTGGATGCCAACTATTTCCAGACTCTGGGCTACATGAATGGACAGAATGAATCCCATGGCTGGACGCTGACTGCCATCAAGGGCGTGCATATCGAACCGATGGGACTTTATTCCGAGAAATACACGAGTGCTGCCGATATCCCGGATGGCGCATATATTTCCGTTCCAAACGATGAAGACAACCGGACCAGAGCGTTGGAATTTCTGATTGCGAATGGTTTCCTGAACCCTGTGGAAGGAGAGCTGTCAGGCGATACCCTGAACGGCAATGCCGAGGCGAATCCGCATGGCTATCTGATCGTCGAACTGGAAGCTGCGCAATTGCCTCTTGCACTGGCCGATGTGGATGCATCCGTCATTAATGGAAACTATGCGTTAGGCGCAGGTCTTCCTGCGACCCATCCGGCACTGCTGGTAGAAAGCTTCGATGCGGAAACCACGATCCGTCGCACCAACTTTATTGTCGTACTGGAAGGAAACGAGAAATCAGAAAAGATACAGGCGTTGGTCGATGCGATCACTTCGGATGCGGTAGCGAAGTATATCGAAGATACCTACAAAGGTGCGGTCATCACTTCTTTTGTCGATCCGCAGTAATCGATAGAAACAGCTGATACTTAGAGATGTTCCGTCTTTTCTGAACATCTCTCTTTCTTAGAGGTCAGATATGATAAAACTGGAAAACGTATGTAAAGATTTCGGAGATCTCAAGGTCCTTAAAGATATTACGCTTGAGATCGCAGATCACGAGATCTATGGAATCATCGGACAGAGCGGCGCAGGGAAGTCGACGCTTTTGCGATGCATCAATGGTTTGGAAGAATATCAGTCCGGTCACATCTATGTCGATGACGTGGAAGTGTCCGCAAAGGATACAAAGCAGCTGCATCTTCTGCAGAAGAAGATGGGCATGATCTTTCAGAATTTCAATCTGCTGGAACGTCTGGATGTCTATGACAACGTGGCGCTGCCGATGAAATTCTGGGGCATCAATACCCATACGCCCGAAGCGCAGGCAAAGATCAAGGAACTGATTTCGCTGGTCGGGCTGCAGGATAAGATGCATGTCCGTCCGAAGGAACTTTCCGGCGGGCAAAAGCAGAGAGTGGCGATAGCAAGGGCGCTGGTTCTTGATCCGCAGATCCTCTTATGCGATGAAGCGACCTCCGCCTTGGATCCGGCCATCACCAGAGAGATTCTGGCCCTGCTTCAAGAGATCAACAGGAATCTGGGCATCACCATCATCGTCGTGACACACCAGATGGAAGTCGTGAAACAGATCTGTGAAAAAGTCGCTTTCATCAAAGAAGGAAGAGTCCTGGCCATAGGAAAACCGGAAGAACTGTTCATCCGCCCGACCAGGGACATCAAAGCCTTCCTGCATGAAGACAGCGAACTGCTGCCGGACAACGGATTGAATATCCAGCTCTTCTTTACCGACGAAAGCTCGGACGAACCTGTCATCTCCCAGATGGCCAGAAAGCTGGATATCGATTTCTCTATTTCCTGGGCAAAACTTGAGGACTTCCGTTCCAATGTGTACGGTTCGCTGGTAATCACGATAAATGAAGAAGATAAAGACAAAGTTCTGGATTATCTGGATTCGGTCAATGTCTTATGGGAGGTTTTGGACTGATATGATGGATATTATTCTGAATGCAAGCAGGCAAACTCTGTATATGGTCTTCTGGTCGACATTGTTTTCTGTCATCCTTGGCTTTATTCCTGCCATCATCCTGACATTGACGGCTCCGGATGGCCTGCGTCCCAACAAGATCGTGTATGAGACATTGTCTTTGCTTGTGAACATCTTCCGTTCGTTTCCTTTCATCATATTGCTGGTGATCATCATTCCATTTACCAGATTGGTGGCTGGAAAAGCGATCGGTACCAGAGCGGCCATCGTTCCTTTGACCGTTTCGGCGATTCCTTACATCGCCAGGATTTTCGAGACCAGTCTTCGCGAGACTGATCCCGGAGTCATCGAAGCGGCACGCTCATTCGGCGCTTCCGATCTGCAGATCCTGTTCCGTGTCTATATCAAAGAGTCGATCCCGAGAATGTTGAATGGAGTGATCCTGCTGATCATCTCGCTGGTTGGTTATTCAGCCATGGCAGGCACCGTAGGCGGAGGAGGCATCGGCGATCTGGCGATCCGTTACGGCTATCAGCAGTACAAGACGGAATACCTTCTGGTCTGTTCGATCATCCTGATCGTTTTCGTTCAGCTCGTACAGATGCTGGGAAACTATCTGTATAAGAGGCTATCCTAGATGAAGAAGGAAACTGTATCGATCCTATCGCAAAGAGGAACACTGATTCCTGCCGATATCGTTTCGGTTGAAGGCAAAGGAGGCCTGCTGATCCTGGCGCATGGCTTCAAGGCGGAACGTACGGAGGACGGAAGATTTACATTTGTAGCGGAACAGATGGCAGAGCACGGATTCCATTCAATACGGATGGATTTTCCTGCTTGCGGCGATTCAAAAGAACCTTTTATCGCTTACAGTCTGGATCACTGTCTGGAGGACATGGAGAGCTGCTTCCTGCATATGAAGGAACGCTATGAGATCGATGACCGTCTCTATCTTCTCGGCTACAGCATGGGCGGAAGACTGATTTCGCTGTTTCTCAGAAAACATCCGGAAATAAAGAAACTGGTGTTCTGGGCCGCCTGCAACCGTTCATTCGATCTGGATGATCTGTTTCTGGGACAGTCATTCAGGACACTCAAGGAACAATGCGACAGGGAAGGCTCCTGCGATTTCTATGATATCTATACACAGGAAACCGACCGGATGTCGGCAGAATTCGTCAGCAACATGCTGGAAGAGGATGCTTTAGGTCCCTTGGAAAGTTTCAAAGGAGATGCCCTGATCCTTCAGGGAGATCATGATCAGACCATCGAAGTCGGAAACGCGCAATGGATCTATGATCATCTGAAACAGGCTTCCGGCAGGAATCTGCATTACATCCATGGCGCCGATCATGGTTTCGGTCTATGGGATGGACGGACGCAAGACAGCGAGGAACTGATCAAAACGACCGTATCCTTCCTGAAAGGATAAATGTATCCGTTTACATTGTTCCGGTATATTGAAACCGCAGATCAATGATGTTAAGATTATTAAGTCCATAAAGAGAGATGGAGAGACAAGCTCTGTGATATCTCAGCAACCTCACTGTAAGGTGCTAAAGCTTGAACGATGGGTGAAAAACATTTGCCCATCTTGTGATGGGCTTTCTTTATGAAAATAGGGGGAGAAATAGTATGAAAAATGATTCTGTCAAGAAAGTTGTCGCTACCGGTATCGGTGCCGCATTGTTCTTTGTGCTGGCTCGTTTCGTAGCGGTTCCTAGCGGCATTCCGAACACGAATATCACGTTCCAGTATGCGATCCAGGCGGTATTTGCCGTACTGTACGGACCGGTCGTAGGATGTCTGTCAGGTTTCATCGGCCATGTGCTTTGTGACATGAGCTGGGGCGGCGTCTGGTGGAGCTGGGCGTTTGCAACAGGTGTCTATGGCCTGGTTGTCGGTTTCTTTGCAGACAAGATCAATGTCAAAGACGGCTACTTCGCTAAGAAAGAATTCTTCACGTTCGTTGTAGCAAACCTGGTGGCCAACTTGCTGGCATGGCTGCTGATCGCTCCGATCGGCGATATCGTCATCTACAAAGAAGATGCCAAACTGGTCTTCACGCAGGGTCTGATTGCCGGCGCAGGCGACTTCCTGTTCGCAGTCGTGCTGGGCGGCTTGCTGCTCTACGGCTACTCCAAGACCGTTGCCAAGACCGGCTCGCTGGATAAAGAGTAGATCAAGATCCAGATTGCAATGAAAAAGAAGTATCCATGATACTTCTTTTTTCTTTTTTTTGGTTTTCAGGGAGATGAAATGAAAAAACTTTACAATATTATCTTAACAGGTGATTGTGAAACAATGGTGATAATTCCTGCATCATTTCCAGGAATCGCAGATATGCGTGATGAACATATTGTATAATGATGAAGTATGAAACCGATTATTTCTTTTATGGATTTTTCTTTCCAGTACAATGCCCAGAAGCAGCCGACGCTGAAGCATATCGATCTGGACATCTATCCGGGAGAAAAGATCCTGATCTGCGGAGCCAGCGGTTCCGGCAAGAGCACGTTGGGCAATTGTATCAATGGCCTGATTCCTTTTTCTTATGAAGGAAAGATGGAAGGGGAACTGACGGTCGATGGAATCGTAACGAAAGATTCTTCCATTTTTGAACTGTCGACCAGAGTGGGTACGGTCCTTCAGGATCCGGATGGACAGTTTGTCGGACTGACGGTGGCGGAAGATATCGCTTTCGCTTTGGAGAATGACTGCGTGGAGCAGGATGCGATGAAGAAGCAGATCATGGAAGCGGCAAAAAAGGTAGGCATCGAGGAACGCATGAACAATGCTCCGTATGATCTTTCCGGCGGTCAGAAACAGCGGGTTTCCATGGCAGGCGTCATCGTCGATGATGTCAAGATTTTATTATTCGATGAACCGTTGGCCAACCTGGATCCATATACCGGCAAGACCGCCATCGAACTGATCGATCTGATCAAGAAGCAGACCGATACCACGGTCCTGATCATCGAACACCGCATCGAGGATGTCCTGTGGGAAAAAGTCGATCGCATCATTTTGATGGATGACGGCCGGATCGTTTCCGATACGAAACCGGAAGAACTGCTGCGCAGCAGTCTTTTGTGGAAATATGGGATCAGGGAACCGTTGTATCTCACGCTGCTGAAATATGCGGGAATCGATGTGAATAAAGTCGAAGGGATCGACAACATCAAAGATCTACAATTAAAAGCAAACGACAAGAAAAAGATACGCGACTGGTATGAAGCCCAGAGCAAGCCTGAACGTGTGAACAATAATGATTACATCCTGGAAGTCGAACATGTGGATTTTTCTTACGACAACAGCGAGCAGATCCTTTTCGATGTTTCTTTCAAAGTGAAACAGGGAGAGATGCTGGCGATCGTCGGAAAGAACGGCGCAGGGAAGTCCACCATGTGCAAGGTCATCTGCGGTTTCGAAAGAAACAAGACCGGGAAGATCCTTTTCAAAGGAGAAGACGTGACCCAATCCAGCATCCGTGCCAGAGCATCCCATATCGGATACGTCATGCAGAACCCGAACCAGATGATCTCCCAGCCGATGATTTTCGATGAAGTCGCCATGGGCATCCGCAATCTGGGAT
Source organism: Erysipelotrichaceae bacterium (assembly GCA_017539105.1). Lineage (GTDB taxonomy): Bacteria > Bacillota_I > Bacilli_A > Erysipelotrichales > Erysipelotrichaceae > Colivicinus. Next base: position 78,515 of record JAFYHQ010000045.1, read on the forward strand.
TAAGTGAAGAAGAACTGCAGAAACGGGTCTATGACACACTTAAGATCTGCGGCTTGTATGAATTCCGCAACTGGCCGATTTCTGCCTTGAGTTTCGGACAGAAGAAACGAGTCACGATCGCATCCATCCTGGTCATGGGACCGGAAGTGGTGATGCTGGATGAACCGACCGCGGGACAGGATCTCAGACATTACACCGAAATCATGGAATTCCTGAAAGAACTGAACGAAAAAGGCATCACGATTATCCTGATCACGCACGACATGCATCTGATGCTGGAATATACCGACCGTTCCATTGTCTTTACCGATGGACGCATCGTTGCAGACAAGTCGGGTTCTGCCGTCCTTTGCGACAGGGAACTGATACAGAGAGCAGCTTTGAAGGAGACGTCGCTCTTCTATATCGCGGAAATGACAGGCATCGATGATCCTGTGGATTTCGTCGACTGCTTCATCGCCTGCGACAGAAAGGAGCGGGACCGTGGCAACTAAAGTACTGAACTATATTCCGAAAGAAAGCTTCATCCATGGTCTTTCCGGAACCACCAAGCTGATCATTTTCCTGACCTTTTCCGTTTTATGCGGTCTTTCCTTCGATACCAGAGTTTTATTGTTCCTGCTGCTGCTTTCCTTTGTCGGTTTTTCTCTAAGCAATATCCGGCTTTCCGAAATCCGTCTGATGAGCACGTTCCTGATCATCTTCCTGGTAATGAATTTCATATTATTATTCCTTTTCAATCCGGAATACGGTCCTGAACTGTATGGTTCAAGAACGGTACTGTTCCATCTGTTCGGCAGATATGATGTGACCATGGAACAGCTGTTCTATCAGTTCAATGTTTCCCTGAAATATGTCATCGGTTTCCCGATCGCGATCCTGTTCATTTCGACGACCAACCCGAGCGAATTCGCTTCCTCGCTGTCACAGATCGGCGTGCCGTACCGGATCAGCTATTCCGTTTCCCTGGCACTGCGATACATCCCGGATATCCAGCAGGATTACCACGAGATCGCCCAGTCCCAGGAAGCAAGAGGCGTCGCTTTAGGCAAGGATGTCAAGTTCTTTGAACGTCTGAAGAATTCCGCCAAGATCCTGCTTCCGCTGGTACTGACCAGCCTCAACCGCATCGATGACATTTCCAATTCGATGCAGCTGAGAAGCTTCGGCAAATATAAGAAGAGAACCTGGTATACCAAGAAGAAAATGACGGCTGCGGATTACAGCGTCATTGCGTTCTGTGTCGTGCTGTTCGTAGTGGGCATGATCATCACCAATCAGGGCGGGAACAACCTTTTTAATCCTTTTGTGAGGTAGCTATGAAAAAGATGCTTGTAGTTCAGACAGATTTTACTTATAAAGAAGGCGCGGTAGCAGCCATGTATGGCGTGATCAAGAGCGTGGATCCAGACATCGAGATCATCACCGCGACCCATGAGATCCCCCAGTACGATACTTGGTCGGCATCCTATCGCCTGTACCAGTATATCGACTTCTGGCCGAAAGGAACGATCTTCATTTCCGTGGTCGATCCCGGCGTAGGAACGGACCGCAGAGCCTGTGTCGCAAAGACAAGGAACGGCTACTATATCGTGACTCCGGATAACGGTTCTCTGACACATGCGGATCATTATTTCGGAATCGAGGAAGTTAGACAGATCGATGAAACGATCAACCGTCTGCATCGCGAAGACAACGGAGCGGTATCGATCTTTCACGGGCGCGATCTTTTCGGTTACTGTGCAGCCAGACTGGCTTCGGGGATCATTTCCTATGAAGAAGTCGGACCTGTATACGATATCTCTGAAATCGTCCGTCACGACATCAAGGAAGCGGAAATTTTTGAAGACAGGATCGAAGGAATGTTCGAGATCAATGACCCGAATTTCGGCAATCTCTGGACGAATATCCTCTTGAGCGATTTCCTGAAAAAACACAAGATGGGCGATCTGGTTCATACCGCGATCTATCGCGACGAAGAGAAAGTCTTCGATGACGTTCTTCCATACTACGATTCCTTCGGCAAGGCTCCGAAGCACAGCGTGATGATCTACAACAATGAGATCAATAAGATGGGTCTGGCCGAAGTGATGGGCAATCTCTGCGAAGATTATGACTTAGGCTACGGCGAAGCATACAAGGTGGTGTTCTATGATGAATAAACTTCTGGTATTTCAGACAGACTTCGGTCTGGACGATGGGGCGATCAGCGCCATGGAAGGCGTCGCTTTCAGCGTCGACTTCGATCTGAATATCCGCCATCTGACGCACAATATCCCTCAGTACAACATTTTTGATGCGTCCTATCGTTTGTATCAGGCCATCAATTACTGGCCTTCAGGGACCGTTTTTGTGTCTGTAGTAGACCCCGGCGTGGGATCGGATCGCAAGGCGGTCGTCGCCAGGACGAAGAACGACTACTATGTCGTCACCCCGGACAACGGAACCCTGACCCATATCGACCGTTTCCTGGGCATCGAAGAACTGCGGGAGATCGATGAGAAGACAAACAGGCTGGCAGGTTCGGATCTGTCTTATACGTTCCATGGCAGAGATGTCTTCGCCTATACCGGAGCCAGACTCGCCTCCGGAAAGATCACATTCGAAGAAGTAGGACCAAAGATCGATCTGAAAGATCTGGTCCGTCAGGAACTCTATGGCTGCCATCCGATCGAAAATGGCATCATGGGGCAGATCGATATCCTGGATGTCCGTTTCGGTTCCTTGTGGACTTCGATCTCTTATAAAGATTTCATCAGCTGCGGCTTCCAGATCGGCGATGACATCCTGGTCGAGATCTTCCACAACGATCAGAAAGTCTATTCCAACCGGATCAACTATGGAAAATCTTTTGCGGATGTCGCCATCAGCGAACCGCTGATCTATATGAATTCCGCCTATCACATGGCGGTCGCGATCAACCAGGGATCTTTCTCCAAGGTCTATGGCATCGGCGTAGGCTCCGAATGGAAGATCACCATGACCAGATGATTTAACAATTCTTTCACAAGCGACTGATATACTTTTTTTCGAATCATAAGAAAGATTATTGTATGATAGAAAGGAGGGCTTGATGAATAAGAATAAAGATCTTGATATCTTTGAACACGACGACTGGCTGAAAAAAGAAAGAGCCAGAGAAAGCAGGATCTCTGCCTGGGATTTTGATGATGCAAAGAAACTGCGTCAGGAACACGAAGATGACTGCGACGCTGAAGATGTGGCGCAGCTGCATCGCATTGAACACAAACGCAGCAATACGATGAAAACCCCATCCTTATCCCGGATGAACGGAACGACTTCATCAAACGATGTCGTCTGGTTCATCATCGACATCATCGCCATGTTTGTTCTGGTATTCCTGAATAACATGATATTCCGGCGCTGGGATTTCTATTGGCCGATCATCATCCTGTTCCTGGGAATCAATCCCGGCATCTTTATCTGGCTGGCTGTCTTCAGACGCTTCCCGCCGGCAAGATTCAGTAAGCTCTTGCTGTGTATCGCGATCCTTATCGAAGTGATCGGATTCCTGTATTTTATGATTTATTATCATGGTTATTATTATTTTTTTTAGGAGGTAAAGAAGAATGATTTATGTTGTGATTATTGCATTTGTGATCCTGCTGATCCTGATGGTCCTCTTGTCATGCATCAGCATCGTTCCTCAGGGCAATGCCTGGGTCGTGGAACGGCTGGGTAAGTATTCCGATACCTGGAAGGCAGGTCTGCATCTCAAGACGCCTGTTCTGGAAAGAGTCGTACGTAAGATTTCCTTAAAGGAACAGGTTGCCGACTTCGAACCGCAATCCGTTATTACCAAAGATAACGTCACGATGAACGTCGACTCCGTCGTCTATTTCCAGGTCATCGATCCGAAAGCGCTGACTTATGGCGTCGAACGTCCGATTGCGGCGATCGAGAATCTCTGTGCTACCACATTGAGAAACATCATCGGTTCCATGACGCTGGATGAAACGCTGACTTCCAGAGAAAAGATCAACAATGAGACGATCAAAGTCCTGGATGAAGCCACCAACAAGTGGGGTATCGATATCACCCGTGTCGAGGTCCAGAATATCACTCCTCCGAAGTCCATTCAGGAAGCCATGGAGAAGCAGATGAAGGCAGAACGTGAAAAGAGAGCGGTCATCCTGACGGCAGAAGGCGAGAAGCAGTCTGCGATCACCAGAGCGGAAGGCGAGAAGGAGTCTGCGATCTTAAGAGCGGATGCAGTCAGAGAAGAACGTATCCGTACCGCGCAGGGTGAAGCGGAAGCGATCCGGGCCGTTGCGGAAGCGCAGGCAAAAGCCATCGAAATGGTCAACAGCGCCCATCCTTCGAAAGAATATCTGTCGATAAGATCCATGGAAGCGGCAGAAAAAATGGCTGACGGTCAGTCAACCAAGATCATCGTTCCATCCGATCTGCAGGATATCGCTTCATTAGCTACGATCTTCAAAGAAAGCAAGTAGTCATTTCTTAAACAGCACGATTTTTGGCGCCAGTATCACGCCGATGCTTAAAGCGATGCCATCCGCCACAAAAGCAACGAAATTGCTGGTGAACTTGGCATAGAGCGGCCAGTGATACATCCAGATTTCCAGTGCTGTTTTTATTACGGCAATTCCGATGAATACCGCAAGCAGGCTGAGCAAGACTTTCAGATAAATGTTCTTCATGCGAGGCAAGAGATAGCCCAAGGACAAACCGATAAAAGCCTGTCCGATGGCCCATGCGATCGGCAGAGACCCTCCTTTCAGCAGGTTGGAAATGATGCAGCCTGCCACACCCACGATGGTGGCGGAAGGACCCATACCCGCAAGCAGGACTCCGAATACGATATATCCGAGATCCAGCTTGATCCGGCTGATCAAAGGAATGATCACGACCGTAGATAGGACCACATACAAAGCGATCCCTATGCCCAATATCGCTATTTTACGTTGTCTGTTCATATCTTCATTATACGATAGAAAAGATTCCGTGTTTTCCTATCAAACGGCATTCTATCAAAACTGTATGTTTCCTTTTCAATATATGATATATAATGTTAAAATAAGTATGGATGATACAAGCATATAATCAATGATCAGTCGGGAGGTCCGTTTTCATGGAAAGAGTACTAACAAGAGAAATATCGCGCTTAGATGAGAAGATACATAAGTATATCAATAAAGTCACAAAACTGGAGGATTATTTCAATCTGACCCAGATTCATGTGCTTGTATATCTGGTACGTCACATCGATGAAGATGTCTGTCAGAAGGACATCGAAATCGAAATGGGGCTGAAGAAAGCGACCATTACCGGACTGATCGATATTCTGAGCGAAAAGGGATTTGTCTACAGGATACAGGCGGATGACGACAGGCGCAAGAATTATATAAAGCTTACGCAGAAGGCGATAGAATACAAAGATGAGATTGCGAAGCATATACACGAACTGAATGGTCTCATAGCTAAAGGCATTTCAAAAGAAGAACTGGAATCGTTCTATCAGACCATCGACAAATTAAACGGGAACATGGATTCCCTGAAAGAAATGAACTGAAAAAAAGGGTAGCTCAGCCACCCTTTGATTGTTAATCGGCTAATGATCCGAACGGATCCCATGGATCGAGAACGATCGGTTTCTTTTCCAGTGCTTTCAGCTGTTTCTGGCTGAGATATTTCTTATGAACGACGGCTTCAAAGACATACTGATCGAACCAGCTGTCGGAACAGATGTAGTAACCCTTGTTGGCGGACTTGTCGCCCCAGGAATTTTCGATCTTCCAGCGGGTCGGCTTATTCTTTACAAGATTGACTCCGGTAAAGACCATTGCGTGATTCATTGCAGATTCTCTCGCATCCAGCATATCCGCTTTGGACATTCCGAGATCCATATCGAAGGTTTTCTCATAATCCATAAGATCGTCATCCCAGAGACCCAGCTGCCGGTCTCCGTCCTTGCCGCAGTCGCAGCCGAACCAGACGATCTCTTTTTCTTTCAGCTGTTTCAGGATCAGATTCTTGAAATCATCCAGAGGAAGATTCAGGTAGAAGACTTCGTTTTCCGTTCCTGCGACATTCCCCAGGTATTTTACAGTATAGGTCTGGTAGTATTTCTTGTCATCGGTCGGACCGTTGATGATGCCTACATAATCATCGAGATCGACGCCAAGATACTTTTCATACATCTCCTGCGGAGTCACATCGTAATAGGCATGATACTTGTCTTTCTTGTCGTAGTATTCGAAGGTGAATGTCTTCGGAGGAACGCCGAAGCAGTCGCATAACAGTCCGTAGCATTCTTTCAGGCACTGATCTTTCATTTCTTTGATCTGTGTGTCTTTTTCTTTTTCAGGGACTTTCTTGAGATCAGTCGCAAACTTTCTCAGACGCCGGTTGATGATTCCATTCATCGCTCTTGTATGGGAAGACTGGTACGTTTCCGGCATGGCTGTCTTCGGACAGAGACCATATTTCTTGACCAGGGATACCATCATATCCCACTGTCCGCCGTCACCGATCGCCGTCTGCAGAAGATAGCGTACGGTTTCATCATTCAAAGGCGTATCGGCTTCTTTGATCATGCATTCCAGGAAATAGTTGATCTTCTCCAGCTTGTCGTAGAAAGCGATGTAGTTCTGCGAGAATTCGAACTGTTCCTTGATGTTGTATTTTTTGGCCAGGATCTCTCTTAAGATCGTCATCGAGGAGAACAGCCAGCAGCGTCCTGAGGACATCTGGTTGTTTACAGGAAGCGTTTCGATGTCGATGGAGAAGAAATTGGGGTTCTCCGCTTTGGCTTCCAGGCGTCTTGAAATCAGTGTGAGATCGTTTTCTGTCAGTGCATTGCGAACCACTCTGGCTTTTTCGTCTTTGAGATATTCTTTGTTTAGTTCTTCAAGAAATTTCTTGCTGATTGCGTGTAGTTTTGCCATATGTTATCCCTCTTTCACTATCCATCTTAACATGATTATCTAAAAGTCGTCTGAATGATGAAATAAAGCAAATAATGAATGACTCGATATATGCTTATATTTCCCAAGTTTCATATCAGAAAAAAACACATTCTACAGGAAATAGCTCTATTGTGGAATATACCCTTATGATTTAAAATATTATTATTGATAAATGCTACATTTGGAGGTTTTATAATGGCTATCACAACAGTAATCAAATATGAAGGGGATAACAGTACCTTTATCTGGAAGCATCCTACGGTAAACTTTAATAGCATGACCCAGCTGATCGTCTATGAATCGCAGGAAGCTGTTTTCATGATGAACGGCATGATCATGGATACTTTCGGTCCCGGAAAGTACAACCTGGATACCGAATCGCTGCCGATATTAGGTAAATTTGTCGATAATCTGGTCTATGGCGATTCATCCTTTACGGCAGATGTTTATTTCATCAATCAGACCGTACAGATGGCTCTGAAATGGGGCACATCGCCAAAAGTAAGGTTCATTGAACCAAATACAGGCATTCCTTTGGAAATCGGCGCTTCAGGAAATCTCAATCTGAGAGTGAAAGATTCCAAGAAGCTGCTGGTCAAGCTGGTAGGAACGACTTCAGGCGTTGCCTGGGACAGCAAAGATTCCACCGATCTGAGGAAATCATCTGATTCTTCCAATCTGACAAAATCATTGCAGGATCTGTTCAGACCTCTAATCAATACAGCTTTCAGAGTGAATTTCGCTCCGATCGTCAAAGAAAACAACATCAATATCATCGAGATCGATCAGCACGTCGAACAGCTCGCAAAACCGATGCATGAGAAAATCAACGAAGGTTTTGAAGAGTACGGACTGTCTGTCGTCGATTTCTATATCACCGATATCGTTCTTCCTGAAGAAGACAGGAACTTCAAGAGAATCAAGGATATCATGGCTTCTTCTTATCTGGGTGTAAAAGAAGCCCAAGTAGAAGCAGATATCATTGCCGCAAGAAGACTAGCTGAATTGGAACAGGAGCAAACCGCTACTGCGAAGAAGAAAATGGAATTAGAAAGAGAACTACTGCAGGCGCAGCTGGATGCTCAGAAGACGAAACTATCCGGATTAGCTGAAGCAGAAGTCATGGCTGCCCAAGGCGTGACTAAGAAAGACTACCTGCAGGCGGATGTTCAGAAAGCATATGCGGAAGGTTTAGGGAAAGCAGGTTCCAATGGGGGCACAGGGCCATCGATTGCCGGAGACATGATGCAGATGCAGATGGGCATGATGGCAGCGAATGCGATGTCCGGTCAGATGAAAGAAATGATGTCGGGAATGACTGAGAATGATGCACAGCCTCAACAAGCAAATGTCGTATATTGTCCGAACTGTGGCGCTCAGCTTCCAGCTGGAGCGAAATTCTGTATGTCTTGTGGTCAGCCGTTGATAGCAAGTGATAAATGTCCGAATTGCGGAAGCGAGATTCCAGAAGGTGCGAAATTCTGCCTGAACTGCGGAACAAAGATTGGAGAATAAATATGTCAAAAAAGTTTATCATTTTTCTGACTCTATGGCTTGTTGCTGTAGCAACACTGAATACTTTGGCTTGGACTCTTGATATCGATAGAGATAAGCTTTTTATCATCAACTACGTTATTCTGAATGTTACCTGGCTGTTGCAGCTGATCATTTCAATATTCAAGAGACGCAAAGAAGAAGATTTTTCCAGCTTGAAGTTTTTGATCTATCAGGTCGTTCTTTTGGTGATTCTGTCGCTTCTGGCAGTCTATTACAAGTTTGATTGGAAAGCATTACTGGTTCTGGCGCTTCTCTACTTGAGTATCGTCAGCGGATCAAAAGGCTATAATGCCTATCTGATTGCCTGGATGGTCATCTTCGTTGCGACTGTAGTGATCTACAGGGTCATTCCGAATGAGGAAGGCGATGTATTCGATGTCGGGTACACTGTTATGATCATTGCTCTGGTCATCCAGCTGATCATATCTTATTTTGCTTTACTGAATAAAGAAAGAGATGTTGCGATTCCAACATTCATCATTTCGGTTATAGGATTGGTCGTGCTGGCGGCGTTCGATCTGGCAATGATCGAATATCTGTATAATCCTGCATTCCGCTACTTTATCATGACTCACGCTTATTTACGCATCTTTATCTTCAGAATCGCGGATCTGGGAAGCTGGGGGTTTGCTGTAGTCAATGTCGTTGTGCTGGCTTTGCAGTATCTTGTTACTCTGGCAGTCAATATCGGTCAGAAGAAGAATGTCGAGAGAGACAGACACTTTGTCGAAAAGACTGAAACCATGAGCTCATTAGCAAACAAAGTCAAGAAAATGGCGGACAGTACCGGAAACGAAGACATCGGACGTCTCTACGAAGCGCTGCGTCTTGCCGATAAAGCTTCAAAGAACAGCGAAATCGAAAACAGAATCGCAGAAGAGGTCGCTAGACTTAAGACTGTTGATTCAAATGAAATGAAAGAAGAAGTTGACTTGATCATCTCGCTGCTGAACGAGAGATAGATTTCTGATCTATAAAAAAAGGGGAACAATAATATGCCTGTTTTGAAGTGCAAAATGTGTGGTGGCGACCTGAATGTCACCGATGACTCGGGTGTCGTTGTTTGCGAATACTGTGGAACAAAACAAACCATATCCCGCACAAATGATGATGTAATAAATAACCTATACAACAGAGCCAATAACCTTCGCTTGAAAAATGAATTTGATAAAGCTCAGAATGTTTATGAGAAGATCATTGAACAAGACGCTGACGATGCGGAAGCTTATTGGTCTTTGGTGCTGTGCAAATACGGTATCGAATATGTAGAGGATCCTTTATCACATAAAAGAGTGCCTACCGTAAACAGGACACAATACACATCGATCTTTGCGGATCACGATTATAAAGAAGCAATCAGCCGTGCCAATCCTGAGCAAAAGATCGTCTATGAACAGGAAGCTCAAGCTATTGATAAAATTCAGAAAGGTATCTTGGAAATATCCAAAAAGGAAGAACCTTTCGATATCTTTATTTGTTACAAAGAAACAGATGAAAAAGGCCACAGAACAATTGACTCCGTAATTGCGAACGATTTATATCATGAACTCGTTAACGAAGGATACAAAGTATTTTTCTCGAAAATCACATTGGAAGATAAACTGGGCGAAGCATATGAACCATATATTTTTGCGGCACTCAATTCTGCCAAAGTCATGGTCGTGTTAGGAACGAAAGCAGATTATTTCAACGCAGTATGGGTTAAAAATGAATGGTCAAGATATCTTCAGCTGATTGCTAAAGGCGAAAAGAAGACGCTCATTCCTGCATATAGAGATATGGATCCATATGATTTGCCGGAAGAGTTCGCTTATCTGCAGGCACTTGATATGTCCAAGATCGGTTTTGTGCAGGATCTGCTTAGAGGCATACGAAAACTGGTTGCTACCGAAGAGAAAAATGATACAAGAGAGATTATCGTTGAGAATCATAATGCTAACGCAGAACCTTTGCTGAAGCGTGCATTCATCTTTCTGGAAGACGGCAATTTCCAAAGTGCCGACGAATACTGTGACAAAGTTCTTGATATCGATCCAGAAAACGGAAAAGCCTATCTTGGAAAACTGATGGTTCAGCAAAAGATGAACACGGTTTCTGCTTTATTAGAAAATTATGAACATCTCTATGGTGATCCTGATTATGAAAGAACTAGTATTTCTGAGGTGATGGATGACTATCAGGATATCATTGCATCTAAAGTTGAAGAATATACGATTCCATCTTATCTGGAAGAAGATAAGTTAAAAGAATTATTCAGGAAATACAATACCAGCTATGATTCCAAAGTACCTGGGCTTGAGAAACAGAAAGAAATGATAATCAATCTGTTCAATGATGACCGCTCCATCTCAAAGATTCGACGTTATGGCAATCAAGATATTACATCGCTCTTTGATAAAGTAATCGAGTCTTATGATAAACGGATCGAAGAAGCAAAAGACAACGACAAAGAAACGATCGCTTTGATCAAACAGGGAGTCGTTGACTTCATGAACGAAACTGAGGACTCAATTAAGAACCTATATGATGAGGAATCAAAAAAACGTGAAGAGGATTATGAAAAAGCGGTCGAAGATTATGAAAAGACAAATCTCATTGACGTATTGAAGCAGAATATTGAAGTTTTCACTAAATGTGGTGATTATCGCGATAGTAAAGAGTATATCGAGAGATGCAACGTCAAGATCGCTGAGCTGAAAGAACAGCACAAGCGGGAAGAGGAAGCTGCAGCCAAGAAAAAACAGAAAACGATCTTGCTGACGGTTGCTGCAGTTATTCTGTCTATCATTGCTTTTGTGTTCTATCAGAACGTCATCCTGCCAAACAACAAGTATAATCAGGCTCATATGTATGTCGAGAACGGCGAATATGAACAAGCTGTCGCAATATATAAAGAACTAGGTGAATACAGAGACTGTCAGGAGCTGTATAAAGATGCGTTCTATAAGCAAGGACAGGACGCTTTGCAAAAAGAAAACTATGAAACTGCAATCGCTGTTTTCACTGAATTAGGAACTTATGAAGCATCCGGTGAGAATCTGAAGCAAGCAATATATGGGTATGCGTTAAGTCTTGTGGAAAAACTGAATTATGACGAGGCGTTAGAAGAGTTCGATCTCATAAATGAATATAAAGATGTTGCTGATAAGATTCTTGATACAAAATACCATAAAGCGCAGTATCTATATGAACAGAAGAAATATGATGATGCAATAGCTTTGTTTACAGAGATAGTAGATTATGAGGATTCGAATAACTTTATTCTTAAGGTCAAATATGATAAAGCACTTTGGCTGCTTGAGAATAAAAACTATGATGAATCTATCGCGCTGTTTGATGAGATATCCGGATTTGAAGATGCTGCCAAACAAAAGAAAGAAGCAGAGAAAGAAAAAGATAAAAACACGGTCAAGATCCCTTCTGTCTTGGATAAGAGTCAGGAGAAAGCCGAATCCTTACTGAAAGAGGCAGATCTGAAATATACAGTTAAAACCGATACATCGCAGAATCAAGTGCCGGGAACTGTTATCAAAGTCAGCCCTGATCAGGGAACGCGTGTAATGAAAGGCTCCACTGTTACAATTACAGTTGCTAAAGGATCATCGCAGTATTCTACTTATGCTGGCGATAATAATAACAACGTTTTATATCAGGTCAACGTATCTGGAGGTGTCAGCGATCTGAAGATCAGAAGCGCTCCGACAGCGATGGATAACAATATCCTGGATAAAGCTAAAACCGGTCAAATATTTAATGTGTATGAAACGCTTTCCAACGAAGGTTACACATGGCTGAGAATCGGAAACAAGAGATGGATCGCCGATAATGGATCTTGGGTATATAGAGACACCAAGTGCGACAATAGAAATGGCAATTTCACTTTTGTTACAGCTACAATCAGCGATCCGGACAACGACCATGTCAGTCTTTATGATAATCCTGTAGGAAATGAAAACATGAGAAACTGGGTTGGCAGCGTTTATAACGGAGAAACAGTCAAAGTATATTTCCGTTTCCATGATGGCACTTACTGGTGGTATAAAGTCGGCGTCGATCGTTGGATTAAGGATAGCGGTGAAGGCAGGGTCAAGATTAACTAGCGGCAGATTTGTTTATAAGCATATATTCAAGGGGGTATGATGATGTTTTTGAAGTGCAAAATGTGTGGCGGAGACTTGAATATTGATAAAGGTGCTACCACATGTAAATGTGAATATTGCGGTACGATTCAGACGATACCTGTATTGGACGACGAAAAGAAGAACAAACTTTTCGAAAGAGCCAACAGATTGCGTTTCAATAACGAATTCGATAAAGCTTATTCCGTCTATCATGACATCATAAACGACTTCCCGACAGAAGCAGAAGCCTACTGGGGGCTGCTTCTGTGCAAATACGGCATCGAATATGTTGAAGACCCTTATACTCACAAAAGGATCCCTACATGCCATAGATCTTCCTTTGAATCCATCTTTGATGATGATACTTTTGAAATGGTCATGGAGAATGCCGATGTCGTTGCCAGGGAGATCTACAGGAACGAAGCCAAGGCAATTGAAGAATTGCGGAAAAAGATCATTGAAGTCTCCAATAAGGAAGAACCATATGACATCTTTATCTGTTATAAAGAAGCCGATGAACAGAATAACAGGACGATAGATTCTGTCATAGCGCAGGATGTTTATAATGCTTTGACCGAAAAAGGCTACAGAGTGTTCTTCTCAAGGATCTCTCTTGAAGATAAACTGGGGCAGGAATATGAACCATACATTTTTGCAGCGCTGAACAGTGCGAAAGTCATGCTGGTATTCGGCACCAAGTATGATTATTTCAATGCTGTCTGGGTCAAGAATGAATGGTCAAGATATCTGCAGCTTATAGCTAAAGGCGAAAAGAAGACACTCATACCATGTTACAGAGATATCGACGCCTATGACATGCCGAAAGAATTCCAGCATCTCCAGGCACAGGATATGGGCAAGGTAGGAGCGATACAGGATCTGCTGCGAGGGATCGAAAAGGTCATGCCGAAGCAGGAAAAGACCGTTGTCAAGGAAACGGTTGCTGATCATGTTGAAACGGTTAAAAAAATAGAAACCCCTGTAGAAGAAAAGCCGGTTGAGAAACAAAAGAAATCGTCCCTGGCCTTAATACTTTTCATCGTAGCCTGCATCGTAGTTGCTGCACTGGTACCGACAGTTATCATTCCGAAGTACAAATATAACAAAGCGATGGATTTGTTAGAATCCGGCAGTTATGAAGCCGCATATGCGATCCTGGAGGAAATAGGGAATGTTGAAGCGATTGCCTCAAACAAATATGATCGTGCGATCGCTTTGCTGGAATCCGGTGATTTTGAAAAAGCATACGCACTTCTGGAAGAGATCGGGAACGTTGAAGCAATTGCATCGAATATGTATGATCGTGCAGTCGCCTCGATCAATACCAGAGATTATGAAACAGCCTATATGCTGCTGAATGGACTGGATTATAAGGACAGCGCAGACTTGCTGGATTCCATCCTTCCGGAATATCAGAGATTATTGATTTCCAGAGCGGAAGTTGGTTCTTATGTTTCGTTTGGTTCCTACGAACAAGACAATAATACCGCAAACGGACAAGAAGAAATCGAATGGCTCGTGCTTTCAAAAGAAGGCGGTCTGATATGGCTGGTAAGCAGGTATGCTTTGGATTGCAAGCCATTCAATTACTCGCTTACTGATGTCACTTGGGAGACCTGCTCATTGCGCTCATGGCTGAATGATTCGTTCTATCATAACGCATTTGATTCGACGGAACAGCAGATCATTGCCAGTAAATATGTAAGTGCCGACAGGAATCCTGACTATGCGGTTTCTTCCGGCAACAGCACGACAGATAAAGTGTTCCTGTTAAGCGTTTCAGAAGTAAACAGATATCTGGGATCTAATTCTGCAAGAACATGCTCCGGAACGGATTATGCATATGCACAAGGCGCATATAAGAGCAATGCAGGAAATTGCTGGTGGTGGCTTCGTACGCATGGCGGAAGTTCCAGTTATGCCGTGAATGTCTGGGATTACGGCGCAATCGACAGCTATGGAGGCTGGGTCGACAATAACAAATGTGGTATCCGTCCTGCGATATGTATCGAAATGGGATATTAGGATTTCATGTATCTGATTAGGAGTTAATCAATTGTGCCTTTATTGAAATGTAAAATGTGTGGCGGCAGCCTGAACATCATAGAAGGTCAGACAGTCTGCGAATGCGAATACTGCGGTACGAAACAGACGCTTCCAAAACTGGATAGCGAAAGAAAACTCAATCTGTATGACCGTGCTTCCTTTTTAAGAAGAAGCAACGATTTTGATAAAGCTACAGCCATTTATGAGCAGATCCTTGCTGAAGATAAGACGGATGCCGAAGCATACTGGTCTCTGGTTTTGTGCAAGTATGGCGTCGAATATGTGGAAGATCCTTCCTCTCATAAGAGACTACCGACAGTCAACAGGACACAATTGACCTCGATCTTCAATGATCCGGATTATAAAGAAGCACTTAACCACGCTTCTGTTGAACAGAAGATTATCTATGAAGAAGAAGCAAAAAAGATTGATGATATCCAAAAAAGCATATTCAAACTAAAGAGGTAATAACAAATGTTGGGAATAACACATACGATAGTGTTTTCTTATTAGGCACTGATGAAGTAAAAGAATACTTAAATACCATCCAGATAAGACGATGTCAGGTTTCTGAATATGCTTTCAGTCGACACGCGACAAGAGCAAGCGATGGTTACTGTTGGTGGTGGCTTCGCACTATTAGTGGTGATCATTCCAGAGCTGTTGTTGTTTATTCTGATGGCAGTATATATAGTACCGGGAATCTCGCTAATACAACAAGTAATACTGTTCGTCCTGCCATGTGGATTACTTTACCTTGATTTAGCCCAGTTATTCATCTAAATATACTTATAGTTAATTACATGTCGATCATTTGGTTGACATGTTTTTTCTATTGAAAATGTCAGGAAGATCAACAGACAATGACTTTATCGTAGCAGTTTAATAGTAATAATCAGACATATTATATTTCAGGCTATGATTCAATGATTCGTAAGTTATAATTGAACTATGGATGATAGGAAATTCAAACTGGTATCACCCTTCACTCCTACCGGAGATCAGCCGGAAGCAATCGAAAAGCTGGTCGAAGGGATCAACGAAGGCAAAGAGGAACAGGTCCTTTTAGGTGCGACCGGTACGGGAAAAACATTTACGATCGCCAATGTCATCGCACAAGTCAACAAGCCTACTCTGGTCTTCGCCCATAATAAGACTTTGGCAGGCCAGCTTTATTCGGAATTCAAGGCTTTATTCCCGGAGAATGCAGTCGAATACTTCATCTCCAACTTCGACTATTATCAGCCGGAAGCCTACATGCCCAAGACCGATACCTATATTGAAAAGAATGCCGTCACCAACGACGAGATCGACATGCTGAGGATGTCCGCATACAACTCTCTATTGGAACGAAGGGATGTCATTGTCGTCGCGTCTGTGGCCTGCATCTATGCCGGCAGCAACCCTAAGGATTACAAAGATATGTTTTTTACGCTGAAGGTTGGAGAGATCATCGACCGTCAGGATCTGATTAAAAGATTAGTCGTCATGCAGTATCAGCGCAACGATGTGGACAAGCTGCGCGGAACGTTCTCCGTCAAAGGCGATGTCATCGAGATCTGTCCGGGACATACCGATGCCTTCATCATACGGGTTGAAATGTTTGATGACGAAGTCGAGAGGATCACCGAGATCGAACCTGTCACCAAGAATCTGATCAATGGCTATACGATCTATTCCTTCTTCCCGGCATCCGGCTATGCGCGCAAGAAAGAAGACCTTCTGATTGCCTGCGACAATATCGAAAAAGAACTGGAAGAACGGCTCGAATACTTCAAAGAAAAAGGCAAAGCCGTGGAATATGAACGTCTGGAACAGCGCTGCCGCTATGATATCGAGGCTTTAAGAGAAATGGGCATGTGCTCGGGCATTGAGAACTATGCGATGCATATCGACCACCGTGTACCGGGAGAGAGACCTTACAACCTCTTTGATTATTTCGGCGATGATTTCCTGATCGTGGTCGATGAATCCCATGCGTCTCTGCCGCAGATCCGGGGCATGTACAATGGCGATCATCAGCGCAAGCTGACTCTTGTGGAATACGGTTTCCGTCTGCCTAGCGCTCTGGAAAACCGCCCGATGCGATTCGATGAATGGGAAGAGATCAATGCCCAGCGCATCTATATGTCCGCGACTCCGGGAGATTATGAACTGGAACGCAGCGGTGAAGTCGTAGAACAGCTCATCCGTCCGACCGGACTGGTCGATCCAAAAGTGGAAGTACGCAAGACCAACGGCCAGATCGACGACCTGATGCAGGAGATAAATGCAACGATCGAGAAAAATCAGCGTACCCTGATCACGACACTGACAGTCAAGATGGCCGAAGATCTCAGCGACTATCTGCAGAAGCTGAACTATAAGGTTGCCTATCTCCATCATGAAACCAAGACGCTGGAACGAAGCGAGATCATCCACGACCTGAGAGAAGGAAAATACGATGTCCTGGTCGGAATCAATCTGTTAAGAGAAGGACTGGATATTCCGGAAGTATCCCTGATCGCGATCCTGGATGCGGACAAAGAAGGCTTCCTAAGAAGCTCCCGTTCCCTGATCCAGACCATCGGCCGTGCCGCCCGTAATGTGGATGGCAGGGTCATCATGTATGCGGACGAGATCACTGATTCCATGAAACAGGCCATCGATGAGACCGAACGACGCAGGAAGATACAGATCGCCTATAATGAGGAACATCACATCACTCCGCGTTCCGTCGTAAAAGAAGTCAACGAAGTCATCCATTCGAAAGAAACCAAAGAAATGGCTCGCAAATATAACCAGAAGCATAAGCACACGAAGGCGGAAAAAGAAAAACTCATGGCTTCGATCGAAGCGGAAATGAAACAGGCTGCAAAACAGCTGAATTTCGAGCGTGCCGCCGAACTGAGGGATATCCTGTATGAACTCCGAGACGAAGATTGATATCAGGCGCTTATTCTATACCGTTCTTGGAATCGCCATTCTTGGCGCGGGTGTCGCTCTGGCTGTAAGAGCCGGATTGGGCACCAGTCCTTTGGACGTGCTCATCGAACTGGTTCATTTCAAGATCGGCATTTCAGTCGGAAGACTGACATTTTTCTGCCAGGTCATGATGGTGGTGATCGCTTTGATTCTGTGGCCCAAGACCATCGGCATCGGAACGGTCATGGCGATGTTTCTGACCCAGTTTCCGATCGATCTGGTCTATGACCTGGTCGGGACCTATGACAGCTTCTATATCAATCTGTTCCTATGCGTCATCGGTACCGCATTGACAGCCTTTGGCGCTGCCGTGATCATCCGTGCAGGTCTGGGTATGGGAACCTATGAAGCATTGACCTTCTCGATCTCCAATCGTTTCAAGATAAAGTATCTCTATGTCAAATACGGACTGGAAGCGATCTTTCTTCTGCTGCTGATCCTGTTCCATGGAACCATCGGCATCGGTACCTTGATTTCCTATCTCTTTTTAGGCAAACTGATCACGGTCTTCATCCCTGTGACAGAGAAATGGATCTCTTTCCCGGATTAGAAACACCATAAAATGTGTTATATAATGGAACTATGAAAAAACTGGTACTCATCAGCGGTATCTCCGGAGCCGGCAAATCGACTGCTTCCAATATCCTCGAGGATATGGGTTTCACTTGTATCGACCAGTATCCGGTCGAACTCTTGCCTGATCTGATCGAACTGATCAAAAGCAGTGATTCGATCAAATACAACAAAGTCGCACTGACCATCGGATTATCGGATCTGGAGAATTTCTATGATTTATTGGCGAATTCCGAATTCGATGTTTCATTGATCCTTCTGGATGCCAGCAAGGATTCGATCATCAACCGCTACAAGTTCACCAGACGCGTCCATCCTTTGGTGACATCGAATATGGCAGCGACCGTGGAAGAAGCGATCGAAATCGAAAAGAACATCCTGAACAAATGGAAGACACGCAATGTGCATGTCATCGATACCAGCAATCTCACGGTCAAGCAGCACAAAGAAAAGCTGGATAAGATCCTGAAATACAACGATCAGGAGAATCTGGCGATCACGTTTGAATCCTTCGGATTCAAGAACGGGGTCCCGGAAGATGCCGATGTGATCCTGGATGTCAGGATGCTGGATAACCCGTTCTATATCGCCAAACTGAAGAATAAGACAGGCAACGACAAGGCTGTCAGGAACTATGTCCTGGACTCCAAGCTGACCCAGCGATATATCAAGAAGAGCCTGGCTTATCTCGATTTCATGTTCAAGGAATACGGCAAAGAAGAGAAAAGACATCTGACCATCTGCGTCGGATGCACCGGAGGCCAGCATCGTAGCGTCACCCTGGCGAATTATTTCTACGAGTACTATAAAGACAAATACATGTGTTACGTGACACACAGGGAACTGAAATGAAAAAGATCGTAGCGATCGGCGGAGGCCATGGGCTTTCGGCGATCTTAAGAGGAATCAAAGACATTCCGGATATCGAGATCTCGGCAATCGTAACAGTCGCCGATGACGGAGGATCCACGGGACGTCTCAGGAAACGTTATACCATTCCGGCCATGGGCGATGTCAGGAATGTGCTTTTGGCGTTGTCGGATGGCGAACCTTTGCTGCATGATCTGATGAACTTCCGTTTCGAAGGCGAAGACAACATGGATATCGCAGGTCATTCCTTGGGCAATCTGATTCTGACTGCTTTGACCAATATGACCGGTTCCTTCAATGAAGCGATAAGAATTACTTCGGATATGCTGATGGTGAAAGGAAGGATCATTCCTTCGACTCTTCAGAATGTCACCCTGTTTGCGCAGATGGATGACGGAACGATCGTCAAAGGGGAAGCCAATATCCCATCTCTCATCCACAACATCGAAAAAGTCTTCTATCAGGAAGCGGTCCATGCCAACGAAGAAGCCGTACAGGCCATCAAAGAAGCCGATCTGATCATTTACGGGATCGGATCCCTCTATACTTCCATTCTTCCGAATACGATCATCAAAGGCATCAACGAAGCCCTGCATGAATCCAAAGCCTGGCGCATCTATTTCGCCAACTGCATGACCCAGTCCAACGAGACATATAACTATGACCTGGCAGCCCATCTGCAGGCCTTCAAGGACCATCATACCGATGTGGACCTGGTCGTCACCCATGAAGACAAGATCCCGGAACATATCCTTTACCGTTATGCCCAGCAGAATTCCATCGAAGTCCTGGACAGCGAAGAAGTCACGATCCCGGTCATCAAATATCCTTTATTATCTTTTGAAAACGATCTGGTCCGTCATGATCCGAAACAGATAAGGAAAGTCATCGAGGATCTGCTCTGATGTCTTTTTCTACCGATATCAAACAGGAAATCAGCAAGCGTGATTCCGAGCTTCACTGCAAGAAAGCGGAGCTCAGCGCATTGCTGAAGCTGACCAGTTCCCTGACCATATCCAATGGAAATCTGGGTTTTGTGGTACGCACCGAGAATCCCACCACGGCAAAGCGTATCGTTTTTTTATTGAAAGAACTCTATGAAGCGGATACGGAGCTGCAGATCTATAAGAAGACCAATCTCAAGAAAAACAACGTCTATACCATCGAAGTCCATGAACAGGGAAGAGAGATCCTGGATGATCTGGACATCTACAATGAAAAAGGCCTGCAGGCCCATCCCCGTTACGATCTGATCATGCGCAACTGCTGCGCGGCTTCCTATCTGGCAGGAGCGTTTCTAGCTTACGGTGCCTGCAACGATCCGCAGAATTCCAACTATCACATGGAGATCTCTTTGCCCGAGATCGAGAATGCGAACTTCCTGGTCAAGCTGTTATCCCGTTTCCAGATCGAAGCGAAGATCGTTAAAAGAAGGGCGCGCTATATCGTTTATGTGAAGAAAGCGGATCATGTATCGGATTTCCTGGCGCTGATCGGCGCGCATGACGCGATGATGCGTTTTGAAGATGAAAGGATCGGAAGGGACGTAAACAACTCCATACGCAGGATCGACAACTGCGAGATCGCGAATGAAGTGAAAACACTGAAAGCGGCCCAGCAGCAGATCACGAACATGCAGAAGATCATCGACAGCGGCAAGTATGAACATCTCAATGAGAAACTGAGGAATGTGATTGATATCCGATTGAAGTATCAGGACTCCTCATTGCTGGAGTTATGTGAAGCATATCAGAAGAACTATGGCGAAGCCATCTCCAAGTCGGGCATGAAACACCGGCTGAACCGGATCGATGGCATCGCCGATCATTTGGAGGAACAGCCATGAAATATGTATTGATTACCGGAGCATCCAGCGGGATCGGAAAAGAACTGGCGAAGCAGTTTGCGAAGAAGGGACATGATCTGATTCTGGTGGCGAGAAGAGAAGATCTTCTCAAGGAACTGAAGGAAGAACTGGAAACAGAATATCATCGCAGCGTTCTTTATTATCCTTGCGATATCGCAAAAGATCCAAAAGCGGTCTATGACTTCTGCAGGGATAACGGTCTCGATGTATCCGTTCTGGTAAACAATGCGGGTTATGGGGATTACGGTCCGTTCACCGATGGGGATATCGATAAGCTTTTGGGTATGATCGATCTCAATGACAAGGCGCTGGTGGCTCTGACTTATCATTTCCTGAAGGATATGAAAGAAAAAGGATCCGGACATATCATCAATACCGGATCGGTGGCTTCGTTCATTCCGGGTCCCTATATGGCGGTCTACTATGCGACCAAGGCTTTCGTTTTGAGCTTCTCTCTGGCATTGAGAGAAGAGCTGAAAGATACCGGCATCCATGTTTCTGTCCTGTGTCCTGCGCCGACCAAGTCTCCGTTCTGGGAGGTTGCCGGAGGGGAAACCACTGCCGTATACAATAATATTTTTGCCCGTACCGCAAAGAATGCTGCCAAGACCGGTTATGATCTGTATGACAGCAAAAAAGCCTATGCGATCGACGGTCCGGCATACAAGCTGATCATCGGGATCGCCAGGCATCTGCCTTTGGAACTTTGTGCCAGAACGATCGGATACCTCCAATCCAAAACGAAGAAATCCCGTTAAATCTTTCTATAGATATCGATAATAAATGCGAACGTAACGGACAGCCCATCACAGCTGTTCAGTTTCTTTTTGTCTGAAACTGAGGTGGTATTGCTGTAGGGAGTCATCAGGAAGAGATCATGAAGCTCTTCTTTGTTCAGGATCGCTTTCTGATGGATTTTTAGCTGTTTTTCAAGGACCAGACCATCGATCATGATATCTTCTATGTCATTCCTGTAAGGCTTCTCATAGAGGACTTCTTTCATCTCAAAGAGATGCTCCTCATCGGGACGAACCAGAAGGAATCGTCCATCTTTTTTCAGGATGCGTACGATCTCTTCCTTGGCGATCGGCGCGAAGATGGTCAGGACCTTGTCCGCACATCCGTCATATAACGGAACATCGAAGATCGATGAAAGGATATAGACCGTATCTTTATCGCTTTTCGAAGCATAACGCAGACCCTGCTTGCTTAAGTCGATGCCTGTTTTATCCTTGCTGTGGAAACGGGAAGTATAGTAACCCTCTCCGCAAGCCAGATCGACCAGGATATCTTCTTCACTGATGTGCCTGTTTAATTCATCCAACAGGAAACGGTAATGATCCCTGTTCAGGAAATTCCTTCTTGCCTGTATCATTTCTTTATTGTCTCCGCTTGTTTCCGATTTATGCAGATAGAGATTCACATAGCCTTCCCTGGCAATATCAAAACTGTGTCCATGAATGCACCTATAGGTATTCTCATTCTTATGCAACGTTTCTTTACAGACCGGACAACGGATTTCCATAACAATATTGTACGATACGGGAAAGAAAATGTTATAGAATGAAAGTATGAAAAAGGGACTGTTAATCGTATTTAGCGGAGTATCAGGCGTAGGCAAGGGAACGCTTCTTGATCGGCTGATGCCTATGGAAGATCTCAATCTGGCTTATTCGGTATCCATGACGACCAGAGCGCCGCGCGAGGGAGAAGTCGAAGGAGAAGATTATTTCTTTGTATCCAAGAAGAGATTCGTGGAAGCCATCAAGAATGACGAGCTCCTTGAGCATGCGCGTTTTGTCGGAAACGACTATGGGACGCCGAGAGCCTACGTCGAGCAGCAACGGGAACTGGGCAAGAATGTCATTCTGGAGATCGAGATCCGGGGAGCGAAACAGATCATGGAGAAGTGTCCGGATGCCTTGAGCATCTATATCGTTCCGCCTTCGCTGGAAGAACTGGAACGGAGACTGCGGGCTCGCGGTACCGAGGATGACGAGACGATCATGAAGAGGATCTCCAAGGCGAAGAAGGAACTCAAAGATACGGATACTTATGAGCATATCGTATGCAACGACGACCTTGATGTCGCGGTCGAAGAGATCCGCCAGATCATTCTGGATGAGATCGATAAACAGGAAGAGAACTGAGCGATCCGCTGAAGATTCACAGAATAGAAAGAAACATATCACAGGAGATAATCTTATCCTGACGATATGTTTTTATTTTCAATAATCTTAATTGTGAAAACGTTTACAATTATCTTATAATATTATTTAGGGGAAAAACCCCAGGAGGAAATTATGAAAAAACTTTTTAAGTTGCTTATGATCGCTTTGATCGCTTGCTGCTTATTCGCATGCGGTAAGGGCGGTAACGAAGGCGGCGGCGAAGAAACCGTTGGCGGCGGCAGTCTGGTTATCTATTCTCCAAACTCCGACGCTCTGGTCGAAGCTGCTGAAAAATTCGGTGAGAAGTATGGCATCGATGTACAGTTCATTTCCGCAAAAACAGGCGAATGTCTGGAAAGAATCGCTGCGGAAAAAGACAACCCGCAGGGCGATGTCATGTATGGCGGCATGAACTATGCCAACTCTTTCAACCCGGATTATGTTCCGTTGTTTGAACCATACGTTGCAAAAGGCGATGAGAATCTTCCTGAAGCATATCAGAACTTCAATGGCATCACCACGCACTACTGCCTGGATGGTTCCGCAGCTTTGCTGGTCAACGTTGCCGAGTATGAAAAACTGGGTCTGAATATCGATGATTTCGATTCTTATGCAGATCTGTTACAGCCGGAACTGTTCGGCAAGATCGCTATGGGTGACCCTGCTTCTTCATCCAGTGCATGGGCTGAACTGACGAATATGCTGTTAGTCATGGGTGATGAACCATATGACGAGAAGGCTTGGGAATGGGTCAATACATTCGCTCAGAACCTGAATGGCGTCATCATCGATGGCTCTTCCGCAATCTACAAGGGCACGTTCGAAGGCGAATATGTCGTAGGCGTTTCCTATGAAGACCCATGTGTAGGTCTCTTGGTCGACCAGGCAGCTCTGGGCGAAGAGATCGTCCGTCTGGTTTATCCTTCCGAAGGTGCCGTATGGCTCCCTGCAGGTGCAGCTATCATCAAGAACGCTCCGAATATGGAAAATGCGAAACTGTTCATGGATTGGCTGATCTCCGATGAAGGTCAGAACGAAATCGCTAAGACGACGGCTCGTCCGGTCAATCCTAGCATTCCGAACACTTCCGATCTGATGATCCCGTTCTCCAAGATCAATGTCGTATACGAAGACATGGAACTCTGCGGAACGCACAAGAAGGAATGGCAGGCTCGTTGGACGGATATGTTCAATGCTGCAAAACAGTAATTCAAAGTAATACAATAATCAAACAGGTGAGGTTGGAAATATGAGTGTTAATATCAAAATCCGTGACGCTGTGAAAAAATACGGCGATAATACGATAATTTCTGACTTATCACTGGATATCAAGGAGGGTGAGTTCTTTACCCTCCTTGGTCCATCTGGATGTGGTAAGACGACTTTATTGCGTATGATTGCTGGCTTTAACTCGATCGAGGGTGGAGACTTTTATTTTGGGGATACCAGAATAAATGATATGGATCCGGCAAAGCGTAATATCGGTATGGTGTTTCAGAACTATGCCATTTTCCCGAATATGACGGTGGAAAAGAACGTAGCATTCGGTCTGAAGAACCGTAAGCTTCCTGCGGAAGAGATCGCATCCAAGACGGATCAGTTTCTGAAACTGATGAAGATTGATGAATATCGCGATCGTATGCCGGAGAGGCTTTCCGGCGGTCAGCAGCAGCGTGTCGCTTTGGCGAGAGCCTTGGCGATCACTCCGGATGTATTGCTGATGGACGAGCCGCTTTCGAATCTGGATGCCAAGCTGAGAGTCGAAATGCGTACGGTCATCAAGCAGATACAGAATGAAGTAGGTATCACGACTGTCTACGTTACTCATGACCAGGAAGAGGCTATGGCTGTTTCCGATCGTATCGCTGTCATGAACAATGGCGATATTCAGCAAATCGGTACGCCGAAGATCCTTTATCAGAGACCTGCGAATCTGTTTGTCGCAACGTTTATCGGTCATACGAATGTGATCGATGGCGAACTGAAGATCGAAGACGGCAAGGCTTATCTGTATCTGCCTGGCAACTACAAGGTCAGAATGGATACGATCCGCAAGGAAGATATGAAGGATCAGAAGGTCAAAGCAAGCATCCGTCCGGAAGAACTGGTAGTGGATGTGAACAATAAAGACGGCATCAAGGCGGTCATCGATGATGCGGTATTCCTTGGCTTGAATACGCACTATTTCGTACACTTCGAAGACGGAGAGACCGCGGAGATCGTTCAGGAATCCAAGATCGATTCCATCATTGAAAAAGGCACGGAAATCCGTCTGGGTGTCAAGACCGAGAAGATCAATATCTTCGATGAGAACGGAGAACACAACCTGGTGGAAGGCGTGATCAACGATTACGACGTGTATAAAAAAGAGGCTTAATCTATGAACAGCAAGTCCAACAAATACTTCGATGTCTGGAAACTGGTCTCGGTAGCGATCCTTTTCCTGTACATCCTGTTCCTGCTGTATCCGCTGTTTAAGTTGCTGCAGAACGCGTTCTTTACCAACGAGGGACATTTCACTCTGGAACAGTTCCAGGCGTTCTTTTCGCAGTCTTATTACGTAGAATCGATCTTCAACAGCTTGAAGGTATCGGCGCTGGCGACGCTGCTGACGCTGGTCATCGGCATTCCTTTGGCCTACTTCTATCAGATGTATGAGATCAAAGGAAAGACGATACTGCAGGTACTGATCATCCTTTGCTCGATGTCCGCTCCGTTTATCGGCGCGTACTCCTGGATCATGCTGCTGGGCAGAGGCGGTATCATCACGAAATTCATCGAGAGCATCATCCAGAGACAGATGCCAAGCATCTATGGCTTCAATGGCATCCTGCTGGTGCTGGCACTACAGCTGTTCCCGCTGGTCTTCCTGTATGTTTCCGGCGCTTTGAAGAATATCGATAACTCCCTGCTGGAAGCAGCGGAAAATATGGGATGTTCCGGATTCAAGCGTTTCTTCAAGATCGTCATTCCATTGTGCATGCCTACGATCATTGCGGCAACGCTGATGGTCTTCATGCGTGCGTTTGCGGATTTCGGTACGCCATTGCTGATTGGCGAAGGCTATCAGACCTTCCCGGTCATCATTTATAAGAC
Organism: Erysipelotrichaceae bacterium; assembly: GCA_017539105.1. Taxonomy (GTDB): domain Bacteria; phylum Bacillota_I; class Bacilli_A; order Erysipelotrichales; family Erysipelotrichaceae; genus Colivicinus. Next base: position 104,730 of record JAFYHQ010000045.1, read on the forward strand.
CTACTTTGCGGAAACCGGTTCCGACCACAATTTCGGTGCGGCCATTTCCGTTATCGCGATCGTCATCACGGCAATCATCTTCCTGATCCAGAGATACGTCAACAACCAGTTCCGTTTCACGATGAATGCGATGCATTCCATTGAACGAAAAGAACTGCATGGCTTGAAATCCATCCTGGTACATTTCTATTGCTGGTTCGTGGTACTGCTGGCGTTCATGCCGCAGATCTATGTCATCTACACCTCGTTCCAGAAGACCTCAGGCAAGATCTTCCTGCCGGGCTATTCTTTGGATTCGTACCGTTTCGCGTTCTCGCATCTGAAGAATGCGATTCCGAATACGTTCCTGATCGGCGGTCTGGCTTTGATTGTTGTCATCCTGCTGGCGATTCTGATCGCTTATCTGGTGGTCAGAAGAAGCAACCTCATCAACAAGATCATCGATACCTTGTCCATGGTTCCATATATCATTCCTGGTTCCGTTGTCGGTATTGCATTGCTGATGGCGTTCAATAAGAAGCCGCTGGTACTGGCAGGCACGGTCACGATCATGATCATCGCATTGGTCATCCGTCGTATCCCTTATACCATCCGTTCTTCGACTGCGACTTTGCAGCAGATCCCGATGTCGATCGAGGAAGCGGCGATCTCGCTTGGTTCTTCCAAGCTGAAGGCGTTCTTTACGATCACGGTTCCGATGATGGCGAATGGTATCCTGTCGGGTGCGATCATGTCCTGGGTCACGATCATTACCGAGCTGTCTACGGCAATCATCCTGTACAACCTGAAGACGATCACGCTGACGCTGGCGACGTATACGTATGTTTCCAGAGGCAACTATGGCATCGCTGCGGCTTATGCGACGATCCTGACGGTTGCGACGGTACTGTCGTTACTGATCTACATGAAGATCACAGGAAACAAAGAAATATCGTTCTAGGATAGAAATAAGTAAATTTGATTAAAACCCTCCCTGTTAAAAAACAAGGAGGGTTTTTAATTAATAGAAAACGGATGTGTTATTATATTTATGAAAAATATAGAATTATTAATTTAAAAGAGTATGAAACAAAGGGGTATCAGGATTATGAAACGTATATTGACAATATTGTCTGTTTTTTTATTGTGTGTATCTTTATTGAGCGTAAAGATTATTTCTGCTGAAGAAGATGCCGCTACAAACACTTTATCAGAAGCCGTTGAAGAAAATGCATCTAAAGAAGAAACTGTTCAACAGGATGTGACAACAGAAACGATGGATGAAGATGCAATAGAAGAGAATAAAACAGAAACGATCGTTTCAGATAATGATGTTTCAAATGAGAACATCATGGAAATAAATGTTGAAGAAGCTGATGAATCTGTCCTTAATGATGAAACGATCGATAACTCCATTAGGCAAGAGGAAACAACGGATTCCATCTCCGAAGATCTTCCGGTAGAGCTGGATGAAACCAGCACCACTGGAGATGCTTACGCAATTCTGGCAAATAACGGAGACTTTGTTTTCTTTAGAAGTACTACATCCTATAACAATGGGTCTACATACTCCGTCACAATAAATGGAACATCTTATAGAGGGACCGTTTATTCTGGAATCGAGATGTTACAGGCAACCTATGATGGCGTTACTTGCACAACTCCTTGGCGCAATAAAATATCATCAATCAAAAAAGTCTATGTAGCAAATGGCCAGACAATAAGTCCTATATCTATGGCATACTGGTTTTTGAGTTGTACTAACATGACATCTTTCGATGGAACAGGTTTCGATACATCGAATGTTACGGATATGAGTTGGATGTTCGCTTTTTGTTCTTCCCTGACATCCGTAAATGTGAGTGGTTTCGATACATCGAATGTTACGGATATGAATTTATTGTTTGATGGCTGTTCTTCTTTAACGACTGTTGATGTGAGTGGATTCAATACATCGAGTGTTGCTGATATGAGCCAAATGTTTCATGGTTGTTCCTCTCTGACAGCCGTTGATGTGAGCGGATTCGATACATCGAGTGTCGTGTACATGCTCTACATGTTTTCTGGGTGTTCGTCTTTGACATCTCTTGATTTGAGCGGATTCAATACATCGAGTGTTACGGATACGGGATACATGTTTAATGACTGCTCCTCCCTAACATCTCTTGACATAAGTGGATTCGTTACATCAAATGTTTCATATATGGCATATATGTTTAATGGTTGTTCCTCTCTGACAGCCGTTGATGTGAGCGGATTCGATACATCGAGTGTCGTGTACATGCTCAACATGTTTTCTGGGTGTTCGTCTTTGGCATCTCTTGATCTGAGCAGTTTTGATACGTCGAATGTCTCATATATGAGAAATATGTTTGATGGTTGCTCCGTTTTAGATACGGTCATATTGGGTTCCAAATTTACAAGATGGTTAGACAACTCTTATCTTCCTTCAGGTAGCTGGTATCACGAAAACCCCAATTTAGTTAAGGATGAATATGAACTGTGCAACCAATTTCCATCTCATGCTGCAGAATGGGCTGGAACATGGACACGGAAAGGCTTTGCTTATGCTATCTTGACAAACAATAGGGAACTTATTTTCTTTAGAAGCGGAACTTCCTATACTAACGGTTCAACATACACTGTTACAATTGATGGAACATCTTATACAGGAACTGTTTATTCCGGATTTGAGGCACTGTCTGCGACTTCATATAATTCAATTCCTTGGTATTCAAATAGACAATTGATCAATAAAGTCTATGTAGTTAATGGTCAAACAATCAATCCTGTATCGACCACTTATTGGTTCTATGAATGTTCCAACATAACATCTTTCAATGCAACAGGCTTCAATACATCAAATGTTACGAATATGGGGAGCATGTTCTACGGCTGTTCCTCCTTGACATCGCTAGATCTGAGCGGATTTGATACATCAGAAGTTACTAATATGAGCGGTATTTTCTATGATTGCTCCTCCTTGACATCTCTTGACATGAGTGATTTCGATACATCAAAAGTCACACACATGAGGCGTATGTTCTGGAATTGCTCCTCCTTGACATCTCTTGATTTGAACAGTTTCGATACATCATGCGTTGAGGATATGGAAAGCATGTTCTCTGGCTGTTCTTCCCTGACCTCTTTAGATCTCAGTCATTTCGATACATCAAATGTTACTCGCATGCAAGGATATGATTATTTATATGGAATGTTCTCTGGCTGTTCATCGCTGACTTCTCTAGATCTCAGTCATTTCGATACATCTAACGTTGGGGATATGGCTAGTATGTTCTCTGGCTGTTCTTCCCTGGCTTCCCTTAATTTAAGCAGTTTCAATACATCGAATGTTGTAGATATGTACAACATGTTTTCCGGTTGTTCTTCCCTGGCTTCCCTTGATCTAAGTGGTTTTGATACATCAAATGTACAAGGCATGGATCGTATGTTCTATAATTGTTCTTCCTTGGTCTCTCTTGATTTAAGCAGTTTCGATACATCAAAAGTGACGGATGCGGAAATGATGATGGACATGTTTTATGGATGTTCTTCCTTAGAAACTATCAAACTAGGTTCTGGATTTACAAACTGGATAGATAATGCTTATTTGCCTACGGGCAACTGGTTGCATGAAGAACCTGATCTGGTGAAGACTGAAGTCGAACTGTATAACCAATATCCATCTCATGCAGCAGAATGGGCAGGCATCTGGACTAGAGACATGTCAAGAGTTGGCAGTGCATATGCGATCCTTGCGGACGATGGAGACTTCATCTTCTTTAGAAGCGAAACGCCTTATACCAATGGTTCGTCTTGTACTGTAGTTATCAATGGTGTTTCCTATACCGGAACCGTATATTCCGGAATCGAAGACTTGTCTGTTGACGATAATTATGACATTCCTTGGTATTCCAAAACAGGAACGATCAAGAAAACGTATGTTGCAGAAGGGTATACAATCAAGCCGGTCTCCATGGCTTACTGGTTCTATGATTGTACCGAAATGACTTCATTCGATGGCGATGGCTTCGATACTTCATGCGTTACTGGTATGAATTTCTTGTTCTACAATTGCCGGTTAATGACGGAAACTGACCTAAGCGATTTTGACACCTCCAGTGTTGAAGATATGGGCTGGATGTTCTATGATTGCGAATCACTGGCATTTTTTGATCTGGAGGGATTCGTTACTTCAAATGTCGAAAATATGGGCAGCATGTTCTCGCATTGCCTTTCTGCGGTATCTCTCGATGTCGATGGTTTCGATACTTCAAAAGTTCGTTCCATGAGTTCTATGTTCGCTTATTGTAACCTGCTGGAGTCTCTTGATCTGAGTCATTTCAACACATTGAGCGTTCAAAGCATGGACTCGATGTTTGCTGGCTTACCAGCCATGACATCGCTCGATTTAAGCAATTTCAATACTTCAGCAGTTCAGAATATGTCCTCCATGTTCAGCAACAGCGGATTCCTAGTATCGCTTGATTTAAGCAGTTTTAATACCTCAAGTGTTACAAATATGCGGATGATGTTTAATGGATGCCTGTCTTTGGCTGAAGTGAAATTTGGTCCGTCTTTCAGTAAATGGATCCAGAACGCCTATCTGCCTTCAGGCAGCTGGGCGCTTAAGAACTCTTCTTTAGTTAAGACAGAAACTGAACTGTATAATGAGTATCCTTCTCATGCACAAGAATGGGCAGGAACCTGGATTAAAATCACACCTGTTTCTTCTGTTTCTTTGAATAAGAATTCACTTAATATCAAAGTAAATGCTTCAGAAGCTTTAACTGTGACAGTTCTTCCTGAAGATGCAACGATCAGAGATGTGGTATGGAGTTCATCCGATTCAACTGTTGCTTCTGTTAATCAGAACGGTCTTGTGACCGCTTTACAAGCCGGGACAGCCATCATCACTGTTACAACAACTGATGGAACCAATCTTTCTGCTCAATGTGAAGTAACAGTGGAAGAAAATGTCCCTACAGACGGAACTGCTTATGCAGTGTTAACAGACAATGGCAATTTGATATTCTTTAGAAGTTTTGAAACATACACAAATGGTGTTAATACGACAGCAAAAGATATCTACAATAATACCTATACCGGAATTGTATATACAGGAATAGAAACAGCAAATTTTGAAGAATCTTCTCAGGTTCCGTGGCTTTCAGATCCAGGTTCTATTGGAAGTTCATATGTTGCACCTGTCCAGATTATTAGCCCGATATCAACAGCCTTCTGGTTTTATAATTGTTCGAATATGACATCAGTAGATTTATCAGGACTTGATACATCCAATGCCACATATATGCACTGCATGTTCTATGGTTGTTCCTCCCTCACATCTCTTGACTTAAGTAACTTCAGCACATCTGACGTCATATATATGGACAGCTTGTTCTCCGGTTGTTCTTCTCTGACCTCTATTGATCTGAGCAGCTTTGATACCTCCGCCGCCACAAATATGGCTGATATGTTTAAAGATTGTTCCGCCTTGATTTCTGTAAAATTTGGAACGGAATTCACCAAATGGATCCAGAATGCTTATCTTCCTACAGGCACATGGTTCAATCTGGAAAAGAATCTTCACAAAACAGAGACAGAACTGTATGACAGCTATCCCGCAAATGCGTCAGCTTGGTCAGGGACATGGATAAAAGGCATGCTTGCTTCCTCCATTTCTCTGAATAACGATTCGTTAATCATGAAAGTTGATGATTCCGAAACATTGATTGCTACGGTTCTTCCTGAAGATGCAGCATTCAAAGACGTTGCATGGAATTCATCCGATCCGACTATTGCCTCTGTCGATCAGAATGGTCTTGTCACAGCATTAAGCACAGGAACAGCCATCATTACTGCAACAACAACTGATGGAACTGATCTTTCTGCACAGTGCGAAGTAACGGTTGAAGAAATACAACCGACAGATGGAACGGCATATGCCTTATTAACAAACAGAGGAGATCTGATCTTCTTCAGAAGTTTTAGTACATACACAAACAGAACGAGTACAACTGTAGAAGATATATATGGCAATACCTATACCGGAACTGTCTATACAGGGGTTGAATCTGGCAATAACTACTGGCTCTCAGACAGCGATTCTGTAAAGAGTGTCTATGTTGCACCAAACCAGACGATCAAGCCAGCATACACTGCGTATTGGTTCCGCGACTGTTCGAACATGACTTCATTTGATGCAACAGGTTTTGATACATCAAATGATAGAAACATGTCATACATGTTCCTTTACTGTTCTTCTCTTTCTTCTCTTTATCTCAGCGGTTTTGATACATCCAACGTTACAGACATGAGAGAAATGTTCTCTGGCTGTTCCGCTCTGACTTCTCTGGATCTAAGCAGCTTTGATACATCAAAAGTAACGAACATGACATCCATGTTTTATAGGTGTTCCGCTCTGACTTCTCTTGATCTGAGTAGTTTTAATACAACCCTTGTCACAACAGGAATGGCCAATATGTTCTATGGATGTTCTTCTTTGCCATCTCTTGATCTGAGCAGTTTTAACACGTTGAATGTAACAGATATGAGTTCCATGTTTGAAGGATGCTCTTCATTATCATCGGTTGACTTAAGTGGTTTTGTTACGTCACAAGTTACCGACATGTCATTGATGTTCTATGAATGCTCATCTCTAGCCTCAATTGATCTTAGTAGCTTCAATACATCCAATGTTACGAACATGAGAGGAATGTTCGATAATGATTCCGCTCTGACCACTCTTGATCTGAGCAGTTTCGATACATCGAAAGTCACCGATATGTATGGTATAGTCTCTCACTGTTCCTCTCTTGTTTCACTTGATCTGAGCAGTTTTAACACGTCGAATGTGGCCAATATGAAAACCATGTTCCGTGACTGTAGCAGTTTGGCTTCTGTTAAATTAGGTGCTGATTTTACTAAATGGATAGACAATGCCTACTTGCCTTCAGGCACATGGTACAACTTTGAGAAGGAACTTCATAAAACAGAAATAGAACTCTATAACAACTATCCTTCAAATGCTTCAGACTGGGCAGGAACCTGGATCAAAGGAACAGATGTTTCGTCCGTTTCTTTGAACAAGACTTCACTGAATATGAAGGTCGGAGCTTCTGAAACACTTACTGCGACAGTCCTCCCTGAAGATGCAACGAATAAAGAATTAGTCTGGTCATCCTTGGATCCAACGATTGCTTCTGTCGATCAGAATGGACTGGTTACAGCTATGAAAGTTGGAATCACAATTATCAAAGCAACCACGACAGACGGAACGAATCTTTCTGCTCAATGCGGAGTGACCGTAGAAAAAGCTGATGCAACAGACGGAATCGCTTATGCCGTGCTGACATCGGATGGGGATCTGATTTTCTTCAAAAGTTTTGAAACATACACAAACGGCGAGGAAATATCAGCCAGAGATATTCATAACAATTCTTATATCGGCACCGTTTATTCGGGAATCGAAACGGATGTTTATGACCTTTCTGTTCCATGGTATTCACAACAGGAATCTATCATAAAAGCATATGTTGCCCCGGATCAGATGATTAAGCCGAAATCCACAGCATACTGGTTCAATGATTGCGAAGCTATGACATCTATCGCTTTATCAGGATTCGATACATCGGATGTCACCGACATGCGTGACATGTTCCATGGCTGCGAATCGCTGACTTCTCTTGATCTAAGCAGTCTCAATACAACTAAGGTTGCAGATACGACTGCCATGTTCTATGGGTGTACTTCCCTTGAATCACTTGATCTGAGCAGTTTCAATACTTCGAATGTTGAAAGAATGGAAGATATGTTCCTTGATTGTCCTTCTTTGACTTCTGTCAAGCTGGGTACCGGGTTCACGACATGGAATGATAATGCATACCTTCCTGAAGGAACATGGCACAATTTTGATAAAAATCTGCATATCACAGAAACTGAATTGTATAGCAGCTATCCAAGGAATGCGTCTGTATGGTCGGGTACTTGGGTCAGAAGAACATTGCTTTCTTCGGTCGCTTTGAATGAGCATGAACTGACCATGATCATCAGTGACACAGAGAGTCTTTCTGCAACGATCCAGCCAGAAGATGCAACGATCAAGGATCTTGAATGGTCTTCTTCCAAACCAGCTATCGTATCCGTGGATCAGGAAGGCAATATCGTTGCGTTGGCGTTGGGAGAAGCGGTGATTACTGTTTCTGCCACGGATGGTTCCGGTTTGTCTGACAGCTGCACTGTGAAGGTGGTTGAGATGATGTTGCATTTTGAAGAGAAGAATCTCACAATCATTCCGCAGGACAGCAAGCAGCTTACGGTCGCTATCAGACCTGAAAGCCAGTCAGGTCGTAAAGTAGTCTATGAATCTTCCGATCCTTCCATACTGTCGGTAGATGAAGAAGGCGTTATTACCGGAATCAAAGCGGGGAAAGCAACGGTTACGGCATACCTTGAAGAATACGAAGAAGCAAGCGATACCTGTGAGGTCAGGGTTCTGTTCAAAGACGTCGCCGTATCTACAAGTTATTTCTTCAACCCGGTCTATTGGGCATTCGATAACGGAATAACCACCGGCACCTCTCCAACGACTTTCTCTCCGGATGATCCTTGTACAAGAGGACAGGTAGTAACGTTCCTGTGGAGAACACTTGGCTGCCCTGAACCTGTATCAGAGAATCCTTTCAAGGATGTTTCTGAAGGCAAGTTCTATTACAAAGCAGTCATCTGGGCATTCGAGAACGGCATTACGACAGGAACATCAAAGACCACTTTCTCTCCGAATGACAAGTGTACGAGAGAACAGATCGTTACTTTCTTATACAGAACTGCTAAATATGCCAACGGAGGCAATGATCCTGAATATGTATCGAAAGATATGAACTTCTCTGATGTCTTGGTGAGCAATTATTTCTATGAACCTGTACATTGGGCATTCTCAACAGGCATCACCACCGGAATTTCGTCAACGAAATTCGGTGTAGGTAACGACTGTATCAGGGCGATGGTCGTTACTTTCCTGAAGAGGTATGATGACGCATACTAAGTAATTATATAAATTTCAGATCATGTCAAAAGGCTACTGATAATTCAGTAGCCTTTTATATCTTCGTCATTATTAATGTTCAGCGTGTTAATATATTGGTGTAGATATGAAACAAGGGAGTGTCAGGATCATGAAACGCTTATTGACAATATTGTTTCAGTTCTTTTATTATGCACAACCAATGTAACTAGCTTGTACTTTTTATTTTCAGAATGTAATTCACTGGTCTCTCTTGATTTAAGCAGTTTCAATACATCTAATGTTACAGATATGTTTGGCATTACATGGTATTATCCGACTGAATTAAACTTCAAAGATGTTCAAAAAGGGAAATACTATTATGAAGCTATCCAATGGGCATATTATTGGGGCATCACTACAGGCGTTTCTTCCACCAAATTCGGTGTAGGAAATGACTGTTCAAGAGGAATGGTTGTGACATTCCTGAGTAGGTATTCTGATTAAAGAACACTGAAAAGTGTTCTTTTTTCATATCGTTATAGAAGAACAGAAAAAAAGGATCCTCTTTTGAGGATCCCTAGGTCCGTTAGTATTATCTGTTGTAATACTCGATGACCAGCAGTTCGTTGATGTCCTGGCTGAGTTCTTTTCTTTCAGGATATCTGACATACTTGCCCTTGCGAGCATCTTTGTCGACTTCAACGAAATCCTTGGTCGAGACGTTAGCTTCCAGCGACTGGCTGACTAAGACATTGTTCTTGTAGTTGTCTTTGATCTCGATCACGGAACCCGGCTTGATCTGAGCGGAAGGAATATCTACCTTCTTGCCATCAACCAGCACATGGCCGTGATTGACGATCTGTCTGGCCTGCTTTCTTGTCGAAGCGAAGCCCATACGATAGACCAGGTTGTCCAGTCTTGATTCCAGCATGGTGAACAGGATGGTACCTGTAACGCCTTTGGAACGTACGGCTTTCACGAATGTGTTGTAGAACTGTTTTTCGCTTAAGCCATAGAGATGTCTCATCTTCTGCTTCTCGGCTTTCTGCAATCCGTAGTTGGACTGTTTCGCTCTTCTGGCAGTCGGTGAGCCGTGCTGGCCCGGAATGTAAGGCCGTTTCGCCAATTCTTGTCCTGTTTCAAGAACAGAGAAGTTTAAACGTCTGCTGATTCTCCAAGTAGGACCTGTATTTCTTGCCATAAGTCATTTCCTCCTTAAGTAAGTACAGGTGTAAATCATTACCGGGGGTGTTGGTATGCGATTTTCAGCAATAGCGCCTGCCTACTAATCTCCTGTGGTATCAACGCCTTACCGATAACTTTACATGCTGCTATGATTATGTGCTTTACTATTATCCCAAATAGGGGACCTAAAGTCAATTGAAAAAAGGTATTTTAAATAGTAAAATGGTTCTGTATGAAAGAAAAGATCCTTGATTTTGTCATCAATAATAAATTATACGTCATCATCGCTGTCGCAGCGTTGGTGTTTCTTATTTTCCTTCTGATCATCATCAAAAAGGCACATAAGAAAAAGCTTAAGAAAACCTTGGATGAGCTCTATGTGCGTTTCAATGATGTGAAGACCGTTCCGATCGCTTTCAAACTGAACAAGGCCCAGATCATGGCCAAGAGAAACAAGGAAACGATGGAACAGGTATCGCAGTACTATCAGAAGTATGAGGATGCGGAGAAGCACATCACGCAGGTGCAGGATCTTTTGAATGAGGCGGATGATTCTTTGGGCAGCGTGAGTTACAAGGAAGCGATGAACAGCCTACGTATCGTGGGGGAGAATCTGACAGATTGCGAGAAGGAAATCAAGAGTATCGACAGTTTCCTGGAAGCATTCTCCAAGAAGGAAGACGAGCAGCGGGATTATTCCATCAAACTGAAAGAGAAGTATCGCGTGGTCAAAGCGACGATCGATAAGAATTCACAGCTGCTGTCGATCGCTTATGATGGTTTCGTGAATAAACTGAAAGAGTGCGAAGAACTGTTCTCGGCATCGGAAGATGCGATGATGTCTTCGGAATATGGTCTGGCACAGGATGATCTGGAGAAGATCGATCAGATCTTAAGCGAGATCAAGACCAATGCGAATGCCGTTCCTACGCTGGTAAAGGATACCAAAGGCGTACTGCCTTTGATGCTGGATGAGACGAAACGGGAACTTGCCCTGACTCAGCAGCGGGGCGTCTATCTCGATCATCTGAGGATCGATGAGAGGATCGAAGAGATCGAACGTTCCTTGAACAGCGATATCAAGAATATCATGGATGCGGATACCCAGGGGATCAAAAACAATGTCGCCAGAGCGAAGGAACAGGTCAATGAACTCAATGATATGCTGGCGGCGGAGAATCGCGCTTACAAGCAGGCCAAGGAAACCAATGACAAGGCGTATGAACATCTTGCCGATATGGAGAAGGTGGAGAACTATGTCCGTGTCGCATATGAGAAGGATTCGGACCGCTACGGCTTGAGTATCGTATCGGAGACGCTGGATCAACTGAAAGAAAACATCCAGGCGTACCGTCAGGAGTATCAGAATATTGCTGCGGATCTCAGCAAGGCGGATCATCCTTCGGGAGAGATCCTGGCTGCTGCCGAAGATCTTTACAATCATATCGAAGATGACAAGAAGGCTCTGTATGCGTACAAGAGCATCATCGATAAGTCGACGGATGGCGAACAGAGGGCCATCTCTCAGCTGACCAAACTGCAGCTGGTGGTCTGCGAAGTGGAAGCCAAGCTGGCGGAATATTCTTTGCCTGCGATCGATGAATCCTACAAGGATGACTTGTATCGGGCGCATGGCTATATCGAGAGACTGCGCAGCGAACTGTCGGTCATTCCGATCGATGTGGATAAGCTGAATGAGCTTTTATCGGAAGCGATCGATTTCATCTACAAGTTCTATAACAACATCAACAATGTCGTTGGCATGGGTGTGATGGTGGAGAATGCGATCGTGTTCGGCAACCGTTACCGTTCCACTTATCCGGAGATCGATCGGGAATTGTCGAAAGCGGAATTCCAGTATTTCAATGGCGAATATACGAAGGCTTTGAAGACGGCGATCACCTGCATGGAGACGCTGTTTCCGGAAAGCATCGATGAAAAGATCATGGAGAATGCCTGATGAAGATCTATCTGGATGCAGTCTCAACGACGGCTCTTGATCCGGAAGTCAAAGAGACTTATGTGAGACTTCTCGATGAATATTACTGCAATAGCGATGCCTTATATGACGATGGCGTCGCTATTTATGATATGCAGGAAAAGGCGCGTACGCACATTTTAGAGGCTTTAGATCTCAAGGATAAGGATCTGATCTTTACTTCGGGAGCTTCGGAGGCGAATTCTCTGGCAATCAAAGGATTCTGTCTGAAACAGAAGGAAAAGAAGCACGTGATCACATCCTATTATGAGCATTCTTCGGTATACAATGCCTTCAGACAGCTGGAGGACCGGTTCGGTTTCGATGTGACATATCTGAAGCCGGATGAGGATGGGCAGATCACGGCAGATGCGGTAAAGAACGCTTTACGAAACGATACCTGTCTGGTGAGCATCATGGCCGTAAACAACGAGATCGGTGCGATCAATGATGTCGCGCAAATCGCCAAGGCTGTCAAGAAGCATCCGGGAACCTTGTTTCATACGGATATCACCCAGGCGATCGGCAAGATCCCGTTGGATCTCAAAGATGCGGATATGGCTTCGTTTTCTGCCCATAAGATCCATGGATTAAAAGGAAGCGGAGCATTGATCAAGAAGAGTCATATCGAGCTGCTTCCGTTGATTTCCGGAGGACAGCAGGAGTATTCCATGCGCGGAGGCACATCCAATGCCCTGGTCAATATCGTCCTGGCAAAGACCGTGAGACTGGCTCTGGAGCATCAGAAAAGAGATCAGGAACAGCTGAAGAAGATGCACGATCATCTCATTGAAGGATTCCCTGAACAGGTGCATATCAACTATGACAAAGGAGTTGTTACATTGGTCAACATTTCGACGCCTATCCCTTCGGAAGTATTGCTGAATGCCTTAAACAAAGAAGGCATCATGGTTTCCAGCAAGTCCACTTGCGGATCCAGAAAGAACGAACTCAACCGCAGCCTCTCCAGCATGAATATCGATGAGGACCATGCGATAAGGATCTCGTTCGATTCTACGAATACGATCGAAGAACTGGGCCGTTTCAATCAATGCCTAAAGGAGATTTTAAATCAATATGCCTGATTATGATCATATCATCGTCCGATATGGAGAACTTTCCACCAAAGGCAAGAACCGGAAAGAATTCACCAATCGTCTGACTCAGAATATCCGCAGCCGTTTAAGCGAATACCATGCCCTGATTTACAAGACCCTGCATGACGGTCTTTTCATCCGTCTGAATGGCGAAAACTATGAAGCGATCAGAGAAGACCTGAAACAGGTTTTCGGTTACAGCTATTTTCAGGGAGCCATCAAGGTTAAGAAGGATATCAATGAACTGAAGGAGGTTTCATTGAAACTGGTCAATGCCCATGAATCAAAAACGTTCAAGGTACAGACCAAACGTCACGACAAGAGCTTCCCGATGTCTTCCGATGACATCAACCGCGCTCTGGCAGGAAATATCCTGCACAACACGGAATATACCGTAGATGTCCATGAACCCGAAGTGATGCTGTATGTGACAGTGGATCAGGACTGCATCTACATTTCCGATGAGAAAGTGAGAGGGATCGGCGGCTATCCGACAGGCATCAATGGAAAAGCGTTGCTGATGATGTCGGGAGGCATCGATTCTCCGGTCGCAGGATACATGACGATGAAGCGGGGCCTGAAGATCGAATGCATCCACTTCGCATCCGAGCCATATACTTCAAAACAGGCAAAAGAAAAAGTGCTGACGCTTGCAAGAAAGCTTTCCGTCTATCAGGAAGAAGTCATCGTACATATGATCCCGTTTACGCAGCTGCAATTAGCCATATACAAACATGTGGATGAACCGTACTGTGTCACGATCATGCGAAGAATGATGTACCGGATCGCCGATGCGATCGCCAAGGAGAGGAATATCATGGTCATCACCAATGGCGAATCGATCGGACAGGTCGCTTCCCAGACTCCGGAATCGATCAGCGTCATCGCCAAAGTCTGCGACACCCTGATCCTTCGCCCGCTATGCATGCAGGACAAGCTGGAAATCATCGCGATCGCCAAGAAGATCGATACCTATGAGACCAGCATCCTTCCTTTTGAAGACTGCTGCACGATCTTCGATCCGAAGAATCCGGTCACCAGACCGAAAGAGAACAAATGTCTCTACTATGAATCGCTGTTCGATTATCAGGAACTGGTCGATCAGTGCATCAGAGACAAGGAAATAGTCAGAGTATCTTATAAAGACGGAGGCAATATCGATGAATCGTTATTCTGAGAGAAGAGAAAGACTGTTGGAGTATCTGCCGGATGACAGTGTCGTTCTTTTGTTTTCCGGGAAAGCGCCATTCCGTTCCGCGGATGAAACATATGATTTCTACGTGGATCGCAATTTCTATTATCTGACGGGACTGGATGCGGAAGATATGGTCCTGATGCTGAGCAAGATCAACGGGACAAACAGCGAGCGGATCTTTATTCTTCCTTATGATGAAACGATGGCGAAATGGGTCGGAGGAAGATTGCTGCCTGAGAAAGTGAAAGATATTTCCATGATCCAAGGCATATCCGACCGGGATGATCTTGATGTGACGGTCGCTTCCTTGCTGAACCGTTACCGTTTAAAAGGGGATCTGTCCTTCTATTTCGATTTCTGGCACTACGATCCGGATCAGGCAGATACGCAGGCCCAGAAATATGCGAAGAATATGCAGGAACAGTATCCATATCTGATTATGGAAGATATCTATCCTGTACTGACGAAAATGCGTCTGGTAAAGGATGAATATGAGATCTCTTGCATCCGCAAGGCGATCCGTACGACCAATCTGGGAATACGTCAGATGATGAAAGTATCCAAGCCGGGTGTCAATGAAATGGTGATGGAAGGGATCTTTGAATTCGTGCTGAAGCAGGCTTCCTGCAAGGATCTGGCATTCAATACGATCGCAGCCGGCGGTCAGAGGGCCACGATACTGCACTATGCGGACAATGACCAGGTCATGCAGGATGAAGAACTGTTCCTGTGCGATCTGGGAGCCACTTATGACCATTACTGTGCGGATATTTCCAGGACCTTCCCGGTCAACGGACGTTTCAAAGAACGTCAGAAAGAGCTCTATCAGATCGTGCTGAACGCAAACAAGATGGTCGCTAAAAAAGCCGCTCCCGGCATGAGCCTGAAAGACCTGAACAAGATCGTGACCGATTACTATGAAGAAGAACTGCCGAAGCACGGCCTGAACAAAGGCGTTTCCGAATACTATTACCATTCCGTTTCCCATCATCTGGGTCTTGATACCCATGATGTGGATGGCGGACCGGGAGCGCTGCTGGAAGCAGGGAATGTCATTACCGATGAGCCCGGTCTCTATGTCGCCGACGAAGGCATCGGGATAAGGATCGAGGATGATCTTCTGATCACGGAGAATGGCGCGGTCGTATTATCGGAAGAAATCATGAAAGATATCGAAGATATCGAGCAGTATATGAGAGGACAGTAAATGTCCTTTTCTTATGAAAAAAACAGTTCAAAAATGTAAACGTTTACAGGTATAATAACAGTATAAAGGAGACTCCTATGAAACATAATCACAACCCTGTTTTTCCTGACGGCTTTCTCTGGGGTGCCTCGTCTGCCGCGTGGCAGGTCGAGGGTGCAACATTGGAAGATGGAAGGAGTCAGTCGATCATCGATCTGAATACGCAGACAAAGAAACCGTTTGCGGATAATTCGATCGCATCCGATCACTATCATCACTACAAAGAAGATGTAGCTCTGATGAAAGAGTGCGGATTCACCAGTTATCGTTTCGGTATTTCCTGGTCGAGGGTCATTCCTGATGCGGATCGCAAGGTCAATCCGAAGGGCATCGAGTTCTACAACAATCTGATCAACGAACTCAAGGCTGCCGGAATCGAACCGATCGTCACGATCTATCACTATGACATGCCTTGCTGGGTCGATGAGAAATACGGTGGCTGGCATAACCGGGATATCATCGATGAATTCGATTACTACTGCAGAGTGCTGTTCGAGAACTTCGGCGACCGCGTCAAATACTGGCTATCCATCAATGAACAGAACATGCAGATCGTCTACGGCAAATGGCTGGGTGTCGCCAAGGGCCTGACCGATGAGGAATGGGAAGTCAAGAAGTGGCAGATCAACCACATCATGAACCTCTGCCATGCCAAAGCGGTCATCGCCTGCCATGAGATGGTCGAAGGCGGCAAGATCGGTCCGGTGCCAGGATATGTTCCAATCTATCCGAAATCATGCAAACCGGAAGATCAGATTGCGGCAATGAATGCCGAAGAACTGACCGAAAAGATCTGGAACGATACCTATGCTTACAGGAACTATTCCTCTTTCGTTCAGAACTACTGGAAAGAACGCAACATCGATCCGGATATCCGTCCGGGCGATATGGAGCTGATCGAGAAGGCAAAGATTGATTTCATCGCAGTCAACTGCTACCGTTCCGATGTCGGCATGTGGCCGGATCCTTCGTTCGTACAGGAGATCGGCCTGAACAAGTATGGCCGCAAAGGCGAGTTCATCTACACCAACTGGCCGGGCGAATATGCATTGGATCGTAACCCTTATGTCGAAACGACAGACTGGGACTGGCACATCGATGGCGTTTCCATGAGATATGCATTGCGATACATGTGGGATCATTATCATCTGCCTATGGTCATCACGGAAGCCGGCTTCGGTGCGCATGAAGATCTGGATGAAAACGGAGAGATCCATGACCAGTACCGCATCGATTATCTGCGGGACTACATCTACAATGTCGGTCTGGCGATTGCCGATGGCGTCGAAGTATTCGGCTTCAACCCATGGTCTTTTACCGATCTGCTGTCTACCGGAAACGGCATGGCGAAACGCTATGGCCTGGTCTTCGTCAACCGTACCGATGATGATCTGAGAGATCTCAAGAGATACAAGAAAGATTCGTTCTACTGGTATTCCAATCTGATCAAGTCCAACGGTCAGGAATGGGGCTATGACATGTCGGCTTGGCGTGATTTCACCAAGACCAGTGAACTGGCTTCGGATATCAAAGCAAAACTACAAGAAAAGAAAGATAATCAATAAGCAAAGGGGGTAAACTAATGGCTAAAAAAGATTATAAGAAACTTTCTGATGATATTATTGCCGCCTGCGGTGGTGTCGGTAATATCCTGTCGACTTCTCATTGCATGACGCGTCTGAGAATGAACCTGAAAGATGCTTCCGTACTGAATGTGGAAGAAGCGAAAAAGATTCCTGGCGTCATCAATATCGTGACACAGAATGGCGAGCAGCAGTTCGTTATCGGACAGGATGTCGCTTCTCTGTATGAAGAAGTGATCAAGAACGATATCAAGGCTGCAGGTTCGGTCGATGATGCGGAAGCATTGAAAGCAGACTCGCAGACCAAGGGCAATGTCCTTGAGGGTATCCTGTCTTATGTCGGCGGCACGTTCTCGCCGATCATCCCGGTATTTATCGCCGGTGGTCTTACGGGTGCGGTCATCTCCTTGCTGCAGACATTCGCAGGACTGGATTCTTCCAGCGGAAC
The DNA here is from genome assembly GCA_017539105.1 of Erysipelotrichaceae bacterium. Classification (GTDB taxonomy): domain Bacteria; phylum Bacillota_I; class Bacilli_A; order Erysipelotrichales; family Erysipelotrichaceae; genus Colivicinus. The sequence goes on from JAFYHQ010000045.1 coordinate 122,448, forward strand.
CGTCTTCGTACTTTCCGCGATCCAGCAGGCAATGCTGTACTTCTTACCGGTCTATGTCGGTTTCTCCAGCGCTACAAGATTAAAATCAAATCCGTATCTTGGCGCATTCCTGGGTGCCATTCTGCTTTATGTTACGGCAAACCGTCCTGAAGTACTGGACTTCCTGGGCATCAATGTCGCCAATATCGGCTACAACGGACAGATCTTCCCGGTCGTTCTGGGAACCTTGTTCATGTCTGTCGTTTATCGTTTCCTGCAGAAGACACTCCCTGTCGTATTGAGAACTGTCTTACTGCCTGTTCTGACGATGCTGATCGTCGTTCCGGTTACCTTGCTGGTTTTAGGTCCGATCGGCTACTGGGTAGGTACTGCTTTAGCGAATGCTGTTCTGGCAATCTATCGCGCATTCCCGGCTCTGGCTGTCGCGATCATCGGTGCAACTACCGTATGGCTGGTCTTCTTCGGTATGAACAATGCGACTTATCCGGTTCTGTTCCTGTTGCTGGCTGAGCTCGGTTCTGACCCATTGATCTGTACCGGTATGGCTCCTGCCAACGTCGCAGTCGGCGGCGCCTGCCTGGCTTATGCTTTGCTGCAGAAAGACGCAGACAAGAAAGGCGTCGGTATCTCTTCCGGTATTACCGCATTATCTGGCATTACGGAACCTGGCGTCTATGGCGTTCTGTTCCCGAACCGTTATCCTCTGATCGGTGCGATGGTCGGCGGCGGTATCGGTGGCTTCCTGGCCGGTTTGTTTGGCCTGACGCAGTATGTCATTGCCAACCCTGGCTTCATTTCCTTCGCAGCTTACTTCAATCCGGATGGAACCTGGGGTAACTTCTGGGGCATGATGGGTGTCATGGTTCTGGCTGTCATTATCGGTTTTGTCGTAACCTATCTCTTAGGCAAGAGAGCCGAAGCAAAGAAATAAACAAATCGACTGATTCAAACGAAACAAGCGGCAGAAATGCCGCTTTTCTAATAGGTTAAGAAAGGCATCATCGGATGCCTTTGTTTCATTCACATTCTTTCTTATAGATTTCCTGAAGCTCTGTATTCAGTTCATGCAGGGTTTTTTTATTGACTTTGCATATCTTTCTGTCATAGGTATAGAGACCGTTGATTTCCGTTTCCACATCGCTGACCTGGGTATAGATGGCTCCCATCAATCCGTTTTTGATGGAAGGAATGTACATCTTCTCATGGAGTTCTCTGATCTTATCCATCAGTTCTTCTTCCGATGTCGCTGTGCCATAGCCCCAGGTGCTGCCTTTGATCTCTTCCATAGCCCGTTTGAAGCCTCCGCATTCCGACAGGAACAGCGCCTTGTCTTTTTCTTTTAGTACTTTATTGCGGAAATAGACATGATAGGAATCAAAGTCTGATTTATCGTCGAAGAACCATCCCGAAGTCGAATCGAAGAGACGGTCCGGATCCAGCGGTTTCAGGATCTCATAGCTTCCCGAAGCATCCTGCTGGCCCCAGCCTTCGTTGTAAATCGTATAGGCGATGATGGAAGGATGCGACTTGAGCTGCTGTATCGTGTCTTTGGCGTGCTGAATGAAGAAATCATAGCGGTCCTGCTCAACGATTGGGCACTTGATCTTCTGCAGACCGATCGTGGAAATGACCGTATCCTTCAATGGCTTATAGGTTCCGGAATTGACCATGTCCTGTATCACCAGCATTCCATATTTATCGCAATAGTAATAGAATGCTTCCGGTTCCACTTTGATATGTTTTCTTAAGGTATTGAACCCCAGTTCCTTCATATTCAGGACGTCGGCTTCATATTCTTTAGGATCTTCCGGGGTGTAGATGCCCTTCTTGAAATAGCCCTGGTCCAGCAGGCCGTTGATGAAGACCGGTTCATTGTTCAGATAGAAACGGTAATGTCCGTTGGCCTTCTTCAGTTCCGTTTTTCTTAAAGCGAAGTAGGAAGAAATCGTATCATTCTTCGTGCTGATTTTCAGATCATAGAGATACGGATCATCGATGGACCAAAGATGCGGTTCAGGGACATTGATTTCGATATCGTGCTGATCGAAGGATTCTTTGTATCCTTTGAATTCAATCGTGAAACGGTCCGCTTTCGAATCGATATGCAGCTTCAAGGTATCCGCATCCGTCTTGATTTCCAAAGCGTCGATCCCGTCGTTCGGATAAGCTTCCAGCCAGACGGATTGCCAGATGCCTGAAACCTGGGTGTACCAGATACCGGAAGGTTCTTTTGCCTGCTTGCCGTAAGGATAGAGCGGATCCAGTTCGTCGATGACTTTGACCTCAAGCCTGTTGTCTTCTTTCAGAGAATCTGTGACATTGATACTGAACGGAAGATATCCTCCTTCATGGTGGCAGAGATGCTTCTCATTCAAAAAGACATCGCAGATCTGATCGACCGCACCGAAATGCAGGAGAACCTTGTCTTCTTTTCCGTAGAAACCTTTCGGAATCCTGAATTCTTTTTCATAATGGATTTCTTTCAGATCTCCATGATAGCCGGAAGCTTCCGACTCCGGAGGGAAAGGCACTTCGATCGGTTTTCCATTCAAAGTCCATGGACCATTCAATGATAAGAAAGAGTCTCTTTGCAGCAAGGGACGGGGATAGTAATTGTCATACTTGTTCATAGTTCTATTATAAAATGAGTGCTCCGTTTATGATACTTTTTGATAAACTATTGTTATGAATATAGCACTGGTATCTTACGAATTTATCAACAATGATCTTTCTTTCAATATCAAGCAGATCGAAAAAGCCTTCCGGGCTGTTTCGGATAAGGCAGATCTTTTATGTTTCGGAGAAACCTTTCTGCAGGGTTTCGATTCCTTAAGCTGGAACTATGACCGCGACAAGAAGATCGCGCTGTCGCAGGATAACCGCATCATCCGGAATCTTTGCGCCTTGACGGTACAGTATGATACGGATCTTCTGTTCGGGTATCTGGAGCTGTTTGAGGATAAGATCTATTCCTCATGCATGCTGATTGAAAAGGGAGAGATCGTTCATAATTACCGCCGTATCACCAAAGGCTGGAAAGATACAGAACTCGCGGATGAGCATTACGCGGAAGGCACAGATACGGCGCCTTTTGCCTACCAGGGGAAAGAGCTGCAGATCGCATTGTGTGGAGACCTTTGGGATGAACCGAAACGTTTCAAGACCGAAGGGCTGCTGATCTGGCCGGTCTATGTGAATTTCTCAGAAGAAGAATGGCAGGACGAGATCAAAGAATATGCTTTACAGACAAAAGCAGTTGCGAAAAACACGGTCATGATCAATTCTCTCAGCAAGGATCCTGTTTCCGTTGGAGGAGCTTTCGTTTTCGAAGATGGGGAACCGGTGAATGAACCGATCTATGATGTCGAAAACATTCTGATCATCGGCTATAACGATCTTTCGGATTACAGGAACGAAGAAGAAACGATCATGGAATGATCGTTTTTGCTGTTTAGGGTCATCTGATGGAAATATATCTGATTCGGGAAGGCCATCCCTTATGGGATAAGACGATCGCTTATGCGCAGAACGTTTCCTGGAACGCAGGACCTTTTCTTGCGGAAAAGATGAAAAGAAACGACTTCCTGGAATGGGAACGTGTCGTTATCGCTGTGGAAGAAGACCGCATCATCGGATTTTGTACTTATACAGAGAAAGATGCATTGCCTGAGAGATACGATTTCATGCCCTTTATCGGATTTGTTTTCGTAGATGAAAACGATCGCGGGAACCGTGTATCCGAACGGATGATCGATCAGGCCATCCGTTATGCCAAAGAAATCGGTTTTTCAACGGTATATCTGACAAGTGATGAACATGGTCTCTATGAAAAATACGGTTTCAAGAAGATCGGCGATTACGATACGATCCATGGAACAGAAGAACAATTGTTTCAAAGAAACATTTAGATAATCTATAATTGAAGTATGGATAAAAAACTGATCATTTCCGCTTTCAGCAAGTTCTTTCTTGGCGTGATCCTGGTTGGAGCGCTTTTATTCGTTCCGGCCGGTACGCTTCAGTACAAGGAAGCCTGGCTTTTCCTGGCGGTACTGTTCATTCCGATGTTTATCGTGGGAATTATCCTGATGTTCAAGGATCCGGATCTTTTAAGAAGCAGACTGAATGCCAAAGAAAAAGTGGGAACGCAAAAGAAGATCGTAGGATTCAGCGGGCTCATGTTTCTGGTTGCTTTCATTCTGGCGGGTCTGAATTGCCGTTTCGGCTGGAACAGTCTGCCTGAGGGCGTCATTTACGGAGCGGTCGCTGTTTTCCTGATCGCTTATCTCTTGTATGGGGAAGTGTTGAGAGAGAATTCTTATCTCTCCAGGACGATTGAAGTCCGGGAAGGGCAGACCGTGGTCGATACGGGACTTTACGGCATCGTCCGTCATCCGATGTATATGGCAACGATCTTCCTCTTTTTGAGCATTCCTTTCATTCTCAACAGTTTGTATTCTTTCTTTGTGATGCTGCTGTATATTCCCGTCATCATCAAACGTCTGCTGAACGAAGAAGAATTTCTGAAGAAAGAACTGCCGGGTTATGAAGAATATATGCAGAAAGTGAAATACCGGATCATTCCGTTTATCTATTAAGGCCATGAAAATCAACGAGTATCAGAAACTGGCGATGAAGAGTCTGAATCCTGCTTTGAAGAAGGATGAGGTGCTTTTGAATGGCGTCATGGGGCTGTGCGGAGAGAGCGGGGAGGTCATCGATCTTCTGAAGAAGCATCTGTCCCAGGGCCATGAACTGGATGTGGAAAAGATGGCGGAAGAACTGGGAGATGTGGCGTGGTATCTGGCGGAAACAGCTTATGCCTTGGACTATGACCTGGAAGAGATCCTGCAGAGGAATATCGATAAACTCAGCAAACGCTATCCGGATGGTTTTACGGTCGAAGATTCGATCCATCGCAAAGAGGATTGAGAATAGATCGCGGCTCTTTCCGATTGAAAGATATACCGATTTGAGATAGAATAACAATAAATACTTTGATATGGAACGTGGTCGGGAGAAAAGACAGAGAGATTGCATATGCTGAAAGCAGTCACAGATTCCTGATGAATTCGCCATGGAGTAGATTGCTGAAAACATAGTAGGCTGATCCGGATTTCTCCGTTACGGAACAAGAGGTTATTGATAACGAAATAAGGTGGTAACACGGTGATGTCGTCCTTTGGGATGACATTTTTGTTTATAGGGGGATGCATATATGAAGAACGAAAACAAGATGGAAAAACGTTATGGCCTGCCGACAGCGCTGGCGATGGTGATCGGTATCGTAATCGGTTCCGGAATCTTTTTCAAGGCGGTAAAGGTCCTGAAAGTGACCGGAGGAAACATGAAAGATGCGATGATCGTGATTGCGATCGTCGGTCTGATTTGTATGGTCTGTTCCTTGTTTTTTGCGAAGATGGGCAGGGAATATGCCAGCTGCAATGGTCTGGTAGATTACGCGGAAGCGACTCTTGGCGAGAAATATGCCTATCTGATGGGCTGGTTCCTGGCGCTGTTCTATTATCCGATCATCGGCGCGACTTTGAGTTATATCGCCGCCAGCTATGTATCCATGATGATCGGGGTCGAAATGTACGGGCAGACGACCACAGGCATCGCGGTCTTCTTCATGCTGACGCTGGCGACCGTCAATATGCTGGCTCCGAAACTGGGAGGGAAACTGCAGGTCTCGACGACCGTCATCAAGCTGATTCCGCTGGTCCTGATGTCCATCGTCGGTCTGATTCTCGGTTTCGTCAACGGAAACAGTCTCAACGCCATAAACAGCATCGCGACATCGCTGCCTTCTTCCGGAAGCGGGATCTTCGCAGGTGTCTGTTCCTTTGCGTTTGCTTATGAAGGATGGATCTCGGCGACCGCCATCAATTCGGAACTGAAGAACCCGAAAAGAGATCTTCCGTTCGCTCTGATCATCGGAAGCATCTTCTGTACCGTTCTGTATATGTCCTATGTGTTCTCGATGACGGCGACACTGTCGATCGAAGAGATCGTGGCAGCAGGAGACTATCTGCCGATCATCGCGTTCGGAAATGTCTTTGGGGAATTCGTAGCGAATATCATCCTTGTGTTTATCATCATCTCCTGCCTCGGAACGGCAAACGGCATGATCATGTGTACCTTAAGAGGCCTGTATGCATTGTCTGTCAGGGGACTCGGACCGAAACCGGAAACATTAGCGGAAGTCGACGATTCCACCGGCATGCCTTTGAAGTGCAGCATCATCGGGGTAGGACTGATGGGCTTCTGGCTCTTCCAGACATCCACGCTGTTCTTCCAGGGACCGTTGGCTTTCAATGGCACGGGAAATCCTGCCTGGCTTTTTGCCTGGGAAGCGGATGAGATCTGTATCATCACCCTTTATGCGATGTATATTCCGATGTTCATTTATGTCATGATCCATCAGAAGTCATTCAGTGTGCTCTATCGCTTCATCCTGCCGTTTCTTTCGATCCTGGCATCGCTGTTCATGTGCTATTCCAGCTATCTCAGCTATGGCATTCAGATCCTGTACTATCTGATCTTCTATGCGATCATGATGGGAATCGGTTTGATATTCATGAAACCGAAAAAGAAACAGTGATGTGCTATCATTGATATGGAAACTGATTAGGAGGGAAGAAAGATGGAATCTACCGAACTGACGGTAAAGCTGATCGTTCTGTTCGTTCCGGGCATCATCGGAACATTTATCTATGAGATATGTCAGAACAGGACCGATATGAGCAATCGGGATTTTATTATCAATGTCGTTTTAAACGCATTTGCGTCCTATTCCATCACATATGTGATTTTTAAGCTACTTCTGGGAGAAGGCACTTCTTTTCTTGATGCATTGCTGGATTCCAGCGTGAAAATCAGCATGACGGAGATCATGACAGCGAGCATATTGTCGATCGCTTTGGGTTTCTTTGAGTCGCAGCTTGTCAGGACGACGATGAAGGTCAACAGGAAGCGTAACGAGAGAAACAAACGGGTACGTCTTTCTGTATGGGATGATCTGTTTGATGAAAACGACGGATACGATGGCCATGTGAAGATCGTGCTGAATGATCAGGGAATCGTCTATGACGGCTTTGTCGGCAAGCATTCGGCGTCCATATTGAATAAAAAAGAAATATATCTGAAGGATGTCGTGAAGTATGATTTGAAAACAGGAGAAGAACTTGCGCGTATCGGAGGGACTTATCTGCAGATCCGTGACGATGAAGATGTGATCATGGAGATGATCAGGGAGGATCAGAATGGCTAGAAAGATACTGTTTGTGTGCTGGGGGAATATCTGCCGCAGTCCGATGGCAGAATATATTCTGAAAAGCCTGAACAAGGACATCGAATGCGAATCCAGAGCGATTTCCAACGAAGAGCAATACAATGATATATATCCTCCGGCAAAAGTCTGTCTGCGTAAGCACGGAATTCCTTTTGAAAAGCATTATGCAAAGAAGATCACGCAGGAAGATTATGAAAAATTCGATGAGATCTATGTCATGGATGAACTGAATATGAACAGCATCCTTAAAATCATAGATGATCATGATCATAAAATAAAATATTTAATAAATAAAGATATAGAAGATCCCTGGTGGACCGGACAGTACGATAAAGTCTACGATGAGATCTATGAAGGAATCTTACAGATATTGTAAGATTTTTTAATTTAGATATTGACAGTCATATGAACCTCTGATATAATCAAATTACCATGAAGGAGTGAAAAGCTTCGATTGGTTGATAAAAATCATTAGATATTAATGATTTGGTTCATTGAAAATCTATTTAGGAGGTAACAGAAGATGAAGAATATCAATCTCAATTTTAATTTCAAGAGATTATTCGTCGTCATCGCAGCCTTCGCTCTGGTGATGACGATTGTCACGGCTTCGACGGTGAAAGTCGAGGCAGGTCATACCGGGGTAGTTCTTACCTTAGGTAAAGTCGAAGAAACGGTTTTACAGGAAGGCATGCATCTGAAGATTCCCTTCGTACAGGAAGTCGTGCAGATCGACAATCGTATCGTAAAGCTGGAAGTCGAAACAGAGGCCTTCTCCAAAGACTTGCAGACGGTGGATACGACGCTGGCGATCAACTATCGTATCGATGCGAACAAGAGCTACAGCGTCTACAAGAACATCGGTTCGAACTATGAAGATGTCCTGATCGTTCCGGCAGTCAACGAGGTCCTGAAAGCCATTACTTCCCGTTATACGGCAGAAGAAAGTGTCAGCAACCGTGCGTTGATTTCCGACGGACTGGTCGAAGGGCTCAACAAGAAGCTCAATGCTTCCGGATTATATGTAACGGATGTCAATATCATCGACTTCGACTTCTCGGAGGCCTTCATTCAGGCGATCGAAGAGAAACAAGTCGCCCAGCAGATGCTGCTGAAAGCGGAAACCGAGAAACAGACAGCGATCACGAATGCGGAAGCGCAGGCAGAAGCGATTAAAATCAAAGCAGAAGCCGAAGCGGAAGCAAACCGTGTACTGGCAGAGTCCCTTACCGCTGAGATCATCGAATACAACAAGATCCAGAAGTGGAACGGACAGCTGCCTCAGGTCACAGGAAGCAATGCTTCCATCATCGACCTGGACTAAGGAGGTGCAAAAATGATCACATTATTTGTATTGCTTATGATGATTATCGGATTCGTCTTTGGATTGTTCGGTCTGATCATCAGACTCGGACTGGCATTGCTGCCTTATATCCTTTTGTATCAGTTGTTCAGAAGCTTTGTTTATAGAAGATACTAAGAAAATGAAATACTATCTGAAAGAAAACTTCCGTTTCCTGTATGCAGACGGACAGTTGTATGACGAAAACGATAATGTAGCATATTACTACGAAAACAAGACCCTGATGTATCCGAAAATCGGATTATACAAGGGCGACAAGATGATAGGTTTCGTCAAGAAGAACTTTACCTGGTTCTTAAGACAGTATGATTTATTCCTGGATGACGAGTTCGTTGGCTCCCTGGATCAGAAATTTACCTGGTTCAGGAGCCAGCTGGACCTGTCAGACCTGGGTTGGACGATCGAAGGAGATCTCTTCGACTGGCATTATGAGATCTATGATGAAGAAGGTTTCCTCATCGCCCGTGTCGATCAGGAACTGTTCCGATTGACGCAGCGATTCTACATCGATATCTATGACGATGAAAAGGAAGAACTGATCATCCTGCTGGTAATAGCGCTGAATCAGTTCGACAAAGACCGTGCAGCTGCCGCAAGCGCAGCTTCAAGTTCTGCGCATAGCAGCCATTAAGGAGAAATATGATAGGGGATACGATACCGGGAACGACGATTGATTTTACGGAATACGATCAGACGATCGCTTATATCAGGCAGATGATCGATTTCACAGGCGGATTGAGCCTGGGACAGGTCTGTAAGCTGACAGGGCTTCCTGAAACCAGCATTCAGAACTGGGTCAAACGGGGATATGTGCCGCATCCGGAACGGAAACACTACTATGAGAGGCATATGTCGAGAATATTGCTGATCTCTGCATTGAAAGATTCGATGAATATTGAAGATATCGGGGAACTGATGGTCCTGATCAATGGCGATGCGGATGACGAGTCGGATGATATCGTTTCGGAAACGGAACTGTATCGCTATCTCTGCGAAGCGATCAAAGGTCTGGATGTCGAAGCGTTTGCGGAGAATCAGATCGAATATCGCATCAAAGCGATCCTGGCAGAGGAAAAAGCGAATGCCGAAAAGCTGTCGATGGCCCTGAAAGTGATGGTTTATGCCTATATTTCAGGAGCCTGCTTCCGCAGATCGGACCGCTATCTGCAGGAACTGAAGAAAATGTAGGAGGTATAAAGCATGTTCATGTTTTTACTGGTAATGTATGTATTGTACAGAATGATGTTCAGATATCCTTACGGACGCTACATGTATCGTCCGCTGCCTCGTCCGATGTTCATGTTCGGACCGTATCTGAGAGGCCCAAGACCGATGGGTCCGGGACGCGGCCCGATGGGCCCTGGTTTCCATGGCCCGCATCACGGACACAGATTCTAAGCATAAAGCGTATCTGAAGCAAGAGCCTTTCTTAGGGAAGGCTTTTTGAATGTTATAATGATTATATGGGTTTCTTTGATTTCATCAGGGAGAAGAAGGTTTATGAGGGGGAGATCGTGGATCTCAGGGAACGCTACAGAGTCTCGGCGAAACAGGCATATGACGGCGTAGCGACGGTTTATTATGAGATCCTGCGGCATGAGGATAAGCACAGAGTCGGAACGATCGATCTGAGGCTTTCTGCCGAGGGAGACATGTATTATTACGGGAATGTAGGATACAACGTGCAGAAGGAAGAACGCGGAAACAGTTACGCTTATTACGCCTGCAAAGTGCTTTTCCGTATCGCCAAGGAAGAATTCGGGATGAAAGAACTGATCATTACGTGTTCCCCGGAGAATGAAGCTTCCTACAAGACGCTGATGAAACTCAACGGCGAACTGCTGGAACTGGTAGAAGTTCCTTCCAGACATCTCTTGTATACTCTGGGAGAAAAGACAAAATATATTTTCCGTTACAGGATAGACTTGTAGATAAATATATTTGTGATAAGGTAGATATGTATGATTGAAGTTATACTGCTTGGTGTGGCCCTGGCCATGGATTCTCTGACGGTTTCCCTGGTCAATGGCTTGAAATATCGCGATTATGACTGGTCGAAGATGCTTCTGGCATCGTTTTCTTTCGGTTTCTTTCAGGGATTCATGCCTCTTTTAGGCTATCTGCTTCTGTATCCGTTTCTTTCCTATATCGAAAAGATCGACCACTGGCTGGTTCTGATCATTCTGAGTCTCATCGGCATCGATATGATCAAAGAAGCGTTTCAGAAGGAAGATACGACCGTTTCCGAAAGCAAGTTCACTTTAAAGATATTGTTATTAGAATCCATCGCGACCGCGATCGATGCGTTAAGCTGCGGTCTGGTCCTGCCTACCTTGACGGTCAACCCTTATCTGAGCTGTCTGATCATCGGGGTCGTGACGATGCTGATATGCATCGTGGGTCATCTCTTCGGCAAGAAAGTCGCTTTGCTTCTGAAAGACAAAGCCACCATTGCCGGGGGCATCATTCTGATTCTGATCGGGGTGAAGACCGTGATCGAACATCTGTTTGGCTAAGAGAAAACAGGAGCGATGATTCGCTCCTGTGTTTGTATGATTATCGTTATTGCTGGGATACGGTATATAGCGAGTAGAAGTATCCCTTGTTTTTCATAAGTTCATCAAATGTGCCCTGTTCATGGATGATTCCGTTTTTCAGAATAAATAATTCATTGCAGCGACGCAGAATGTTTTCATCCAGATCGTGTGTCACAATGATACGGGTATAGCCATCCAGCTTCAGGATTGCATCCAGCACTTCGAAACTGATCTGTGCATCCAGGGAGGCTGTCGCTTCGTCGACGAACAGCACAGGTGTCTTGCGTAGCAGCGCTCTGGCAATCGAGATCCTCTGACGTTCGCCGCCGGAAAGCCCGGAACCGTTCTCACCGCAGAGATAATCCTCCCCTTTTTCTTCGATCAGTGTGCTGAGACCGGAAAGGCGTATCGCCCGGTCGACTTCTTCTCTTGGGAATGCGGAGAACATCGTGATATTATCGTAGATCGTGCTGTTGAATACGAAGACGTTCTGCTGGATGATCGAGACCAGGTCATAGAGCGAACTCGGAGAGATGCTTCTCAGTTCTTTGTCGTCGTAATAGATCTCACCCTGATAATCTTTTGAGGAAGCCATCAGCAGATTCAATAACGTTGACTTTCCGCTTCCTGAACCGCCTACCAGCGCGTAGCAGCCGCCTTTTTTGAGTTCCAAATCGATATCGTTCAGAACCGTCTTTTCTTTCTCATAGGCAAAACTGAGGTCTCTGATGGAGATTCCTTCATTGAGCTTCGCTTCGATATGGATCCCTTCATCAGGGATATTCTGATTAAGGGCTTGGGCCAGCTTGTCGATCAGTCCGAAGGAGGATCTCATTCCCGCATAGAAGGCAGGGAAAACCCGGATCGGACTTAGGACGTAATTCATCAGCTGCACAAAAACGATTGCCGTACCGCCTGTAATGCTTCGACCGGAAAGCGCCAGCGCAGCAGCCACGAAGAACACCCCGAACTGCAGCATGCCTCCGGCGATTCCCGAAGAATAATTCACCAGGACATTGACGCTTGTACGATGTGCCGATGCATCCGCAACGCTTTCGTTGTGTTCATCATGCATGCGGGCGATATTCTTCTCTGCCTTGGAGCTTTTAATGACCGCAAAACCGGTCAGCGTATCCTTCAGCATACCTGTGTACCGTTCTTTCTGATCGGAAAGCAATTTCTCAGCTTCTGCCGCTTTGTTTCCCAGCAGAAGTGTCACGATCAGAGGCATGAATGAGAAAATGATGGAAATCAGTGTCAGCAGCGGGCTGTACCACAGCATCAGTCCCAATGCCCCGATGAAGGCGATGCCTGTTTCGAATACGGCCTGCAGTCTTGAGATAAAATCCTGTTCGATCGCATTGATATCATTGGACAGTGCCGAGAGATAGACGGAGCTGTTTTCGGCGGAAAAAGCCTGTATGCCTTTTTCCAGAAGTCTGTTGAAGACGTATTCCCGATACTGTTTCATGGCTTTCGCCCGGAAACGGGAAAGAAAGACAGAATCGATCACAGCCGCCAGTATCATCAGTCCGATTCCGAATGCGGTGATCGCCAGAAGCTTGCTGAAAGTGAATGCGCTGATACCGGAAATCAGATCTACGATCTCTTTGATCAGCCAGGAAATGATGATCTCGCTCCCTGCACTGCAGAAGGATGCGATGATCGTCATGAAAAGATTGAATTTGTTCTTGTGAAAGAACTGTCGGATGAAAGGACGGCGTAAGGATTTGATTTCTTCCCTGTTCATATGTTTAGTCTGTCAGGAAATGATAGCTGATATCGCCATTGACCGTGTCGATACGCAGCTTGTGATCGCAATGTCCGCCTCCGGATGTTTTTTCATGGAAGAGCGAAGTCGCTTTCACATCGACCTGGTCCCGTCTGGCATTCAGTCCGATATCGATATCTCCGTTTACGCTGTTCATGACGATATTCTTGCAAGAGATCCGATCGCCATCATAATCTCCGTTGACCGCATCGATCTTCATTGTTTCTTCGACAAGGACATCTTCCATTTCGATATCTCCGGATACCGTATTGATTTTCATATTCTGCGCTGCCGTATCTTCCAGTTCAAGATCTCCCGATACGCTGTCGATGTTCAGCTGATCCAGATGGAGTCCTTCGATCTCGATATCTCCTGAGACGTTATCCATCAGCACGGTACAGCCATCCGGGACATACAGTGTCGCTTCTCCGCCGTTGAATGAGCCATGGAACATCTTTTGGAGGATATTCACGCCCTGTCCATAGGAAGGGAAGTCCTGTTCGATGTTCAAGGTATCGCCGACCTGTTCATGCATCATCGTATCGTCGTCGCTGTCGCATTCGAAGATCGTGGTTTCATCCGGAGAACGCAGGATCTCGAAATCATAGGATGCGTTCGTGATCTTGATCGTACGGATCCCATAATAGACGCTGCGTACCTGATCGGTTTCATCGGAATGTTTCTCTTTATTGTCTGTTTCTTCTTTGCCTCCGAATGCTTTGACGATCTGTTCCGGTTCCCCGAGATCTCTCAAGACATCCTCGATGTTTTCTCCCTGTTCGATGCGATCTTCAATGATCTCATCGAAATACTGTACGATATCATCCGCTTCCGCGATTTCTTTCTTTATTAAAGCTTTTTTTAAGCGATTCAGATATTCCTCAATCATCTTTTACCTCCTTTGCGATGTAGTTGAAAATGTTCATAAGTTCCTGAAAATCCTGCAGATATTCCTTGATCCTGTCTTTTCCTTTTTCCGTGATGGAATAGAATTTACGCAAACGTCCGTTGTGTTCCACGGAATAGGATTTCAGACAGTCGCCTGCTTCCAGACGGCGCAGGATGGGATACAGGGTCGATTCCGAGATCTCTACGACATTCTGCAGAGACTGGATGATCTTATAGCCGTAGGAGTCTTCCTTGAGCAGTGACGCCAGGACACAGACTTCCAGCGAGCCTCTTTTTAATTGAGCTTCCATAAATACCTCCTGTCATATAATACTATACTATACATAGTATAATATGTAAAGTGAGGGTAATTGCTGATAAACAGATCATGATATATACCTCCTTACGTATAATACTATACAACACATAGTATAAAATGTAAAGCATAAAAAAACATCCCTTGAAGGATGTTCAGTTCAGATCATATTGGATATCGTAGCTGATCCGTTCTTTCCATTTCTTTTGCAGGAATGGTTTCATGATCAGCAGGATCACGACGGAACCGAGGATGAGCTTGCTTAGTCTGCGGTAGGCTTTGTACTGATCCCAGAACAATGGGATGACCGCATCGCAGATGCTCATGATGATACTGCCGATGATGACAGAAAGGATCGTCTTCCTGTTGAAGATCTTGCTCCAGGGAAGATCCGGGAACAGGATCTTGATGCAGATCGCGATGATCGCCATCAGGATCAGGGTCTGCAGCAGGAAGCCCAGGACCAGATGTCCCAAGGGAGTCAGGAAGGTCCTGACCAGGAGATCTGCCATAAACAGCAGGGCATTGCCCATGATCCATAATGGGACACAGAGGACCATTCTTAGCTTTACCGGGATCTTCAGGATATATTTCCTGGTCGTCTGACGGAAAGACATGCCAAGCCACGGATGACGTTCTTCCAGCGTGACTTCTTTGTATTCTTCATAGAGCGGTTCCGTATCGTTTTCCAGACTCTCTAAAAAATCTTTCGGTGAATCGAAAGTTCTTCCCAGCAAGACGCTGGCAGAGGCTACGCCTGCGATCATGCCTGCGGCAAGCTTCTTGTTCCTCTGTTTCTTTTTTTCGTCCATGTCACTATTATACGATGAGGATGATATAATGCAAATAATGGAAAAACTGAAAGATATCAGGGAAGTCATCGAATATCTCAAGGATGGAGCGATCATCACTTCGGGGAAAGGGGATCATTTCGTTATGAAAAACGATCGGATCCATCATTATATGAAGGGAACGCATTACAGCCTGAGCATCGATGAATTCAGGGAACTCTATGAAAAAAACGATCTCGGGCTTTATGAAGAAGCGTTCGAGATCGATGAAACGAAGGATGAAGCGTATTACCGTTATTATCGGAAATAGCTATTTTCTTTTATAGATCATACCCAGCACGGTTCCGGAGAGACCGCCGATGATGTGCGTCAGCTGCGAGATGTTGTCGGAAGCGACGAAGCCATCGTAGATCTCCTGTCCCAGATACAATACGGCAACCAGGATCAGAGTGATCGGGATGCCGTTTTCTTTTCCGGTGATCGAAGCCAGAAGGATGAACGCGAACACGACACCGCTGGCTCCCAGCAGCATGACATTGGGTTGCAGGATATTATGGACGATGCCTGTGACGACTGCGGTCGTCAGGATGACGGTGATCAGCCGATCGTGATACTTTTCTTCCAACATCGGTCCCAGCAAGAGGATATACAGCATATTCGAGACCAGATGGCTGACATTGTGGTGTCCGAACACGTGGCAGATCAGACGGACATAGGTCATCGGATTCAGCCAGGATGCGCCGTAAGTAGAGAAGACCATGACCGTAGACATGTCGTTCGTGATATAGGAAAGACCCAGAGCCAGGCAG
This sequence comes from Erysipelotrichaceae bacterium, assembly GCA_017539105.1. Classification (GTDB taxonomy): domain Bacteria; phylum Bacillota_I; class Bacilli_A; order Erysipelotrichales; family Erysipelotrichaceae; genus Colivicinus. The sequence continues at coordinate 138,217 of JAFYHQ010000045.1, forward strand.
CAGATCGCTACGAAGGCCAGGGTAATCGGAGCATTGAAGTAGATAATGAATTTCTTTTTTGTTGTCATATAACTATTATGCCATTACAGGGCAAAAAGAAAAAGGCATCGCTGCCTTTTTAGATGATTACATATTGGCTTTCAGCGTAGCGATCAGATCGACGATGCCATCCTTGCCGGCATTGAGCAGTTCTTCGACTTCCGGATCGCCTGCTTCTCTGGTTGCCAGGATCTGCAGGATCATCGCGAGATTGACACCGGTGACGACTTTGATTCTGTCGCTTTCCAGATCTTCCGCAACGACTCTGGCCATGCAGTTGCAAGGCGAGCCAAACAGCATATCGCAGAATACGACAACGCCTTCGCCTGTATCGACTTCGTTGATTGCTTCTTTCAGTACGTCCACGAATTCATCCGGATTGTCGTTGGCATCCAGACAGCGGGCTGTAAGCTGCGGCTGTTCGCCAAAAAACAGTTTCGACGTTTCTAAGATTCCCTGCGCCATCGGACCATGGCTTGTGATAACGATTCCTCTCATAATTTACTCCTTCTCTTATTCAAATTATAACATGTTCACAGTTCAGCAATAGCAACATTCCCGTGCTGATTCACTGATTCTTTTCGCTGAATAAAGCGATGATCGTGTCTTTGTTTAAAGCGTTCAAGGAAAGATCGAAATCGGCGTTTTCTTTGTCTGTTTCGTTTTCGATGATCACGGCGCCGCATTCTTTCAGCAGGTCTTTCAGGGATAAGGATGTTTCCTGAACAGTTGTAATGTAATTGAATGTATGAACGAATACCGGATCGTCGTTTCGTGAGACGATCAGTCTGCTGCTGTTGAAGCTGTCGAATACCATGCGGATCGTATCGTTCGTGAAATAGACAAAGCCCAGACGCATCATGTTTTCGGATTCCGCCATTTCCATGGGGATCGTAAGAATGATGTTATTGGGGTCGATCATATGATTCTGATTCGCATCTTCCGGCGCGATTCCCGACGGGGATCTGGCCAATACGGTATCGAACGGGATCTTTTCCGGATTATAAGTATATTTGTTGATGGAAAACATAAAGGTGCTTTCGACATTCCGACCGATGTAGTAGAGTTCGCTTGCGCCATCGGGAAGCGGCGCATCCGTCATATCGCCAGAGTAGTAGATATCGTTTGTATCTGAACGGTAGGCAGTGTTCCAGCCGTAGGATGCTTCCAGATTCTGCATATGCAGGTCGAGGTCGACTCGGGAATCTTCTTCGTCTTCGTGGTCGAGATTGGTCCAGTGGATGCCGAATAGCACATCGGAATCATGTTCCGCTTCAAACGAAGAACCGCATGGGATATTGCCGACGAACTGTTTTTCGGAAGTCGGGGCTTTGTACAGGATATCTTTCGGCAGGTAGATGCTTTTTCCTTCCAGGGAAGATTTCAGTCTGCCGATCAGGTGTTCGTAGACCAGCTGATGGCGTTTTCTGATGAGCTCCTGTTCCGTTTCGTTCAATAATCTGCGTTCCGTAGCAAACGAGCGGCCGTTGCGGATCTTGTAGACGATGGAAGGAACACTGCTTAAGGCATAGGAAAGACCGTTGAGTATCCTGATTTCCCGGAAGACGGTAATGCCTTGCAGAGCTCTTAAAAGCTCTTCCTCGCTGATTTGTGTGGATGGCGCAGTCAGACGGTCGAGTTTGTTTATCTGCATCGGCTGATGATACTGTTTTGCCAGTTTGGCAAGTCGGTTGATCAGATGATTCAGCTTTGCGGATTCTTCTTTGTCGACGTTGGCTGTGCCTGACTGGAAATAGCTGATGATCGATGTTGGATCTTTCTTCTGCAGATCTGTTTTCATTGCCAGAAAGAGTTTCTTGTTTCTCAGAAAGATCGAGGCCAGTTTTTTCATGCCTGCTTCTTCATCGTTTTCCAGATAACGCTGAAACAGCTGAAGCAGTTCTTTGCGTGAGAATGCTTTCAGGGAACCGATCGTGAATTGGTCCTGTATTTTCAGGGTGCTTCCTGTGGCTTTGTATATGAGATAGCGCAGGAATTCATCGGGATCTTCCGGTGCGATCGCTAAAGCGTCACAGAGCGCGATTCTCGCTTCCCGGTTTTTGATTTCTTCATAGCGGCTGATATCGATCAGTTCCGCCAGATCGGCGATACAGTTGATGGTGTTTTTGGACAAGGCGATGCCGCTGGTCAGCAGGGACATCAGTTTTTCCGAGACTTCTTCTTCCGTATAGGCATGGATGCTGATGAGTTCGATGTCTTCCTTCAATTCAGGAATCTCAAGCTTCTCACGGGGAAGATAGACCGACTCATGAGAAAAGATCCCGAGATCTTCAAAGCCGTAGGTCGTCATATAGTGGATGATCTGTTCATAGAACAGCTCTTCGATCGGTGCGCTTGCAACCTTGCTCCAGGACTTATGGAAGGTTTGGTTCCAAGCTTCTGCGTCTTTGCCATAGAGTCTTATGGCATCTGCATAGACCTCGTCCGATGCGCTTGCAGGGATCAGCAGGCCATATTTCAGAGCTTCCTTGCATATCCTGTCTGTTTTCTCGCCGATAAAGCCCTTGAATAGTTTGAGTACAGATAACTGGTTCATGATCGTTCTTCCTTTGCTTATGAAAAACGGGCGGGAAGTAGATTCGTAGTGAATAAGGAACTTCCTATGCCCGATTTCATTCTAGCATATCTATTGATAAACATAAATCATCGGATTGCGATGTTATAATGATAGATGGAAAGGATCTTAGAAATAATATGGATATAAAGAAACGTTATTTTGGGCTGATCAAAGAACGGATCAAAGATGCCTATGAGAATCAAGCCGATAAGCTGAAAGAAGTGGCACAGCTGTTTGGAGAGTGTGCTGAAAACGGCGGCGTCATTCAGCTGTTTGGCGTGAAACATGGTGAGGAGTTCGTGAACGAGCTCAATTACCGGGCAGGCGGTCTGGCACCGTTCCATGCGCTGCGTCTGAAAGATATGATGCTGAAAGAACTGATCGATCAGGATGATATCGATTCAGGCGTGATCTATGATGATCTGAGCCTGATCGGCAAGTTCAATGAAGCGTTCATCATGGATGACAGGGATATGTATGTGCTGATCAGTTTCTATGGCAATGAGCCTGTGGTTCTGGAAATCGCGCGTAGAGCGAAGGAAAATGGGCAGAAAGTCGTGGCAGTGGTCAATAAGAAATCTTATGATCTCTGCGGTGGCAAGCTTCTGGATTATGCCGATGTCTATCTGGACATGAATGCTGATGAGCCGGATCTGGCTTTGGATGTGGATGGCCACAGGATCGGGCAGCTTTCTTCGACGGTCACGAATGTCATCGCGCAGATGCTTACGGCAGAATTCTATGACTATTATGTCAGGCAAGGAAAAGAGGCGCCTGTGCTGCTTTCAGCAAATATCAAGGGTTCCGATGTCCACAACAATGCTTTGACTGACCCATATGGAAGGAGGGTCCGATAATGGTAGACGCAAAAAGATTCCTGGATGAGATCAGCAGTCTTCTGGATACGTTGTATGAAACGCAGAAGGATGCTTTGGAGGCGACTGCGCAGGCGATGAAGGAATGCATCGAAAAGGATGGTGTCATTCATGTCTTCGGTTCCGGACATTCCGTAGGACTGGGTATCGATATCAAGAACCGCAACGGAGCGATCGTTCCGGTCCATATCATGGAGATGTCGGATTTTGTGACCAAAGGCGGAGTCAGCGTCGAGGAGTTCATGGATAAGAATGATATCTTCGAGAGGAAGCCGAACGTAGCGGATAAACTGTATGGGCTCTATAATATACAGCCGCAGGATATCTTCTTTGTGATTTCCAATTCCGGGATCAACGGGATCGTCATCGATATCGCGGATCTGGCAAAGAAGAACGGACATAAGGTGGTCATCATCACTTCGATGAAGCATACTCTGGCGGAAGAGCCGAGACACCCTAGCGGGAAGAAACTCTATGAATTCGGAGATATCGTGATCGACAACTGCGGTCCGCATGGCGATGCCTTGCTGGAAACGGATGGCATAGCAAAAGTCTGTTCCGTTTCTTCCATCTGCAACAACTGTATCGCACAGGCATTGTCTGCACGTACGGCGGAATTGTTGCTGGAAGACGGTTATGAATTGCCTTATCTGAATGGCGAGAATGGCCATGATACGGCTTTAATCAGAAAATATGAAGGGAGAGCGTAAATGTTATACGAATATGGGGATAAGATCCTTGAAGTGCTGAAAAATGCAGAAGAGAAGAATAAGGATACGATCAAGAAACTGGCAGAAAAAGTAGCCGAGAATATCGAGAATGACAAAATGATTCATACTTTTGGCACGGGGCATTCGCATATGCTGGGAATCGAACTGTTTGCCAGAGCAGGCGGTCTGGGCAATGTTGATGCGATGCTGGATCCGGATACGCTGACTTCGTTCGGCGCAATGCGATCCGGCGCGATGGAAAAGACTTCCGGCGTTTCCGATGTCATCTATGATTCCTACAATATCGAAAAGGGCGATATCATGATCATCACTTCCAATTCCGGAAGAAATGCGATGCCGATCGAAATGGCGATGCGTTGCCAGAAGGAAGGAGTCTATGTGGTTGCCATGACCAATCTGGATCAGTCCATGCATACGACTTCCAGACATCCTTCTGGAAAGAAACTCTATGAATTTGCGGATTGCGTCATCGATACCTGCGTGCCTGCCGGAGATGCTTCGATGGATATCGGCGGGATCAAAACAGGGCCTGCTTCTTCGATCGTTTCGATGTTCCTGATCAATACGGTTGTAACGGAAGCGATCAAGATCGTCGTTTCTCATGGCAAGCGTCCTTATGTATTCCAGTCGCAGAATGTGGATGGATTCGATAATAACGCGATCTATGAACACTTCAAAGGAAGAGTGAAACATTACTAAAAGCGAAGGCACCTGGGTGCCTTTTCTTTTCGGTTATAATGGTAGTGAATGAAAGAACTGAAGAAAGAGGAAATCGATAAGCTGCTAGATTGGTATCGCCTGAATAAGCGTGTTCTGCCTTTTCGGGATACGGGAGATCCTTATGATGTGTGGATCTCCGAGATCATGCTTCAGCAGACCAGGATCGAGGCTGCCGTTTCCTATTTCTTGCGTTTCAAGAAAGAGCTTCCTGATATCGATGCCTTGGCTCAAGTGAAGGAAGACAGGCTTCTGCGTCTGTGGGAAGGATTAGGCTATTATTCCCGGGCACGGAATCTGCAGAAATGCGCACGGATCCTGAAAGAAGAATATGGAAACGAGATCCCGCAGGATCATGAAAGACTACTGAAACTGCCGGGGATCGGTCCTTATACTGCGGGAGCGATCCTGGCAATCGGGTTTGGAAAGCCATATCCTGCCGTCGACGGGAATGTCTTGAGAGTCCTGACGAGATATCTGGGGATCCGGGATGATATCCGTTCAAATGCGGTCAGAAAGGATCTGGAAACTGTCGTTTCCTCCTTCTATGAGAAAGAAAAGATCACAGATCAAAGATATATCAGCGATCTGACGCAGGCGCTGATGGAACTGGGAGCTATGGTCTGCATTCCTAATGGAAAGCCTTTATGTACAGATTGTCCCATGAAAGACCGCTGTTATGCATACAGGAAGGATCTCATCGGTCAGATCCCTTATCGCAGTCCGAACAAAGAGCGGAAGATCGTGGAACGGACCTTGTTTATGATAAGGAAAGGGGAGGATTTTCTGTTAGGGAAACGTCCTGACAAGGGATTGCTGGCAGGAATGTATGAATTCATGGGAATCGATGAAAAGCTGAATGAAACGGAAGCCGGGGAATATCTCAGAAAGAAAGGATACGATATCCTGAAGATCGTTGTGCTTCCTTCATCGAAACACGTTTTCAGCCATGTGGAATGGCACATGGATGCCTATGAAGTCATCGTAGCAAATAAAGATATCCCATTCGAAGAGAAACAGATCCTTGTGGGAAAGGAAGAACTTCAGAAGCTGGCGATCCCGTCGGCTTTCAAGGCTTATGTCGATCATTATGCTTTAAGGGAAGGAGAACACTTATGAAACTGGCAATCTTTGGCTGCGGCAATATCGCAAAACGTATCGCGGCGTCCTGTCTGAAAGTCGAAGAAATCGATCTGGTTGGTTTTGCGTCCAAGGATCTGGAAAAAGCCAAGGCATATGCGGAAAGCTATGGATGCAGAGATTACGGAGATTATGATCATTTCCTGGACAGCGATATCGATGCGGTCTATGTGGCCACCTACAATCCTTCCCATTATGAACTGATCAGAACCTGTCTTCAGCATGGTAAGTCCGTGATCTGTGAAAAGCCGATGCTCTCAGGAATCGAAGAGACGAAAGAACTGTTTGAACTGGCAGAACGAAACGGTGTCACGCTGATGGAGGCGTTGAAATCGGTCTTTCTTCCTCTCAATATCCGGATCAGAGAGATGATGAAAGAGAAAACGATCGGCGAGATAAAGGAAGTCTATGCCGCGTTCATGCGCTGCGGACATCATCCGGAAAGCCACTGGATCAACGAGAAAAAGACAGGCGGAGCCTTGAAAGACCTGGGGACCTATACGGTCGGAACTTTGAACTATCTCATGGACATGTGCCCGGAACTGGAACATCTTGAAACCGATGCGACGGAAGACCGGGCCGATACGACCGCGTATGCGGATCTGCGCTATGGGAATGTTAAAGGAAAGATCGCCGTTTCCAACAGGCTGGATGGCGATACGACGCTGATCGTTACGGGAAGCAGAGGCATCATTCAGGCGGATAACTACTGGAAAACCGGACAGGGGTTCTATACCGTGGATGGCGAAAGCTTCGAACTGAACGAAGAATGCATTACGGATTTCTACTATGAACTGAAACACTTCGCCGATCTGGTCGATCAAGGGATCACGCAATCTCCGGTCATGTCCATGCAGGCCTCTTTGGATATCTTGCATATCACTGCGAATCATGGAGAATCAATTGAATAAAAAGAAAACAGTCACTGTCGTTCTTATGGCTGTAAGCGCCTTGCTGGCGATGGCTTACGTGGAAAGGATCATGCAGCCGGGTTACTGGATCAAGAGTCTGATCAAGCTTTTTGTATTCGGCGGATCCATTCTATTGTATGCGTATCTGTTTAAGGAAAATCTAAGGGAACTGATCCATCTGAAGAAGATAAAACCATCAAAGAAACTGATTTTCTTTATGGCTTTTGCCTATGTCGGGATCATCGTATCGTATCTGCTGCTGAGCAGTTATATCGATTTAGACAGCATCAAAGAGAGTCTCATACAGAAGGAACATCTTTCCAGGAAGAATTTCCTGTTCATCTTTTCCTACATCATCCTGATCAACTCCTTTCTGGAAGAGAGCTTCTTCCGGGGTTTTCTCTATCAGACCTTCAAGCAACAGGGAATGGAAAAGGCCGGCATCCTCTTCAGTGCGCTGGTCTTTGCGTTGTATCATATAAGTATCATGGATGGGTGGTTTCATCCGGCAATCATGCTGCTAGGAATCGCGGGACTGTTTCTGGTAGGGATCTTCCTGCAGATCATCATGATAAGGGAAGACAGCCTGTCGGGAAGCTGGCTGGTTCACGCGTTTGCGAATCTGGCGATCAACACGATCGCGACGATCATGCTGCTGACATAGAAGAAAGGAATCAATCGTTATGATCATTCAGAGTAAGAGAGTCTATTTTGAAGAAAAACTGCAGCCGAAGCAGATCGAGATCAGAAAGGATAAAATCGTCGGAGTTTATCCTTATGGTCTGTTTCAGGCGGATAAAGACTATGGCGACCTGATTATTACGCCTGGCCTGTGCGATGTGCATAATCATGGCTACAATGGAGGAAATTCCAATTATGCTACGAAAAAATGGCTGAAGGAATGGACGGAATATCTGCCTTCGGAAGGAGTCACGGCGACCCTGGCTTCCATTTCTTCGTTCCCGAAAGAAGGGCTTTTGAAATCATTAAAGACGATCGGGGACTTCATCGATCACGACAACGGGAATGGCACGCATATCCTGGGTGTCTATGAGGAAGGGCCATTCATTTCTTCCGGAAAAGAAAGAGGAGCACAGAGCCTTTCTTACCAGATCATTCCAACAAAAAATGTCATCGATGAATTCAATGATGCCTGCAACGGTCATCTGATCTATGTCATGATCGCTCCGGAGATGCTGAAGGGGAATTATAGCGTCATCGATTATTGCGTATCGAAGGGGATGAAGGTCGCTTTGGGTCATACCGGCGCTTCTTTCGAGATCTGCAAGGAAGCGATCGAACATGGGGCGACTTCCTTTACGCATACCTACAATGGCATGAAGGGCCTGCATCACCGGGAGCCTGGCGTCGTCGGAGCGGCGATGTATCATGACGGCTGTTATGCGGAATGTATCTGTGATGGCATTCATGTGAATAAGGTCGCTGCCAATATCCTGGCAAAAACAAAGGGCAAGGATAAGCTGATCCTGATCACGGATTCTGTCACGATCAAAGGATTCAAACCTGGTGTTTATAATTATGAAGGAAAAGAGGATTCGGTTACGGTCACCGATAAAGGTGTCTCTTATCTGACGGGAACGGATACCTTATCAGGTTCCTGCCACAAACTGAATCACATCCTGGATTTTGCGATCCATGATGCGAACATCGATGAGGTCACGGCGATCAATGCGGTCACGGTCAATCCGATGAAGATGCTGGGAATCAGCGATCGGGGTCTGATCAAGGAGAACTGTTATGCCGATCTGGCGGTATTCGATGATCGTTTTGAGAATCAGGCGACTTATATCAACGGCAAGGAATGGAAAAGATGATGGAAACAGATAAACTTCAGACAGAGAAAAGGAATGACAAGACAAGAGAACTCGATCTTCTAAGCGTAAAAGAGATCGTTGCTTTGATGAACGAGGAAGATCTCAATGTCTATCAGACGATCAAGGAAGCAAGAGAAGATATCGCAGAACTGATCAACGCTTCGATCGATGCGTACAATCATGGCGGTCGCATCATCTATATGGGTGCGGGTACTTCCGGCAGGCTGGGACTGATGGATGCGGTGGAGGTCGTTCCTACGTACAATTCGGATCGGTTTACGGGTCTGATCGCCGGAGGAGAGATGGCTTTCGTGAAGGCGGTCGAAGGAGCGGAAGACAGCAAGGAGCTGGCAGTATCGGATCTGAAGAATCTCGGATTGTGTGACAGGGATATGGTCATCGGTATTGCAGCCAGCGGAAGGACGCCTTATGTCATCGGGGGACTGGAATACGCTCATAGCATCGGCTGTGTGACAGGCTGCGTCTGCTGCAACAAGGATACGCCGATCGGGAAGGTTTCCGATCATAAGGTGGAAGTGGATGCCGGTCCGGAGGTGCTGACAGGTTCGACCAGGTTAAAATCCGGAACCTACCAGAAGATCATTCTGAATATGATTTCGACGATCACGATGATCAAGGTAGGAAAAGTCTATGGCAACCTGATGGTGGATGTCAAGGCGACGAATGAGAAACTGGTGGAGCGCTGCCATAGGATCGTCATGGAGGCGACAGGCTGTACGTATGAAGAAGCGGCAGATGCGTTGAAGCAGACAGGCAATCACTGCAAGACGGCGATCGTCATGATCCTGCTTGGTTTATCCCAAGAAGAAGCATTGAAACGATTGGAAGAAGCATCGGGGAATATAAGAAAAGCGATTGGGTAGTGTTCATTTCACACTTATCGTTATGGCAAACAAAGGCAATGCCTTTGTTTTTTTGTATATCGAAAAATGACAAAACAATATAAAATACAATTTTTTAGACTATAATAATAATAGATTTTATAGAAATATAAAGAATTATACTGACGAAATGATTTTTAACTATTCAGTATTTAAGTATCATTATTTCTGTCTTTGTAAGACAGTTTTTGTACGTATGTAAGGAGCATCATCATGAAGAAAAGAACCGTTAAAAAAGCTATTACTTTTGTCTCTCTGTGTCTGTTGGTCTCGATGATTGCGTTAGGATGCTTGGTCGTTAAGAATTGGGATACCCTACAGGAAGAAGAAACACAGATCGTTAATGAAGAAGAACTATTTGAAACTCTGGACTACAGGGAATTCGAGGAAGTGGAACCGGTCAATCTGACGACGGGTTTTGATCATAGTCTTCCCAACCTGGAGGATGATCCGGATTCAGGAGACGGTCCTGATCCTGCAAATAATGTCATTGAAGACGATCGAAGGGATGAAGACGGAAATCTGGAGGAACCTTTTGATATCGTTTATCCGGAAGCAATGGAAGATGTCGTATATGATGACAAGACTTTGCTGATTAAGATTCCAAGTCATAAGGATGCTCAAACGGTACTAAAAAATACCGGAATAGAGAAGACGGAAGAGATGTTCAGTATTTCTTCCGGTACCTGGTATGAAGGTTTTGTAAGAAACGGTTCTGATATTCAGACGGTTTTGGAAAAGGTGAGAGAAATCGATGATGTTCTGGTTGTGGAGTATAACTTTGTGTGGGAAACCACGGATACGATCATTGAATCAGATAATTTAACAGAAATTGAAGGCTTGTGCAATAACAATTATGTATATGACCAATGGTATTTAAGATCATGTGGTATACAAGGCGCATGGCAGTATCAGCTGATGAATCATCTTCCTTTGGCTGGTGAGGGGACGGTCATTGCCGTCATTGACACCGGCGTAGATTATACGCATGCCGATCTGTTTGCCAGCATGTGGATCAATCATAATGAAATTCCCGATAATGGTATTGATGATGATAATAATGGCTATATTGACGATTATTATGGTGCTGATATCGTTAATGGCCAGGGAAGCGCAAAGGATGATCATGGGCATGGTACGCATGTGGCAGGTATTATAGCCGCGGCAAACAACAATGTCGGAACTGTCGGTATTGCTTTTAATGCAAAGATCATGGCGATCAAAGCAGGAAATGCCAGTGGGTATTTCCTGCAATCGGATATCGTTAAGGCGATCCTTTATGCTCACAACAACGGGGCCGATGTCATTAATATGTCTTTTGGCGGTTCTGCGAGCACGATAGCTGTACAGGATGCTTTGGAGTTTGCGTATACCGATTGTGTACTGGTAGCAGCAGCTGGCAATGATGGAGTTATTAATGAATACATATCTGGATATACAGGGCCTGTCATTCCTTCTTACCCTGCTGCTTTTTCATATGTGTTAGGTGTTATGTCGGTTGACTCCAACGGCGTTGAATCATATTTCACAAATTTCGACGGGATTTCTGCTTCTAAAACAGAGTACGAAGTATATGCGCCAGGGTCAAATATCTTATCAACTATTCCAAATAATAGATATGCTTATTGGTCAGGCACATCTATGGCTACACCGGTAATCTCTGCAATGGCAGCAATGATAAGATCAAATTATTCAGACAGAAGTATATATCCAACTAAGTTTATCTATGGGCAGATTTCCTCAACCAGTGAGTTGAATGCGGTTTGTTATAATCCTTCATTACATACTCTATATCATAACAAACCAATGATTGCTAATGCCTATTATTCGCTGACAAAAACTCCTACTCCGGAAGTGTATCTTCGTGATTATACTTTGTTTGATACGGAAAGTTTCAGTACCAAGAATAACAGCGATGGCGTTGTGGATTCCGGAGAGATAATAGCTTTAGGTTTTGAAGTATGGAACAGATGGGGCATGGCAAAAGATACAAATATAACGATTTCTGCTTATTCTCCAACAGGAATTCCTAACCCATATGTTACTTTTGCAACATCTCTAAATGGGCAATATGGTTATTCTGCGAGTATCAATTATGGCGATGTTGGTACTTATTCATCACAGGACGCCGGAAAAGTATATGATGGTGATTTATGGGTTGGCTGGGATCACCCATTCTATGTAAAGGTTGCTGATAATTGTCCAAACGATATGTTGATTACCATCAATGTTCAAGTAACTGCTAAAAACGCATTAAATGAATACGACCACACATTATATAACATTTACGGAAACAATCCTCCAACTATTACCCTTGCTATAAGAAATGGGTATATTTTACCATCTGTCATTAATGAAGACATGACGTGGACAGCAGATAATTACTATATATTAAGCAATTCCGTTTATATTCCTGAAGGAGTTACGGTAAATGTTGAACCTGGCACACAGATACAATTCTGGGCAAATGATCCTGAAGATACATATGCAGATACGGCGATTGTTTTTCTAAAAGTTGACGGAACTATAAATTTCAACGGAACACAAGAAAACCATATAAGAATATTTCCTAGCGAATTGTTCGGAAAATATGGCGTTCAGATTTTTGGGAATGCGAATCTCAATTATTGTGATGTGACGAACCCATACTTACGTGCTTACACAGAGAATTCTTTTGTTAATACTATAGATAACTGTAATTTCAATCAAAATTATAAAGACTATGTGTATATAAAAGAAATAAATAACGGGATAGTTCGAACACATATAAATGGTGTTTATATAAACTGCAATAATATTATAACTAATTCTTCATTTTATAAATTAGGTTCTCATGATGCGCAGTATTGTGCGGTACTACGCGGTTATTATGAAAACTGTTCCTTTATTGATTCATGTATTTATTTCTTTACTGATCAAGATGATTCAAGTTATTCCCGTTGTTTGTTTTATGGAAATAATAACTACCTAGTTAATGATGGCGGCGGTGTTTCTAAACTAACAACCGTGAATAATCTAATTATTTTTGATAATATCGCTATTGATAATATTATTCGAAATGAAGAAACAGGAACAACATATGCAATTGCCAAAATCGGTATGCAACTTAAGGAAGGAAATGCTTTTAATAATCTTGATCAACTTCTTCAAAGTTTCGATGCTCATATTGTTTCGTTTGAGTCTGAAACAGAATATAATTATGTAAAAAACAATTATTTGCGATATCAAAATGAATACTTGTATTACAGATATATTTTCATAGATAAAAATGGTAAAGCACAAGATATTAATGGAAATGTAATTGAGTTGAATAACGATGCACGTGAGATTCATAATAAATTAATTAATGAAGTTGATTTATCTGAAGGAATGTATATTACCTGTGCTATCGGGGATTGCTGTGAATATGGTTATTACGAAACGTTTTATAAAAAAGAACAATATTTAAATGGTAATGCAGTAAATTATTGTAGTCCATACAATTACTATGATGGCGCTCAATATCGCTCATTCTTAATCGAAATACCAGGTGAAATATATATAACAGAAATAGGGTTGGCAGAAGATAATATTGATATTGATGTTGATACTCTATATCAGATTGTTACGAATCCATATCCAGAAACTGACCAAAATCTCATTTATGAATCAAAAGATGAAACAGTAATCAACGTTGATGCTTCTGGTTTAATCACCCCCCGGAGTAATGGTAATACCGAAGTGTATGTATACTCTTCTGATAGAGGAGTATATAGCGTTTTAAACGTAAATGTCATCGATACTGTTCCATTATCAACTATTTCAGCAACGATCGAGCGGAGCAAATTAAATGTTGGAGAAAAGTTGAAAATACATTATACATTACTGCCTGAAAATACAACAAAAAAATCCATTCGATATGTTAGCAATAATGAAGATGTTTGCAAAATTGATAAAAACGGAATCATTACAGCTATTAATCCTGGTACTGCAATTATCAGCGTTGTCAGTAATGCCGATGAAGAAATACATGGTGATGTTGAAATTACAGTTACCCAAAATATTACTGATTTATATTACAAAGACAATATATATTGTACAAACTTAGAAAAAGAAGATGGATTTGATTTTTACCCAACCATTTATCCACATGATTATACCGAGGGTCTTATATGGGAGAGTTCTAATCCAGAAATCGCTTATGTTGATAATAACGGACAACTCGTCAAATTACAAAATGGTACCGCAAAGCTTAAAGTTATATCAGACTATACTCGTTTAGAGAGTGATGTAATTATCAGCATCTCGGATTATCAAGATACTGCAAAAACAATAAAAATGGAGTCATTTGGTGAAAATTCTGATTATTATGTTTATGCATTACTTAATAATGGCGAATTATGGACATGGGGAACATCGATTAAATCGCCAAAAAAGTCATAGCAAATTATTATATAGTGGATTTTGTTATAAACGACCATAATCTTTATATCCTAGATGATTCTGGAATCGTTTATAAGTCTGATAAGCAAATAAATAGCGAGTATAATCAGTTTAATTGTAATTTTTCACAATTTTTTGACGATGTAATTATGCTTGAGAGCAATCCTTATTATACAAATCCGGTATTTGCAATAAGAAGCGATAGAACGGCTTGGGCATGGGCAGGTAATAACTATCATGGCACATATGGCAATGATTCATATACTAATTCACCTTTTCCAATTCAGAGTAATATTTCAAATGTTATTGATATCAAGGTTAATAATGATTTAGCTTTTTTCTTAACTGAAAATGAAAATTTGTATGTTACAGGTGGTTATTATATGTACAATACACCTTATTTATTCGAAACAGGAGTGAAAGCAATAATCAAAAGCGACTCATTATATTATGTTACTTCTGATAGTCTTAATTATGTTAATAGTTATTTAGATATTGATCGATGTGACGAAAAATATAGTGATAAACAAATAGTATTAAATAACGGTAATTTAGGATATTATATACAGAATGGTGAATTATTTGTTAGATGCAGATACAATCGCACCGATGGGATTCTTGGTCTAGGAGAAGATGTTATTAGTACTAATAATGAATATGTAAGAGTTGAGAGTATTGAAAACGCCGTCAATGTCTTTTCGAATAACACAACTACTTATATTCAAACTGAAGATGGTACATTGTATGGCATGGGTGTAAATTCCGGTGGACAGTTAGCTGACTTTTCAACAGCGAACAGTTTTGTACCTAAAAAAATACACTTTGGTTTGCAGCCTAATTATGATAGTTTAGAAGTAAATAGAACTAACATAACTGATGATACTCTATCGGATCAAGTTTTAGTAGTTGAATTTAATGAAGCGTTGATTAAAGGAAATAATTACGCTTATATTAGTATGATTGACGAAAACGGCAATCAGGTAGGGATTAATAAATCAATCACTTTGAATAAGTTTATTATAAGTAAAGCAAATGGTTTCGAAATCAACAAAGCATATACTTTAAATATTCCCAATGATGCTTTGATGACTTTATTTTCAAATGGTAACGAAGAGATTTCATTCACTTTTTCATATATGAATAATAGTAATCCTGAACCAGAAGAAGATTTGCCATCAATCTGGAACGAAGAATTGTTAACCGAAGAAATCGAAACAGTTGAAACATTTATAAATGAAGAAGTGCAACGTTTTTATTGGACTGAAGAATTAATTTTAGATAAGATCGATTTCTTTGCCAAACATGGAGTCAATTCTTATTTCTATAACAATGCTATAATAAATAATTTTTCTGTAGATATACCAGAGAATTATTGGTTAAGGATTCAAGGACCATCAAGTTCAACATATAACGAACTTTCAATTGCCTATAACTATTGGGGTACAACTAATGAGATATTGATTAATAAGCAGATTGTTGACTTCAATGACTATCAGACTTTAACCAATCTTAATCCTGACCCTTGGCTTACGGAAGCTCCATCTGATGTATGGCCATTCGTCGTCAATGCCGGTGTCATGAATTCAGAAGGCGAAGTCGTCGATACTGTAGGAAATGAATCTGTGACTTTCTTTACCGAATTCAACCGTCCGATGGATCGGGAAGTTGATCTCGATTTCCGCTTTGGCTCAACATACCCATATGCCGATTATCAGATCACTGGCGAATGGGTGTCCGATACCAGATGGGAAGGCAATGCCACGATCAATACAAGAATCGAATCAGGTGCACAGTATCTGTCTATCAGCAATGCTTATTCTGGTGATGAACAGCATCTTCAGTTTTTCAAAGATTGGGGAAGATTTACATTCAATATTGATATGTCTAATGCTTTGTCGATGACGATGCATGGCGAAGCAATGGATACGGGCATTCAGCTTACTTGGGAACAGGACGACTTCGACACGCTGATCGGTTACAATGTTTACCGTTCCTACAGTGAAGACGGTTTCTACACAAGATTGAATTCCGTTGTCATACCGGTTGGCGAAGAAGAATTCTTCGATGACACAGTCGAACCTGGTCAAGTCTACTATTATAATTTCACAGTTGTCATGTCTGACTTGAGTGAATCGACACCATCAGGAAAGATCGTCATCAGATCAAAGGATACGATGGC
Source organism: Erysipelotrichaceae bacterium (assembly GCA_017539105.1). Taxonomy (GTDB): domain Bacteria; phylum Bacillota_I; class Bacilli_A; order Erysipelotrichales; family Erysipelotrichaceae; genus Colivicinus. The sequence continues at coordinate 154,546 of JAFYHQ010000045.1, forward strand.
TCCGAACATCTATCATTCTCCTGTTTATACAGCATATACAGGATCGAATCTGGTCATCAGTGCTACGATCATAGATAATATCGGAGTACAAAGAGCGAAACTGTATTATCGTATCACTGAAACGGAAGAATGGCATTCTGTCGAGATGACAAAGAATAACGACAAATACTATGGAACGATTCCTAGTTCCTATGTCACTACCGCGGGCATCGATTACTATATCGAAGCGTTTGATGGCGTATCTTATACTTATTCCAGAACTGCCGAGAATCCATACAACATTCTTGTGAAGGAAGCGATAGGCAATGATCAGCTGGGCGATGTCGATGGTGATGGCAAGATCACAAATAAAGACGCATTGATGATCATTCAGGCAGTCAACGACTTGCTGAACCTGACAGAGGATGAATTCACCAGAGCAGATCTCAACAAAGATGGCGAACTGTCTTCTACCGAAGCTTTGCTTATTCTGAAATATGTGAGCGGAAAGATCACAAGTCTTGTTATCTGATGGCTATGAAAAAACTATTGATACTATTGCTATCGGTGATGCTGGTGTTTGCTGATACCGCTTATGTATCGGCAGACGGACCAAGCGTATCGGCTTCAGATGGAAGCGGTTATCCCGGCAATACGGTTTATACTTATATAGATGCCAATGATTTCAATCATATCGGAGGATTGGATCTGAATGTATATTATGATTCCGATGTATTGACGCTGGTATCCTGTGATGAAACGGGTATTTTGGCTTCTTCTGAACATCTGACCGATATTAATACCAATACGGTAGGTCAAATCAATACCAGTTCGATTTTTACGAATTCACTTTCGGGAAGCGGATCTCTTATCGTGGTTGGTTTCAGAATCAAACAGGATGCGACACCGGGAGAAACTACTGTCAATATCGCGATAGGTGATGTCTATGATCAGAACCTGAACCCGGTTTCGCTGAATGGAACCAGCTACATAATCATGATCAACGAAAGACCGACTGTTATCAATACGATGAGTCTGTCTTCTACCACAGGTATTTCTGCTTACGAGAACGATGTGTTCAGTTTGAATCTGTGGACCAATAATGCATACAATATGGCTGCTGCAGATTTCATCATCGCATACGACAGTGAAAAACTGGAGTATCAGGAACTGACACTAGGTTCTGCGATGCTGGAAGCCAATGGGGCTCTATATGACATCAATGCCAGAGACGGATATATAGAAGTCTCTTATATCTGCCTGAATGGCATCGATGGTTCGATCAATCCGATCATGAGTGTTGAATTCAAATCTGTTGCGGATGAAAACGGGCAGACAAGCGTTTCTTTCACGAGTGAAAGCGTCTATGATTCGGCACTGAACCTTATTAATGGGAGCAGTGTAACATCCATCATTGCTTTGCGTGAGCAGGGAATCATTGATGATAAACTGAAAATCACCACTTCCAATGAATTGGATGAAAACAGGGATGTCATTGTCCGATTCTATGTCCCGGGAGAAACCAACCTGGCTGCTGCAGATTTTATCGTCAGTTTTGATAATACAAAAGTAACATGTTCAAAAGTGGAAAAGATATGCAGTTGCGGTTCCATTACGTACAATATTAAAAATGAAAATGGTCAGGTTAAGTTCTCTTATATCGATATGGATGGAGGATTGACGGAAGACACGGAACTACTTGCTTTAACATTCGTAACTGCAAACAATGATTGTGTTGATGTTCCAATCGACTTCATTGTTAAAAATCCGATCAATGATGCTTTTGAGAACTTAGACCTTGAATGCGTCGGAACCAGTTTTCATATGCATAAGTATTCCGGAGAACCAAACTACATGGAAGATGTAGTTTGCGAAATATGTGGGGAAGTCATTTATCCAAAACTATGTCCGACAGATTATACGATCCATTTTGATGCAAATGACGGAACAGGAGAAATGGAAGATCAGCTGTTCCTGTATGGCGTTCCGCAAGCATTAAGCAAGAATCAATTTACCCGTCAGGGATATCGTTTTACAGGTTGGTCATGTAATGACGTAATCTATCAGGATGAGCAAGAGATCTCATTAAATGAATTCGTTCAAGACCATGAAACATTCACTTTCTATGCGAACTGGGCCGCAAACGATGATACGCCTTACACCGTCAACCACTGGCGGGAAGACCTTTCCGGAAACTATCCGGATTCGCTGAAAGAGAGCCAGACCCTCTACGGCCAGACGGATTCAACGGTCACTCCTGAAGTCAGAAGCTACGAAGGCTTCCGTTCTCCTGAACAGGAAAGCCTCGAGATCAGCGCGGACGGAACGGCCGTCCTGGACTACTACTACACCAGAAACTCCTACGTACTGACTCTGGAGAAGGGAAGAGGCATCTCTTCCGCATCCGGGGCGGGGACCTACAAATACGAGCAGCAGGTATCGCTGTCCGCCGTCCTTCTTGAAGGCTACGAGAACATCGTCTATTCCGGAGACTTCAGCACGGCTTCCTTTGCGATGCCTGCAGGCAACGTGGCGATGTCCGTATCCGCCTCGCCGATCCTGTATTCGATCAGCTACGATCTGGACGGAGGCGTTCTTGAGGAAGACAATCCTTCCTCCTATACTGTGGAATCACCGGCCATCGTCCTGAACGAACCGTCAAAACAGGGATACGTCTTCCTGGGCTGGACGGGAACGGATCTCGATGAACCTACGAAGGACGTGACGATCCCATCGGGGTCCACCGGAGACAGGGAATACACCGCGAACTGGCGATTTGCCGACATTCTCGTCGAATCCGTCACCCTGAACAAGACGGAACTCGAGCTGACGATCCTTGGATCCGAGACCCTGCAGGCTACCGTGCTTCCTGAGGATGCCACAAACAGGAACGTCACATGGTCCTCTTCCGACATGACCG
>JAFYHQ010000046.1 GCA_017539105.1 Erysipelotrichaceae bacterium
AATCATTGGAATGACAGAAGAAGAACCCAACCATGCCGATCAGAAGGATGCACAGGTATATTTTTGTTTTATGGAAATGATCCATGGCATAGGAAAGAAAAGCGCTGACTGCGATTCCCAGAAGCAAGCCTGCGAGCACGTCGGTAGGATAATGTACGCCCAAAACGATACGGGACAGGCAGACCAGAAACACAATGATGGAACCATAGAACAGTATCTTCCGATTCCGATAGAAAAGATACAGCGAAGTCAGAAACGAGCCGCTGTTTGTCGCGTGGCCGCTGGGGAAAGAAAAACCTTGCCCGGCGATATCGTAAATGTCGTACCTGTCATCGACAGCCTTGAGACATTCTATGCTTTCGTTGTCAAAATAAGGGCGTCTGCGCATGACTAGATTCTTGATCATCCCATTCGCTGTCGTGGAACACAGCGCCTGCATCGCCATCGTAATGCCGGACTTCTTGTCGTATCCCCAATATAAAAACCCGATGAAAACAGCCGGAACGGTTGCATCACCGAGGTCGGTAAGTATCGATAGCAGCCTGATCAGAAATGGATAGTTCGACAGAAACTGCTGCAGCCATTTGATCAGCGTGATTTCAAAAGGAAACTGAAAGGTCTGTCCCAGGATCATTTCCTTTTCTTTAAAGCATTCAGCGTCACTTCGTAAGCGGCAGCTTCATAAGGATACTCGATGCTTCGATACTGGCTTCTTGCCAGGGAACGGACGATCAGATTCAGGAACGAAGGATTCTTGACCAGGACCGGTCCGATGATATGTGTCCCATAGACGTTCTTGAAGTGATATCCTTCATAGCTGTTGTCTGTGAGATTGCTGTCTTTGAAGACATAGGTGAAAAGCTTCTCTTTTTCTCCGCCATGGATCAAAGAAGACTTGTTGATGAAACCGACGACCTCGCCCAACGTGTCATTACGAACGATTACATCGCCTGTATAACGTTTATCCGTGATCTCCGTATAGAAGTCCACAAGATTCAACGCAGGCTCCTCATCGATCCTTTCGCCTAAAAGTTCCATGGCATTGCCCGTCAGCAGCAGGAGCTTGTTGTCATTGATATATTCATTCAGCTGATACTCGTAGTTCTTTAGTTCCTTCAATGCGACCAGCTGATTCTTTTCCGTACCCGGGCCCATATACACAAGATCATAAGCAGGAAAATCAATCAGATCATCAATATCTCTCTGATCGACAGTGACCGGAACGCCGAGATCTTTCAGATGTCTGACTAAAATCGTGATATTGCCATAATCACCGTAAAGATTCATCAGATCAGGAAATAAATGTAAGATCTTCATTCGTAACTCTCCACTTCTTTCAGCAGTTTCGCTTCATCAGAGAAACAAGTCATCGCAAAGGATTCGCCGATCCCTTCATAGCGCAGATAGGCGATCGCGCTGTCGACATTTTTGCGTAATACGATCTTGCGCATATCCACTCCCGCATTCTCCAGACGGACCGCGAGATCATTGAGATACTGCCCTGCTACGATGACCATCTTGATATTGTCGGCATTCAGCATTTCAAAGTCGATATCCCATAACCAGGAAGTATCGGAAGTGAAGTATTTCCTGGAGATATCTTCCACGATCAGCAGCAATGTGACGTCCTTGCCATAGTTTGTGATATAAGCAAGATTCCGGTTGTAAGAAACGGAATTCTCATGTTTCGAGATCAGCAGTGTTCCTGTTTTCGAACCGATCTTGAAGCGTTTGATACGGCCGTTATGAATCAGGAATTCATTCAAGGTGTCGATCAGCGAATCCACATGGACATCCAGCAGTCTGCCGATACTGAAAGCAGCCAGGATATTGTAGGCATTGAAGATCGTATGATACGCCAGATCCAGATGATATTCACCGTTGATCGTCATACGGCCGCTCTGCAGATCGATATCGCTGATATAGAAATCCGGTTCCGGACGCTCAAAACCGCAGCCCAGACACTTGTATTTGCCGATATGCGCAAACTGGCGGTATTCATAGATCATCTTGGACTTGCACAACGGACAGTAGTGGCCGTCATCATAACGTCCTGTCGCTTCCTCTTCGACATACTGGTTTTCATTGACACCGAAATAATAGACTTTATTTTCATAAAGACGGCCCAATGAAGCAACCAGCGGATCATCCGCATTCAGGATCAGCGTAGAATCATCTCTGATCGAACGCTTGATCTCTTCCAGAATGAATTCCGGAGAACCGTTCCTGGTCAGCTGATCACGGAAAAGATTATTGATCACATAGTATTTCGGAACGATATAACGGAAGACATGTTTGGCATAACGTTCATCGACTTCCAGAAGCAGGATATCCGCACGGAACCTTCCGCGCAGATTGCAGTGATCGATGATCAGAGTCGTGACGCCTTCGATCTGGTTGGAACCCTCGCGATTGCTGGCGACACGGTAACCTGCATCCGTCAGGACATGATAGATCATTTCTACGGTCGAAGTCTTGCCATTGGAACCGGTTACGGCAATGATATTCTCCGGCAGACGGATACGATTCAGGATATCGGGACAGATCTTTAAAGCGATCTTGCCGGGCAATGAAGATCCGCGATGAAAATATCCACCGATCTTTTTGGCTATCTTACATAATGCTATGGCTAACAGTTTTCTCATGAATCTATTATACAATAGGAATATTTATGATGACAGCGAAACTGATGGAATGAATCCTGTTTATGAACGATAAAACATAAAACGCTATCCGAAGATAGCGTTTCTAATGAATGATCAGCAGATGACGGAACCGATTTCCATCTCGGATGTCAGCAGTTCCAGTTTTTCTTTGCCGTTTTCTTCTTTGACTGCTGACAGCAGCATGCCGTTGGAATCCAAGCCCCGGATCTTTCTCGGTTTCAGGTTCATGACGGCAATGACTTTCTTTCCGACAAGATCCTCCGGCTTGTAGTATTGAGCCACACCGGAAAGGATCTGACGCTTTTCATATCCGAAATCGACCTGGAAAACCAGGATCTTGTCCGCATCCGGATGTTTCGTGCATTCCAGCACTTTGCCTACGGCCATTTCGACTTTGTCGAAGTCTTCGAATGCGATCTCCGTTTTGTGTTCGACTTTCGGGACATCCCGATCCAGATAGGCATGGACTTCTTCCATGGTCTTGATCGGATCCAGGCGGGCAAACAGTACGGTCGGTTCTTCCGTGACTCTGTTGCATTCGAATGCATCGAATTCCTGCAAGGTATCATATGATGTCGCTTGCGTATTCAGCTGCGCAAAGACTTTTTCTGCAGTCTCCGGCATGAATGGTGCCAGCAGGACCGTTCCGATACGGATCCCTTCCAGAAGGTTGTATAAGACGGTATTCAGGCGGGCTTTGCTGTTTTCATCTTTCGCTAAGACCCATGGTTCGGTTTCGTCGATATACTTGTTGCAGCGGCGATACAGTTCCATGATCACTTCCAGCGAATCTCCGACTCTGAGTTTCTCCATCTTTTCTTCCACGATCCTGACAGTATTGAGAACCTGCTGCTTGAATTCCTTGTCGATCTCTTCTTCGACAAATTCTTTCTTCAGCACGCCATCAAAATACTTGTTGGTCATGGCGATCGTCCGGTTAACCAGGTTGCCGAACACATTGGCCAGATCGGAATTGATCCTCTCGATCATCAGTTCCCAGGTGATCGTGCCATCCTGGGCGAACGGCATCTCATGCAGCACATAGTAACGGACCGCATCCACGCCGAAGAAATGAACCAAGTCGTCCGCATAGATCGCATTGCCTCTGGACTTGGAGATCTTGTCTTCCCCTACCAGCATCCACGGATGTCCGAAGACCTGTTTCGGCAGCGGCACATCCAGCGCCATCAGCATGATCGGCCAGTAGATGGTATGGAAACGGATGATATCCTTTCCGATCAGATGCAGATCTGCCGGCCAGTATTTCTGATACAGTTCTCCATGGTTTCCATCCACATCGTAACCCAATCCGGTAATGTAATTGCTTAAAGCATCGATCCAGACATAGACGACATGCTTCGGATCGAAATCGACCGGAATGCCCCATGAGAAGGAAGTCCTTGAAACACAGAGATCCTGCAGACCCGGTTTCAGGAAGTTGTTGATCATCTCGTTCTTTCTTGATTCCGGCTGGATGAATTCATCGTGTTCTTCGATATATTTTTCCAGCTGTTTCTGATATTTGCTCAGTTTAAAGAAATAAGACTCTTCTTTTTCCTTATGTACGTCTCTTCCGCAGTCCGGACACTTGCCATCGATCAGCTGGGAATCCGTCCAGAAGGATTCGCAAGGCGTGCAGTACCAGCCTTCGTATTCGCTCTTATAGATATCGCCCTGATCATAAAGCTTCTTGAAGATCTTCTTGACCTGTCTTTCATGATCCTCATCCGTGGTACGGATGAAACGGTCATAGGAAGTATTCATCAGATCGAAGATCCTCTTGATTTCCCCTGCCTGCAGATCGACAAACTCTTTCGGGGTCACGCCTGCCGCATTGGCTTTCTCTTCGATCTTCAGACCGTGCTCATCGGTACCGGTCTGAAAATAGACGTCATAACCCAGCATCTTCTTGTATCTCGCGATGCTGTCGGCCATGATGATCTCATACGTATTGCCGATATGCGGTTTTCCGCTGGCGTAGGCGATCGCCGTCGTGATGTAATACTTGCCTCTGTTTTCCATAGTATCCTCCTAAAATAAAAAAGGTGATCCAAAGGGCGTCCGAAGACGCGTTACCACCTTTATTTGTAACTTCATTACTTTAACGCAGTCAACGTTCCTGCCTACCTATCGACAGGAAGATTCAAGATCCATCCGCAGCAGCATCATTCCTGATTCGCACCAGCCATCAGTTCTCTTTCAATGATCGAAACCGCTCTATCTCTCATCATCGATAACAGTTCTATTCTAGCACATCTGTTCCTATTATCAAAATCATGTTTCTGAAAAAAACTATTTACTTGTGAATTTTTTCACTATATAATAGTGACATATGTGAGGTAACAGTTATGAAAGAAATGAACGAACACGATCAGGTCGTCAGAGAGATCGATCTGCTTGTCCGCAAAGCTGCAATCGCTTTGGAGGAATTTGGAGATTATGATCAGGAGAAGATCGATTATATCGTAGCGAAATGCTCCGTTGCCGGACTTGACAATCACGGTGTCCTGGCGAAAGCAGCAATCGATGAAACGGGACGCGGCGTCTTTGAAGATAAGGCAACCAAAAACCTGTTCGCTTGCGAATATGTCGTCAACAATATGCGTCACCTGAAGACCGTAGGCGTCATATCCGATGATCCGGTCACAGGAATCACGGAGATTGCGGAACCGGTCGGCGTGATCTGCGGCATCACTCCCGTGACCAATCCGACTTCGACAGTCATCTTTAAGTCGCTGATCTGTCTGAAGACCAGGAATCCGATCATTTTCGCTTTCCATCCGGGAGCGCAGAATTCTTCGAAACAGGCGGCGATCGTCATGAAGGAAGCGGCAGAAGCGGCCGGCGCGCCTGCCAACTGCATCCAGTGGATCGAACATCCTTCGATGGATGCGACGACAACGCTGATGAATCATCCGGGTGTCGCGACGATCCTGGCTACCGGGGGCAACGCGATGGTCAAAGCCGCTTACAGCTGCGGCAAGCCTGCCATGGGCGTCGGCGCAGGCAATGTCCCTGCCTATATGCATAAATCCTGCGATATCACGCAGGCTGTCAATGATATCGTATTATCCAAATCATTCGATAATGGTATGATCTGTGCCAGCGAGCAGGCGGTCATCATCGATGAGGAGATCTATGAAGAAGCGATACGGATGTTTAAAACTTTTAAGGTTCATTTCTTAAATAATGAGGATAAAAAGAAACTTTCCAAATACATGTTCGGTTACAGCGAGAACGAAGAAGGCGTCGAGAATGCCGTACTGAAGCCGGTCATTGCCGGAAAGTCCGCGAAATGGATCGCGGAACAGGCAGGGATCTCGATTCCGGAAGATACAGTGATCCTGGGCGTGAAATGCAGGCAGATCGGTCTGAAAGAACCGATGTCAAGAGAAAAGCTGTCTCCTGTTCTGGCGTTCTATAAGTGTAAAGATGAAAACGAAGGCTTTGATCAGGCAGATCGGATCGTCAAGTTCAATGGCCTCGGACATAGCGCTGCCATTCATTGCAAGACCCAGGAACTGGCGGATGCTTATGGGGATCGCATCCTGGCGATGCGTATCATCTGGAACTCGCCATCTACTTTTGGCGGTATCGGTAATGTCTACAACTCGTTCCTTCCTTCTCTGACCTTGGGATGCGGTTCCTATGGCCATAACTCGATCGGAGGAAATGTTTCGGCAGTGAATCTGCTGAATATCAAAAAAGTAGGTAAAAGGAGAAATACGGTGCAGTGGTTTAAAGTCCCTCAGAAGATCTATTTCGAAAGAAATTCCATTCAATATCTGCAATCCTGCAAGGATCTGAATAAAGTGTTCCTGGTCACGGATACTTCCATGGTCGAACTGGGTTATCTTTCGAAAATCACCGAACAGTTGAATCTCAGACGGAACAAGGTGCAGATCCAGCTGTTCTGCGATGTCGAACCGGATCCGGATATCACGACGGTCACCAAGGGTGCGAGAATGATGGATATCTTCAAGCCGGATGCGATCATTGCCTTGGGCGGAGGTTCCGTCATGGATGCGGCCAAGGGCATGTGGCTCTTTTACGAGCATCCTGAAGTGAATTTCGATGACCTGAAGCAGAAGTTCATGGATATCCGTAAACGTGCCTTCAAATACCCGGAACTTGGCCGTAAATCAAGGCTGATCTGCATCCCTACCACTTCAGGCACAGGATCGGAAGTCACGCCATTCGCCGTCATCTCCGATAAAGCAAACAACAAGAAATATCCTTTGACCGACTATTCCCTGACCCCGACGATCGCCATCATCGACCCGGAATTCACGACCAACCTTCCGGCCAAAGCCACCGCGATGACCGGTCTGGATGTCCTGACGCATGCGATCGAAGCCTATGTATCCGTCATGGCCAACGACTATACCGATGGCTTATGCCTGAAAGCGATACAGCTGGTCTTCCAGTATCTTCCTAGAGCCGTCAAAGACGGAAAGAACGATCTGCTTGCCAGAGAAAAGATGCACAATGCGGCAACCATCGCGGGCATGGCCTTCGCAAACGCTTTCCTGGGAATGACCCATTCCCTGGCACACAAGATCGGTGCCCAGTTCCATACCGTTCATGGCTACACCTGCGCAGTCATGCTTCCGCATGTGATCCGATACAATGGCCAGGTTCCAAGCAAATTATCCGTATGGCCGAAATACAACCACTACTGCGCCGATGAAAAGTATCAGGAGATCGCCAATCTCTTGGGATTAAAGGCTGAGACCCCGAAACAAGGCGTCGAATCTCTCGCACAGGCTGTGATCGATCTGTGCAAGGAATGCGGACTGGATCCGAATCTGAAAGCTATGGGCATCACAAAAGAAGAACTGCAGGAACATCTCGATGAGATCGCCGTCGCAGCATATGAAGATCAGTGCTCTCCGGCCAACCCGAGAGTCCCGCTGGTAGAAGATATGAAAGAGATCCTTCTCAAAGCATACGAAGGAAACTGAAACATTATCGATTCATTCAAACAAATCTGTAGCTTCAAAAAACCTCTGAATCACAAGATGAATCAGAGGTTTCTGTTTTATATATTACTTGGTACCGTAGATCCTGTCTCCCGCATCACCCAGACCGGGAACGATATAGCCGATGTCATTGAGATGATCATCCAGAGCCGCCAGATACAGATCCACATCCGGATGCGCTTCCGTGAACGCTTTGACGCCCTCGGGAGCTCCAACCAGACAGACCATGCGGATATTCTTGGCCCCTCTTTTCTTGATCATATCGACAGCTGCGACTGCGCTGCCGCCTGTTGCCAGCATCGGATCCAGCACAAGCACGACGCCATCCTGCAGTTCTTTCGGGAATTTCGCGAAATATTCCACCGGCTCCAATGTTTCTTCGTCTCTGTACAAGCCGATGAAACCTACCTTTGCCGTAGGAATCAGATCCATGATGCCATCCACCAGACCCATGCCTGCACGCAGGATCGGAACCAGGATCACTTCCGTATCCAGTTCTTTCGTGTCGCAAGGTCCCATCGGCGTCGTGATATGCAGATCTCTTAAAGGAAGATCCCTGCATACTTCATAGGCCATCAGGGAAGCGATCTCGTTCAGGTTTTCCCTAAAATCTTTGTGCCCTGTTTCTTCATTACGCATGATTGCCAGCTTGTGGGTGATCAGCGGGTGATCCAATACCGTTACCATAAAAACAACCTCCTGTTTTCTGTTTCCTATTATACTTGAATATCATGATAATGAAAGAGAAAAACAAAGATTCATACAAAAAGATCCCCTTATCTGTCTTTATCATCAGATAACGGGATCCTGTATTCATCGCTTATCGTATGTGAAACTGATGTCTTTTTCCAGAATCGGAATCAGCTCTTCAAGATCCGTGATCGTTTCGTTCGCCAGCGAGGATAGTTCCTGGCTCCGTTCCGGATCGGAAAGATACGCGACCGTGTATGCTCCGTAATTCAGACCGCAGTTGATATCCATCACGGAATCCCCTACCATGACGCAATCCTTGTTCCAAGAATTGCTGTTGATGAGCTTGAAAATCCCCTCCGGATCCGGTTTGAGATGCTCCACATCACGCAAACCGCAGATATCATCGATGTACTGTTCCGCATCGAACATCTGCAGCAATTCCCGTATTCCTTCATTGGTCCGAGTCGAAATGATCCCAACCTTATAGCCATTCTCATGGAGATATTTCAATACATCTTCGGCATGCGGCATCATATGGGTCGTCGTCGGCCGGACTTCCAGCTGACGTTTCCGGTAATCCGCATACAAAGTATCATAATCGATTCCCGGAAAATACTTCGGGAATACATCTTTTAACGCAGGACCGATGACTTCCTGTTTCACTTCCGGAGTGAATTTGGACAGATCAGAATATTTCTCAAACAATGCTTTGAACGCTTCAAAGATGCTTTCGCGGGTATCCATCAGCGTGCCATCGAAGTCAAAAAGGACCGTCGGTTTCTTTTTCTTGAACCATTTGTCCAGTAATCCAAGGTATCCCAGTATGCCGATTATGATGAATGCCAGGGACGTCAGCTGCGCCATCTTAAGCTTGCCGATATAAAGCGAATCCGTTCTTCTCGCTTCGATAAAGAAACGCCCTACCCCGTACCACATCAGATAGGCATACGCCAGATCTCCGCGCTTATTCTGGTACTTGCGCAAGATAAAGACGATCAGGATCCAGCCGATGAAACAGAGCATCGATTCATAGAAGAACAGCGGCTCATAGTAATGTCCGTTGATATACATTCCTTCTTTCAGGAAAGATAGGACCCCATCGAAATAACTCTCTGCAACTTCTCCGCCATGACATTCCTGATTGACGAAATTCCCCCAGCGTCCGATGGCTTGCCCGATCAGCACATTCGGCAGCAGGATATCCAGGAACTTCATGAAAGGATAATGCTTCCGGGTTATGAACCAGTGCGCAAACAAAGCGCCGAAGACCAGTCCTCCCTGGATCGCCAGGCCGCCATCCCAGATACGTATCATATCAAGAGGATGCGCCATATAGTAAGAAAAATTATAGAAAACACAGAACCACAGTCTGGCACCCATGATGCCGACCCATAGCGTATAGATAAACAGATCATCGAAATAAGACATATCGATGTATCTGCTTTCTTTTGCGAAACGTTTCGAAACGACATATGCGATTGCTGCGCCGATCAGGATCAGAACGGCATACCAGCGTACATCCAAAGCGATCGAACCGATACGGAAAGCGACAAATGTCTGAGAATCAGGAAAGAAACTAATCATCATTCTCTTCTCCTTTGCGTATCAGCGATTCGCGGTATTCCTGTTTGAATTCTTCATTGGAATCAAAACCAAGTTTCTTTAAAAGATAATTGGAGACGGCTGCTTCGATAATGACAGACAGAGACTTGCCTTCAGTGATCGGAATCACCAGCATCGGCTTTTCTAATCCCAAGACATCCTGTGTGCGGTTGATCGGATTGAGACGATCCATTTCGATCTTTTCATCCTGCTTGACCAGATTGATCACGAAATCCAGATTGCAGCGGTTCAGGAAAGCATTCGCGCCAAACATCCGGGTCACATCCACGATGCCAAGGCCTCGGATCTCCAGCATCCTTTTCAGCATCTTCGGTGCCTGACAGATGATGCTGGTATGGACTCTGGTCACTTCGATGCAGTCGTCTGCGACCAGCATATGTCCCCGGTTGATCAGATCCAACGCAAGTTCGGATTTACCTATCCCGGACTTCCCTGTGATCATCACGCCTCTTCCATAGATGTTCATCATGACTCCATGGAGCGTATCCGTGGCAGCCAGCTGTTCCGAAAGATAAGAAACCAGATCGACCATCAGCTGATAGGTTTTTCCTTCGTAACGGAAGACCGGGAAATTCTTGTCGTTGGCCAGCCAGATCAGAGAATCCAGAGGTTCGAAACCATCCGAAATGATGATACATGGCGTATAGGAATCGGTAATGATCTCGAAACGCTGTTTCTGGGTCTCCGGATCCAGTTTGGTCATGTATTCATATTCTTTCGTTCCCAGGACGACGACACGCTTCAAGTCGTTGGACTCCAGATAGCCGGACAGTTCCAGACCCGGACGGTTGACATCCGGGGCGATGATCCAGCGGTCCAGCGAACTATCGGATCCTGTCAGCTGTTCAAAATGAAAGTATTCTTCCAGCTGTCTTACATATACCCGTCTGTTCAGTTCTTCATTTGCCATTTCTATCACCTAACACTTTCTTCAGATATTCTCCGGTATAGGAATCATTTACGTTACATATTTCTTCCGGCGTACCGCAGGCGATCAGTTCACCGCCCTTGTCTCCGCCATCCGGTCCCAGATCGATGATGTAGTCCGCGCACTTGATCACATCCAGATTGTGTTCGATCACCACTACCGTATCTCCATTATCGACAATGCGGTCGATGATCATGATCAGCTTGTGCACGTCATCCATATGCAATCCGGTCGTCGGTTCATCCAGCACGAACATCGTCTTGCCGGTTGGCTTCTTCTGCAGTTCGGAAGCAAGTTTGACCCGCTGCGCTTCTCCGCCGGACAAGGTCGTCGCGGACTGTCCCAGTTCGATATAGCCGAGTCCTACATCATACAAGACCTGCAGCTTGTCTTTGATCTTGCGATGGTTCTTGAAGAATTCCAGCGCTTCTTTGACCGGCATCTTCAATACATCATAGATATTCTTGCCGCGGTAGCGCACTTCTAGCGTTTCTCTGTTATAGCGTTTTCCCCTGCATTCTTCGCATTCCACATACACATCCGGAATAAACAGCATCGAGATCCGTTTCACGCCATCGCCCTGGCACGCTTCGCAGCGTCCTCCCGGCACATTGAACGAATAGCGCGATTTCGAGTAGCCTCTTTCTTTCGAATCAGGGGTAGAGGCATATAAGTCACGGATATCATCGAATACGCCTGTATAAGTCGCAGGATTGCTTCGTGGCGTACGTCCGATTGGATCCTGAGTGATGTATACGATCTTATCGATATTGTTCAGACCTTCCACCTTATCGACCTTGCCCGGTTTGATACGGACACGGTCCAATGATTTCATGACCGCCTTTGTCATGGTTTCGATGACCAGAGATGATTTTCCCGAACCCGAGACTCCGGTCACGCAGATAAACTTGCCTAACGGGAAAGATACATCGATATTCTTGAGATTATTCTCTTTGCAGCCGATCAGTTTCAGAGACTTTCCGTTGCCTTTTCTTCTTTCGGAAGGGATCGGGATCTGTTTCCGGAATGACAGATACTGTCCGGTAATGGAGTTCTCATCTTTGAGGATCTCTTCCGGAGTGCCTGAAAAGACCACCTCGCCTCCATCCTTGCCCGCACCGGGACCGATATCCACGATATGATCCGCTGCTATCATCGTTTCTGCATCGTGTTCGACAACGATGACCGTATTGCCCAGATCACGCATTCTCTTTAAAGTACCGATCAGTTTGGCATTATCCTTCTGATGCAGACTGATGGATGGTTCATCCAGAACATAAAGAACGCCTGTCAGCGCCGAACCGATCTGGGTCGCAAGCCGTATCCTCTGGGCTTCTCCTCCGGATAAGGAACCTGCCGTTCTGTTTAACGTCAGATAATCCAGTCCCACATCATTGAGAAAACGGAAACGGCTTCCCAGTTCATTCAGTAAGGTCGTGGCGATTTCGGCACGCATCGGATCGAGCTTCAGATCTTCCAGATAGTTCTTGGCCTGAAGGATAGACATTTCCGTGAAATCAGCGATATTCCTGTCCCCTACTCTTACCGAAAGAACCTTTTCATTCAGACGCTTGCCATGGCACTTCTTGCATTCCGATTCCACCATGAAAGAACCATAGTATTCCTTGCCGAACTTGGACTGCGTTTCCGCAAACCTCCGCTCGATCAGCGTCTTGACTCCTTCGATATAGCCGTACTTGTTGTAGGTGGTACCGCCAGTAGAGGTAACGGTGTACTTGATTTCTTCATCGGAACCGTAAAGGATGATGTTCATTTCTTTTTCGGTAAAGTCCTTTAACGGCTTATTCTCGGAAATATGATAATGATCCAGCAGTCTGGAAAAGTTCTGCCATTCCAGATTGTTGGTGCCATAGATATTCTTATAGTAGCGGATCCCGCCTTCCGCGATCGATTTGCTCCTATCCGGCATCAGATAATCCAGATCCACCGACATGGTCACGCCCAGGCCTTTGCATTCGTCGCAGGCGCCTAACGGGCTGTTGAACGAGAACAGCCGAGGCTCCAGGGTTGGAACGGTAAACCCACATTTCGGACAGGCATGATGGGATGAAAACAGATCCTTCTTGCCTCCGTGGGAAATGACGCAGGTCCCCTCGGTCAATCCTAAAGCGATTTCCAGAGAATCATTCAATCTCGTTTCGATATTCGGTTTCTTCAGGATACGGTCTACCACGACATCGATATTGTGGCGCTTGTTCTTATCCAGTTCGGGAACGTTTTCGATATCATAGAGTTCATCATCGACATACAAACGGATATAACCATCTTTTTTCAATTTATCAAAGAGATCCTTAAAGGTACCCTTCTTGTTTCTGACGACATCCGCCAGGATTTCCAGCCGTTCATTCTCCGGAAAGGTCATGATGCTCCGGACCATGCCTGAGACGGTCATCGGTTCGATCGGTTCATTGTGGTTCGGACAGTAGGCGATTCCGCATCGCGCATACAACAGTCTGAGATAGTCGTAGATCTCCGTAATCGTCGCAACCGTGGAACGTGGGTTGTTGGAGGTGGTCTTCTGGTCGATCGCGATCGCCGGCGAAAGACCTTCGATCAGATCCACATCCGGCTTGTCTACGCCTCCCAGAAACTGTCTGGCATAGCTGGACAAAGACTCGACATAACGGCGCTGTCCTTCGGCATAGATCGTATCGAATGCCAAAGAAGTCTTTCCTGAACCCGAAAGACCGGTCATTACGATCATCTTGTTGCGGGGGAGATCCAGATCGATATTCTTGAGATTGTTGACTCTGGCGCCCCGGATCATGATCTTGTCATTCATCTTTGTTTCTTCCTATCTTTTTCTTGATTTTCCTTAACATGTAATTGAGTTTTGAAGCGTTCTTGCCGCGATAGCCTTTGATCCTGGATAAGGTTTCATGGTAGATGCGATTCATGGAATTGACGGTCTTGTCGACACGGTCATTGATGAGCCGTTTCCGTCCTTCATCGATGCGATCCACGGCATTATAGAATTTATTGTTCAAGCCTTTGGATTCATCCAGATAATTCGCAATCAGGATATCCATGTGTTCATTGATGAAATTATCCATTGCTTCCACCCGGTTCTCGAATCCGCTGATGATCGAAACAGTCAGTGTCAAGTCGATGCTGAAGACGATCGTAAACAGGATCGACAGAATCTCTACAAGCGTATCAGGCAATGCTTCAATGAATGGCAGCAGTCTCGGATTGATCACATAGACGATCACCAGTCCGGCCAGACCGAACCCGAGCGATGCAGGCAGGCATATGCGCCCGTTGAGATTCAATGGCGCCTTCGAATAATCCCACCAGTAGGCATGGAACATCTTTTCCATGGCATAGTGTACGGTATATTCCAGTACGGCAGAAGATCCTACCGCGATAAGGAATACCTGCGTGGGCGTGTATTCCGTCATGATATAACGGAAGAACAGCGTACCTGCCAATGCCGCAAACCCATAGATCGGAATGATGGGCCCATAAAGAAAACCCCGGTTATCCCATTTGCCGCCCCAGATCGTCATGGCGATGGATTCATAAACGTAACCGATAAAGCTGAGAATAATGAAATAAATGATGCATCTGTCGATCATCGGTTCACCGTCTCTTTCAAGGCGCAAAGCTTATCCGCCAGACAGACCAGGACCGCTTCCTTGTGCCTGGGCACAGACTTCAGCGTCAAAGGCCACATATGCGACCGGATGACTTCCTGGGTACGTTCATCGATCTGGAACGATCTCACCGCATTCTCGCAAGCTTCCTTGGGATGAGTGAAACCATGCATCTTGAAGATATTCCAATGAAGTTCCTTGTCATGCCAGTCATAGAGATAGAAATCATGCAGGATCGCTCCGCCCAGCAGGATCTCAGGATCCGCATTCACATGGAAACGCTTATCCAAAGCATATGCCGTTCTTGCCACATCCAGACTATGCTGAAGAACGCTCACTTTGCCATGAGCCTTGTAGTTTTCCATCCGCCGTACCTGAGGATCATTCAGATATCGATCAAGGATCCGATCGAATTCCTGCTGATCTGCTTTTCTTAGTTTCACCATTTAATTATATAATAGATTCATGAATGATAATATCGCAAAACTGGAATATCAAGACAAAGAGATCTATCTGGTCAAAACGGCACACGTTTCCCGCAATTCCGTAGAAGACGTGAAAGAATGCATTGAAGAGGTACAGCCCGATGCGATCTGTGTCGAACTGGATCAGGATCGCTACAATAAGCTCAAAGAACCTGAAAAATGGCGCAATACGGATATTGTTAAGGTTATCAAAGAGAAACAGGTTGGTTTTCTTCTGGTAAATGTGATCCTTTCTTCGTTCCAGAAGCGGATCGCGAAATCGATGGATTCGACTTCAGGTGCGGAGATGAAAACGGCAATGGAAATCGCGGAAGAAAAAAATATCCCTCTGGTCATGGCCGACCGTTCCGTCAAAACGACTTTCTCGAGGATCTGGAATGAACTGACATCGAAAGAGAAGATGAAACTTCTGACAGGGCTGATCGAATCGGTTTTCGAGAATGAAGATATCAGCGAGGATGATATCAGCAAGCTGAAGGAAGCGGATGCTTTGGAAGCGGCACTGATGGAAGTGGGAAAAGCTTTCCCGAATGTCAAGCGGGTACTGGTCGATGAACGGGACCAGTATCTCTGCCAGAAGATTAAGAATGCTCCGGGAAACAAGATCGTTGCGGTCATCGGAGCTGCGCACGCAAAAGGCATCGAACAGAATCTGGGCAACGAAATCGATGTACAGGCTCTGGATACGGTCGTCAAGAAAAAAGGATTCTCTTCTTATCTGAAGTATCTGATCCCTCTGTTTTTTCTTGCTGTCATCTTATGGACCATCTATCAGAACCAGGATCTCGGATTAAGCCAGATCAAGTCCTGGTTCCTCTGGCATGGCACCCTTTCTGCTTTGGGTGTGCTGCTGGCATTGGGCCATCCGTTATCGATCGTCACCGCTTTCCTGCTGGCGCCATTGACTTCCTTGAATCCGTTACTGGCCTCCGGCTGGTTTGCCGGCATCGTGGAAGCGACCATTAGAAAACCCAAAGTCAAAGACTTCGAAGATATCGCCGAAGATACCGCGACCCTGAAAGGCTTCTGGAAGAACCGGGTCACCAGGACCTTGCTGGTGGTGATCTTCGCAAATCTGTTCTCTTCCTTGGGAACGCTGATTTCCGGAATCGATATCGTCAGGAAGTTTATCGAAAGCTTCTGATCATCAAAAAAATGCTTATGATAAGCATTTTTTATTCATGGAATCTAGGATCGATCTTTTTTACGATCTGCCCGTTTTCGACATAGACTCTGCTGACCCGATCCGTGATGCCTGTCAGCAGTTCATAGGTGATCGTGTTCAGTTCCTTGGCTCTATCAACGATCGAAACATGTTCCCCAAAAAATTCTACGACCGTACCCGGGAGATGTTCATGTTCGGTCAGGATCATCAGCTGATCCATGCAGATGCTGCCGACGATCGTTCCATATTCATTCTCTACATAGACCTGTTTCCCGGTATTGCTGCGATAGAAGCCGTCAGCGTAACCAAGCGGAACCGTCAGGATATATCCCTTGCCATCGCTGGTGTAGTGTCTTCCATAGGATACGGTATCTCCTTCGGGAAGCCGCTTTGACATGACCACTTCGCTGTACAGTCCCATGCATGGTTTGAGTTCCGTTTCATAGGAACTGTAACCCAACAGACCGATGCCGATCCTCTCATAGTTGCAGATGTCGTCATGAACCAGGAAGGAGCCGTCGGTTGCGGACATATGGATATATCTGAAATCATAATTCAGATCAAGGACACAGTTACGGAAACGTTCATACTGTTTCACGGAATATTCCTCATCAAAATCAGCGCTGGAGAAATGCGACATCACGCCTTCGACGATGCTTCCTTTTTCTAGCAGGATCGCCAGGATATCTTTCGCTTCTTCCGGTCGGATGCCCAGACGGTTCATGCCGGTATTGAGCTTCAAATGGACTTTCATATCCTTCAGATCCGCCTCTTTCACGAATTCCGGACTGTATGTAACGATACTGATATCATTCTCTCTGATGATAGGAAATGCCTCTTCCGGCACATAGCCCAGGATCAGGATCTGCCCCTTGATGCCATGCTTCTTGAGCCGCAGCGCTTCATCCAGGCTCGAAACCGCAAAGAAATCGACGCCCTTCTCTTCCAGGACTTTCGCTTCCATGTAGTCGATGCTTCCATAGCCGTCCGCTTTGACCACACCCATCATTTTTTTATTCGATTTATGCAAAAAGTAATCGATATTGAATCTCAGTTTATCCAGATCGATCTGCAGGTAAGTGTTTCTGAACATAGATATATTGTAGCGCATAATATGCTTTTTTACGAATCAGGTTGCTTTTTACTTATGAAATCTGCGGCGGCGGATCGTAGCCGTAATCATTTTTTCTTTCATGCCCGCGATATCTTCTTCTTCGATGAGACCATGCATCTGCTCCAGCTGAGAAATCAGCTGATCGATCTCTTTCAGCAGATTGTCTTTATTGTAGATAAACAGTTCAGGCCAGAGGTCTTCATTGATATCGGCGATCCTGGTCAGGTCGCGGAAGCTGTCTCCCGTATAGTTGACAAGTCTGGGGTCATCGGAAATATTCATCAGGGAGATCGCGATCACATGGCATAACTGAGATACGAAACCGATGATCCTGTCGTGTTCCTTCGGATCGATCAGGGAAATCGTTTTGAACTGTAATAGAGTGGCAATTTCTTTTGCGCATCCGATTGCGCGATCGGAATTGTTTTCGGTAGGAACAATGAGGAAATTGGCTTGTCTGAACTGGGAAGGATCCGCATAAGCGATGCCTTTGTATTCCCGTCCCGCCATCGGATGGCAGGCAATGAATTCGACATCGGGACGCAATATCCCATTGATTTCTTCGATCACTTTCCGTTTGACGCCTGTCACATCGCTGAGAATGGCTCCGGATCTGAAGTATTGCTGGTTCGCGCGGACCCAGTCAATGAATGCCTGCGGATAAAGTGCAGAAATCACGATATCACAGTCTTTAATCAGAGACGGATCATTCCCGCCTTCTTCGATCCAATGACGTTCCTTGGCATAGCGGATCGCCTCAGGATCGATATCGATACCTGTGACTCTGATTCCCGCATCATACAATCCCTGGGCATAGCTGCCTCCCAGCATCCCCAGTCCGATGATCGCTATTCTCGTTTCTTTGCTGATCATATCCGTTCCCCGTTTCATTCATCTATAAATCATAAAGCAGAACGTCATGTTCTGCTTCGTTGCTCTGATGCGATTGCCGAATCGGCGCTAATCATCTTCTTCTGTATCTTCATCCGTTAGGATTCCCAGCTCTTCCGGTTCATTCTCTTCCTCCGGATCGCTTTCCTCGTATTCTTCTTCCTGATAATCATCGATATAGGTCGGAACCTTCGATGTCTTCTCCGCAGGATTCTGACGCTTCGTCTCGATCAAATCGTGCAGCTCCTTCAGCGATTCATCATCCAGAACCAGAAAATCTTCCGCCTTCTGCAAAGGCACGGTAATCTCCTGCATCTTCGTAAAAGTGATCCTCAGATCATCTCCCTCGATTCCGGTGATATAGCCCGACATCTTGCTGGCACGTGATACGATCGGTTTTCCTATCAGACTCATACAAATCTCCTACTTGTAATGATAGAAAGATGAACGGACATAGTCAATAGCTGAAACATGTTTTTGCTTGCAAGCATAAAAAAGTCATATAATAGATGTAAATATATGATTAAGGAGTAAATTATGGCAACGAAAAAAGAGAAAAAATATGTAGCCGCTTCTCCGGAAGTCGAAGAAGCCGTTACAAGAACAGGCAAAGTCAAAGAAGCGAAACCTGTGGGCAATCCGAAACCATTGCGTATCGACGCTTTCCTGCTTTGGATCCTGGCTTTGGCATTTGAAGTATGCGCTTTGTTTGTTTTCTTAGGCAAGCTTGATCTCAAGTTCATCCCTCAGCTCTATCAGCTGATCGGTTTCCTTGTGCTGGATCTGATTGCTGTCATCATTGGCGCACAGCTCTGGAAGAAAGCGAACCACATCGATCCTGTTTCCGAAGAAAACAGCCTGAAATTCTGGTTATGGAACAATATGGGTCTGATTGCTTGCGCAGTCTGTTTCTTCCCATTCATCATTCTTGTTTTAACGAATAAGGACGCAGATAAGAAGACCAAGACGATCGCAACGGTCGCAGCAGTGATCTGCCTGCTGATCGGCGGTCTGTTCTCTTATGACTGGAATCCGGTTTCCATCGAACAGAAAGATGCAGCAATGGATACCCTGGGATCGACGACAGTTTACTGGTCGACATTCGGCAAAGTCTATCACACGCATGACGACTGCCAGCACCTGAACCGCAGCGAGACATTGACTTATGGCACGGTAGAACAGGCAATCGCAGCCAACCGTGTCCGTCTGTGCAAGACCTGCGCATCCCGCGACAACATTACCGGTCTGGCGACCGACGACTGATTCACAGTCCAGAACATCAGTTCATAAAACCGCTTCATAAGAAGCGGTTTTTTTATTGTTTTACATATATTGTCTACTGATTGCCCATCAGTTCGAGGCAATACTGTTCGAAGTCTTTTTCTTCTTCCCAGGAAGCAAAGGAGAATTCCTGCAGCTTGCCACGGTCGTTCTTCCAATACAGATACAGCCATGGTCCCGCATCGCCATCAACGACATCGTCGTCTCTGTTCTGAACGATCCCGCCGCAAAGAGATTCAAAGAAATGATTCCATTCTTCCTGCGTCAGTTCTTTCGTACCGGAGACAGTGATATCCTCTTCCCGCAATGGCCAGTGATCGCCTTCCCTTTTCTCATGATAGAAATAATATCTGCCATCTTCGGCATAGAAACGGTAGCGCTGATAATCAGGCGGATACGTCGAAGCGTCATAGGTATAATAGAACTCTGTGATATCATCGGACAGGATATCCTTTCCGACGATCTTCTTTCCTGACACAAGATCCGTAAGACTCATATTTCTACCTCCGAGAATCACCAGCAGAACGGCAACGACAAACAGAATGCATCCTGCCAACAGGAAGATGCCTCGGGTTTTCTTGTTACCTGTCGTATCGTTGGATTTTTTCATGATATCTCAATTATAACATCCCGGGATGCTGATGAAGATAATCCCTGAATTCCGGGGTATCGCTCCAGTATCTGCTTCCCCAGTTCTCAAAGTTCCATTCTTCCATATAGGTATTGCATTCATAGTCTACATACCAGAGCAGATCATCATGAATGATGAAGTTGGTTGGGAAATAATCGATATTCAGGCCATACGAACGCGCCAGCTGCGCCATTTCTTTTACCTGCATGAGATAAGAGTCTATGTTCTTTCCATCGCGTACGTACGTAAAAACGGTCTCTCCGGGGATGTATTGTTTGATGATGATTTCCTGATCGGGATCGATTTCCAGCATCTCGGGGATCCGGATGCCTGCTTGAAGCAGTCTCTCATAATCACAGGATTCCGCTTCGAACTTGTTTCCGAACTGATAATAATCGCAAGGCTCATGATGGATCTGTTTCAGGACGATTTCCTTTCCATCGCATTCCGCCAGAAAAGAATAGCCTCCCTTTCCATGACCGAGCAGCTTCATCAGAAGATAATCCTTGCCAAGGACATGTACCGTTTCACTGACATTCAATGGTCTCATATGTTAAATGCGATTCTTCAGAATATCCGTTGCTGCCTCCAGCATCCTGATCGCTTCCTCTCTCAGTGCAATGATCGCATCATAGACAAGATCTTCCGACAGCACGCCCGCAGGCATGCCTTCCGGCAGTTTTCTGTCCCGGTCTTCATACCATTCTTCGCTTCCGTAGTATCTGAATAAGGCAGTCATGTCTTCCTTCGATTCTTCGATCTTATCCAAAGCATACGCCATGCTGGCAATGATTTCGTTCGTTTCATTCAGGCACTTTTCCATTTCGCTGATCCTTTCGATCGCTTTCTCCATATCTTCCTCCTAAAAAGGGCATAATGCCCTTCTATGCTTTATTGTTTCCTTTCAGTTCCGCCTCATGCTTATCTGCCAGAGAATTATATTTCTTTGCTTCGGCATTGATGCCCTTGTTCGCATACATCTTTGCGACCAGCCTTTCTTTGGCCGGAAGCTCAAGTCTTGTCGCTTTCTTAAGATCCTTCAATGCTTCCTCGAGATACATATGCGATCCTCTGACATAAGCATCATAAGTCATCTCGATATCCCGCTTGTTGCGATAGACATCGAACTGAGAAAGCTTCTCATAATAACGGGTCGCGTCTTCTTTCCTGCGGCGATCGATATAGTAATAGAAGATCTGCGGATAGACCTTCTTCTTCTGGGAATCCTTGAGATCCATTTCCTCGAATTTTTCGATCTGTTTCTCGATCAAGGCATCGTCACGCTGCAGTTCCGCCACATTGAAACGGATCAGTTCCTGATCGAACTTGCTTAAGGTTTTAGCTGCCAGTGTCTTTGAGACCGCTTCAAATTCCGCTTCATTGTTCTCAAAAGCCGCACGGATCAGCTTGTTTGAAACGCTCCTGCGAACGATGAAGTACAGGATCTCGAGAACCAGCACAAGATCCGCTATGATCATACCGATCACTATCAGCAAATCAAAACTCATATCAGACCCCCATGAATGATGCAACAAGGAAGAACAAGGCAACGACGATCACGGCTGTTCCGATGATCCTTGAAAGCAAAGTCGCTTTCCGGATCGGAATACGCGTGAATGTGATGAAACTGGAATAGATGTAAGGATATACGATCAGCGCCAGACCCATAATGATCATTCCCAGATACATCGGTACGAGCTTATAAGTTCCTGAGAATAAGAAAGTCGACAGGATGAAACCGATGCTTCCGCAGAAGATCATGATATAAGAGCGATTCTTGTACTGCATATCTTTGTTCAGATAGTCCCGGACCAGTTTCTTGCATTCATTGGAACACACATCGAAAGTACCATTCGATACGTTGATGGTCGTTCCTCCTTCGCTGTATTCTTTACCGCAATAGACGCATTTCATACTATTTCTTCCTGTAATCGCCGAAACCGCTTCTGACGACAGCCATCTGTTCATCCGTCAGAAGGATCGGCTCCTTGCCTGCGACACGGCAGTTGTAGTACAGCTGGCAGCAGAATTCGATCTGTTCCGCCACGTCCATCGCATAAGGCAGATTCTTGCCTGTCGAAAGCAAGCCGTGATTGCCTAAGATGCAGGCACGGTTATCGCCCATCGCATCATAGGCGGCTTCTGCCAGATCATAAGTCCCGAACTGCACGTATGGGATATAAGGAACTTCGCTTCCGGAATAAGCGACCAGATAATGCAGCTGCGGTACGCTCCAGCCCAGGCAGGATAATGTCGTCGCATAGACGGAATGCGTATGTACGACAGCATTGATATTCGGATTTCTCTGATAGAAGATCCTGTGCATATCCACTTCGCTGGAAGGCTTTCTCTCTCCTTCGACGATCGTTCCATCCGGTCTCAAAATGACACAATCTTCCGGTGAAGTCTTATAGTAATCGAAACCGGAAGGTGTGATAGCAAACAGATCCAGTTCACGGTTGTATACCGAAATATTGCCGAACGTTCCTACCGTCAGATGACGGTCGACCATGATCTTGCCATATTTGACGATCTCTTCTCTTTCTTCTCTCAGTAACATGTTTCTTTCTCCTTTACTCTATGGTGATCTTCTTGAAATTGACGATCCTATCGGTCACGCCTTTTTCAATGATCTCATCGATATCTCTTGCCAGAATATACGGAGACAAAGCGATCGAATCCAGTGTTGTTCCTGCCAGATGGGATGTCAGCAGGACATTCTCTCTATGCAAAAGAGGATAGTCTTCACCTAAAGGTTCCTTATCGAAGACATCGAGTGCCGCGCCTTTGATCAGACCCATATCAAGCGCTTTGACCAGAGCGTCATAATCAAGAATGCCGCCTCTGGCAGAATTAATGAAATACGCATCTTTTCTCATCTTTTGGAAATGTTCCAGTTTGAACCATTTTTCGGTCGCAGGCACATATCTAAGGTGCAGGGAAACGATATCCGCCGTGCCCAGAAGATAATCCAGATCTGTGGTATATTCAAGATCACCTAGTCCCTTCTTGACCAGGGACTCATAGGTCACGAATTCATCATAGACCATCGTATGGACACCTAAAGCCAACAGTTTCTTCGCAACCACGCAGCCGATATTGCCCATACCGATCAGCCCGACTTTGGAATTGCCCAAAGTCTTCTGTATCGAAGAGTTGTAGTATTCCCTCTTCCATTTTCCTGCCTGTAGCAGGTTGTTCGATAATGTAATATCTCTTGTCAGATCTATCATCAGTCCGATCAGGAACTCTCCGACGGAATCGGCGTTACGGATACAGTTGACGACCGGAATGTTTCTTGAAGTGGCAGCCTCGACATCGATATGTTCGACCCCGCCACGGTTTGTCATAATCAGTTTCAGATGTTCTGCCTTCTCGATCAGTTTTGCAGGAACCGGGCAGAAGTGTACCATCAGTACATCGGTATCCTTGATCAGTTCATAAGCTTCTTCGGGAATTTCGACATCCTCGGGATGTCCGGTTTCTATTTTCAGCTGCAGCTCGGGAAAATCTTCCTTGCTGGCAGGACCAAAAAACAGCGTATTGATTTCTCCGCAGTTGATCTTGCTCTTCACGACGGCATCTTTCATGACTTCGATGTCGACGTTGGCATCGGTGATCAGCAACACGTTCTGCGGATTTAATGCTAATTCATTCAACATGTCTTTATCCCTTTCTTAAACGAAAGGGCTATCGCTATTTTCATAGCAATAGCCCTTATATCACTCTTGTGTTTACCCTTAGAATGAAATGCTATGCCTTGTAGGCAGCAGCGTTATTCTCCAGATAGTCGTAGACCTTCTGCTTGTTCTTTCTGAACCAGACATACAGAACAACATAGAGAACAACCAATACAGCGATAGCGACGACACCGCCTTTCCAGAACGCATAGAACAAAGCGATCATGAACGGGTGGCATACGATACCGAATGAGCAAACGTTCAAAGCGCCTTCAGGAACGGTGAACTGACCTGTACCGACAGCAACCTGCGTGAACGTAGGAGCCAGCTGAGAGAACAGGATCAGACCAAGACCGAACCAGATCGCACCCATGACGACTGACTTCGCGATGTTACCATTGGATACACAGACGAATACTTCGACCATGTAAGGCAGAGCGCAGAGGTCGGCCATCGGCAGGACGTTGTTGCCTAAAGGCTGCATGATGAATGCCAATACCAGCATGATCGGGATCAGCAGGACACCGGTAACCAGTGTGTTCGTTTCACCGTAACCGCAGGCATCGTTGACTGACAGGAACCAGCGGCGTTCTTTTGCAGAAGCGGCAGCTCTTGACTTGTAGGCATCAGACATTGAAGTGAAAGCAGATGCGAAGATCGCAGCGACTTTCGGGAAGACAGCCATGATAGCGGCAGTGTTGATCGCAACACCTAAAGCCGTACCCCAGGCAGTCAAAGCGTTTTCACCAAACAGGAATGGAGCTTCACCGATTAAACCGATCAGCAAGCCAACGAAGAGACCGATCATCATAGGTTCGCCTAAGAGACCTAATTTCTTCTGTAAGTCAGAAGCATTGATCTTGATCTTGTTGAAGCCTAACTTGGTCAGGATCCAGTCCATCAGAACAGTGAACGGGAATGACTCGAGGTGGTGAGGAGCCGTCATACAGCATCCGTCATACTCATAGTATGTGCCCCATCTTAATGCGCACATTTCAGAGAAGAGCAGGATGTAGAACAGCTGGCAGACCATCAGAGCCATCGCCAGAAGCATGTTGCCTGTCAAAGCATATAACATGGAACCCCAAACCATGAAGGAATAGTTGTTCCAGAGGTCGGATGCCATGAAGACATCTGTGAAGCCTACGAAGAACAGAATCAGCTGTAACGCGATCGCAACACCGATGAACAGGACGCCTACGGTCGTAGAGTAAGCGATGATCGAGGTTGACTGCCAGCCGGTATCGATCGTGGACAGCTTGATGCCGGTATTGTCGACCATCGACTGAACGACTGGAGCGATAACGCCGGAATATGAGTTGATGACCAGGTTGAAACCGGTCAAGCCAACACCGCAAAGCAATGCAGAGTTGAATGCTTTCTTGGTATCGACACCCATCGCCTTAGACAGAACGAATAAGATGATAGGGATGATGATACCGGAACCGAAAGCTCCAAAAATGTTAGATAATGTGTTTAAAAAAGCCTCCAAAATAATTTCCCCCTCTTAATTTCAATGGTTAATCTTCTTTAAAATGCTTTTTTCGGTAAACGACAAGAACAATAGCTACTTATTTGTATTTCTCTTCGAGGACTTCACAGATGGCATCCATGACTTTTTCCTCGCCCATACCAGTAACCATACCCATTCCTTTTACTTTAGGAATGCCTACATCTTCGGTAACCGGAGATGCACATACGATGACGTCGACGTCTTTACCGGTAATGACAGAGTTCAGGCTGACAGGACTAGCTTCCAGCATCGTCGCATCCCAGCCTCTTTCTCTGAGCTGTTCCTTGATCTTCAATGCGATCATGGAAGAGGTAACAACGCCAGATCCGCATACAGTTACAACTGTGCATGTTTTCATAAGATTTCCTCCTTTTTTTATTAACACCTTATATTATAAGGTACTAACCGATATATTGCATAGCGGCAGCATAGATTTCATCTTCTGTTTCCGCTTTTTTGAATGCTTCCATCGCATCCTTGTTCTGGAACGCACCCAACACTCTCATGATGGTACCGATCTGATCTTCCGGATTGGTGATCGCCATCATAAACAGCATTTCTGCCTGAACCTTTCTTCCCGGTTCACCCATATGTTCGAATTCTACCGGATGCGACAGCTTCGCCACGGTCACGCCCGGCTTGTTCACATGGATGATATCGGTATGCGGCATGGCGATGCTGATGCCATTCAGCTCCAGACCGGTCGCGAATACTTTCTCTCTTGCTACAACGGCATCGATGTAAGTATCCTTCACGAAACCGTTCTTCAGAAACAACTGACCGACCTGCCGGATGGCGTCTTCGCTGTCTTTGGCATCGACGCCTGTCATGATCAATTCACGATAAATTGCCTGTTCCATAAGATCTCCTTATTCGGTAAAACTATCCAGCAGTTCGATGATCTGCTTCAAAGATTCTTCCTCGTTCTCGCCTTCGACATTGACCGTGATCTTCATTCCCTTGGCCATTCCGCCCATCAGAACGGAAAGAATGCTCTTGGGATTGACCGTCTTTTGGTCTTGGGTAACGATCGAAATCTCGTCATTGATCTTGCTGCATAACTGAACCAGCATCGATGCGGGTCTCGCATGGATACCGGTTGGATTTTTCACTGTAAATTCCTGACTGACCATATCTACTCCTTTGCTTTGATATATAATGTTGTTATGAACAGAAACGATAATATACTGGAATATGTTGCTGAACTCTACTATGAGCGCGGTCTGTCTCAGCAGGAGATCGGTTCGATCATTGGCGCATCGCGCCCGACCGTTTCCCGACTGATCGAAGATGCCAAGAAACAGGGTGTCGTCAAGATCGTCATCGAGACGTCTGTCAGCAAGAACAATAAACTTTCCAATAAACTGCGTAAGGCGTTCAACCTCAGAGATGCGGTCGTAGTCGGATCGGATTTCGATTTCGACAAGTCGATCGATATCTGCGGCAAGGCAGCTGCCATACTGATTTCTGCCTTTCTTGAACCCGGTATGACCATCGGGATCTCCTGGGGCCGTTCGGTCAACAGTTTTGTCGACGCAATCGATGACGGCGTATTTGACGGAATCAATGTCGCCCAGATGGTCGGCTGTATGACAATGGGGAATCCGGCCATCGATGGATTCTCGGTCGCCCAGCGTTTGGCCAGGAAGATGCATGGCACTTATTCCTCGATCAATTCGCCGTTATTCGTCAAAGGCAACGAAGTATACAATTACCTGATCAACGAGCCTATGATCCATGATGCTTTGCTGAAAGCTAGCAAGGTCGATGTCTGTATCAACGGCATCGGTTCGATGGACGATGTGCGTAATGCGGTCCATCAGTCGGGATACTTTGACAGCTATAACCTTGACCGTTTCAAGGACAAAGGCGCAGTCGCTTCCTTTTCGGGAAGATACATAGGTATGAATGGCGAAGAAATCGAGGTTGAGAATATCCATTCGATTTCGGTTCCTCTCGAGGATGTCAGGAAGGTACCGCTATCCATCGTCCTCAACGCTACAGCCGAGAAAGCCGAAGCGACACTGGCAGTCCTCAACGGCAAGTATGCCGATATCCTGATCGTGGATGAGGCATTAGCCGAGAAACTGCTCGAATCAGCGAAGAAGTGAATCCACTTCTTTTTTTATTTTAAGGTATCATCCAGTACGATAATTCCTTTCGTCACTTCACCGGAAATCATCTTATCGAAGCCGTCACGCCAGTTTTCCAGCGGACAGAGGTAAGTAGCGATCTTTTCCGGTACGACGGTTCCTTCTTTCATCAGTTCCAAAGCTTTGACCCAGGAAGAAGGCTTCTGGGAACGGGAGCCGACATAGACGATCTCGCGATGCAGGATCAGATCGGTCCAGATCGTTTCATGCGTATTCGCAAACACACCCATCTGAACGACCGTTCCTTTGCGTCGGACGATCTCCAACGCTTTATTCAAGGCCGGTACTGCACCTGAACATTCGAAACATTTATCTGCGCCGACATTGTCCGTCATCTCCATGACGACTTCCTTGAGGTCTTCCACCTGCTGGTCGACGCAACGATCCGCCCCGGCTTCCATTGCCAGTTTGAACCGTTCTTCATCACGGGTCAAACCTGCAACGATGACAGTAGCGCCCTGCGATTTGGCGACCTGGGAAACCATCTGACCGATGGCGCCTGCGCCGAAGACGACACAGACATCGCCAGGCTGTACATTGCCCTTTTCGATCACGGAATGCACGCCGCAAGCCAACGGTTCCGTCAGGCTCGCGCTAAGCAGCGATACGTTCTCCGGCAAAACATGGACGGATTCTTCACGGGATACCAGATATTCGGCCATTGATCCGTTGATCTGCGTGCCGATGCCCTGACGGTTTCCGCAAAGGTTGTAGTCCTTGCTCTTGCACATCGGACAGACGCCACAAGTCTTGAACGTGGTTTCAGAAGTGACGCGGTCACCGACTTTGATCTTCTTGACCTCAGGGCCTACCGCGGTAACGATACCGGAAAATTCATGCCCCAGGACCACCGGAGGCTTGGTGCTTCCGTAGCTTCCCTTGAACGCATGAAGGTCCGTTCCGCAGATTCCCGAATAAGCGATCTTGATCTTGACAAGATCCCCGGTCGCTTCCGGTTCGGGAATATCCATATATTCCATATGGTCATATCCGACTTCTGTTTTTACTACAGCTTTCATATCTTTGCCTTCTTTTCTTTACAATTGTTCTGAACAATGAAAAATCGCTCAATATCATTATAGAAGTTATGTTTTTTTAATGTCAATAAAAATAATGTAAGCACTTTCTTTTTACTTTTGTAAAAGACTATTTGACATTTGTTCAAGATTTCACAATAATAAAAATATAAAATATCTTTATAAACCAATCATAGAAAAGGAGGTCTTGATGGATAAAAAAATCTATTCTGAAGAAGAGATCCAGGCAATAGCCAATTCGATCCGTAAGCAGATCCTGGGTATTGCTTTAAAATCGGGCGGCTGCTACCTCGCCCAGGCTTGCTCTTCGGCTGAAATCGTAGCTTCTCTGTACACGAACGTCATGAATCTCGGTCCTTCCGAGGGACTCTGGGAGCCGATTCCGTTCCCAGGCGTTCCGGGACCCGACAACATGGATTACCCGAAAGGCATGATGTACAATGGCGCTCCGGCACCGGACAAAGACCGTTTCTTTGTTTCCTGCTGCCACTATGCTTCCGTCATCTACTGCGCACTGGCTGCTACAGGCAGAATCTCTCCTGACTGCATGGACAAATTCAATGTCGATGGCTGGAACATGGAGATGATCGGCGCGGAACACTCTCCGGGTTTTGAAAACACAGCCGGTTCTTTGGGCCAGACGATCTCGATCGCCGGCGGAACCTGCCATGCCCGTAAGAGAAGAGGCGATACCGGAAAATGCTTCGTCATGTTGGGAGATGGCGAACTGGCAGAAGGCCAGACCTGGGAATGCATCCAGGCTGCCAGCTACTACAAGCTTGACAATATGATCATCGTCATCGACGCCAATGGTCAGCAGGTCGAAGGCCAGATCGAGAATCAGATGGGTCTGGAACCGCTGATCCAGCGTTTCGAATCGTTCGGCGCAAAAGCTGTCGAAGTCGATGGACATAATATTTCCGAGTTCTGCAAGGCATTCGAAACACCGCATGAAGACAAACCGCTAGTCGTCATCGCACGTACCAAGGGTTATACCGGCATCAAGCCTCTGGAAAAACGTTGGCCGTTCCTGCACTTTGTAAGGATTTCCGCAGCGGAAAAAGAGGAATACCAGAAGATCTACGACGAGATGTAGGAGGAAAGAAAAATGAAAATCGAAGTCAATACACATGAAAAGAATATCCTTCGTCTTGCTGAGGAACATCCTGAGCTGGTCGTGCTTTCTGCCGATCTGGGAACTTCCTGCGAAGTAAAGAAATTCAGAGCCGATTATCCTGACCGTTATTTCACGATGGGTATCGCGGAACAGAATATGGTCTCCTGGGCAGCAGGTCTGGCCAGAGAGGGCTACAGGCCATTCATTCATACTTTTGCGGTATTCGAGTATCGTAGAGTACTGGATCAGGTTGAAATGTCCGTGGCTTATCCGAACCTGCCGGTCGTATTCGTCGGTTTCGTTCCGGGTATCACCACACCGGGCGGCGTTTCCCATCAGTCCATCAATGATGTCGCAGTCATGCGCTCCGTTCCGAATATGGCAATCTTCGATGTCGGCGATGCGACCGATATCGACTATGTCCTGGATCTGGCTTACGACTACAACGGTCCTGTATACATCAGGCAGCTGCGTAAAGAAGTTCCGCGTCTGTTCCCTGCAGATGAACCGGTCATCTTCAATCGCGCGAGAGTCCTGTCCGAAGGCGATGATGTCGTGATCCTGTCTTCTTCCATCTGCACCGAGGAAGCCATGAGAGCGACCGCTGTCCTGAAGGAAAGAGGCATTTCCGTCACCCATATGCATGTGACGACCCTGAAACCATTCACGGATCCGACCATCGTCGAAGCCATCAACAAGGCGAAATACGGTGTCGTAACGATCGAGAACCATCTCGATATCGGCGGTCTGGGTTCTGCTACCGCGGACCTTATCGCGGAGCACGGCTTAGGCAAGCGCCTGATCAAGATCGGCCTCAAAGGCTATGCCCATGGTGCATCCAAGATGTATCTGATGGAAAAATACGGCATCAATGCGATGAACCTGGTCAAAGCCGTCGAAGACCTGACCGGCAAAGACCTGCAGATCAAACAGAGCGACCTGGAAGAAGTACGTTTCGTCGACTTCCTGGAAGTCTGATATGAGTTATAAAATGTGCGCGTGGGATCTGGATGGGACACTGTTCCATACCCTTCCCACCCTGCACTATTACGATAATCTGGCTCTGGAACATTTCGGTTTTCAGCCGATCAGTTACGAACAAGGCGTCACGCTGATCAAGTTTTCCATCCACGACTATTACCGGGAACTGCTTAAAATGGGCGGCTGCCCTCAGGAACGGGTCGATGAACTGGCCGAGGAATTCATGCAATACGATTATCAGCTCTACATGGAAGATCCGACCTTGCATCTGGACCCATTCCCGGGTATCGGCGAAACGCTGCAGGCGTTACATGACATGGGTATCCGGAATGTCGTGCTTTCCAACAAGTTCGAAGATGTTTCCGCCAAAATCGTTTCCCATTATTTTGAAAATCTTATCGAAGCAGTTTACGGTCAGATCACTTCTTCCGTTCCTAAACCGAAAGTCGGTTCGACGGATCGGATGCTGGAAGCGTCGGGCCTCATACGGGATGAGATCCTGATTATCGGCGATACGGAAGTCGATATGCTGACAGCGAAAAACAATCGCTTCCCTGTCTGTGCCGTGACCTGGGGCTATCAGGACACGGATGTCCTGAAACGGTATGAGCCCGATCATCTGATCGATGAACCTTCACAGCTGCTTACCATCATCAAGGAGATAAATCATGTTTGAAGAACAAAAAAGAGAAATTATTGAAGACGGTATCCTTTTGGATAAATATGAACTCGTATCGCTGACCTGCGGCAACCTGGCGATCCGCATGCCTACGGGCGAGATCCTGATCACGCCATCCGGCTTGGCCTATGACAAGATGGTCGAGGACGATATCATCGTTTGCGATATCGATGGCAATATCATCGAAGGCGACAAGAAACCGTCTTCCGATACGCCTGCCATCCTTTACATTTTCAAGAACCGTCCGGACATCAATGGTGTCATCCATACCCATCAGCCTTATGCGACAGCGATCTCGCTGATTCCTGGCTTGACGGAATTCAGGGTATGTTACACCGGCATGGCAAATGCCTGCTGCGGAAACGTACCGATCGCTCCGCCATCCCCAGCCGGATCGGTCGAAATGGGCTATGATGTCATCAACTACTGCAAGACTGCCCGTGCCGTCATTCTGGGCAACCATGGCGTCATGACCATCGGTCCGACATTGAAAGACGCCCTGTATGCTGCTGTCTATCTGGAAGAAACAGCGAAAGGCTACCTGGCTGCCAGAGCCTGCTGCCCGGACGGCAAGACCAATGAACTGACCGATGAACAGATCGATCAGATGGTCGAAGTCTTCAAGTATTACGGTCAGGGAACTCCGACCATTCCGACCGACCTGGTCAAGAAGATCCGCTAATATCATTCCCCTTTTCTATAGAAAGCGCCGTCTTGTGACAGCGCTTTTTTTATAACTTCTTTTCGGCATAGAGGATCGTCCATCTGTTACGTTCCACTTCTCTGATGATAGAAAACCCGTTCTTTTTCCAGAAATGGTTCGATTGCGGGTTTTCTTTATCGATGCCCAGATGGATCGACACGAATCCGGCTTCTTTCAGATACTCTGCCGTTTCATCGATGATCCGACTGCCGATCTCCTGACCCTGATACTCCTTTTTCATCATGAAGAAACCGATAAAAGCAATTCTTCCTTCCGGATAGCCGTCGATCAGGTCCATAACCGCGATCAGTTCATTCTCTTTATAGAAACCAAGATAATATTTCTTGGAATTATCGATCCCCGGAGGAGCAATATGCATATCGTTCAGGATCTGTTCCCTGGTCGCTTTTGCTTCGCAATACCGATAGAACTGGCTGTTCCCCTGGCAGATCCGAAAGATGTTTTCCAGGTCGTTTTCATCCAGACGCCGTACGTCATAGCTTGGGCTGAGTTTTAGGATATCGATCATACATCCTCCTGACTATTCTCATTATACAAAAACAGAGCCGTTTCCGGCTCTGCCTTCGTCGTTTCTTGAATAATGCGGATCATCCTTCGATCATGATACGGTTGTTATGTCCGGTTTCTTTCTGTTCCTCTTTCTTGGGAACACTCAAAGTCAGGACGCCGCCTTCGTATTTGCCATGGATCTCCTCGACGCCGACTTGATCGCCGACATAGAACGACCTTGACATCATGCCGGAATATCTCTCCTGACGGATCAGCTTACCGGCCTTGTTCTTTTCTTCTTCGTCATGGCCTTTCTGGGCGCTGATCGTCAGATAGCCGTCATTCAGCTCGACATTGATCTCATCCTTCTTGAAACCCGGAAGATCGATCACGACATCGTAATGATCTTCGTGTTCCTTGACATCCGTAAGCATTTCCCGGTTGGAATGCTTGCCATAGAGCTTGCGATTCAATTGTTCCATTTCCCGATCCATCAGATCGAAATGATCGAACCAGTCATCAAACAGATTCTCTTCTCTTCTAAATACTTTAGGCATCAACATAGTACATTTACCTCCTTTACTTTTAATCACTGTTCATCTGTAATGAACTATGTTTATCAGTAAGGGGAATGGAGGGTTTGGATCCTAGGTATTGCCTTCAGGAATCTTCTCTGATTTCCTTTACATCTTCGTTATAGTCCTTCTTTTTAGCACTGTCAATAGTTGAGTGCTAACTTTAGCACTGATTCAGCAGTCTTCTGCTTATTTACAGATCTGCCAGCATGAGGTATTCGTTTTCTCTTTCGCGATAGATCCGAAAGCCAGATTTCCGATACAGTTTCACGGCATAGTTGTCTTTCTGAACGGACAGTGATACCTGGGAATATCCTTTTTCTTTCAGCAATGCAAGCATTTCTTTCATCAGCGCTGTTCCGATCCCCTTGTTCCGGTATTCCGGCAGCAGGGAAACCGCCAGAGAAGGGATCCCGTCGCTGATATGTCCGTAATCGTTCATGATCCTAGACCAGACGGCACCGACCGTTTTCCCATCCGCTTCTGCCAGAAGACAGAAATCTGCCTGCCCTTCGCCGAAACGATCGACATAGACCTGCAATTCAGGTTTTCTGATGATTTCCCGATCCGGCTTTTCTGCTCCTTCCATAGCAAAGACCGCCTGATACAGAAATTCATCCAAGCATCCGTATTCTTCTTCCCTGATCGGGCGGATCGAATAGTTCATGAGCGGCCCTTTCCCGACAGCTTTACATATCCGTTTTCAAATTCCCTGCTTCGATCGAACATTTCCATTTCTTCAATAGACAAATCACCTTTCCCATCAAGGCGATAGTACCTGCCGCTTTCTGCGACGAATTCTAGAATGCAGTAGTCCTCATCATCGATCCCTTTGGGATAATACTTCTCATCCCCATCATTCCAGAGCAGTTCTTTGTATTCTCTGTCGGTATGGATCACTGCCTTTCCATAGAAACAGATTCCTTCGAAAGAACTGTCATCATTGAAATACAGGCACATCTTCGGATCCTTTTGAAGACTTTGGATATGGGCGGAACCGGTATTGGTCGAGATCAGATGCCTTCCCAGGCCCTTGTGCCAGACGCAGAAGACTCTGCGGACATTCTGTCTTCCTATTTCATCGGTATAGCCGATCGATGCGAACAAAGACCGGTCGATCAGGTTCATCATTTCATCAAGCGTCATATGTTTATCCTCTGTTACTCTTATGATACAAAAACAGGACCTGTTCTGTCCTGTCTGTCATCTTTGGTGGAGCGTACGGGACTCGAACCCGTGACCTCATCGCTGCCAGCGATACGCGCTCCCAGCTGCGCTAACGCCCCTTCTCTATATACTAAAATAAAACAAAATCCTAAAAAAGTATAGTCTATTCGACCGACTTCAATGATTCGACCATCTCGATATTGTTCAGTCTTCTCTTCATAAACATGAATACCAGCAATGTGAATAAAATGGTAATGACAAAAGAAATCGCAAAACTGAAGATAGAAATATTCATGCCGAACATCATCATATCCATATTGATGACATTCATGATGAAATGATGCTCAAGCACACCCAGAGGCAATCCGATGAGCCCGCCGATGACGCTTAAAAGCAGGATCTCTTTGAAGATATAGTTATTGACTTCCAGATCATGGAAACCCAGTACCTTCAAGGTGGCGATCTCCCTGATCCGTTCCGCGACGTTGACCTGGATCAGATTCAGCAGAACGACCAGGGCCAGAGAGCCTGCCGCAACGATAATGACCGCAATGATGAAATTCAATGCCTGCAGCATCGTATTGAACTGATCGATGAAACCGGTGAAATCGGTCAGTGATACGAAATCTTCCAGTCTCTTGGTGTCCTTGATCAGCTCTTCCCGATTATCGGAAGATACCGCAATCGTATTGCAGTGTACGTTTTCACCGAACGTATCCTCATAATAGGATTCCGAAATAAACATGTAGTGCTGGAAATAGAATTCGCAGATTTTGGCGATCTTGACTTCTCTCTTGAGCCCGCTCATCGATTCGATCGTGACATAGTCCCCTTCTTTGAGATGATGGTTGATCGCGAACTTCTCTGAAAGAATGACCCCGCTGTTATCCAGTTCGATCGGTGTCTTGCGGTCCCTGTCATTCAGTCCGAGAACCGACTTGCTTTCACGGGCATCGAAGACTTCCACGGTCAGAGTATCGTCTTCTCCTTCCCTCAGGTATGCCTTGGACGTATAAGTCATGAAAGCGACGACTTCCTTGTTGTTAAGATTCTCTTTCAGGATCTCGATGTTTTCGTCGAGATGATGATCGCTGTCCAGCGTAATGTGATAGTCATAGGCAAAGATCTTTCCATACTGGATGGCGACCACATCGGAAATGGAATCCCGGATGCCAAAGCCTACGACCAGAAGACCCGTACAGCCTGCCACGCCGATGATAGTCATCAGAAAACGGGCTTTGTAGCGGAAGATATTCCTTGCGGTGATCTTCGAGGTGAATGGCAGTCTCTTCCACAGGAAAGTGATCTTTTCCAGCAGCACACGTTTCGAGCTCTTCGGAGCTTTCGGTCGCAGAAGCGAAGAAGGCATCTCTTTCATCGCGCTGCGTGCGACCAGATAGGTCACGACGCTCATCAGAAGAGCGAATGCCGCAATGCAGATCAGGACATACTGCCAGGGATAATACAGATCGATCGGTGGCAGGTCATACATCAGACGCCAGGTCACATAGATGACAGTAGGAAAAATAAGCTGGCCGAATATGACGCCTAAAACACTCCCGGTCAATGTCGCGATCAGCGCATAGACCACGTACTTGCCGATGATACGGACAGAAGAAAAACCCAGAGCCATGAAAATGCCGATCTGCGAACGCTGCTCATCGATGAGCCTGGTCATGGTCGTCATGCATACAAGTGCCGCGACCAGATAGAACAGGAACGGCATCGCATATCCGATGGCAGACATCTGTCTGATCGTGTTCTTAAACATATAGGAAGAATAATGGGAATCCCGATCCAGTATGATCCAGGAAGCGTTAGGCAACGCTTCCAGTTCTTCCCCGGCGATATTCAGTTCATTCTGTGCCTTTTCGATCTCGTCATTGAAATCCATCAGGGCTTCATTGTATTCCTTTAAACCCTTCTCATATTCCCTCTTGCCCGCTTCCAGCTGCGCCTTGGCATCTTCCAGCGCTTTCTTTCCCGCTTCTGCCTGTTCCTTCCCCGCTTCCAGCTGTTTCCTAGCGGACTGTATCTGCGATCTTGCTTCAT
Source organism: Erysipelotrichaceae bacterium (assembly GCA_017539105.1). Lineage (GTDB taxonomy): Bacteria > Bacillota_I > Bacilli_A > Erysipelotrichales > Erysipelotrichaceae > Colivicinus. The sequence goes on from JAFYHQ010000046.1 coordinate 36,244, forward strand.
ATAAGGTTCTCAGCTGAACGAATGTCGTTTCCACGGAACCATTGAATTCCTCATCGATCGCTTTCATCATTTCCTCCCTGGATTGCTCAGCGATCTCGCCGGAAGATCCCGTAAAGTTCTCCAAAGTCTGATCAATGACGGCATTGCGTACTTCGAGGCTCTGACGTTCTATCTCCAAAGAGGCAGCTTTTTCGATATAGTCTTCCGCCGTCTTGTCCAAAGCAGCCAGTTCCGCATCGATCTCCGCGATCCTGGCCAGATTCTCTTTTTTCTCCCTGTTCAGTTCTTCCGTAAACCGTTCATTATAGTTTCCCGTATCAAAACTGTTTTCTTTCAGAATGACGTAAGACGTATAGGCAGCCGATACCTCCGTATACAAAGAATCGAAATCCATCCCCGCAGCCTGTTCCGCCTGAGCGATTCCGGATTTCACGGATGCTTCATTCTGATCCAAAACCCGTTCGTTGGCTTCGATTTCCGCCAGAGAAGTCTCCAAAGAGATGCGATTCGAATTCAGCAGGCTTTCGTTGACGATCAGTTCGATATTCGCATCCTCAAGCTTCTGCTTCGCTTCCTGCAGTTTGGCTTCCCCTTCGTTCTTCTGCGTTTCAAATTCCGTCTTCGCATCATTGAGTTTCAGCAGATTTTCATTATAGATCCTGTCTCTTAAGTAAGACTGCTGATGATTCTTCGTCGATTCGATCGAACCCGTCAGGGTCTCCACGTAATCCTCATATTCCGAAGTATAAGAAATATATTTCTCCGTTCCCTTCAGTTTCAGATAGATCGAAGTATAGTAATCAAAAATAAAATTGCTGTTGGGTATAAACACAACGCCATCCAGTTCCTGATTCTCACAGTTGGAAGAACCCATCAGCTTGGAAATGTAAGCCGGCGATTTGCAGGTACCGACGATCGTAAAAGTATCATTCTTCAGATGATCGCCGATCTCTTCGTTATTCAGAAATGCCGTGACCTTCTTGCCGATCAGACGCGAAGCGCTTTCCACGCCATCCCCCAGGATCAAAGCTTCTTTTTCATTCTCAGGCATCCTGCCTTCCACCAGTTCGATCAGATTGACCGTACGATCGATCTCCTCGAAACGGTAGACATGGACATCGCCTTGAGCGATCTTCCCATAGGCATCGACCATCTTCGTGCCAAACGCATACTCGACATCCTGGTTCTTTCTTAACGCTGCAAGATCTTCATCGCAGAACCCGTAGCTGGAATACAGCTGCAGATCCTGCAGGCGATCGCTGTCATTATAGAGATCGACGCTTTCCCTCAAGATCGTGCCATTGGAAAAAAGCCCCATCATGAAAGATGAAGATACCAGAACGATCATAAACAATGAAAAGAAACGATTGAAAGTGTTTCTGATCAGACGGAAAGTATCTTTGCTAAACATCAGTATTCGATTTCCTCTATGCTGACCGGAACATTCCTCAGGATGTCGACGATCCTGCCTGATTTGACCCGGATGATCTTCTGGGCCATTCTCGCAAGCGCCTGATTGTGCGTGATCATGACCACGGTGATGCCATTCTTGTAGCACATATCCTGCAATACTTTCAGGACCTGTTTCCCTGTCACATAGTCCAAGGCACCGGTCGGTTCATCGCACAGCAGCAGTTTCGGATTCTTTGCCACCGCTCTGGCGATCGCCACTCTCTGCTGCTCGCCTCCGGACAGCTGCGAAGGAAAGTTGTTCATCCGCTCTTCCAGACCTACCATCTTCAGAACGAAAACCGGATCCAAAGGATTCTTGCAGATCTGCAGAGCCAGTTCAACATTTTCTTTGGCAGTCAGATTCTGTACCAGATTATAGAACTGAAACACGAAACCGATATCATAACGCCTATAATCGCATAGTTCTTTCCGATTGAAACCGGTCACATTCTTACCATCGAAATATACGGATCCGTTGGAAGCCGTATCCATTCCTCCCAGGATATTCAGGATCGTCGTCTTTCCTGCGCCGCTATCGCCTAAGATGACGACGAATTCTCCTTTTTCAATATCAAAAGAAACGCTATCCAGCGCTTTGATCTGTACTTCTCCCATCTGATAGATCTTTGATACGTCTCTGAATGAAATAAAACTCATAGGTACTATTATTATATAATGAAACAGGGAACCGGAAAGGTTCTTTTTTGCATATAAAAAAGAAGGATTCTCCTTCTTCAGACAGATCTGTCTATCGCAGACACTTCAACAGTTCTTCATAGAAAGAATAAGGCACGAACAGATTGCCCCGTCCCGTTCCCAGTTCGATACCCGGTTTGGTGGTGCCATGGAAATCGGATCCGCCGCTTTCTTTCAGATCGAAGCGTTTTGCCAGCATTTTTACGGTTTCAGACATATCGCTTGTGAACTCGGTATAGCAGGTCTCAATCGCGTCAAGTCCCGCTTCTTTGGCCTGAGGCAAAAATTCAAGAAGCTCGCCTTCCGTAAGATTCAGCAAAGGATGCGCCAGGATCGCCACCGCACCGCAGACTTTGATGAAATTGATCGCCGCTGCCGAGGTGATCCGTTTCGCCGGCTCATAGAAGCCGTTCCCTTTTTTTAGTATCGTATCAAAACCTTCCGCAACCGTCTTGATATAGCCTTTCTCCATCAGTACGCGGGCGACATGCGTACGGTTGAATTCTTCGGCATCCGTTAATGCGGCGGCTTCTTCATAAGTGATCTCGTAGCCTGCTTTCTGCAGATTCTCAATCAGCCTGAAATTGCTGTTACGCTTGGCAATGACTGTCAGTTCCATGAAATCTTCGATTTCCTGCCAGTCCTTTTCTTCAAAAAACAAGCCGACGATATGCACTTCTTTTTCTCTCCATTCGGTCGTAAACTCGCAGCCCGGAACCGTGATCACGCTGCTGTTCTTACCGGCTTCCATGAATTCCCTCAAACCCCGGGAACTGTTGTGATCCGTCAGAGCCAATGCCGAAAGACCTTGCTTTTCCGCAAGACTGACCAGTTCTGTCGGTGTAAGTGTTCCATCCGAGAAATTCGAATGGGAATGCAGATCACAGCGTTTTTCCATATGATTTAATGATACTATTATTTATTTATTTTAAAAATATTACTATCCCTCATTCCATAAAGAGAACATCGAAATCGCAGTACCAGTCGATCCCATCGATCTGACCCCAGTCCAGGACCTGCCAGATCTGATAGTCTTTGTCATAGCTCGGCCAGTCCGTATACTGGGCCAGCCAGATCGGATGATTCCCGGCGTTCGGCCAGACGACATTGAGGAAATACTTGCTTCCATACAGCATGCTTTCATAGCCTCTGGCAGCGACTTCTCTTTCAAAGACATTGTAAAGATACTCCAGATCGCGGAAACTCACATGATAACGCTGGAAATGATCGAAATTCTCCCAGTCGAAAACGATCGGCAGTTCCAGCTCGGTATCGCCTAAAGCTTCGAACATCTGTTCCATGGTCCGAAGCAGGTCTGCTTCGTTGCTGTCATAGCAGAACAGATAGATCCCTACAGGCAGTCCCGCTTCTTTGCAGCCTCTGATATTCCGCTCAAACTGCTTGTCTATCGTCAGTTTCCCTTCATGCGAGAAACCGATACGCATGATCACGAATTCACATCCCGCTTTTTTGATTGCATCGAAATCGATCTCATCCTGCCATTCCGAGACATCGATCCCAAGCATCCTTCTTTCTCCTGCGTACTCTTTCTTGAACTGTTCGAACGGATAGGAATAATCATCCGGTTCTTCCCAAGGGATCTCGCTGACGACCTGAACGGTCAGGTCCCAGTCGGTCGTATTTCCCGAGGCGTCCGTGACTGCCACATGGAGAGGATAATGACCAAGCCTGTTCGTATCGACAGTACCTTCGACCGTCAGGATCGGATCAGGATCCGCGTTGTCTCCGTAGCTGATGATATCCATGATATTGAAGTCGTCTCCCTTCAGGATCTTCGTACCGTTCCCTGTCCGGAAAATAAGAGGCGCTTCCGGATCCCGGATCACGACTTCATAGGAAGCCTCCGATACATTCCTGTAATCATCTTCCGCCCTGATGCTGACCGTATAGGTTCCCGGAAAAGACGGATCATAATCGCTTTCGCAGATAAAAGAACCTTCATTGACTCGAATATTCCGTTTCATGTCCTCAAAAGAATAATACTCTCCTAATTCTTTATGAACCGTATCGTTTTCAATAGCGATCACCGGAGGTGTCGTATCGACGACTTCATAAGAGAATACGACATCCCTGCTGAAGATACCTTTCTTGACGGTATAATGAAACGACTGTATGCCTATCTCGTTGGTATACAGTGTATTCCGTTCCGGAGTGACAGTACCATTGCTTCGTTCGATGAAGTCTTCCGCCCGATAGATCACGCCCCGTTCCAGGACCTGAGCCTTCGTAAAACGGATGGATGGCAGAAACAGAAAGATCCCGGCGATCAGCAATATCGCGGGAACGATGATAAACAAGACTTTTTTCAGATGCCTGTTCATATATCTTATTGTACTATGCCGGTAATGATAATGTGCGATCAACCTTTTTTGATTCCTCTTTCTAAAGATAGGACAATGATGATAGTATGAAGATAGAAATCATATCGATCCATTTCATCAGGAGGGCAAAGAAATGTCTAACTTCTATCGTGAATATCTGGAGCCGATGCTCAGAAAAACAGCCAGCGTCATGGAGAATACGCCGCATATGCAGGATATCGTCAACGGAACCATGCCTATGGAAAAATTCCGTTTCCAGATCATGCAGAACTATCAGTATCTGATGGATTATCTGCGTACCTGGTCGACCGCGCTTGCCAAATGCGAAGACTATGAACAGATGAGCGATCTGCTGGTGATCATCAATGACATCTATGTGGGAATCAATCATCATCGCCATTACTGGAGCCGGTTTATCGGCGTCACTCCGGAAGAGATGGATGCAACGATCGAAGCCGAAGGAAAACGAAGTTATACGGCATTCCAGTCGATGGTCGCCCATACCGGAACCCTGGCGGAACTGGTCTGTGCCGTCTTCCCTTGCGGAATCATGTATACCTATTTCGGCGAAGATCTGCTGCCGTTATGCAAGCTTCCGGAAGACAATGTCTTCTACCAGTGGATCGCCTACTACGCGACCGACAAATACAAGCAGGAAGCCGCCAACAAGGAAGCGATGATCAACAAGTACTGCGCCAACAAAACGGAAAGAGAGATCGCCAAACTGCTGGAGATCACTGCGGATGCCTGCAACTATGAGATCCTGCAATGGACCGAACTCTATGGCAAGATGAAGACCTGGCCTTTGGAAGAGATCTTCCCTAAGAAATTCACCACGATCAGATAATCATCACAGAATATCATAAAAAACACAGGATCATCCTGTGTTTTATGAAACGTTTCTTTCAGTTATCGATAGACAGGACTGTTTCAGTCCTGTTTTGATTCTATTCTCTGACTTTTTTCTTTCTTTCGATGGCAGTGATCTCTGTACCGTTCAGGATCCGTTTGATGTTGACGCGGTGCTTATATGCGATCAGTGCGGCAATCGCAACAAGGATCGCAATGACACCGATGCTGGCTTTGTTATAGATGTAGTAAAGCGGCACGATCGTGATCGCCGTCAGCGTTCCGACAACGATATAATTGGTCACATAAGTGATGATCGCAACGATTGCCATGACGATCAGCGCAAACTTCCAGTTCAGTCCCAGAAGCATACCGATGTAGCACGCAAAACCTTTGCCTCCATGAAAGCCCAGATAGAACGGATAGATATGTCCTACGATCGACATTGCTCCTGCCAGGAACGGAATGATCTCATCGCCCAGGAACAGATAGCTTGTCAGTTTCATGGCAAGGATCGTTTTCAGGAAATCGCACAGGCATGTGAATATGGCATATCCCCATCCGAGATTGACCTTGATATTGCTGGCGCCGGCATTCATGCTTCCCCTTTCACGTATATCGAAACCCTTTGCCTTCGCAATAAAATACGCTGTATTGAAACTGCCAAACAAATAAGAAATAAGTGCGGTATACAAATAATTCATAAATCTATTATATAAAACTTTCCTTTCCATAATAAAGTCATATCTATGACTGCAGACAGAAGAAACAGCCTTGTTTTATAATGAAATCATGAAAATGCTTATAGCGATCCTGTTGATTCTGATGATTTATCTCTATCTGATCAAACCTGCCGGAAAGAAGAGAAAAGATAAGATGAAACCTTTCGAGGAAGTCTATCTGACTCATCGCGGTTTCTTCAACAACATCGATATTCCGGAGAACAGTCTTCCGGCTTTTGCCAAAACGGTCAGAAACGGTCTGGGTACGGAACTGGATGTGCAGCTTACGACAGACAACAGGCTGGTCGTTTTCCATGACCAGAATCTGAAACGGATGTGCGGTGTCGATAAGAAACTGACGGATTGTTCGTACGAAGAACTGCAGCAGTACAGGCTTCTGGATACGGAAGAGAAGATCCCGCTGCTGGAAGAGGTACTGAAGCTTCTGAAACCGGACACGCCGCTGATCATCGAAATCAAACCTGAAGGAGATGCCATCCGTACCTGTGAAGAGACCGTGAAGATGATGAAAGACCGCAGCAATCTTTATGTCATGGAATCATTCCATCCCGGAGTCGTTTATTATCTGAAGAAACATCATCCCGAGATCATCCGCGGACAGCTTGCCTACGACATGTTTGCGGATAAAGAAAACACGGACACGTTCCTGACCCGTTTCATCTGTACGAATCTTTTAGGAAACTGCATGACCAGGCCTGATTTCGTTGCTTATGATGTCAACAGCAAACATAATCTTTCTTTCCTGTTATGTTCGAAACTGTTCAAAGCTGAATGCGTCGCATGGACAGTAAAAAACGAAGATGATCTGGCTTACGCACGCAAATACTATCAGCAAGTCATCTTCGATACTTTTGTTCCATCAGATATCAGCGAGCGTGATTAAGTATATTGTCTAATCGTTTTTCATCATCGGATCTGTTTATGATCCGATTTTTTTATCTTTCAAAAACAGCTGATTCATCCCCAATACGGGACGACCAGCTGCCAAAGTACCGCTACAATAAGCGACAGAACGATTTCGATCGTAAATTCTTTTTTCTTTCTTCTCAATATCCACAGAGACAGGAACCAGAGGACCAGCTCAAGGAAATGTGCCACCCGGATTCCCTGAAACAACAGGACTGCCTGAGAAAACAGAACGCCGAGAATGACGGCTGAAACGAGGATGCCAAACCTGTTGCCATCAAACGCGTGCCAGCAGGCATACGCAAGCAACGGAGATATGGCAGTGATCCCGAACCAGATCAATGCGTAACCCAAAGGAAAGAATCCTGCGACAAAAGCCGAATACAGGTAGTAGCTTGAAACCATGCAAAGGAAAAATACGAATACATTCAATGCCGCCCGTTTGGCGGAATAGCTGTAAACAGAGATACATACCGCAATAAAGATCCATATCCCGAATCTGCCAAGGAAGTTCGTGATATCCAGCAACTGCATCACATATGGCAGTTCATTGAACGCGGTTTCATCCAGCATCTTGGAACAAAGTCCCATCGCAATGCCAAATATAGCGATCAGTATCGTTTTTCCTATTTTCTGTATCGTTATTTCTTTTTCCTGAATCGTTCTTCTTTCGTTCATCATGTCTCTGTTTCTTAAATCACTTTATTCAGCTGACCGCCATCCAGCCATGCCCGCAGGTTGTCGAAAACGATTTCTGCACGCAACGACATGGATTCCTTGGTGGCGAATGCGATGTGAGGCGTAAGCAACGTATTTGGCGCTTTCAGCATCTGCGTATCTGCAGGAAGAGGCGGCTCTTTCGTATAGACGTCGATGGCTGCCCCGGCAATGATTCCTTCCGACAATGCGCAAGCCAGATCATTCTCATTCGTGACCGGACCTCTGGCCAGATTGATCAGGATCGCCGTTTTCTTCATCAGACAGAGTTTCTCATAATCGATCAATCCTCTGGTGGAATCGTTCAAAGGACAGTGCAGTATGACGATATCGCTCTCTTTCAGCAAGTCATCCAAGGATACCTGTTTCACGTAATTGGGATATTCCGGATGCATCGTTCTGCTGCAGGCAAGGATCTTGCAGCCAAAGGCATGAAACAGTTCTCCGCTGCGGCTGCCGATCTTTCCATAACCCACAATACCCACGGTCTTATTCCTTAATTCCGAACCGACCAGACCATCTTTCGTTCCTCCTGAACGCACACGTTCCTGTACCTGAGGAATGTTCCTGAGCATGCCGATCGCCATGCCTACTGCCAGTTCAGCGACTGCCTCATTGGAATAGCCGGAAGCGTTCGATACTTTGATGCCCTTTTCTTTTGCTGCTTTCAGACCGACATGATCCACGCCGGTAAATGCCACATTGATGAACTGCAGCCTGTCGCATGCTTCGATCACTTCGTCAGGCATCGGCATATTCGCAATGATCATGGCATCCGCATCTTTTGTTTCTTCTTTCAGAATATCGACATCTGTCGTTTTTTCGTATTCAGCAAATTCGACTTCGTTTTCAAATGCTTTCTCATATTTCTCTAATTCTTCCTCAGGGATTCCCAGAGATTCCAGAATAACAACTTTCTTCATGATGTTTCTCCTTGCCAGCCTTGATTCTATTATACAGAAACAGGACTATACAGTCCTGTTTCTTGTTTACTGTTTCTTCTTACAGCTTGATTCCATCGATCTCTTCAGTCAGTTCGCAGATCTCATCGATGATGGAACCGATATAGTCGATCGTCGCATTCAATGGCCCATCCGTGGTGATATCGAAACCGGCGATCCTGGCCAGTCCTACCGGATCTTCGCTAGCTCCGGCAGCGAGGAATCTCTTCCAATCCTGTACGGCAGTTTCGCCTTCGTTTTCGATACGAAGCATTGCCTGTGTCGCAACCGTGAGTCCTGCGCTGTAGGTATAAGGATACAGACCCATGTAATAGTGCGGCTGACGCATCCAGGTAAGTTCCGCTCCTTCCGGAATCTCTACGGTATCGCCCCAGAACAGTTCCAGATTCTTGCGGAAGATATCGCTTAATATTTCCGCGTTCACGCTGCCGCCTTCTTCAATGATCTTATAGACCTCTCTCTGATACCATGCTTCCCTTAAGTGAGTCACGAAATTATGATAGTAAGTATTGCTGATCTGGCTGGAAAGGACCCAGCGACGGAAGCGTTTGTCTTCTTTCGTGTGTGTCAGATAATGTGCCAGCAGCAGCTCGTTCATGGTCGAAGGAGCTTCGACCAGATACATGGAAGGGCTCTGATCGTAGTAGGATTGCGCCTTGTCGCCATACATGGACTGTCCCGCATGGCCAAGCTCATGGGCAATGGTAAAAACATCCGACATACGGTCGTTCCAGTTCAGCAGGATAAAGGAATTTTGCTGATAGACGCCGGAACAGAAACCTCCTGTGCTCTTTCCGATGTTTCTGGCAAAATCGATCCAGCGTTCCTTATAAGCCCGATCGACCATGTCCACATAATCCTCGCCAAGGATCGCCAAAGCATCCCGCACATACTGATGGGATTCCTCGATCGTGACTTTCGGATCATATTCCGGATCGACAGCGATCTTTAGATCCGCAAAGGTCATTTTCTCAAGATTATACTTTTTCTGTAGAAGTTTCGCATATTTACGCATATGCGGAGCAAGACGTTCCGTGATCACATCGATCTGCCTGTCATACATTTCCCGTGTCACTTTCTGATTGAACAGAAGGCTGTCGAACACGTTATCGAATTTACGTAATTCCGACATCGTCTTTTCCTGGCTGACACAGGCATTATAGGCAGCGGCTGTCGTGTTTTCGTATTTCTTCAGCGTATCATAAAAAGCGCGGAAAGCGGCACGGCGTATTTTGGTATCGGCTTCCAGTTCATAGTTGTCTTCGAACAGGGAATAGCCTAACGGATATTCTTTGCCATCGACCGTAAACGGATCGAACGAAATATCCGCAAGTTTTGCCGTGTTATAGATGGTATAAGGAAGATCAAACGATCTGCTTAGCGCAGCCAGCGTCTTTTCCGTTTCCGGCGAAAGCATATGCGCCTTTTTCTTGATCAGATCCTGCAGGTAGATCTTGCATCCTTTTGCCAGTTCTACGGCTTTTTCCAGTTCCTCATCCGCAGCCAGCAAAATCTCGCTGTCGACAAAGGCCATCTGGCTTTCCATCTTGATGATCTCATCGCTTACTTTTTCATTCCGTTCACGAAGCTTGTTGTCGGTATAGTCCGCTTCGACTGCCAGTCCCGTATAGGACCAGATCCTGTAAATGACAGGGAGCATTTTCTCCATCTCATCGAGACATTCCACGATCGTCTCTGCCTTGTCCAGATGCCCGGCATATTTTTCAACGAAATGTTTTGTTTCTTCTTTGATCTTTTCCAATGCTTCCCACATCAGTTTTTCATCGGAATAAAGCAGGGACAGATCCCAGGTCTCCTGTACAGGTACATCTTTACGGTTCAACAGTTCCATATATATCTTCCTTTCTGCCTTTTCAGGCTCTGTTTCGATTCTTTCTTTTTTATTATAAGACATGACGGTTCGAAATTAAGCGATACACCCATGAAAAAAGACTATAATAGTATTTAACTATGGATACACTCAAGAAAACAGGCTTCAAGGTTTCGATCATCGGAATCATCGTGAATACGATCCTTTGCGTCATCAAGCTGATCATAGGCCACTACAGCAAGTCGATCGCTATCGTGACCGATGGTTTTGATAATCTGTCCGATGTCGGCAATTCCCTGATGATCCTGGTTGCTTACCGTCTGGCATCCAAGCCCGCGGACAAAGACCACCCATACGGTCACGGACGCATCGAAAACATGCTTTCCCAGGCGATTTCGCTGATGATCATGTCGGTAGGCGTAACGCTTCTGATTTCTTCCGTAAAACGGATCCTGGACCCGCAGACGCTGATTCAGGATGACAGGATCATTCTGATGATCATTGTATCGATCCTGATCAAGCTGGGGCTGGCTTATTATTACTATCGGATTTACGCTTCAACGAAACTGAACAGCATCAAGGCGCAGGTTTCCGATTCCCTTTCGGATACTGCCAGAAATCTTGTCATCATCGTAAGCTATGCTATTACGCTATTTACCGGATGGAATCTGGATGGCTACATCGGTGTCATCGTATCGGTCATGATCATATTCAACGGGTTCAGGCTGTTCAGCGAGACAAGTTCCATTCTTGTGGGCAAAACAGGCGATGATTCCCTGATCGATGAAATCAGCAATATCCTTTCCGGCCAGAAACAGATCCTTGGCGTCCATGATCTGCGTATCCATTCCTACGGTCCCATGATTAACTATGCCAGTGCCGATGTAGAGATCGATGGCGACTTGAATTTCATGAAAGTCCATGATCTTCTGGATACCCTGGAGGAACAGATCAGGAACGAGACCGGCGTGATCATTACGCTTCATGGCGATCCCGTCAGCAACGATCAGCGAACCAGGCGGTTAAGAGAGATCATCAAAGAAACGATCAGTCTTTATGATGGCGTATCATATCATGATCTGCATTACAATGAGAGCCTCTCCTGCTACCATGTGGATCTTTCCATCCCGTATGCGTATGACTTAAAAAAGAATGACATCGTGAAACAGATCAGCGATGCCATTCATGAATATGAGAAGGAGATCGATATACAGATCAATGTGGACAGACATTGATCTGTTTTTCTATAAGGTCATTTCTTTTATCTGAAGCTGTTTTTCATATTCCCGTATTTCTTCATCCGTCGGATAAGTATCGTCTCTGGCATGAAGCGTCGCGGCAGAAACCGCATATGTGAATGCTTCAGGATAAACGTTTGTTCCGATGTATTCTCCCAGGAAAGAAGCCAGCAGCACATCCCCTGCGCCTACGCTGTTTCTGACAGCGATTTCAGGCGATTTTGCGTGGAAGCAGCATTTATTCTCATCCAGCAGAATCGCGCCCTGAGGCCCCAAAGAAACGATCACATTCAAAGCTCCGGCAGACTGCGCTTTCAGTGCGCAACAAGCTGCTTCCTCCAGGCTGCTGATTTTACACTGGAACAGTTCTTCCAGTTCAACAAGATTCGGCTTGATCAGAAATGGTTTCTGCTCCAGAGACTTCTTCAGTTTCTCTCCGCTTGTATCCACGACCAGTCTCGCTTTTCTCTCGTTGATCCTGCCTAACAGGCTTTCATAGGTTTCAATATCGATGGATGCAGGAATATTGCCGGAAACAATGACAGCATCATTTTCAGTCACATGATCGATCTTGTCGAATAAGGCATTGATTTCGTTCGTGCCGATCATCGGCCCGATCCCATTGATCTCTGTCAGATCGCCATTCATCAGTTTGACATTGATCCTGCTGAAGCCGGAATCTGTCCGGATGAAATCATGTTCGATTCCTGCTTCCTCCAGTCTTTTCAGGATCTCTTCTCCGGTAAAACCTGCCACGAATCCGATGGATCTGTTTCTGATGCCGATCTGATTCAGCATCATCGAGATATTGATACCCTTCCCTCCGACAAGCAGTCTCTCTTTCACCGCCCGGTTTGTTTTCCCGACTTCAAAAGAATCACAGGTCATGTAATGGTCTAAAGATGGATTCAAGGTGATGGAATAGATCATGTTTTATTGTTCTAGCAATTCTTTCATGTAGCTGCGCAGTATCGTTCTTAATTCGTCGACCTGTCCCACATAGCAATGATCTGCGTCTTTGATGATTTCCAGCCTTCCCTGTTCATATCTATCGGCACATGCTTTGCCATAAGAGATTGGAACGGCTTCATCCTGATCTCCATGGATGATCAAAACAGGCTTGTGATACCTGTCGATATAGTCATCCGCATCGATCATGCGGGCAACACGCATATAATCCGCATTCAGCGTATTTCCAAAGAAGTCAAAAGAATCCTTCAGATCATTGAAATCGATGATCTGCCCAAAGAAATTGCCCTCTCTTACCGCTACAGGAATATTCACGGCAGGAGACATCGGAATGATTGCCTTAAAGATATCAGGCATCAATCCTCCCGCCATGATCGTCAGCAGTCCGCCTTGCGAGTGCCCGCACAGATAAAGGTCTGTCACATCATCAAGCGTCTTCGCATATTTCACGACGTCCAGGATGTTGTTTGCCCATTTGAATAAAGTATGATCCTCGAACGGACCTTCGCTCTTGCCATGGCCATACATCTCGACCCTTAATGCCGCACATCCCATCTCGCAGAACGTTTCTGCCGCAGCTACGATGTGTTCCTCTTCCATGTTGCCGGTCAAGCCATGTACGATAATGACCATAGGATACTTGCCAAGCCCTTCCGGTTTCTGCAGTTTTGCATGAAGTTTGATGCCGTCGCTGCTGATATAGAATTCTTCCATAGTCTCCTCCATCCGATTTCTCCAATAGATTTCAATTCTATTATACAAAAAGCGAAGCCCTAAACTGTTTCGACAGAGACTTCGCTTTTAAATTATGTATTAAAACATTATTTGCTGAGCGCTCTTGTGATGCGTTCCAGCGCTTCATCCAGTTCTTCATACGAAACAGGAATCGGCGGCGCGAAACGGATCGTGTGATCATGCGTCTCTTTGCAGAGTACGCCTTCATGGATGCAGGCTTTGACATAATCGAAAGCATTGCCGTAGAATTCCACGCCGATCAGCAAGCCTCTTCCGCGGATCTCTTTGATTTCCGGGTTATGGATCTTCTTCAAGCCGTTCATGAAGTATTCGCCCTTTACACGAGCCATCTTCGGATAATCGTCACGCTGCAGGATTTCAAGCGCTTTGACACCGCAGGCACAAGCTAACGGGTTTCCGCCAAAAGTCGAACCATGCGAACCAGGCGTATAGAGACCGAGGATATCTTCGTTTGCGGCAATCGCCGACAGCGGCATGACGCCTCCGCCAAGAGCCTTGCCCATGATATAGATATCCGGTTCCACATCTTCATGCCAGCATGCAAACATATCTCCGGTACGGGCAAATCCGGTCTGGACTTCATCCGCCAGGAACAGGATATTGTTTTCCGTACAGATCTCGCGGACTTCCTTGAGCCATCCATCCGGCGGAATGATGATGCCTGCTTCTCCCTGTATCGGTTCTGCCAGGAAAGCGACCGTGTTTTCTGTGATTGCTTCTCTTAATGCCTGGGCATTTCCGTAAGGAATCGTCTTGAATCCCGGCGTATATGGGCCATAGCCGTCTTTTGCCAAAGGATCCGTCGAGAAACTGATGATCGTGATCGTACGTCCATGGAAATTGTTTTCACAGGTAATGATCTCCTGTTTGCCGTTTTCCACACCCTTGACACGGGTACCCCAGAGCCGGGCCGTCTTCAATGCGGTCTCGACCGCTTCCGCACCGGTATTCATCGGCAGGACCATGTCTTTGCCCGTGAGTTTCGACAGGCTTTCATAGAAGTCTCCCAGATTCTCGCAATGGAACGCACGGCTGGTAAGCGTACACTTGTTCAGCTGTTCCTGGGCAGCCGCTACGATTTCCGGATGACGGTGACCGAAATTGTGAGCCGAGTATGCCGACAGCATATCGAAGTACTGGCGTCCTTCCGGATCCGTGACGACGGCGCCTTCGGCTTTTACGATAACGACAGGTTTCGGTGCATAGTTGTGTGCGCCGTATTTATTAGTCTTTTCAATGATTTCTTGTGAACTGTGCATGTTTTTCTCCTCTTATTTTTCAGACATATATGGATAGACGATTGCATCCGAAGGATTGAACGTCTCCTTTACGGAATGCGGACTCATCCAACGGATCATATTCAGTGCCGTACCGGCTTTGTCGTTTGTTCCGGACTGGCGCGCACCGCCGAATGGCTGCTGACCGACCACGGCACCGGTACATTTGTCATTGATATAGAAGTTGCCTTCTGAATGCAAGAGCGCTTTCTCCATCAAAACGATCGCTTCACGATCCTGAGCGAATATGGCTCCGGTCAAAGCATAAGGAGAAGCCTCGTCACAGATCTTCAGCGTTTCTTCCAGCTTATCATCATCATAGATATATACCGAAAGGATCGGCCCAAAGATCTCCTTGACCATGGATTCGTAATCCGGTTTCTTGCATACGATAACTGTCGGCTCGATGAACCAGCCTTTCGAATCATCATAGTTTCCTCCGATCACGATCTCGCAATCCGGACTTTCCTTTGCACGATCCAGATACGCTTTACAGCGCTCGAAGGAAGCCTGATCGATGACGGCAGCCAGGAAGGTATCGAAATCTTTCACATCGCCCATCTTGACTTCTTTCATCATTTCTTTCATGGTTGAAAGAACCTTCGGCCAGATGCTTGCAGGAATGAACGCTCTTGAACAAGCCGAGCATTTCTGTCCCTGATATTCAAAGGAACCGCGAACCAAAGCAGCCGCCAACGGACGGATATCGGCGCTCTTGTGCGCAAAGATGAAGTCCTTGCCGCCGGTCTCTCCCACGATACGCGGATAATTGCGATAGGAAGCGATATTCTCGCCGATCTGTTTCCAGACACCCTGGAAGACTTCGGTAGATCCGGTGAAATGGAAACCCGCAAGTTCCTTACGGGAAATGACATATTTTGCCACATCGGTACCATTGGATGGCACGAAATTGATGACGCCTGCAGGCAATCCGCAGTTCATCAGAAGCTTCATATAGTAGTAATTCGATAATACCGCCGTACGGGATGGTTTCCATACCGCAACATTTCCTACGATAGCCGGAGCAGTCGGAAGGTTTCCGCCGATCGAAGTAAAATTGAATGGCGTAATGGCACAGATGAATCCATCAAGCGCACGATAATCCTGACGGTCCCAGATGCCAGGGATGGAAGCAGGCTGATCCTTGAAGATCTCCTGCGCGGACCAGACACCGAAACGAAGGAAATCAGCGAGTTCCGCAATATCGATCTCCGCCTGGAATACGGTCTTGGATTGGCCAAGCATCGTTGCCGCATTCAGTACCTTGCGGTAAGGGCCGGTGATCATATCGGCTGCTTTGAGGAAAATCGCGGAACGATGTTCCCAAGACATTTCTTCCCAGTCTTTCTTGGCAGCCAGTGCGGCATCGACCGCCATAGCCAGTTCTTTCTCTGTCGCGATCGAACATTCCGCGATCACATGTTCATGATCATGCGGCATCGTCACTTTGAAAGTGTTATCCGTAAAAATCTCTTTGCCTCCGATGATCAGCGGGATCTTCACGACTTTCGCAGACTGGCTTTCAAGTTCTTCCTTCAGTTCCGCGCGCTCTTTTGTTCCAGGCAAATAGCCACGGAACGCGTCGTTTTCAGGACGGTCAATAGTGAAATAGGCGTTTGACATAATTCCTCCTTTTATGATTGCAATAAAAAAGAGCCAAGCGTATCTTTTATCTTCAGTTTCATTGCGTTTTGATAGATCTTTTTCTCAATAACGTTTTTCCAAATCCATTATATCAAATGCAAGATCATTTGAATCACTGCACAAGAAAAAAGCCTTATAAAAGGCCCATCTTTCCTTATCGGCACATTGCTCGATTGCCGGTACGATCAGGCTCCAGATCGATGCCGCCACCATAACGCCTGCCGCAAAACCGGTCAATGCTTTCTGTACGGTGATTTTCAGATCCTTTTTCAGAAAGAAGACACAGGCTGCGCCTGCAGATGTTCCGATCAAAGGAATCAATAATCCTGTTATGACTTCTTTATTCAGGATCATCTTCCAAAGAGTCCTTTCTTCTGATACGGTTCTACGGCAATGCCAATACATTCATAACCGGTTTCTTTGATTGCGTTAATCAGTTTTTCCTGATCGAAATCTCCTTCATAAAGAAATTCCGTTTCCCCTTTCTTATAAGAGGATCTGACCTTGCCTGCTTCAGGAAGAACCTTTCTTACCGTATCATTCATATGCGCTTCGCACATGCCGCAAGCCATTCCATCTATCTTTAATACGACTTTGTTCATAATACCTCCAATCATGAATCATCTGATTCCTGTAGTTAGCAATAACTAACCAACAATATTATATAACAAAGTGCTTGAAACGATACAAAAAACCTGTTGTTTAAAACAGGTTTCAGACATTATCCTGAATCGTTATCACACTATTCGTGCGGATGAGCCGCCAGATAATCTGTCAAACCGGGAACTAATTTCGTTTTTCTTCCCAGCCCTGTCCTAAAGATATATGCAGTTCCATCATATTCATCGTAATCAGGGAAAGCGTTCCTGAATACCGCTTCTGATAACTCATCAGCAGATACGATGTAATCGATCTTTTTTCCGTTTTCTCTGATGCCTACCGAAGCATACATCAGATCGACATCTCTGGTCTTAAAACTTTCCGGAAGAACTTCCTTCATTCTCTTTGCCAGCTGTGCGGCTGTTTCTTCATCGATTGCGTTGATCAGACCGATACCGAATTTTACTCCGGATGCTTCATATTCCTTGTAGTCGGAAAAAAGAATCTCTTCATCGCTCATGCCTGCATAGGACAGTTTCTCGATATGAAGCTGCCTGTACAATTCTCCGACATCCGTCACACCCGCTTCTTCAGAGAGAGTCCTGACAGCTTCCCTGTCCGCTTCCGTGGTTGTCGAACCTGTAAGATTATCCGTATCTGATAATACCGCGCAAAGCAATAGATAGGCAGTCGTCCGATCAGTCTCCAGGCCATAGTTGAGATAATCCAGCCAGACGATGGTTGCCGTCGAACCGATGGGTCTTCCTTCGTAAACTACCTGATTGCCGGTACTGACGGTCCCAATCCCGTGGTGATCGAGAACGCCTATGATATGGGCATCTGTCAGTCCTTCCACTGCCTGGGCATATTCGCTATGATCCACCAGAAAAATGTTTTCTCCTGAAGCATCATAAAGGACTTCAGGCGTTTCCACTCCTGCTTCTTTCAGCACATAGGCCGTCTCATTATTTACAGGTTCGCTGATAACCGCCTCCGCCTCATAACCCAGCAGATTCAAAAGGCGGGCATAAGCGATCGCGCTGCAGACAGTATCGGAATCCGGACTCTTGTGTCCGATGACATAGATGGTTCCGTCTTCCAGAACCATGTTTTCGATGCTGCTGCGATTGAGCATCTGCAGCTCTTCCTGCTTCTGTACGATATCCTGCAGTTCATTCAAACCTTTTCTCTTTCCAAGATCATAGGCTGCGAAAACAAGACATGCAGCTATCAGTAACGTGAGTAATCTTTTTAACTTATCGTTCATATTTTTACAGAATCCTTATCCAATCATATTTACGATCCGCAAGAGATCCACATTGCCGGTCGGATAAACATCGGAGCATAGGTATAGTAATTAAACACTTGTCCCTCACTGGTGATATAGGTTACCAGAGGTCCGTCTTCATTCAGCGCAGTCGAAAGCGTCCTGGTCATCCATGCGCCATAACGTGTATCAGATTCGAAATAACCGATCGCGTTTTCATCAACCGTCTTGGTGACCATGGCTTTCCATTTGGAATTCGCTTCCATTTCCGTGAAAGGATAATCGCCATTGCCCTGATACGTTTCCGTCGGTTTTCCGAAATACTTCAATATTTCCTGATACGACAGCAGGAACACTTTGTCTTCCGTATCAGAATCATCCTCTTTGAACTGATAAGTCTGTTCCGAATAATGGATGCCATCCCTGTCTTCCCAGTCTCCCCACTGTTCCAGAAGTTCTTCATTCGCTGCCTTATTTTCGTTTACCGTCGTCTGAACCAGAGCTCTTTCTTCTTCCGTAAACATCATTTCCAGAAATTCATTGTTCAGGAATTCACGGAGCGAACAGTTTTCCCAAGTGACTTTATCAAGGTCTTTCAGTTCCGGATTGTAGTTGAAAGAAAAGGAATCGATCAGCTTATCACAAAGGATCAGCAGTTTTCCATCCTGCTTGCTTATGACACGCCAGTACAATGGTTCTGTTTCCTCGTTATACGGATAGGTATCGTAATTACCCAGGCATACCAGATCGCCGATCTCTGCCTTGCCGATCGCAACGGATCCGCCTTTTCCGGCAAATACATCATCCAGTTCTTCTCGGGTGCATCTTCTCATGCGATACCAGAAATCATCTGCTCCATACCAGAAAGCATCGTTCTCAGGATCGTAGCGAAAATCGTAGGACATATAGTCATCATATTCGAACTGATTCTCTTTGAAATTGAGAACGAGATCCATCTCTTCATCACCCTGGAACGGCGTGTGATATTTCCCTGTGCCATCTTCCGAGATCTCGCACCAGTAAGTCTTCTTATCGATATACAGACGTTCCAGTTCGGTCGTAGGATATCCGTCATAGTCGGGTTCTTCATTGAATTCCGGCACATATTCGCCGTTGGCATCGCAGAAGTATTCCAGCATATAAAGCCCCACAGGCTGCTTCTGCTTGCTTGCGGAAGCGCCTGAATCACCGGAACCGCCACATGCCGATAAGCCAAGCATCAGCATTCCGATCAGCAAAAATGATAATAATCTTCTTTTCATAATCATATCCTCATATTATGCAACCTTATTTTAACAAATATGAAATCGGATACTGCAACAATTTTATGCCTTCCACTTATAAGAAAAGGAGCTTTTCAGCTCCTTGCTTTGTTTTACAGACAGCTGCGTATCAGCTCTTTCAGTTCCTCTTCGTTTGGAACCCGCGGACTGCGCGACAGATCGCCATGATAGCTGGTAAACGCCATTTTGACGACGTCATCGATTTTATCTTCCGTCAGCCCATAGCTGGCCATCGTGATCTTTTCACCGATGATCCTGGAAAAGAGTTCTTCCAGAATATCCGGCAAGGCATAAGCCTGTTCCTCTTCCGATAAATCCTTCAGTTCCGGTTTGAAGATGCAGGCGGTTTCCGCAAACCTCTTCATTCCCTGCGGCAGAGTCCAACGTACGACCTGAGGCATGCAGACAGCGATGCTGCCCCCATGCGGAGCATCCGTGACGCCGCTCAATGCCTGACCGATGCCATGAGGCAGATTCGTTGCGGAATGCGTAATGGACAGACCGCCGATCGTTGAACATAAAGCCATGTTTTCTCTGGCTTGTACATCGTTTCCATCGGCACAGACTTTCTCGATGTTTTCCGCAAAAAGTTTCATGCCTTTCAAAGAGAAGAGATCCGAGAAATCATTGGCTTTGCTGCCGATATAAGATTCAAAACAATGCGCAAAGGCATCGATTCCGGTCAGAGCCGTGGTCTTACGCGGAACGGTCATTGTCAGCATCGGATCGCATAACGCTCTGTTTGGAAAGATCAGATCGGATTTGATCGTAGCCTTGGCATGTGTCAGATGATTGGTGATTACGGAATAACGGGTCGCTTCTGAGCCTGTCCCCGAGGTCGTTGGGATCGCAATCAGCGGAAGCAGCGGCTTTTCGATCTGGCGTTTCGTTCCTTCCGTGCTTCTGACAAAGTCCCAGGCCTCGCCGCCATTGGTCGCTACGACATTGATCGCCTTTGCGGTATCGATGGCGGAACCTCCGCCCATGCCGATAATGACATCGGCATTTTGTTCGTGGCACAATGCGGCACCTTCGTTGATATCGTTATCCCGGGGATTGGGCTGAACCTTGGCATAGAATACGATATCCATGCCATTCAGAAGATCAGCGATCTTATCCTGCAACGGACTGTCCTGAAAGAAAGGATCCATCACAACAAACACTTTGCTGCCATATGCGCGAACGATATCGGGAAGCGTTTCCAGTACATCCTTCCCGCAATCGACCATAGTCGGACAGAAAAACGTTTTCATAACTATTCCGGAAGTTCGTCCTTGACGATATAGATCCCTTTGGAAGTACCCATACGGACAGCGCCGGCTTCAATCATTTCATCGCAGATCACTCTGTTGTTGATGCCGGTCGAAGCTTTGACTTTCATATCGGGACCGACGGTTTCTTTCATCAGCCTGACATCATGAACGGTCGCTCCGCCTTTTCCGAATCCGGTCGAAGTCTTGACGAAATCCGCGCCTGCTTCCTTGGCCAGTTCGCAAGCCTTGACTTTCTCTTCATCCGTCAGTTCGCAAGTCTCAATGATCACTTTCAGTAATACATTCGGATGACAGACATCTACGACAGCCTTGATTTCATTCCGGACATAGTCATAATCCTTATCCTTCAGTCTTCCGACATTGATGACCATGTCGATCTCTTCTGCGCCGTTTTCAATGGCCTCTGTCGCTTCATATGCTTTCATCTTCGTCGTATTCTGACCCAAAGGGAAACCGATGGTACAGCAAGTCTTGACACCGGATCCTTTCAGTTCATTCGCGACAAAAGCGATATTGCACGGATTGACACAGACGCTGGCAAAATGATATTCTTTCGCTTCATCGCAGAAACGTTTGACCGTTTCCAGGGAAGTACCGATCTTTAATACGGTATGATCGATATACTTGGCATAATTCTCATCGTATGGCATAGTTTAGAACCCCATCATCTTTCTTACATTCACAAATGATTCATGACAGACGTTTTCTACCGTTTCCGTCATTTCATCCAAAGTCATATATTCCGTACCGGCCATGACTTCCATCAGAACAGGCATATTGATGCCGGTAAAGCACTGCAGCTTGAATCCTTCTTCCGTCAGTTTACGCATCGCCAGCGTCGCCATATTGAATGGCGATCCCATCAGCATGTCGACAAAGATCATCATGCCATCATCCGTATATTTCTCCCTGATGGCAGTTTCGATCTTATCCTGCAGCGTTTCGATGGTATCACCCGGATACAGGCCGAGCGCTGTTATCTTTTCGGCATCTTCGCCAAAAAACATTTCTGCGCTGTTCTTGAAACCTTCGGCTAAAGCTCCATGTGTCACAATCAGCATGTTGATCATATTTCTTTATCCTTTCACATAAAATCTGTAACGTTTGAATATCAGACTGTTTGCGTCGATCGTTGAATTGGAAGCGAGCTGCGAGAAAACAGCCCTGGCCTTCAGCAAAGCGATGCCCGCTTTCTCAATAATCTCTTTATTCTTTTCTTCCTTTTCACCGGTCACTTTGGAAACGAAATAACGGGTCTGAGAGATGGTATCATTCTGCAAAGCTTCTACCTTTTCTTCAGAAACCATGTTTTTCTTATAAGTTCCATTTTCCTTGAAGAAATCCATCAGGCTGTGATAGTACTCCTTGCTGGAAATAAGAGCTTCCATATCCGAACCGGTGATGCCGACATAAAACTTGTCGACGATCGCGTTTTCTACGTTTTCCTGGACCTTCGAAGAGATGACAGATCCTTTGAAGGCTTGCATGGCTATGACAAGAAGTATCGTTTTCAGTTCAAAAGAGATCTTGTAAGGTTCCGCTTTCTTGGAAAGAGGCAGATAGATCTCATCGTCGCTGATAATCTGATCATGCAAAGTCGTTATGATATCGATCCAAGTCTCGACGTATTCATCCAAATCCAACTGTAAAGTCAATCTTTTGGTCATATATCCCCTTTTTGAAACCGGCGAGCCTTAAGCTCGTCGGTATGTTTTATTGCTTGCAGGAAGCGGAATACATCGCTTTGCAGATGACGACCTTTCGTTCATAGATGTCTTTGCAAAGCTGCGGCAATCCTTCCACATCCGTACGATGGGTGATCAGATCCAATGCCTGCATCCTTCCATCATCCATGCACTCCATGGTGAAATGCCATTCATTGATCGGCGTTTCCGCATAATGAGAATTCCAGATACCCTGCAATGTGATCTCCTTACGCAGGATAGTGCTGTGTTCCTTCAAGGTAATGACCGTATCCTTATGCGGATTTCCCATCAGAACGATGGTACCCTTGGTTCTGGTAACCTTGATGCTGTTGCACAGACCCGGACTGGTTCCTGTTCCTTCGATGACGACATCAGCCATGTGGCCATTTGTCAGTTTTTTGACTTCCTCGACCACATCCGTTGTCATGCTGTTGATGACCGTTTCGCCTCTATCGATACCGAACTGAACCTTCTCATCCACGACATCGACCAGAATCGGCTTTGCCCCGAAGATCCTGACCCAGCGGGCCGCCATGATGCCGATCGGACCGGCACCGAAAATGACGACATGATGACCGGCAACGACATTGCCTTTTCTCACAGCGTGCTGGGCAACGGTACATGGTTCGACCAGACCGAACATGTCATCGTCCAGATCCGGATTCTTCGCTTCCACGAAGTACCAGGCAGACGGAACCAGACAGTATTCAGCCATGCCGCCATCGCTGCGTGAACCCAGATAGTCATAGTGTTCGCACATGACATAGTCCGCAGTCAGGCAGGCATCGCAATGTCCGCAAGGGATGCAAGGGAAGATCGCACCTTTCTTGCCGATGAGGGCAGGATCGGCTTTCTCGCCGACAGCCACGACTTCGCCGCCGAATTCATGTCCCAAAGTCAACGGGTAAGTTTTCAGACTCGTACCTAATTCAAAGATACGCGGAATATCGCTGCCACAGATACCGCATGCACCGACCTTGACCAGGATCTGCTCCCCAGTCGGTACAGGGATCTCGACTTCGTCACAACGGAAATCGCCGATTGCATGCAGCCTCGCTGCTTTCATCGTTGCCATTCTTACTTTTCCTTAGCCAGCAGATCCGCTACGTTGTAGCAACCCTGTGCCGGAATGATCTGAATCTCGACTTTGACGCCTTCATCGATCATGCCTCTGATGACTTCCTTCTCATGTTCGGACATGGAAATATTCTGGAAGAATTTCTTTCTGTCCCCGGACATGCCCATACCGCCGATATTGAAGTAGTCGATCTCGCAGCCCTTGTCACGTAATGCTTTGATCGTGTCAGGAACCTTGGCGATCATCATCGTCGGCTTCGGTAGTCCTGCTTTCAGCAGTTCCGCTGCATCATCGATCGATTTGTTTTCAATGGTGATGCCGCTTGGTACCAGGTAAGAGAACATCTGCTGCATGAACGGGTCTGCAGCCGTCTTGTCATCGACGCACAGAATGTGCTGAACCTTGTTGTACTGTTTGATCCATTGCGTTACGACCTGACCATGAATCAGTCTGTCATCGATACGCGTAAATTCCAGATTATTAATCATATTATTCCTTCTTTCTATTAACTTTATTATACAATGGAGGCCATGTAATTACGATAACACTCGGCAAAATATTCAGGCCCATTCTTCAGCATGGAAGAGGTCCCCGTCACCAGACCATCCGCTCCATATTCCAGCATCTTTCTGGCATTCTCCACTGTTGTATTCCCATCTACGACAATCTCGATCTTGTGATCCGCCTTATCCAGGATTTCCCGGATACGGGCAATCTTTTCAAAGCCGTTCGGAATGAACTTCTGACCGGCAAAACCGGGATTGACACCCATGAATATCACGAAATCCAGTACCGGCAAAGCTTCTTCCAGATAACCCAGCGGTATGCCCGGACTCATCGCATAGCCTGCTTTCAGTCCATGTTCCCTGATGTTCATGAGAAAACGATACGGCTGTTTGCAGACTTCCGGATGGAAGGAAACGCGGTCGTTTTCTTTCCAATTGAACCAAGGGAAGAAATTCTCCGGTTCCACGCACATGAAGTGAACATCGATCGGTATGTCCGTGATACTGCGGATGGCATCGAAATCATCTTTTCCCAGCATGATATTCGGTACGTAATGGCCATCCATGACATCAAAGTGAATCCCATCGATGCCATTGTTTTCAAACTCCTTGATATAATCCTTCATTTCCCATGGCTTGCAGCACATGATCGAAGGATAAATCGTCACTTTTTCCATGAGTAACTCCTTTAAAAAAGCTATACGGGACAAAAGTATCCCGTATAGCTTGACATACTGAATCTTAGTATGCGCCGGTTAAAGCTTTCAGACCGACTAAAGCAAACGCAACTACGAAGATGATAAGAATGATCGTGGTTGGTTTTGCTTTCTTTCTCAGCAAGCCCCAGACACCTAAGACGGCAGCCAATTCAAGAATACCAGGCAGCAAGGTATCTAAGACATCATGCTGAACGTTGAAGACAACGGAACCTAATGCGTTCGGGAATTCCCACTCTAAGAATGACAGGTCGATATTGACGTTACCGCAAGCGATAGCACCGATGACCATCAGACCGACGATTGAAACAGCATCCAGGATCTTGTTCAGCAAGCCTGTAGAAAGCATGTCAAGGATCGCTTCCTTACCTTTGTTGTAGCCCAACATGTACATGTTGTAACCTAAGGTAAGCATCAGAACCTTGTAAACGACTTCGAAGAGGATTGGACCAGCGAAGTTTCCGCTTAATGCTAAGGAAATACATACACCAGCCAGGATCGGATAGCAGATAGACTGTGAAACGACGTCACCAATACCAGCCAAAGGACCCATCAAAGCAGAACGGACGGAAATGATATCATCAGCAGAAACATTTTCGCCATTTGCTCTCTGCTCTTCCATAGCAGCAGTAATGCCATGTACGACAGTACCCATCCAAGAAGGCTCAGTATTGAAGAAAATCAGATATTTCTTTAATTCTTCAGCCTGTTTCTCTTCCGGATACAGAGCACGGATGATAGGCATGAAAGCATTCGTGTTACCTAAGCCCTGCAAGCGCTCATAGTTGTAGCAGGTCTCTGAGGAGTAACCTAATAACCAGTTCTTTACGAGATCTTTCTTTTCAAGTTTTGGCATATTATTCACCTACCTTTTCATTCTGGAAGTAGTAGATCAACACAGCAATGAGCGCGCCGACGACTGTAACCATCATCGTTGTCAGACCTACGAATTTCGCCAAAGCGAAGCCCAAGAAGAAGAATGGAATGAGTTTCTTCTTGCCTAAGAAGTTGAGCAACATACCTACACCAAGAGCTGGTAAGATACCACCGGCAATAGCGAAACCGTCCATGATCCACTGTGGGAATGTCTGCAGCCAGTTACCAAATGTTTCACCATTCATAACGATCAGGAATGCAGGAAGACCGTTTAATAACAATGAAACAAAGAAGGAAGGAACATAGTTGCACAGACGGACCATCTTCAGATTACCCTGTTCCAGGTATTTGTCTGCGAGGTGTACCCAGTTGGCGTTGATCGTCATGTAAGCGTTCCATGCGAAGACAGCAACAGAACCCAGGATGACACCGACGACACTGGCCTGCGTGTAATCCAAACCGGCAGCGAGGCCGAGAGCGGTACCGACAGGACCTGCAAACATTGCGTTACCAGGCATTGAACCACCGGCTGTGATGAAGCCAATGTAAGGCAGGTTGATAGCAGCTGCGATCATCATACCTTTTAATGGCTGGCCCATGACAAGTGCTACAAGGAAGCCTGACCAAATCGGATATAACCATGTTCTGGTAATCGTATGGCTAAACCACCAAGTAGAAATCGTTGCAATCAATGCAACCAATATTGCTTGCAAAACCATATAATTTTGTCCCCTTTCATTTTGCAATATATTTTAATCTTCTTCATTCCCTTCGCGGTTGCTCATACGCAAAAGAAATCAGTGAAGATCAAACTGTCATAGTACTGCCTTATCTGATAAAAAACTCGGAATATTCCATCGTTACTTTCATTTTACCTGTTATTTCTGAAGAAATGAAGAAAATTGTCATAAAAATCTTTTCCACATTTTATGGAAAAGCCTGTTTCATTTTCATAAGAAAACACAAAAACGCTTAAAACAAGCGGTTTTTTGATAAGAAAATATTTTCATGATATATTGAAATAATGGGAAACCGATGGGAAAGGAGCCCTTTATGCCGATCAGAATCAGTGAAAACGACTATCTGCATCTGTCAGAATCCGAAAAACACGTCATCGACTATATCAATGAGCACGAAAAACAGCTCTCCGAGCTGTCGATCACGACGATTGCCCAGAAGTCTTTCACTTCTCTGGCTACCGTTTCCCGGGCGATACGCAAATGCGGCTACGGAGGAATCGCCGAACTGCGATACTCCCTGAACAAGAAAAGCGAAGAACGGGATGATACCTACGTCATAAACAATATCCTGAATCAGTCCTACCGCGAATGCATCAAGACGATCGATAACGTTTCCATTCCTTCCATTCTGACGGTAACGGGTTATATCCGCAATGCCAAGCGTATCCTGATCTATTCCCGCGGACTGACGGCACTGGTGGCGGAAGAGTTTGCCCACTACCTGCTGCTGTCAGGCTACAACGCCTTCGTGATGAAAGATGCCGTCATCATGCGACGGACGGATAAGCTGCTGACCAAAGATGATGTCATGATCATCGTCACCGTCGAGAATACGACACCCGAACTGGCCGAGAGCGCTGCCATGGCAAAGAAACTGGGAGCCAAGGTCATTTCTCTTGTCTGTAAGGCAGGCACGAATCTGGAAAAATACTCCGATGTCACGATCGTCGGCCATGCCGAAAGCGTCGTCGACAACGATGTCGCCCGCAGCGCTTCCCGCATCCCTTTGTCCATCATCTGTCATATTATCACCGAGTACCTCGCCAAATGAGGTACTTTTTGGAAGGATTTTCTTTTTGCCGATCATCTTCCGGATCATATGGAAATATTTCTTATCAATCAGTGTTTATAATCAAAGAGAGGAAACAGTTATGAAATCTATCGTATTACATCAACCTGGCAATGTCTCGGTCTGTGATTTTCCGGAGCCTGTTCTGGCGGAAGACGGCGTCAGAATCGCTGTCTATTACGGCGGACTCTGCGGTACGGATTTTCATAAATACCATGGACGAAACGGTTCCAGGAAAGTGACATATCCGGTCATCCTTGGTCACGAAATCAGCGGAGTGGTAGAAGAAACCGGAAGCAAAGTCACCAGATTCAAGAAAGGCGACCGGGTGACGGTGGATCCCAATTACAGCTGCGGACAGTGCTGGTTCTGCCGCCATGACATGCCGCATATGTGCGAAAACGCAAAAGGCGTGGTCAAAGGATTTACCGAATACATCTGTCCGCCGGAAGTCAATGTCTATCCTTTGCCGGAGACGCTGTCCTTAAGAGATGCGTGTCTGAGCGAACCATTGTCATGCTGCTTGCACGGCATCAGCCAGCTTGATCTGAAGATCGGCAATTCCGTCCTGATCGTCGGATTGGGTTCGATCGGAATGATGATGCTGGAACTGCTCAAAACCGGCAAGACCGGTCCGATCATCGTGGTTGAAACCGATGTCTCCAAGAAAGAAAAAGCGTTGGCCCACGGTGCCGATCTGTTCATCGATCCGCTTCACGAGGATGTCAAAGATGTTATCGGTAAAGCAGGCATCAGGAATGTTGACAGAGTGTTTGAATGCGTAGGAAACAGGCATACGATACAGAATGCCCTGCATTATGCGGGCAACTGTGCCACAGTCGTCCTGTTTGGAGTATCCGATCCCAATGATCCGCCGATCTTCGACCAGTATGAAGCCTTTACCAAAGAACTGACGATCAAAAACTCTTTTATCAATCCATACATGATGCAGACGGCAATCGATCTTCTGGCGGATAAAACGATCAATGCCGAAGCGATCATTGCAAAAGAAGTTTCCATGGAAGAATGTGTTGAAGAAATCAAAAATCCTGTCTTTTCCCGTCAGGGAAAAGTAATCATAAAGATAAGAAACGAGGAAGGACAAGTGTTATGAGATTCCAGGAAGCAAAAGAAACGGTGCTGCAGGAACTGGATATCGTGTTCGCATCGGTCGATCCCGTACAGGTCGATCAGATGGCAGAAATGATCATTCAAGCCGAAAAGGTCTTTGTTTGCGGAGTCGGAAGAGTGCTGATGATGATGCAGGCTTTTGAGAAACGACTGAATCATCTGGGCATCGATGCCTGTTATGTAGGAGAAATCAACGAACCCGCCATCACCGACAAAGATGTGCTTATCGTAGCCTCCGGTTCGGGAGAGAGCGTGGTTCCGGTAGCCATCGTTAAAAAGGCAAAACAGTTCAATCCGAAGATCATCCATATCGGATCCAATCCAAACAGTTCCATGACACCATACGAAGATCTGTTTGTCCGGATTCCTTGCCGGACGAAACTGAATCTGGAAGATGAGATCGATTCCCATCAGATCATGAGTTCCCTTTTTGAACAAAGCGTACTGCTGTTGGCCGATATGACAGCGTTACTGATAGCCGATAAGAAGCAGATCACGGATCTGCATGCCCTTTGGCGTAAACATGCCAATATCGAGTAGGAGGAAAAACAATGAAAACGATGAAAGCTGCTGTGCTTCATGGCGTAGATGATCTTCGATACGAAGATGTGCCGATCCCTGAACTGGGGCCGCATGATGTTCTGGTAAAAGTCAGTGCCTGCGGCATCTGCGGAAGCGATATCCCGCGAATCCTGACGACAGGAACCTATCATTTTCCGACCATCCCCGGTCATGAATTCGGAGGAGAGATCGTCGAGATCGGTACAGAAGTCGATCCCGCTTATCTTCATAAAAATGCTGCAGTCATTCCTTTGATCCCTTGTCATCACTGCAAGCCTTGCGAGATCGGCGATTATGCCCAGTGTGAAAACTATGATTTCCTGGGTTCCCGTAATGATGGCGGTTTTGCGGAATATGTCAAGGTGCCGGAAGATAATCTGGTCATCATGCCTGAACATCTGGATCCGGAGGCTGCTGCTTTCATGGAACCGGTTTCGGTGGCTTATCATGTGGTTACAAATAATGACCTGAAATATGGCGAGGATGTTGCAGTCTATGGACTGGGTGCCATCGGCATCTTTATTGCCCAGTGGGCCAAAGCGTTCGGCTGTCGGGTCTTTGCGATCGATCTGGATGAAGCGAAGGTTGCTGTAGCAGAGAGTTTAGGCATGGAAGGAATCTGTTCCGCCAATGTGGATGCAGTCGATACGATCATGAAGAAGACGGACGGCAATGGAGTGGATGTCGTCTTTGAAGCGGCAGGCTCGGGTTTCGTTTTCAATCAGGCATTCCAGATCCTGAAGAGAAGAGGCCGTCTCGGACTGGTGGGCAGACCGGTAGGAGGTCTGCAGGTATCCAATGAAACGTATGAAAAGCTCTTAAGGAACCAGATCACCATCAGAGGCACCTGGAGCTTTGAATTCAAGTCCTTCCCGCATCACGCATGGCAGACCTGTCTGGAGGCTGTAAACGATGGAAAAATCGTCATTGAACCGATCGTTTCCCATCGCATTCCTTTGGCTGACACTTATAAGGGCGTCAGGATCATGGCTGACAAGTCGGAACCTTTCTATAAGATCCTGGTCAAACCTCATCTGGATCGCGAATAAGATATCCTACAAAATCAAAATAACGAAAAAGGATCTGTTCAACAGATCCTTTGTTTTTATAACGCCTGCTACGAAAGATATTCTTCGCGTGTCAGTTCCAGCTGGATACAGCCATTCTCTATTCCGATCTCTTTGAATCCGACGGACTTATGGATACGGTATGCCGCATCGCGTGATATTTCAAAATCGTTATGAAGTCTGGAGATCCCATCGATCCGGAACGCTTTCTCCAGCAAAAGTCTGAGTCCCTGCTTGCCGTATCCTTTGCCACGTTCCGGCGCATAAATGACGATCCCCATATCATACCAGTCCCGCTCGGGATTGTAATGATAGTTGACGTCACCGACAAATACGCCATCTGACTTCCGTTTCAGAAAGGCATAGAAGCGTTCCGGCTCATGATTCAGCCATCCATCGCACAGATCGTTCCACTCTTCTTCCGTATTCGGAATGCATCCATCCGGAGGAAACCATGGCGCATTGTATGACATCGTCTTTGGATCAGACATCATCTTCACATAGAACCAGCCATCGTCTCTCTGCGGAATATATAATTCTAAATCCATTCACTCACCTGTCTATCCTTCCAAGAGTCCGAATGCCAAGACGCCGAGTGAAATATAAGTCAGCATGGATGCAAGGATCCTACCCCGTCTGGTTTTGACACGGAACAGCAGGAAAAGAACGCTGAAAATGAATCCAAATACACCCGAAACCATCGATGCACCTACATACCAGGTATGCTGATCCACAAAAGACTTGACAAACGGATAAGTACCCTCCATGACATAATGCCACATCCAGTTGAACGCAAACAACAGCAGCATGCACCAGATGCCCCAGTCGAAACTGTGATGCTTCTTGCCATAAATCATCAGCAGGATAGGCAAGCAAGCGGGAAGGTCGTAACGCTTTCCAGCGGGACGAAATGAACGCCATCGACGGAAAAGTGCCAGGAGATTTCTCCAATGCACTGCCGCAACAGGATGCCTGCCAGAAACCCTATCAGCGAAGAAGTGTAATGTTTCTCTTTGTCTGCCGCTTTCGATGCGATACAGGAACAGACATACCACAGAATCAACGACAGGACCCCGTATGCCAGTCTGCCTGCCGTAGGCTTGCTCATTTCTTCGCCGAGCATTTCCGGTTCCTGTATCATCGGTCCGATTTTTACAAATGCAGCAAAGCAGATCATGCACAGGATCAGGATCAAAAATTCCGCAAGCAATGGCAGAAAATATTCATGGACAATTTCTTTCCATGTGCTTTGAATGTGTCTGCTCAAGTTTTTCAATAATGTCATATCAGTCAAATCTCCTTATCTTCTCATCTCTTTTTATTCTACAGAATATAAGACATATCATTGATGTGTCTCACACGATGTTTCCCGTCATCGCCGACACTCATATGGGACACTCCGCCGGCAGGTCCGTGGATCTCCGTTTCATGAAAGGATTCGACAGGAAGCCCCAGAAACATGGCATTCCAGATGCTCAGAAGATCCCCATGTGAAACGATGATGATGTTTTCTTCATCGTTCTCCATCACTTCTTCATAGAATGGCAAGAGCCGGTTCCAGGCATTCCGTCTGCTCTCAGCGTCAGAAAACAATCTGTCGTCAACCGTATTTTCGGAATGCTCCATGTTTTCACGAAGCCACTGTATGGACTTCCCACAGCACTTTCCCAGATTTCTTTCCCGCAGTTCCTGTCTCAGGACAGGTTCTATGTCGAAATATTTCGCAATCGCTTCCGCTGTCTGTTTCGCACGTTTCAAATCCGAAGAATACAAAATCACATCTTTATCAGTCAGTTCTTCTTTCAGTTTTTTTCCGATCCTGTCTGCCTGTTTCTTTCCTGTTTCCGTCAGATCCCAATCCGTCCACGAACCAACCATGCCATTGGTATGATGAACGGACTGCGTATGCTGAACCGTGATAATATGCTTCATCTATTTCTGCTCCTTATCTCATCATATGATTCCATCATTATCTGAGACTCTTGAGATATTCCTTGTGTTCGTCGGTGACCCGAAAACTCTCCACGGCCTTCTGTATCGCTTTCTTGTGAACCCAATCATCCAGCCTGCGGTCTTCAAAGTATGGAACGGTCTCATCATACCTCTTTGCCAGCGCTGTGGCAAAATACCAGGCAACCATCATTTTCAGATAATAATCCTCGCCCTTTTTATTCGCAACAAGTTCCAGATATTCTTTATGGAAATCCTCGTTCAGGAATTCATTCATCAGCATACGGATCCCGAATCTGGCGGTATACACATGATCCGAAGCGATCCATTTTCTTATGTACGGCAGAACTTTCTGATGATTCTTCGCAAATGATTTCGGAGTCGCCTGATCCGATACCGGCCAGCAATCCACATAGGGCAGGAATGTTTCTACCGCCTGGACACATTCATCAAAATCCCGGATCATTGAAATCACGAAGAAATGGATCAGATTCTCCTCATAGTACCGGTGCGGCAGATCGTTCAGAAACGCATCCCGGTCGGGGCTGCCAAAGACTTCTTTGGCGATCTTTCTCATCTCAGGCGTTCTGACGCCCAGAATGGTTTCCGGCGCAATATTCGGTACCAGTTTGATCTGAAATTCCCGATATGCATCGTCTTTCACTTCCATCAGCCGATCATGCAGGGTCATATTCCGTTTCCTTTCTATCGAATGCAAATAAGATTTTTAGCTGCTTACGCTGTTCGCCAATCATCCTGATTCATCTTTCTCTAATGATATTACGATTCATTCCTAATAGTGAAGATTGTCTTATCGGGCAATGAACATTCCATATTCCTTAGGAACACGCAAAACGCCGTTTTGCATATTCTGTTCCAGTACCGATCGGAGTATGTTTCTTGGAAGATCTCGCAGATCGGAAAAACCGGACAGAGAATAGATATAGTCGATCATGTCCTCCACATCTGTGACTTCCAGAGCATCTTCATACAGCAGTCTTTGCACATCCGGGAAATATCTCATCAGTTTTTCTTTCCCGTTCTGCAGAGTGAAATTATAGTTGCAGGCTCTGCTGATAGGAAAATCATCAAACAGCAACTCAATGTATTCCGTCATTCCGTTTTCGCCATACGTGGCACAATAGAACGTTCCGTTATCTTTCAAGACTCTTCGTACTTCTTCCAGCCCTTTCGACAGATCCGGAACATGGTAGAGCATCATGTTGGCGATGATGACATCGAATTCATCGTCAGGAAAAGGAATGTCCTGGATATCGATCAAGCGATATTCTATCCCATTATGATCCTTGAGTTTCTCTTTTGTTGCATTCAGCATGCCTTCGGACAGATCCGAAAGTACCAGCCTGGAACAGCGTCCGATGACATCGTCTTTGCCAAGCCACATATCTCCATTTCCGCAACCCAGTTCCAGAACAGACATGCCTTCAGAAATCTGATAATGGAAAAAGATCCAGTTGCCAAAACCCTGTCTGTTTACGGAATACTTGTCGTGGATCGAGATCCTGAGATCCAGATTGTCGGCGGTGCTGTACTGTTCTTTTATGATTTCGTTATTCATAACTTTTTGTCTCTTGCATATCCTTCTCAATTATATAATATCCTGTCTTCATGAACTGTTCCCGACGGATCGATGCCTGCTTTGACTGATGCCCGGGATGGAAATGTTTCCAAATATCATATCATGGTATTTTCAAACATATACTTTATATGTGAAAATAATAACAAGGATATATAGTCATAATCTTAATGATCAGTGAAAGGAGACAAGCAATGACGAAATCTTTATTCGACAGAACGATGCTTGGCACAATGAAACTGAAAAACCGCATTTTCATGTCGCCAATGGGCACCACCGGTGAAGCCGACGGTTCCTACTGCAATGAAGGCATCGACTACTTCGAGGAGAGAGCCAAAGGCGGTGCAGCGCTCATCATCACCGGAGCCAATGTGGTTTCCACCAAGTATGAGCCTAGACCATGTACCGAACTCTCTGACTTCCATCACGTTGAAAGACTGAATATGCTCATTGACCGCTGCCATCACTATGGCGCAAAAGTGTGCGTACAACTGTCTCCGGGCTTAGGCAGACAGCAGTTCACCGACCCATTCACAGCTCCGTACAGCGCAGGCAGCGTCAGCTCATTCTGGTTCCCGGATCTGATCTGCAAACCTTTCGAGGTAGAGGATATCAAATACCTGGTCGGCAAGGTCGGCTATTCCGCTTCTCTGGCGGTCAATGCAGGCGCGGATGCCGTGGAATTGCACGCTTATGGCGGCTATCTGCTGGACCAGTTCCATTCGCTGCAGTGGAACAATAGGACTGATGAATATGGCGGAAGTCTGGAAAACCGCATGCGCTTCACGCTGGAATGCATCGAAGCAATCAAACAGAATGTTCCGAAGGACTTCCCGATCCTGGTCAAGTTCACTCCGGTTCATAGAGTGGAAGGCTTCCGTACGATCGATGAAGGCGTTGAAATGGCCAAGATCCTGGAGAATGCCGGCATTACCGCTCTCCATGTCGATACGGGCTGCTACGAAGAATGGTTCCAGGCAATCACTACCGTCTACAGCAAAGACGCTCACAAGCTGGATGCCCAGAAAGCGATCAAGGATGTCGTCAGCATTCCTGTGCTAGGCGATGGCAAGCTGATCAAACCTGAAGTTGCCAAGAAGGCCATTGAAGACGGAATCCTGGATTATGTCGGTCTGGCACACCAGATGCTGGCAGATCCTTACTGGCCTGAAAAAGTCAAGAACAATCATCCTGAAGATATCATGCCTTGCGTGGGCTGCAACGAGTGTCTGCTTTCCGGGTTCTCTGGCAAGCACTACTACTGCGCCGTCAACCCGCTGTGCTACGCAGAAAAATCATTCGCCCTTCCGAAACCGGATGGCAGCAAGAAGAAGATCCTGGTCATCGGCGGAGGCCCTGCCGGCATGACAGCAGCCATTACCGCCAAGAAGCGCGGCTGGGATGCGGAACTCTGGGAGAAAGAAGATCGTCTGGGCGGAACCTTGTGGGCAGCCGGCGGTCCGGACTTCAAGTCCGATGTCATCCGACTGATCAAAGCTCTGGAAGTTCAGTGCGACAAACTGGACGTTGAAGTTCATCTGAACAAGGAAGCTACAGCTGAAAACGTCAAGGGCGGCAACTATGACAAGGTCATCCTTGCGGCAGGTTCTTCTCCGGCAATTCCGCCGATCGAAGGAATCGAGAAAGCCAAACTGGTCAGCGATTATCTGACTCATAAGGAAACAGTCGGCAAGAAGGTCGTCGTCATCGGCGGCGGTCTGGCTGGTACGGAAGCGGCTTGCGATATCGCGCCAAATGCCGAGGAAGTGACGATCGTTGAAATGCTGCCGGATATCCTTTATACTGCAGCTCACTGTTTGAACAATGATCAGCATCTCAGAAAGATGGTCAAGGAGCGTGGCGTCAAGGTCGAAGCCAGTGCCAAGGTCCTTAAGATCACCGACGATTCGCTGGTATATGAGAAAGACGGAGAGACAAAGACTATCGAATGCGATACCGTTCTCAACGCAGCCGGATTCAAGCCTAACAATCAGCTTGAAGATCTGCTGGAAGACCTGTATGAGAATGTCGCAGTCGTTGGCGATGCCGTTTCACCAAGAAAGATCCTTACAGCCGTTCACGAAGCATATCACGCCGTTCGTGTCATGTAAGAGATTACTTCAAACAGATCACAGTATAAAAAAGAGCCCTGTAACAGGGCTCTTTTCATTTTTCTGTAAGCTTATAATGCATCGGCATCCGCAACCAAGATGGCTGTGCAAAACGACCCCCGCATCCATATGCGTTCTTTTGTGAGCGCATGCCGAATACCTCAGTCACCTCCGCTACAATCCGAAGGATTCCTTTATCATCCTCGCGACCTCATCAGGTTCCTTCTCTGAATTATCGATTCTAAGATAGTTATCAAAAGGAATCTCTCCCTCATAACTGACACATCTGTGATTCTTGTCATCGTTGATCAGCCGCCGATTCGAAATCTCTATGTCTCTTTTCGATGCTTTGTTTTTCAGCCTGTTTTCCGAAACGTTCCGTTGCAGTCTTATCTCTTGCGGTGCGATCAGTTCCACATAATAGAATTCCGTTCCATATGGCTCAAATATGGATCTGACATGTTCAAGATAATCCCAATCAGACTGCATATCGAAATCCATCATCATGGTGTAGATCATTCCATCATGATCCGATGCAGCAAAATTATGAAAGACAACATCCCGCAGTTCGTAGATGACTTTGCCATCAAAAACGTCAAAGATTTCTAAGACAGGTTCGATCATCATATGATTGTGAAAAAGTCGAAGATCCGTGATCTTCATCAGCTCCTGGCCTACCGTCATCTTTCCTACTGCCGCATCCCCTATGATAAACACCAGTTTCATTTGCCTCACCTCGATAAATCTGACTTGTTTCTTTTATTATACGAAACATGTTCCGTCATAAAAAAGAATCTATTTGGAAATAGATTCTTGAAAAGCCTTGTGTCAAAGGGATCTTTATCCCTTCCGTATTTTATTCAACACCTGTCTTAGGGAATACGAAATTATCGGAATCCGGTTTTTTATTCCAGATCGCTTTGAACTCGTGATTTCCGGTCACGGTATAACTGTCTCCGGCATAATATTTCGAACCTTGCCAGTAAGCAAAAGTATAGCCGTCTTTGCTTGGTTCAGGCATCTCTATGACTGTTCCTTCCTCGCATTCGAGAGTATAAGTCGATTTGCCTTGGTAAGTACCACCATCCAAGTCGAAAGTAAGAGTGAACACTTTCACGACTTCTGCTGAAATCGTAACTGCCGAAGCAGGCATAATGAAGGTGTTGTCTTCGTTGACTTCGACCTTGTTTCCTTCCTCATCGGTGATCGTAATATCCTTTACGGCATACCCCTCAACATCCTTCAATGTGATCGTTACGGTCTCACCGGCAGCCGCCTTTTCCGAATCAACGCTGAGGTAGTCCGATAAATCATCTGGAACACTGACAGAATAATATCTGATAAATACTGCCGAGACTGTGACATTGGATGCAGGCATGTCGAATTCATAGCCGCTATCCGTTTCCGTCAGATCCACTTCAGTTCCATCGTCATCTTTCACGCTGATCGAGTCCAGCTGGCAGTCTTCCTCAGGACTGACAGTAAGGACAACAGGATCTCCGGCTTCGGCTTCATCAGCGCCGGCAGTCACGCTGCCGTTTTCGCTTTCATTGACAGTAATGGTATACAGTCTTACGACTGTGGCTGTAACCGTAACATCCGATGCAGGCATGTCGAAGGTATTGTTTTCATCTACTTCGACATTGTTTCCTTGCGCATCGGTGATTTTGATTTCTTTCACCAGATAACCTTCCACTTCGATCAGCTTGACAGTGACCGGTCTGCCGGCAGCTTCTTCTGTCTGATCGATCTCGATATAGGCTTTAGAATCCTCATCGATGCTGATGGAATAATATCTGGCAAAGACTGCCGTGACTGTGACATCGGATTCAGGCATGTTGAATTTATAGCCGCTATCCGTTTCCGTCAGGCTGACTTCATTCCCGTCGCCATCTGTCACGCTGATCGATTCCAGTTTGCAATCCGGATCTGGTTCGACAGTAAGCACGATCTCATCTCCGTTATTGGCTTTCAGTCTGCTGGAAGTCACTGAACCGTTTTCGCTGTCATTGACGGTAATAGTGTATTTATTGTTATTGACGATCAGTACGTCTGTGGCATGGTTTCCGCTGCTGTCGACAATCGTCTTTTTATCTTCGCTGAGTTTTCCATTATCAGGTCTTTGGATGGTGAGTTCATCGCCAAGACTGATGCTATCCATGGAATAGATGCCGCTCTCACCGCCCTTTGCTGCGACACTTACGATACCGTTGCCGATGGTCAGTGTCCCCGCACAGGAAATGCCGATATCGGTTCCTTTGCTATCGACTTTCCCTCCGGTGATCGTCACTTTCTGGTCGGTATAGATACCTGAAGAGTTATCTCCGGAGCCGCTGGCTTCGATTTCGCCGCCGGATATGATGATCTCCTGTGTCGGCTGTCCGCCGGTCCAGAAAACGATTCCCTGACATGCGGCATCATGTCCTGTTGTCGGATAAGCCTTTGCGGTAATTTTGCCTCCGGAGATGGAGATGCCTCCATCGGCGTTGAGTGCAGAACTTCCATAGGTATTACTTGCGCCTTCGCATGTTACGCTGAGTTCGCCACCTGTAACAGTGATCGTATTATTCCAGAGAGTATGGATGCCATATCCATAATCTCTGGACTTGCTTACTACCTGGAGTTTTCCATCTGACATCGTGAAAGCACCCTCGGATATGCCGTCCGCATAAAGCCCATAAGAATCGATTGTCATATCGCCTCCGCTGATCACAGTATCTGCCTCAATGCCTCTGGAATGATAACTGTTGACCACATTGATTTCTACCGTGCCTTTGCTGATATTGACGCTTCCGCTTCTGAATCCGCTTGCGTCGCAAAGGACGCCTCCGGTCGATTCCGCTGTAATGTTTAAACTGCCGCCTTTGATACTGATTTTCGTGCCGGCTCTGATTCCCGCAAGAGTATCGCCACCCTTGACGTTGATTGTGATGTTCCCGTCTTCTACCGTCAGGCTGCCGCCTTCCGCATAGATTCCATATACCGAAGCATTCAGCTTCGCATCGCCCTTGATGGTCAGATCGAGATTCTTCGAATAAACCGCCTTTTGAAGTCCTGTGGGCAATGAAGGACTGGCAAACGTAAGAGTGCCGGTCTCCGGATCATATTTGGCTTTGCCTCCGTCTCGAAGAATGTCGTCTTTGTTGCCGGAAGTCACTTGGACGTTTCCGACCCAAAGATTGTAGCTTTCCGTTCCCTCGCCCTCTGCCTTCACTGTTCCATATGGTGCTGATACAAGCATCATCAGTGCTGCGATCAGAATGCTTTGGACTGTTTTTCTAAATAGTTTCATACAAATTGCCCTCATCAAAAAGAAGATTATCACTTAATCCACTCTTATTATATAGCATAATATAGCCATTAACATCACAGCATTTCCTTCAAGATGGAATGCCGATCGGATACAGGCATGAAACACAGAATCAAAAGCGGCTGCATACATGCCTTTTAAGAAGCGTGGATGTAACCGCCTGATTGCAAAATATCTGATTGTTTACTATTTTGGCCTGACGTCTTCTTTTAAAGCTTCTGCTGCTTCTTTTTCCGTGATATAGCCATTATTGCACATCGTCTGCAGGACCCATTCCTGACGCTGTTTCGCCAGTTCGTAGCCTGTCGACAGCTGATAGACGGAAGGAGCGTTTGGAAGTCCGGCCAGAATCGCTGCCTGAGCCAATGTCAGGTCGCTGCAGGAGACATCATAATATCCGTCAGCCGCAGCTTTGATTCCCCAATAACTGTCGCCATAGTAGTTCATATTGACATACAACGCAAACAGTTCTTCCTTGCTGTAAGTCTTTTCCAGTTCAAACAGCACAAAGATCTCACCCATCTTTTCCTCGAGGCCATTCACATAACCGCCGAAGTAGAGATTCTTGGCGATCTGCTCGCTGATCGTCGATCCTCCTTCGACCATGCCCTTCGCCAGAAAATTATGATACAGAGCCCGGCATAGCGCAATGAAGTCATAGCCATTGCGTCTGAAGAAACGCTTATCTTCTACGGATATCACGGCATTGACGAAATCCTCATCAATATCCTCGTATGCCACATAATCGCGATCGCCGGTATAAGCCGTAACCGCCGCTTCCAGGGGTTTCGCCTGCAGTTCTCTTTTGCAGCGGACATATCCCTGCCAGAACAAGGTCGCGATCGCCGTCAGCAGACACAGGAAGAGTACGACCGCGACACTTGTCAGTTTCTTTTTCATTCCAGATTCAGTCTTCGATCAAGGATGAACCAGGTCAATGCCGCATACAGGCCTGCACAGAAGATCGGCGGGATGATCATGATGAGATCATCGGTAAACACATGCGTAGGAGCTGTGAAGCGATCGCTCAGATTGACTAACCCAATCCACAGGAAAGAACGGAGCACACAGACGACGACCAGGAAAGCGACTGCGATCATCTTTTGATTCCTGCTGAACAGATGGCCTACCGCCATGGCGGCATAAATCAGACAGATCGAAGCGATCATTTCCAGCATCACGAACACGATGACCTGCAGGACAGTCAGCAGGACGTCCTTTTCGATCAGACCGAAAGCCTGGAATACTTCTCTGAAGAATTCAGCAACTTCCCTGATGCTTCCCATCACCGTTCCCATGATCAGCAGACACAGGCAAAGCATCAGCCCTTCGATCAAAGCCCAGATGATCGCATTAATCACCTTTGCCAGGATATGCGTCGACGTGCTTACCGGCAAAGCGAAAGACAGATAGCCTTCATTCTTCAGCAAGCCATGAGAGAATCTCGTGACCACGAAGAACACGCAGGCGATGATCGATCCATTCAAAGCCGCTATAAACAGGAACGCGAAAATCGCAAACAGTAAACCTTGATCAAAATGGAATTTAACCATCAAAGAAAATACCAGCGTTAACACGATCAAGGCGACATAGATCGGATATAAACTCCTGAACATCGCTTTGAAATCATATTTCATCAGTTTTCCTAACATTTGAACACCTCCCTGAAATACTCATCGACACTCTTGCCGGTAGAATCACGCAATTCGTCGACACTCTGATGAAGCACCACTTTTCCTTCCTTAAGGAAGATCGCTTCATCCAGGACACTCTCCACATCGGCAATCAGGTGCGTGGAAATCAGTACCGTAGCCGTTTCATCATAATTCGAACTGATCGTCTTCAGGATATAGTCTCTGGCAGCCGGATCGACTCCCGCAATTGGCTCATCCAAGAGATACAGTTTCGCATGTCTTGACATCGTCAGGATCAGCTGTACCTTTTCTTTCGTACCCTTGGACATCTTTTTCAAAGGCATCTCAAAATCGATATTCAGCGAATTCAGCATTTCCTGCGCTCTCTTTACATCGAAATCGCCATAGAAATCCTGGTACATTTCCAGCAGATCTTTCGTCTTCATCCAGTCCGGCAGATAGTTCCGGTCCGGCAGATAAGACACCATGGCCTTGGTCTCGGGCGAAGGAAGTTCGCCACAGATCCTGACCTCTCCTTCCGTCGGAACCAGCAGTCTTGACGCCAGCTTGATCAGAGTCGTCTTGCCCGAACCATTCGGTCCCAGCAGTCCGATGATCCTGCCCTCTTCAAGATGCAGATCAACGTCATCCAGCGCTTTAATCGAACCATAGTACTTGCATAAACCGTTGCATACCATTGTTTCCATTATTGTTTATCCTCCCATCTTTTGACGGCATCTTTGATCATCTTGTCATCCATGCCCAGTTTTCTCAGATTCGCGAACATCTCAGCGATATAAGCATCGCTGATATCGCTACGTAATTCCTCTATATCTTTCTCATCGATACTTACGAAACGGCCGCTGGTTCTTTCACTTTGGACCAGATCCTGCCGTTCCAGTTCCGCAAAAGCCTTCTGTACGGTATTCGGATTGACTCCCAGTTCCATGGCCAGATCCCTTACCGCCGGCAGTTTATCGCCGCTGTGGTACTTGCCTGCCACGATATCGGCCTTCACGATATTGATGATTTGCAGATAGATAGGGATATCATCAGCAAATTTCCATGTCATAGCATAAATCCTTTCTATTGTATTAATACACTAATACATTAACACATGAGAATACACCTGTCAAGCATAAAAAACAGAAGAGAGCATTCTCTTCTGCATAAGTATCTCCTGTCAGGATTGGCTTGTTTCAATACAGTGGGAAACGGATCCATGATAGGACAAACGGAGCCATGCAGACAAGCCATCCCAGAATCAGCATGATGAGATGTTTGGGCTCGGCATGAACAGCCACATATTCTCTGATCAAAGCGCTTGGCCAATAGTAGAATGCTACGCGGGAACCGATGCCGGTACATTTGAGTCCGATCTTCCGGCAATGCCTCAGCGCCCTGTAGACATGGTAATTGCTGGTAACTAAAGCGATGTATTCGCCATCCCCTCTTTCATCGATGATCTTCTTGGAATTGACTAGATTCTCCAAAGTCGTCGTCGATGCATCTTCCGCAATGATCTTTTCTTCAGGAATTCCTTTGGAAAGCATATAGTCCGCCATGGCTCTTGCTTCGGAAACGGTTTCGTTGTATCCCTGGCCTCCCGATGGGATCAGGATCGGCGGAGTAGGATCTTTCTGATAGACTTCCAACGCTTTATCGATCCGATCCGATAACAGTTTGGATACTCTGTTTCCATCGATCAGACCTGCGCCATGAATGATGATATAATCGAAATCCCGTTTTCTGGGAACGATATGCAGAAACAGCGTTTAGATCATGAAGATCAGGAAAGAAACGGAAATATAGATCACCGATATGCTGAACATGGAAAAAGGAATGCCCAGGATATCGACCAACTTCATGAAAGTCGGATTCTCATTTGCGGCCAGCACCACGGATATCAGCGTCAGAAAAGTAGTGATCTCTCCGACACCGATCAGAATGCCAAAGAACAGAGACAACAGATTGGCTTTGCTTTTTCCTTCTCTTTTCAGCATGACGATGCCATTGTAGATAAGAAAAAACGGAACGATCAGAACCGCTGCAGTGAAAATCAGAAACAGAATGGCAAGCACATCGAACATGTATTCTCCTGCCGTATAAGCAAGGAAAAAGATCGTATGAAACAGTGCCGCGATCAGAAAATAACAGTTGCGATATCTGCTTCTGTCTTTCTTGAATGATACATAGAACAGGATCCACCAGAAAAGGACGATCCCGACTGGAATCATAATCTCCATGCTTCAATTATATTCCAATTACAGACAGTTCGATGATGAAAAAACTGCCGCAATGGGCAGTTCATGAGAGCTACTGTTTTTTCTTGAGAATGCAGCCGATCGCAAACATGATTGCTGCCGGTATCAGAAAATATAGAGCATTCATCAGCACCCACACGGAATAAGGCGCAGAAGTGAAAGACGCAAGATATTTCTTATAATCAACGATGCTCTTGATAGCAAACACAATCACCAGAACAGCTCCGGCGTCATTGCATACCATTGCCAGTTTCTTTTTCATGTTCCATTACCTCCCAGATGTTATCTTCTTATTATCTTTCCGGATGTCTGCAGTATCTTGAACCGCTTTCGACAGCCACTTCGCACTGACATAATCAAGAGGAATCACCAGTTCCTGAATCCCGTCATCGCTGGAAGGTCTCTTGATGTCGCCTGGCAGATAATCCAGTCCCACTTCTCTCAGGCTGAGAACGCTGTCATGGATCCATCCGACAGCCTGGCCATCGCAGTACAGGCAGTAACAGCCAAACATCTTTTTCGTTTCAACGTTCAAGTCTTTCAGATGATTCACCCATTCCTGAACGATCGTTTCTTCTTCCAAAGCCATCACTCATCCTCCGTAAAGCGTGACCCATTTCCTGGATCCTGTTTCTGCGCGATCATCGTGATCCATACCGGAATCGCTGCCATCGGATTGCGCTTCCAGTCATTGATATTTGCAGTCTCTTCCTCTGTTTTTGTTTTCAATTCCTCGAAGGTATACCAGAACGAGACGTCTTCCGAGGGAAGTTCCGCCATTTCCAGGATATGCAATCCTGCCTGCGCGTTGGCATTGATGATATCCTGAACTCTCCAATGCAGATCAGGAAAAACATCGTTATAGGATTTCCTGACTTCAGGCTCTTTCCATGCTTCCATCGTAAAGGGCCTGGTAAAAGGATGAACGTCATACAATGCCGAATATCCGCCCTGTTTCAGAACTCTTCCGATATTCCTGTACATCTCATTCAGGTCATCGATCCAAGAAAGCGTCCCATTCGACGTATAAACCAGATCGAATGTCCCGTCATCGAATTCAGATAAGAATGTTGTATCGTCGCAGATATAATCGATATCAAGATCCCACTGATCGGAAATGTTTCTGGCATTTTCCAGTTGGCGCTCGCTGATATCGGACGAGGTCACCTTCGCTCCCATGAACGCAAAAGCAAAGGCTGCATGATTGTCTCCGCTTGACGGAAGCAGGATCTTCTTCCCTCTGAAATCACCGATGTATTTTTCCATCAACTCCAGCACGCCGGGGTAAAACGCGGATCTCGGATCTTCCTTTATTCTTTCCAGCCTTTCTTCCCTTCTTAAAGACTGATACCATTCCGAATCAGAAATCTCATTCCAATAGCTTTTGATTTCCTTTTTTCTGTCTTCCATATCCGATACTTCCTCCTGACGATAATCGAAACAGGAACACCTTCTGGTATTTCACTGTATCAGAGCTTTTTCTCCAAAAGACACAGGCAATGGCCCTTTGGGAAATCTTCCAACGTACCGACCACCGTATAACCGTTCTTTCTGAAAAATCCGCTCGACCAGTCGGATACGCCCCATTCGGCTGTATATGCTCCGTGTTCTTTCGCCTCGCGCTCGGTTTCCGCAAGCAGCTTTGAGCCTATGCCCTGGTTCCGGTAAGGTTCATCGACCCAGATCATGTCGAAATCGAATTCATTCCAGGTTCCGACCCCTGCAAAAATTGCAGCGATCATATTGCCGTCTTCGTCCACCAGTTTTTTGTTGAGCGGTATATACTCATGCAGACGAGGTGCCTGGGAAGAATTGTATTCTCTGAGCTG
Organism: Erysipelotrichaceae bacterium; assembly: GCA_017539105.1. Lineage (GTDB taxonomy): Bacteria > Bacillota_I > Bacilli_A > Erysipelotrichales > Erysipelotrichaceae > Colivicinus. The sequence continues at coordinate 81,195 of JAFYHQ010000046.1, forward strand.
TTTGCCTATGTATTTCGCATCCTCGTCATCGCCGATCCTGATCTCGAATTCTGCTGATAGATCCTTGGAAGGAACATACTCCTTAGCGGGCTGATCCAGACGTTTCATCAGTATATAGTTCTCTTGTCCTTTGGGATAATCCCTGAATGTGCCGCAGACCTTATAACCATGTTTTTCATAGAGCGGCCTTGCTTGAAAACTGAAAGTGCCTAGTCCCATCACATAGCAGTCTCGTTTCCTTGCGGCTTTTTCCGCTTCTCGGATCAGCGCGGTACCCAATCCCATTCTGCGATGCTTCTCATCGACCCACAGATTTTCGAGATACGCAATCTTCCAGCTGTCGATTTCCAGAATACATCCACCAATGATGTTTCCTTGATCATTCATAATCTTGAAAACAAGTTCTTCATCCTCGGTTCCTTCTTCCGGAGGCACGATAGAATGATCGATCTCATCCAGTTTTTCCTCTATGAATTCTTCATCTTCTTCAACACAGGGCTTAATCTCGTATTTCATATTGATCTCCTTCAATCAACAGCAATCGTCTATAACATCTTCCTCATAACAGCTACACCGTTCTGTTCAACGATCCGAGAAAAGCCAGCCTTTTCATAAAGATGTACAGGACCTGTAAAGTCATATTCATCACGATATTCAATGATTTTGGCATAGCCTTCAACAGCAACATATCCATTTGCCTTTGCATCTGCACATACTCGTTCAATAAATGCTGAAGCAATTCCTTTGCCTCTATATCCCGGAGCTATCTCAAAGCATACGATCGCGACCGTTTTCCCGCACTTGTTTTCTCTGGCAAAATCCGGGACAAATCCTTTGTAACTATCAAGATCAGCGGCATTGCACCATCCTATGGACAAGCCATCATCAAATGCCAGATATCCATTTATTTCACCCTTGTCAAGCATCTCTACGGCATATTTTCGAATGGTTTCCTTGACACCGTTTGCCTGAAACTCACCAACCATCTGTTTAATGGTTTTTTCATCCTGATTTGGTGAAGTACAATAGCAAGGTCCATTCGGATTGCCATCGGAAAACGCGCGATGATCAAAGAAATCCAGATAATCATCTTTTAATTCAAATGCCAGTTTCTTTATTACAATGTCTTTCATAGTATCTCCAGCAATAATTTAATCTGAAAGTTAATCTACTGCGATAAAAACTGATTTGTTCGTCTCTTTCTATTATAAAACAGCTTTGAATAAACCAGAGCTGCTTATCTTTTCTGAAATGTGTTCATACACCTTTACAATAACGGACTATTCCTGAAGACCGGAATTCATTCAATTCTTTTCTCAAATCGGAAATCAAGTTCTTCTCTTCCGGATGGATCGTTATCCATCTCTTCCTCGCTGTCCCATGGTCCATCATCAGGGTAATCAGGTTCCGGGTGGAAGGGATTGAAGAATTCCACGATATGGAAACCAAGCTTGTTGACATAGAAATGGATGTTTCTTGTTTCGAAGTACGGAGTCAGTGTTTCCCATACCTTTACTTCGGGATGAAGCTTTTCCATCTCAAACCAGGCAGCCTGTCCGATGCCTTTGCTGTGACATTCCGGTGATACGAACAGGATCTCCAGATCACCTCTGTTTCCTTCAACAGACACGATGATACCGCCGACTGTCTTTCCTTCAGATACGATCCTGTAAGCTTCACCATAATCGATGCTGTGTTCGATGGTTCTTCTGGATATGATCTCCTCGCCTTCTTCAAATTCATCATTGCGCATGCCGAATTCGATCGTCGATCCGTATTTGAATGCCCACTGATTGTCTTTGATGAACAGCTCCCTGTCCTCTTCCTGCAACGGTATCAGTATTACTTTTGTTTCATTCATTTTCTGTCCTCCTTCTGCCGGGAAAACAAAAGCCCGGCGAATAACCGAGCTCACTCGACACCTTATCCGATAGGCGGCCTGCAAACAATACTGTTTACGATCCCCTGTGCTACGGCACACTATCCTCCGGTGACCTGTAATGATCTTACTGTTACCATTCTATCGAAGCATCATTTGAAAAGCAAACTTCATCGAGTTATCAGCCGATAATCATTGGCAATACTTTTTGCTCAATAAACTCAACCCGATCAAAGATCCTTGGCTTGAATGTGCCTGTCATTCCGACAGATACATTCTGTTCTTTGTTTAGATATATGATATTTCCGCTGTCACCGATCGCCGCATATACCTCTTTATCATCGTAGGGCTTGTACCATAAGTATCCATAGCTCATGAAACCGAATCGTTCACCAAGCTTAATGTGAGGTGTCAGCATGTCTTTTAGATATCCTTCGGAGATGATTCTCTTGCCACTATAAAGCCCGCCATCCAAAACAAGCGCTCCGATCACAGCCATATCTCTTGCAGACATGCATAATCCCCAGCCCGCGGTAACGCTGCCCTGAGGATCAGAGTACCACTCATATTTTCTGGGATTTTTGTTCATGAAGAAATCAAACTGATCTTCTTTAGAACTATCGCCATGTGGTATCCGGTCCGGGAGTCCCAGTGGCTCAAAGAGATTCTTGTTGGCGAAATCAATGCATTTTTCTCCAGATGCTCTTTCAATGATTCCTGCCAGTATCTGAATGCCAAGCGTAGCATACCTGAACTCACCCGTGATTCCTTTGCGGCCTCCCAAATAATCAAGTATAGCAAGAGTCCAGTCTTGAGAAGTACACACTTTTTTCCAGGGTTCTGACTTGCCTTTATACGGAGCTGTCATAGTCAGGAGATGTCTGACTGTAACATCGTATATGGTCTTCTCTCTGTGCTTTACGGAATAATCAGGAAAGAATTCCATTACTTTCTGGTCTACGCTCCTGATGCATCCCTTGTCAAGTGCAATCCCGGCAAGCAACGCCATAACACCTTTTGTCACTGAATTGACATTTACTGCATCTAAGGTCTTAAACCCGTGCCAGCAATCATCATAAACTGTTTTACCGTCTTTGATCGCATATATCTGGCAGATGTTGCTCTCGTTTCCGGTGCTTCCAGAAATGTAATTGTGAAGTTGTTCTTTATTCATTTATAAAAAGCCTCCTTTTAGGATCAGATTCGGACATCCTAAGAAAAGGCTAATATGATTAAAAATTATTTTCAAGTAAATCTTTAGAAGCGTTCGTAAAGATCCCTACAAAATAATTTTGTACAGCCCTGAAGGGTCGATCAAGTCAGATGATCATTTGTAAAAGAATTAGGCAATTGTTTCAATTGCTTATTTAGGGACGGTTATTGGGCAAAAGTACCAAAAGCGGCAATTGCCTCATCTATGGTAATCGTTCCGGTTCCAACTCCGTAGACCGCCTGTCTTAACTGCTTGACTGCATTATCTGTCAAGCCGAATACTTCCGGAGACAGGATCCGGGATTCCGGAACGGTTCCGAATGCAGCATACATGCTGTTGAAAGACAGGTCTTTGGTCGGCGACATAAGTCCCTTGTTCTGGGCCATCTCGCTCAGTTCTTCCGATGTGATCAGGAAGCGCATGAATTCATTGGCCATATCCAGATTCTGACTGTTTTTGTTGACAGAGAACTGAAGATTCGGCATGTCAAGGAAGACGGCTCCTTCATCCGACATCGGAACCGGAGCAAAGCGATAGCTAAATGGGTTCGCGATAAATGATTCGGAACGGCTTTCCCGTTTCTTGGTTCCGGAAACGGCGTCTCCGGAACATATCATCATCGGCACGTCACCTTCAAAGAAGCGAAGAATCACGGCATCGTAGTTATTCTCGATCTGCGCACAGTTGTCAAGATTCACACATCCGTCATTCAAAAACTGTACGATCTTCTCAAGAGATGGACGCATGTACTCGCCGGCTGAAGAATCAAGAGCATTGAGTTTCTTGATAGCATCTGCATCATGTGCCACCGTTCCGCAGAAAAACGGATAGATCGTTAAGGTGAAAAGAGATGTCGTCTCCTCTTTGGAGAAGCCCATCATCGGATTTTCATAGCCCTGTTCCCGGAACGCATTACACACTTCTACCAGTTCCTGATAGGTGGTCGGAATGCTCAGTCCTTCTTTTTCAAACAAGTCGTTGTTTATCAGCATTCCGTAGGTATTTGAAAAAACCGGAACCATTGGACGCGTACCGTCTTCTGTATTCAGTATGATGTTGCTGCGAATACAGTCCAGATCGATACCAAGTGCAGGATCGGACAGATCCTCGGCGTGATCGATAGATGACTGATACTGCTCACGTCCATACATCCATGAGTAATTCACATAAATGTCGGGGGCTTCGTTTCCGTTCAGAACCGTACCGATCATATTGTTATAGTCGTCGATCTTCGTATATCTCAGTTCCACATTGGGATAATACTCGTTGAAACGGTCGAATTCGGCTTCCAACGCTTCGAAGTTGTCGTAACCGCCGGCAACATTGACATAGCAAGTGAAAGAGGTATCCAGAGACGGAGTAAAACCCTCCTCTGCCGGTGTTTCCTGCTCCTTCGGGCCGCATGCGGTCATACCCAGAAGCATCAGTATTGTCAAACAAATACACATCAGTCTTTTCATAGTTGTTCCTTTCCTTCCTTGATTCTTCGAATCTCCTTGATTACAAGTTTTATATCAATAGGTTTTGCAATATGCCCGTTCATCCCTGCGTTCAGACATTCCGTAACGTTCTCGGAGAATGCATCTGCGGTCATCGCAACGATCGGAATGGAAGACGCCCAGGAGTTCTCCAAACCGCGGATCGCTCTGGTCGCATCGAGACCATTCATTTCAGGCATCTGAATATCCATAAAGATCAGCTGATAACTTCCCTCAGCAGCTGAACGCATCATATCTACACAGATCCGTCCGTTTTCCGCACGATCGGCAGTGATCCCGAACATGGAAAGCATGGCGGATATGATTTCCCAGTTGATATCGTTATCCTCGGCAACAAGGATATGCATTCCCTGCAGATCGGAGTAATCATCCTCCGGCTCCTGGGAACTGGACTCTTTCCCGATCAGATCATTGATCTTGTCATAGAGCGTGGAACGGAAAAGCGGTTTGCTGACAAAACCGTTCGCGCCTGCCTCTCTCGCTTTATCCTCGATGTCCGACCAGTCATATGCGGAAATCAGTAGGATCGGAATCTCTGTGCTCAGCTCCGAGCGGATCCTCTTGATGGTCTCGATACCATCGATTTCGGACATCTTCCAGTCAATGATGACAGCACCGTAATCCTTTCCGGAAAGATGCCGGTGCTCGATCATGCCGAGAGCTTCAAGACCGCTTTGCGCCTGTTCAACCGTAACTCCGAGAGACGTAAGCGTATCGGCGGTCGTCTGAAGCATGACCTCATCGTCGTCGACGATCAGAATGTCGATCGGATCAAGCATCATGTCATCCCGCTGGATGTCAGATACAGGAATATCCAACGTAACTGTGAAAGTCGTCCCTTTGCCTTGTTCGCTCTGACATTCGATCGTTCCGCCAAGCAATTCGACCATCTGTTTCGTAATGGCCAGACCAAGACCGGTCCCCTGAATGCTATTGACGCGGCTGTCGATCTGACGCGAGAAAGGCTGATACATGGTCTCCATGAATTCCGGACTCATGCCAATGCCCGTATCAGATACTGTATATATCAGCCGTACACAATCCGGTTCAGCACTCTCTTCTTCACGCATATCTACGCTGACATGTCCGCCAGGTTCTGTGTATTTGATGGCATTGGAAAGAATATTGATATAGATCTGGTTCAGACGAAGCTGGTCTGTATACAGGTATTCCTTTTCCATTTGATCGACATGGAAACTGAATTCAATATTTTTCTCCTTAATCATCGGCTGAGATATGTTTACAAGGTTCTCGACTGTTTCCACAATGGAAAACTTCATAGGACTCAGTTTCAGTTTTCCGCTTTCAACCTTGGATATATCCAGAATATCGTTAATCAGCGTCAGCAGATGATTGCTGGCAAGACTGATTTTCCGAAGATTCTCCCCTGTCGATTCCACATCCCCCAGATTCTTTTCGGCAATCGCCGTAAGGCCTATGATCGCATTCATAGGTGTGCGGATATCGTGGGACATGGTAGAGAGGAAATCAGTTTTTGCCTTGTTTGCCGATTCGGCTTCCGTGACCGCAATTTGAAGACGTTTGTTTATGTAAAGTGTATAGAACAAGTCAAAGAGGAACATGATCAACAAGCCAACGGAAACGAAGCCTATCAGCAGCCAGTCTTCTTTATTCACGATGAGATCCTTGACCGGCATCAGGCTCAACAGCGTCCATCCGGCAGTAGCAGCGACAGGAGTATGGGCGATTATGCACTCCTGTCCATGCGAATCGATCATTGAAACCGAACCTGTCGATGTGGTGATCCGGTCAAAAAAAACTTTCAGCGATGCGGGATCGGTCGGATTATAGGATTTGTAGAACTCAAAAAAACTAGAGTTCTTAAAACTGTATCCCTTCAATATATAATTTCCGTCGGCGTCGATCATGGAAAGATCGGCATTGACGAATTCTTCCTGCGGAAAAATCCACTTCTCTTCAAGTTCCGAAACAGGTACTACCCGCAGCAGGACCCCTGTTTCAAAGGTCTCGCTTTCCGGATCGAACAGTTTGACTCTGTTGCAGAAAGCCAGCGACTGTTCACCGTTCATCGGGTTGGTGAAGGCACGGGTGATATTGATTGATTTTCCGACTTCGTCGATCCAGTCCACATCCTCCAGAAGACCGACCCGTTCATACGAAACGGCATAATCATCAGCCGTTCCCTGTTTTGGACGCGTTGAAAGACCTGTGAGCGTATCAAAAGATACAACGTGTGCAGAAGTGTTTGCAAGCACGTGGGAAGCACGGATATAATCTGCTGCCTCATCCATGGTCATGGTTCTGCTGTTGATATACTGTGCCCATACGTCACAGATCCGCTGTTCGCCTTCCAGATAGTTGTCTGTCACGCGTCCCATCGAGATCGTGGTGTTCTCGAAATGTTCCAACTGTCTCTGATAAGAGATCCTGCTTTCGGATCTGGAGTAAAATACAACAAAAGCCAGTATGGCGGCCACGATGATAATGTTGCTGATAATTAACACTTTTTTCTTCATACTCCAGTCTCCTTGAAAAATAAAGATATGATTGTTTATGTTCAAACATTTGAATCGGAAGCAGGATACAGCTGTTCGTTGTTGTGATTCAGAATAGCACTTGGATATTGTTTTCCGTAGATATTGCAGTGATTATTCTTTATTATATTATATCAAAACAGGATCATTTTGATCCTGTTCATAACCTTTGGCTCCGTTGGGACTTCCCTGTGAGACTGCGGGTCTTCATGAGGCTTATCATCCTTTAGCAGATGATAATCGACCTCACCCACAAAATGATATTCGGTATCTGAATCATATTGCTTTATATGATCATAGAAAGCATGAAATATAAGATTTCACTTTTATTAACTAATGAAAAATACTGTTTCTTTGAACAAGATTCGTAAACATAGAGGAATCATGCATTATGGCAATGATTTTCACATCCCTGTTCGTGATCGCAGTCATGGCCTCCTTCATGATCGTGATGATGGCATATCTCGCCAGGATCATATTCCAGCGTTCCGTCAAGACAAGCATTCACGACTTCATCGGCCGTTCCCTGTGTTCCGGGGATCAGACCGATACCGGCTTCTTCCAAGGCCATCCTTGCTCCCATGCCTATACCGCCACAGATCAGAAGATCAACCTGCGCTTCCTTCAGTACTCCTGCCAGCATCCCGTGTCCTTCTCCATTCGTAGAAATGACCTGTTCCTGGACGATCTTTCCTGCTTCGACATCATAGAGCTTGAACTCTTCCGTATGTCCGAAATGCTGACCTATCATTCCGTTTTCATAAGTTACCGCAATACGATTCATGTTGTAATCCTTTCCTTCGATTGTATGATTCCTGTCAGAAGACAGACGATAAATCCCTCCGCTGATGCGGACAGGATTTCCTTCAACGATCATCCTGGACAGTTTCTTTCTTGCACTGTCGTAAATGGCGGTAACCGTTGTCCGGGCTACATCCATGCTTAAAGCACATTCCACCTGGGTCTTTCCTTCGTGATCGATCAGGCGGATTGTCTCATATTCATCGAGACTCATAATGATCTCCTCCTGCCTGTTTTCATTATCTGCAACAGAAAAAGTCCAGTAATCCGGAAAATGTTTGATTCTTCTCTGCCTGCAAGGTCTTGCCATGATAAACTCCTGTTTCTGACATATGTCAATAATATAACACATCATTCAATCATATGCAAATAAGGAAGCGTTTGAGAAAGTCCATAAAATATTTATGTTCAGACCTGAAGAGTCAGCATCGATGACGCTTGACTTACTTCACTGGTCCAGCTTGAACAACGCAAAGATGCTTCCTGCAAATCCCAGCAGTACCGTAGGATAACCGATGAAACTGATAAACCATGCGATATCGCTGCCGAACAGTTTCAGGCCGAACAGATACCAGCCCAGTGTTCCGATCATTAGATACAGAACGACGTTTGCAGAGATGAAGATCCTCTGTCTTTGTTTTCTGCTGATGTTTTCTATTTTGTTTATCTGGTTCCAAATGATTCTATACATCGCTTTTCTCCTTTAGTGAGACACTTCATAATTCTTGTCGTTGATATTGATGAGATGATCGCCGATCCTCTCTACGTCGCTTGCCAGCTTAAGGAACTGAGCTCCCGCCTCGGCGCTGCACTGATTCCTGCTCAGTCTGGCAATATGATTTTCCGCCATCTTCTTTGTCAGTTCATCGACCTTGTCTTCGACTTTCATCGACTTGATAAAACTGAGCCTGTTGCCATTCTCGTAGACATCCATGGTCAGATCATAAAGCTGATTGATCAGATCGGCCAGCTTTATGATCTCGGCTTTTGCGTCATCGGAAAGCTTCCCATCGTATTCAATGAGCTTATCCGTATATTCCATGATGTTCTCGCTGTAGTCGCCGATCCTTTCGATATCAGCGATCGTCTTATATGTCGAACTGAGATACAGATAGTCCTTCTTGCTGATGTTGTTGAGACCTGTCAGTTTTACAATGAATTCGACCAGACTCTTGTTGAGGAAGTTCAGTTCCTTCTCGTTGTTGACGAATGTCTTCCTGTTGTCCGTATTCATGTTGATGATGGAACTGATGGAAGCGTTGAAATTGACCATGGCGATATCCGCCATGTTTACGATTTCCTTCTTGACCTGGGAAACAGCGATTGCTGGTGTCTTCAGCATGTTCTCATCGACAAAATAGAATCTTTCGCTCTCTTCGTCCTGTTCGCTGTCAGGAATGATTTTCTTGGAAAGTGAAACAAGCAGGTCGGTCATAGGAAGTACGACGATTACGGATGCGATATTGAAGATCGTATGGAACATGGCCAGCTGGAAATGAGGCGATCCCGGGAACATCCTTTCAAACAGGATGCCGACGGAAGACGGACTCAAGGCTTTTACCAGTGTATCCAGCAGCAGCACCGAAACAGCGCCGCCGATATTGAAGATCAGCTGGATCACGGAAGTCCTCTTGGAGTTGGTGCCGCTCGACATGGCTGCCATGACTCCCGTGAAGCAGGTTCCGACATTGGCTCCTAACGTGATATAGATGCCCTGTTCCAGAGAGATCAGTCCCGTTGCCACCATCGTGATTGCGATCGAAGTCATCGCTGCCGAAGATTGAATGATCGCCGTGATGATGGCGCCTGCGACCATCAGGAAAACGACATTGTTCAGCTGAGAAAGGAAAAGTTTCAGACTGTCCAGCTGAGAGAACGATCTCATCGAAGAGGACATCAGTCCCAGGCCAATGAACAGAATGCCAAAACCGGAGATGATCTCTCCAATTTTCTTCAAATTATCTTTCTTGGCGATCGATGAAAGAACGATCCCCAGTCCCGCAAAAGACGAGAACAGGATGTTGAGATCGATCGTCTTCGCATTGAAAAGTCCAAGAGCTACGATCTGTCCGGAGACCGTCGTGCCGATCTCACCACCAAAAACGATTGTCGCGGCCTGGCTTAACGACAGTATTCCCGCATTGACAAAACCGATCGTCATGACCGTAACGGCACTGGAAGACTGTATCAGGACCGTCGCAACGATACCGATGCAAAGACCGATGATCCTGCTGTCGGAGATCTTTGCGAATGTTTTCTTCAGCCTGTCTGAACTGACTGCCTCCAGGTTGCCGCTGATCATCTTAAAAGCGATCAGATAAACGCCGATGCCTGCAGTCAGTTCCAGCAGATGCTCAATGATTTCTATTTGACTCATAGGCAGATCCTCCCGGATCTACCATATAAAATGAGTTTTAATTCTATATCAGCTATTTGTAAATTATATGTAAATCATGCCTTGGGAAAAACGACTCTGAATGTGCTTCCCTTGCCTGGCTTGGATTCCAGTTCGATTTTCGCATTGTTCAGGATGCAGGCATGCTTGACGATGGAAAGACCCAGACCGGTCCCGCCGGTATTCTTTGAACGACTCTTGTCGACACGGTAGAATCTTTCGAAGATGCGTTCGTGATCCTTCTTTTCGATGCCGATGCCGGTATCTTTTACTTCCAGGACAGATGATTCATTTTCACAGAAGACCTTTACGAACACTTTCCCATTTTCCACGTTATACCTGATCGCATTTTCGCAGAGATTGAAGACGATGCTTTCGATCAGTTCCCTGTTGCCGTAGACAATCGCCTCCTGCCCTTCATAAACCAGTTCGATATCATCGATCTTGTCTTTTCTGATCGTTTCCACTGCACTGCTACAGATTTCATTCAGGTCAATCTTCTCTTTCCGGATCTGAAGTTCATCGTTGTCGAGGTGGGAAAGCTTGATTACATCTTCAATCAGTTTCATCATTCTCTGCGATTCCAGATAGATCTTGTCCGCAAACTCTTCCTGATCTTCTTCCCTGACAAAGCCGTTCTTCAGCAGTTCGGAATATCCGGATATCGTCTGTAGAGGAGTTTTCAGTTCATGGGATACATTGGATGCGAACTCTTTCCTGATGACTTCATTGGCTTCCTTGAAAGAATCATCGAACAGGAACAGAACGATACCGATGACTTCCTTGTCCATTTCTACCGGACTTGCCTCGGCATCATATCTGATTCCGTTAATCTTCACTTTGTTCGAACTTCTGTGTCCCAGCAGCGCATCTTCAAACAGAGGAGACAGCTTGTCGTAATTCTTTATTTCCGATATCTTTCTGCCAATCAGATCTTCATCCGTCTGCAGGATCGCCTGTGCGCTCCTGTTGATATCGATGACAATCATTTCATCGTTCAATAGGACCAGGCCTTCGTTCATATTTGCGGTGATCGTCTCGAATTCCTGACGTTTTCTTCTCAGAGTTTCCCTGTCATGTTCGATCATCTTTTTCTGTGCCGAGAGCTTTTCCATGATCGGTTTTATCTCGTTATAAGGAGCCTGATCAGGCGTATCCGTATCGATCTCATTCAGAGGTTTGACGATCTTGTTGGCCAGTTTATATGCAATATACAGTGAGATCAAAATGATTAATAAAATGATCACAAGCAGAGGCTGGGCAATGAGCGTCAGAAAATGATAAATGGATGGATAGGTGCTGGCAAGACGGACGACGTTTCCGTCAGTCAGCAGGATCGCCGTGTAGATGTATCTTTCCATCAGTGTGGAAGACTGACGGATGCTGCTGCCGTAGCCTTTCGAGAATGCCTGGATGACCTCTTCCCTGTCAAGGTGGTTGTCCATCGTATTGATGTCGTTGTCGATGTTGTCATAGATGACATCGCCCTCTTTATTGATGATCGTGATACGATAATCGGCATCGTCCAGCTGATCGATGAACTGCAGCCCGTCTTTATTGATACCGTAGGCGATGACCTTTGCCTGGCCATGCAGAACATCAAGCTGCGAATTGGTAAAACTCCGATACATCTCATTGACAATAAAAAAAGATGTCACCAGAAGGACCAGGATCGCAACAGAAAGAATGCTCTTGAAGACCTTCCTAGCCATTGTTTTCCTCTTTCAGGCAATATCCGATCCCGTGCATCGTGACGATGCATTTCCCCAAAGGACCTAGCTTATTGCGCAATGTATTGATGTGGACATCGATCGTCCTTGATTCTCCCAGATAGTCAAGACCCCAGATCTTGTCCAGAAGCTGCTCTCTGGAAAACACGATACCGGGATTTTCAACCAGACACAGCAGCAGATCATATTCTTTCGGTGTCAGATCGATCGGATCGTTTCCGATCCTGACGGAATACTTCGCCTTGTCTATTTCGATTTCTCCATACCGGATGATCTGATCCGCCGGTTCTTTTTGGCTTCTTCTAAGGACAGCCTTGATTCTTGAAACCATCTCCATCATTCCAAACGGCTTGGCCAGATAATCATCCGCTCCGGAATCCAGACCGATCACCTTGTCGAATTCACTTGTTTTTGCTGTGGCCATGATCACGGGGATATCCTTGAATCTGTCACTTTCCTTCAGTTCCTTCAGAATCTGAAGTCCGTCCTTGCCTTCAAGCATGATGTCCAGAAGGATGAGCTCAGGAATTGTTTTCTCCAGCGCATCAAAGAAATCTCTCGCATTTTCAAACCCTTCAGCATCAAATCCGGATATCTTCAATGTATATGTGATCAGTTCTCTGATAGAACGGTCATCTTCAACGCAGTAAATCATCTTTCAACAATAATATACAGAAAAAAACTTTTATATTTGTAAAGAAAATGTAAAATCAGTTTTTCATAAAAAAGAAAAGAATCTATTTACTTGCAATAGATTCTTGGAAAATCTCTGGTGCCATAGGGGGGATTGTTACGAACTTTTCACCCCATTTAGCCTGTTATATACGATTCAAAAAGAAGAATCGCTTGTTCAACTTCATAATAGCATAAATGTATGTATTTGCAATATCTCCTGGATACTCTTTTCGTGTCTTGTAAAGCGTTCGTAAATGTCCCTACGAACTTTTTTCGAGCCCCCTCTAAGGCCCTTACATATAAAGATCGAACCTTTATCCTATGTAATAAATCCTGTGGATTGGAACTAGTTATATGAAACTAAGAAGATCTTCGAATCTACTTACTGAATAATCTGCTTTATGATACTCTGATGCATCATTAATGCCTATCGAAACAAAACCCCCGGCATTCGCAGCATCGATCCCGGAACACGCATCTTCTACGACATAAGTTTCCGTAGGGAGAACGCTCATCATTTCTGTAGCTTTCAAGAAAACTTCAGGATCCGGTTTCGATCTGCTTATGTTATTGCCGTCAGAAACAGCGTCGAACAGATCATGTATCTTGCATCTTTTTAAAATATCAGTCGCGTTTTTGCTGGAAGAACCGATAGCTATCTTGTATCCCGCCTTTTTGATTTCTTCAATTGTTTTAATGACTGCAGGCGTTATGCTGTCTTGATTCAATCCAGCTAACAATTGCTTGTAGATCTCGTTTTTCTTTTCAATCAATCGGGATTTCTCTTCATCGTCGTAGTGCTTTTCGTTATAATCGAGAATGATCTGCAAAGATTGGGCACGAGAGATTCCTCTAAGTTTGTTGTTGATATCTCTATTGAAAGTCAGATTTTCCTCTTTAGCGATTTCAGACCAGGCACGAAAATGGAATTCATCAGTGGAAAGAATTACCCCGTCCAAGTCAAAAATGAAAGCTCTCATTGAATACCCAACCTTTTTAAAGCCTCTCTGGCAGGTTTTGAGACCTCATCATCTCTCACGGAAGATTTCCTGTACCACTGTATTGCTTCTTGAATATTGGGTTTTGTTCCGATACCGTCTTCAAAACAGTATCCCAAATAATACTGAGATGTGATATCGTTCAAATCAGCACCTTTTTTAAAATACACAAATGCGGTTTCCGGATCTTTGTCTCTGCCCTGCCCATTCAGAAAAATCAGTCCGAGATAACGGAAGGCTTTGAAATAATTGACGTCCGCCGCTCTTTTCAGCAGATCGTATGCCTTATCATAATCGATATCTGTCCCAATGCCTTCCAGGTACTGTCTTGCCAGGTTCGTCATCGCCTGAGCATCCCCCTGTTTTTCTGCCAAGAAAGAATAGCAGAACGCTTTTTCAGGATCGGCGCTCCCCATCTGACCGTTTAGATATCCGTTCCCTGCCAGGGACTGCGCTTTTACATAACCTGCGTCTGCTGATTCCAAAAGGTATTTCATTGCTTCCTGATAATTCTGATCCGCAAAGCATTCTTTGAATCTTGAAAATGATTCTTCGCCTGGTCCATAGATCCTGTCTTTGCTGTAGACAATATTTCCGATACCTCCATCGGTCCTTTCCATTCTAAAATCTTTCACAGCTTTGGCAAAGACACCTTTATCTGTAAAAGGAAGGGCCATGTCATCGGTATTCCCGTTTTTGATATCTTCACAAATACGGATCAACCCCTCTATAAGATCCTTTCGGGTTTCTCCGCTGTGATGTGAAGTGATGATCCTATCGTACTTTCCATCGGTTTTTTCCGCAAATAGTTTCAACTGCTCATGGTACTCATTGATAGAAGACGAATAGTCCTCGAAAAGGAAAGTCGCATCATTTGCGGCATCCCCGGTAAACAAAATCCTTTCATTTTTCAAAAGAAAGCACAAAGAACCTCTGGTATGTCCCGGTAAAGCATAAACTTCAATCTCTTCTCCTCCTATGAAAAAAACATCTCCTTCGTTCAGAGGTTTGAAATCACAAAGAGGCAACGATTGGATATACTCAACATTCTTCAGGTCGGGGTTTTCTTGGTATGCTTTCTGTCTGAACGTATCTTTACAATGAATCCCATAGATATAATCATCCGCATGGTTCATATATATGTCGGCGAATTCACCAGCACCCATGGCATGATCGACATGACCGTGCGAAATCAGAACAATGACCTCTTTGTCCGTGATCCGGGAAACTGTTTTTTTCAGACTCCCGAAGCCGCTTCCCGTATCAATCAGTAAAGCCTTCTCATCCCCTTCGATCAGATATGTCATCTCCTTTAAAGGGCATATGATTCTACTGATCCTGCCGCTTATTCTTTCAATTTCAAATAATTCCTTCACCCAAGGTACTCCTTCCCGCAGTATGGGTCGATCGGACTGACACCTTTGAATTCGCTTCTTCCCATGATCTTCGCCATCGTGGATCGAATAAACGCATCATCGCAGCTGTATGTGTTGATATAGGTCTTCATCATCGGAGCATCAAAAAGATGATAAGGATATGCCGTGGAGATCATCATCATCGGAATTTCCTCGACCATCCATGGCGCATCATCTCCAAGACCGAACGCAACATTCCAGTTCAGTCTTAGTGTCGTATTATTTGAAGCGTTCTCCATATTCACAATGTAGACATAAAGATCATAATCTTTCTTCATCTCTTCGACAGAACGGTACATCTCGTGCATCAGCATTCTTTTTTCATCGGACATATGTTCTGGATCCAGCATGTCGGCGACCGAAATAGACAGAGTTCTGTTTCTGACTCTGACCTCAAATCCTTCATCCTCAAATGCAGTCTTCCATTTATCTACGACCGGAGAATCTACTGAAAGATCCTTCTGTATCACGTTCAGATATACTCTTTTGAATTTTGCGGGAGATATCGGCAGCAGGGACTGCTCGTCTTTTACCAGCGTGATTGCCTGATCGGCAACCCGTTCTGCCCACAGGCGATGTTTTTCGCACCCGACAGCACTGAGCGCTTCCTTCTTAGGTACGATCGCGCTTCTCTCCTTTTTCTCGATCAGACCCAGTGATGTCTTGGTCGCAAGTATTCTTGTGACAGCTTCATCCAGTCTTTCTATGCTTAAAATACCGCTTCTGATCCCTTCCAACATGTATGCGTAATCTTCATCCAGAGACTTGTTGAACAGTATCATATCCGCGCCGGCTGCGATTGCCTGAGGAATCGCATCCTTTCGCTTCATGGCGGTCGTAAAGCCTACCATAGGCGTGGAATCGGTCGAGATCAATCCGTTGAATCCAAGCTTTTTTCTTAACAGATCGGTCATAATCATGGCAGATAAGGATGCCGGCATCAGCTGATCCTTTCTTGATGATTGAGGTTTCAGTTTCTTTACATATTCCGGTAAAGCGATATGTCCGACCATAACGCTTTGTGCTCCCTGATCGATCAGTTCACGATAGACCCTGCCATAGCTTGCATCCCATTCATCCGGTGAAAGATTGTTGACGGATGTAAGGATATGCTGGTCTCTTTCATCGACTCCGTCACCAGGAAAATGTTTGATCGCTACGGCAACATCATTTTCTTTTGCTGCTCTCAGATACTCTTTCGCATAAGCGATGACCTTATCCGGATCGCTGCCGAAAGTCCTGACATTCGTGATTGGATTATGAAAATCGTAATTGATGTCAACGATCGGAGCAAAAGCCCAGTTCATTCCTACTGCCCGTCCTTCACTGCATGCCACATATCCCATCCGGTAGGCATTCTGCGGATCATTGCTTGCGCTTACAGCC
Organism: Erysipelotrichaceae bacterium; assembly: GCA_017539105.1. Taxonomy (GTDB): domain Bacteria; phylum Bacillota_I; class Bacilli_A; order Erysipelotrichales; family Erysipelotrichaceae; genus Colivicinus. The sequence goes on from JAFYHQ010000046.1 coordinate 97,702, forward strand.
ATCGGCTGGCCAAAACTCGTACCCTCAAAAGCGATACCGTTTCCGCCCGCCTCTACATTCGCTCCAAGCAACAACGGGATCTCAGCCATGTCCTGTATCGCTCTGTGTACACTCTGAATGTTTTCAGCCATATCGGGACGATACATCAGACCTCCGATCCCTATCTCGTTGATGATATGGTTCAGGAAAGCGGGATCATTATTGAACCCCATCGGGCAGAACAGCTGCCCTGCTTTCTTTTCCAAACTCATGCTCTGTACTGTATCATAGACCCACTCGATCTGTTCATCATTCAGATAGAAGGGCTTACCTTTCAAATCAACCATCTTTCACTCCATATATAATTTCATCGCATTCTTGTATAGAACGTTTTCTTTATCTTCGTTTGAAATGTCCAGCTGTCTGACAAAATCGGGTCCATTCAGCAGCCATTTCTTTTTTACAGGATAGGACGATCCGAAGATCACATGTTTGCTCCCGAGCGCCTTGATTGCACATTCGAGCTGTTGCTTTCCCCATGGCTCGGCATGAGACATTTCGAAGTACAGATTGTTTCTGAGAAAACTTCTTCGCAACTCGCTGTCATCATCGAATCTTCCGGCATTCTCAGCACTTTTTTCCGGAAGCAGCAGCCCAAGATAAGCGAAGATCCCTCCGCCAAGCATCGAGTGCACCATCCTGACATCGGGATACCTGATGAAAAAATCAGAGAACAATTCTCTCCCGACGGCGGTACACTGATCTACATTTCTTCCATAGCTCCTGCGAAGGTTATTGAATTCCTTGATATGTTCGTAATCTGCCGGAATAGGCGAATGATGAACATATACAGTTGCCCTCCTGTAATTCAGATAGGCAAAAAGCCCGGCAAAATCTTCGTGGTCTAGATATCGTCCGTTGTAGTGTGTCGATAGCTGTATTCCATGAAAATGAAGTTCATCAAAACAGCGATCGATCTCGGCATATGTCATTTCATCAGAGACTGCAGGAACTACACCGAGTCCGATCATCCTGCCGTTACTGTCCGCAACATGATGATGCATCCGGTCATTGAAACACTTGCACATTTCAAGAGAAAGCCACTCCTGCTGACAGGATAGTTTCAGAACCGACATATCAACTCCGGCTTCATCCATATCGGCAAGCTGATCAGCCAGCTGGTATTCTCCCTGAATATAATTCAGACTCTGAAATCCTCTGGGCTTTTCAATGACATACTGGGATTTGCCCGCTTCCTCTTTCAGATAGCCGAACATATCATCGGTGTTTTCGATTTCTGATAAAAATCGGTCTGAGAAGACCTTATCCGTAAAAAGGTCTTCATCAAACCAATACATATTTGCATCAATGATCATTTATTCTTCCGTTTTCTGTTTGCCGAGCACCTTGCGGATCTCGTCATAGCGTTCATCCAGATCATATGATCTGACCAGAAGAACGATCAGCAGCATGGCTAGTGCAGGCAATACGAAGGCACCGACGCGGATCGCTGTCTCAACCGCTGCAGGCTGACTTGCCAAAGCCGAATCGAATCCCGCAGCACCGATCAGAGCAACGACTCCCGACATTGCTGCAGCACTTCCAAGATTGCAGCAGAAACCTGCTACCGCAGACTGCAGTCCGGACATCACACGTCCAGATTCATAGGCAACCTCATCGATGACGTCAGGCTGCATGGTGAAGAACGTTACATAAGCAGCGCCAAAGAAGATCCCTGATAATCCGCAGCAGACCGACAGCAGCATTCCGTTTCTTCCTACGAACATGGCGGCGATCGTAAACACTGCTCCGATCAGTGCACCGACGGTAGCGATCTGTTTCTTTTTAAACCTCTTGGTAAGGAAGCCCATAAGAATCATCGGGATGATGCATCCACCCATGATCGGCATCAGAATGCTTCCGGTCAGTCTGTCATCACCGAGAACATAACCGGCATAGTAAGGGGCGCCGTTGGTCATAGCGATGTTAATGAACATGCACAGAAAACCCATCAGACAGACGATTCGATAGTTTTTGTTTCTGAAAATTGTCTTGATGTCTTCGATCGGATTCGATTTTGCGCCACTGTCATCGGCATTTCCTTCATAATCGTTCTCATGCAGAGTAGAAACCGAGAAGCCGGTAATGACCGTAAAGATCGCACCGATGATCAAAGCAGCTTTCGTGTAGGAAGCAATTGCGTTTGCACCACCTGTGATATTTACGACAGCAGTGATCACGCCCGTGACCGCCATCGTGCCGGCCATAGAAAGGATCAGTTTCAATGCGACAAGGATGCCTCTTTCATTCGGTTCAAAACTTAAGAACGGTACGATCGCATTCGAAGCTACCGAAACCATCGTCTGGCCCAGCGTTACCAGAATATACGCCAATGTCGACCAGACCAGTTTCAAGGCGTAATTGTCTTTGAAAGGAACGGAGAAGAGCGAGACGATACCGATCACCGTTACTGGAATAGAAACCAGCATCCAGAAGCGGTTCTTGCCCACTCTTGATTTCGTCTTGTCGATCGCAACTCCCATGATATAGTCCGTCAATGCATCAATGATCTCAGTAATAAACAGCATGACGGCTATGTGCGCCGGCTGGATGCCTGCAGCAGTGACCAGAAAGACCGAAGTAAAAGTATCAACCAGCGACTTCGGGAACTGTCCTGCAAGTCCTCCCAATGCATAGCCGATCCTCTGAAGCCACTTCTGAATCGGACTCAGTTTTTTTGTTTCCATGGTTTTTTCCTCCTTAAATAACCATTATTACCGATGGCTGAACAGCCATTCTCTGATACCTTTGATGCCATAGGCATATGACCAAGTGCACAGATGGAAGCAGCCCGGAAACTCTTTCATTCCTTCCGGAAGCACGGACGAGCCTTCATAATAAGTGAATATGACCCTTTTTCCATCTTTCACGAGTTTATTGACAAATGATTCTATCTCTTCTTCATCCGCTTTCGCATCGATATGATCGATGCTGACTCCAATGCCGTTTTTCTGCATATTATCGATGGCCTTCATCATGATCGGGTAAGCTTTTTCATCTTTTTCCGAAACCATGATCCACAGATCCGTATCGACATTTCCCATCTTTTCCGGATCCCACTGACCCGCTACCAGATAACACGCATCGTAGAGACCGGGATACCTGACCAGCATATCGCACAGCATCATCGTGCCCATTGATTGACCGGTTCCATATACGGTCTTCAGATCATATTTTTCTTTCAGATAATCAATCAGCTGCGCAAGAGCATCTACATGCCAGGTCGTTTCAAAATCATCGTTTGCGCATTTTTCTTCAAACAGCGGTGCAAGGACATAGCACGGCCTTTCTTCGTGCTCTTCTGCAAATACGATCGCGCCCATTCCCTGCAGCAGTGGTGCTTTTACATCGTTGCTGCACACTGATGAATCATGCAGGAAGACCACCATTTTCTCAGTCGTTTCTTTCGGTATGAAAAGATTGTATGAAAGCTTCTTACCCTGATAGTCAAAAGAATCCTGAATGAAATCATCGACGACCGGGCTGACCTGGCTGTCTGCTTTGCGGGGAAACAACCAGCCATTGATCGCATTGCCTTGTATATCATGAATCTTCTTTTTCTGTCTGATCTTAAGATTCGGACCGGTCACTTTCGTCCTGGTATTTGGACCGAATCCTTTCATCTTTCTCGTATACTTGTTTTTCTCATTTAGAGACAGATCGAACAGTATCTTGTTATCAGAAACAATTAGGCCGTCAATTGTGCCATTGACTTGAAAAGTATCTTTATCGATGTTTCTGTCCAATGGACGATCATACTCCAGGACCGCCTTGGAAGTGATCTGACCTCTGGGGGTGTTCTCGTTTATCGCCGTTATTGTTTTCAGTTCATTGTTCATATCAGCTACCTATTGCCTATTTTCTAATGATATGCTAACATTCGAACTATAAGGATATATATCATTTTTATGATATATTTATCATTTTTAGGAGTATTATGCTTTCCAAAGAAAAGATCGACACACTTAACGATTTGTATTCAGCTACCGGCTTGCCTTTTCTGATCGCGCACAAGAAAAACAACGATTTCATTTCCTTCCCGGAAGAATCCAGAGAATACTATTCTCAGGAATACTGGTCGAAAACGAAGATCGACTTTTCAAGGAGCAAACACCCGGATGGAGTATCGCTGATTTCGGTCGGAGACACTTATCATGTTGCCCTGGTCAACATCGATGAGGAACTCTTCTATACATCTCTGCCCATTTCATCGTATTCCAATGCGGGAGATGGCTTTCTTGAAATATTCAAGCAGGGATTTGTCAAGGGAAAAGAGGTCGAATTCTACAGGTTCCTTGCATCGCTTCCCAATTACGATAATCCTACACTGGTTCATTTGGCTTCTCTGGCGAAATACATCGTTTCTGGAAAGAATGCCGATGGTGTGAATCTGTTTCTTTTATCGGATATCAGCAAAGCAAAAGAAGTCGAATTCCAATATACACCAAATGATGACGTGCGCAGCAATCAGTTTAAGCATATAGACGATGATTCTTTCAAAGATGTCCTGGATGCGATCAGTGAAGGTAATACCCAGCATCTAAAAAACGCCCTAAGCAGACCCCGCTACGGTCAAATCGGAAAAATGAGTTTGAACAGCCTTAGACAGGCAAAATACGAATTCGTCTGTTTCATGTACGCATGTTCCCGGGCAGCGATCAAGGGCGGTCTGGATCCTGAGTACAGTTTTGAATTAAGCGACATCTACTGTCAGAGAATGGACGGAATGGAGAATGCAACCATTATTAATTCGTATATGTTTGACTGTGCTTACACATACTGCGACAATGTCGCCAAAGCGTCACATGCCGCAACTTACAGCAAGTATACAAATGAAGCGTGCGATTATATACGCAATCATCTGCTCAACATTTTGAATGTACAGATCATTGCAGACCATATCGGTATCAATAGAAGAAGCCTTTCTATGTATTTCAAAGATGATACCGGTATGATGATCAAAGAATACATCATGGATTGCAGGCTGAAAGAAGCCGCAAATTTGCTTAAGAATACAACGATCAGCATCATAGATATCTCCACGATCCTTCAGTTTTCATCTCAAAGCTTTTTTACACAACAGTTTAAAAAGAAATATGGCGTTACACCTCTGAAGTATCGTCTTACCGGAGAAAAGGATAATCAGAAAAAAAGAACCTATTTACTTGAAATAGATTCTTGAAAAATGCTCTGGTGCCTTAGGGGGGACAAACGCAAACTTTTTGCCCCTTTTTGCCTGTTTAATACGACCTTAAAAGAGATATTGCTTATCTAAGTACATAATAACATGAAATCAATCATTTACAATATACTCAGATATCAGTTTTTGATAGGTAAAAAGCATTCGTAAATGTCTCTACAAAATAATTTTGTACAGGCCCAAAGGGTCTTAGGCGTTTTACCCTAACACCTGTCCGGGAATAGGGACCCTATAAAAAAGACGGAACATGAATGCTGTTTCGTCCTTTATGAAATTGATTAGGTCAGGATCCTTTCTGTTATTTATGAATCAGGCCTCGTTTTCTCATCATGAGAATAACGGATATGCCGGTAAATATTGAAGATATATCAATGATCGATTCCGGTTACAGGAATGACATACTGACCGCCGGCGCTGGAGATCTTGAAGGATGCTTCTGCGCTTCCGTCAGAGAATATCACTTTCAGCTGATGTTTTCCTGCAGAGAGAGAATCCAGATATTTGGAATTGAACGTGAGAATGAGACTTCCCTTTTCCTTGCTGAAGTTTGTTTCATCCACTTTCTTTCCATCGATCTGTATCTCACTGAACTGATCAAAGGTCACTTCATCCCTGGCGGAACGTTTAAAGGTGAAGGTGAAGGCGTTCTTGCTTCCCCTGTTCCAGGTATTGCCTTGCCCATTGGTACATGTGTACATATACTTCTGGGTTTCCTTCTCTTTGCAGCGTGAACAGATGCGTTCCTCTTCTCCTTCTTGTGATGGAGAAGAAGCTTTGACCATTGTCCAATCCGACCAGTCGTGGCCTAAGGCAGGAAGGATCCAGGAATCCTTTTCAATTTCTGTCGTACCTTCCGCATCAGAGAAATATTTGCCGCAGCAGTCATCACCCTGATCACAAGTCCAGTAAGCACTGTTACCGTCTTCCGTGCAGGTGGCGTCTTTTGCTTCTGTCTTTGTCAGATAGTGTTCGTGTTTCTTATAGGTATTCAGGATCTGGTAATATGAAGTGCCTGTTTCACCTTCAGCTCCTTCGATGGCCTTAATCTCAACGGTTGTAATGTAGTTGTCGATACTTTCCTGTTCAATGCTGTATGAGATGACGTTCTTGACCGCCTCGATGAATTCCTCTTCGCTCATTTCACCTGCCTGGTACTTTTGAGCGATCTCATCCTGCTTTCTTCCGATCTCCTGAATCTCGGCATAGGTCAGTTCCAGATCGACGACCCATTCTTCTTCGTTATCCTCATCCGGGCTGACAACGATCGGATCGCCATAAGGTTTGCCATCCTTCAGCCACTGTACCGTAACGCTTTCCGGACGCTCACCTGCTGCGTCATTGTCGTCATCCCAGTCGATCCGGGCATACAGAACAGCCGTCGTCACTTCGTGGGTATTGGTGACCTCAAAGCCGGTGATCGCCTTCTTCTCAACCTCGATCGCTTCGACACTGCTGGTATAGCCGGAATAGGCTTTATCTTCGTCATAGCTGATTTCTTCTTCAACAAGCTTGTAGGCTACAAACTCGCCATCTATGTAACGCGGATATGTTCCCAGGTCGAATGACCAGCCATCGGCTGCAGTTGCCGATCCGCTCGCCACTTCTTCGCCGTTGGCGTACAGCTTCAGCGTGACGGAATCCGGACGGATGTCATCCTTATCGTCATCATCGTTCCATACGACAGTTCCACTTGCATTTACCTTGACATCAGGCGTGTGAACCATGGTGATGGTGTAGCCGTCCTTGCCCTTTTCGCCATCTACCTTAGCGGTGTATCCATCCGGAACATCTATCACTGCCGGATCAACGGTAATGTCGCCGGACAACATGATCGTCCAGTCTTTATCCGCTTTGATGGTTTCTGTGTAGCTGCCGTTGTAACTGATCGAAAGCTCTGTTGGTCTGATACCGTCCAGATCCTCTGCATCCTTCCATTCAACGGTCACCGGCGTCTGCAGGTCATTGGACCACTGAGCGGTGAAGGTAACGTTTTCCAAGACCCTGTATTTGTTGTTCCTGATGTAGATCTCATTATCGACATCCGCCTTCCAGCCCTTAAAATAATCTGCCTGATCACCGTCATAGATGCATCCCGGGATTGTGATCGTAGATCCTCTCAGCACCTTATAGACCTGATCCGGTGCTGCCTCTCCAAGTCCGGACTTGACCGTAATCGTGCAGTAGTCCAGATCATCCGGGAAATTGGTGATCCAGACGTCCCTATACTGTAGCGTTCTGGCTGCATCCATACTGAACCAGCCGAAGTATGTGCCTTTCTTCGACTCGTTGACGTAGCCGTCCGATCCAAACACGACCGGAAGAACATATTTTTCAGCAAGCCCTATCGGGGTCTGTATCTGCCATTCATCCGTCGTGTTTAACTTCATCCAGTAGAAATCTTCCATCTGGTCATTCATGGCGTCTCTCGGAATCTGCAGCGTATTGTGTGTCTCGAAGAAATCTGCTAGATTTTCGCCTCTTTTAGCGCCATCCTTGAAGCCGCCTTTGCCGCTGTCTGATACGGTGCCGTCAGTATTCTTGTAGAATCCACCGATCGTATTCGAGATCTCTTCGCCTTTGCCGCCAAAGAAAACGATCTTGCCTCTGACGTCCTTCAGCTGAGGCCAGTGTTCGAACTTTTTGCCTACGATTCCATCTTCCCAATAGATATAAGGTTCATTGGTAGACGGGTTAATTTCTGTGGACATTTCTTCCAGAACACCCTTGAGACGTTCCAGCGGTCCGTAGTAGGTTTCACCGGACGATTCGTCGGTTTCCGGACGGGCATCGATGATGATTGTTTCCGTCGGATGGTTCCTCAGAAATTCTTTCATCCATTCAAGCTCCTGGGCGATACTCAGCGTTTCGTCATCCGGAGTCTGGGCGTAGAAAGTCCCAGCAAGAGAGCGGCCATGGCAGGCCCAGAGATTCTCCCCGTCGTCCTTGTATATCGGCAGTGCCGAATTATTGTATATAAGCACCGGCGTAGCTATTATGAGTAAAGTCGAAGCAATTCCCCCGACAATCGGTACAACGGTTGCTGCACCTGCCCCAATAATGCCAAGCCATCCGGCACTTATCTCGTCTTCGCAGTAGTAGGTCTTCATGCGGATATCAAAGAATCTGGCGCCATTATCCAGCTGTTCGAACAGATACTCTTTCTGCGTCTTTGCCCTGGCAGCCCCGATATCACCTGACAGGCATCCGAAACTCGAAACATTGTTCATGGCGGTATCGTGGGTACCCGGTATGTTGATTTCATTCAGGTATCTCTCACCGGAAACGCCCGACATCCAGTTGGCCGGGCTCAGGCTCTTCACATTGGTATTCACCCGCTCGTTTTGTTTCAGGAACTTGTGTGCCTCGTCGAGATCCAGCGCAAGGTAGCCTTCCCCCTCATGCTTTGTCACCATGTAGCCGTCATTGGAGAAGAAATAGGTATCCGGCATCGTACCTTCAGGCATATAGCGTTCGAAATCCATCGTGAATGTACCGGGACCGGCCGGATGTGTGATGCCTATACTGGCTTCGCTTCCTAGCGGATTGTTCTTGCTTATGACAAGCACCATCTTTCCAGGCAGATAGACATCCGAGCCCGCGTTGTCTGAAATGACGGTGTTTCCCATGACCCTCATGGCAGCCGAATATTGTTCCGGATTAGTGCTCTCTACTTTCTCGAAATAGACTCCGCCGCCGACTGCAGCCGAATTGTTTGTGATCTTCGTCTCGGTGAGCGTCAGCCACCCCGCTTTTGCCTCATAGATGCCACCGCCTTCTTCCCCGGCTTTATTATCTGTTAATGTACAGTTTGTAAGGGCTACTGTGCCTTTGTTGTTGTATATGCCTGCGCCTTTGCCGGAAATGGCAAAACGGTTTGCATCGATCTTCACTGAATCAGCATAGAACCTCGTCTGGTCTGTATCAACATAGACTCCGGCGCCATACAGTTTATCGCCGTCGGCTCCCGCAACTCCGTTGCTTGTGATCCTGCCACCTGTCATTTGGATCGTACCTTCTTTCAGGTAGATTCCTCCTCCATAACGAAGGCCCCAGTTATTATCGAATAATGACTCTGTTATCTTCAGTGTCTTGTTCGCATCGACGGCGTCCACATATATGCCGCCACCGCATGCTTTAAAATAATTGAATCCATTCTTTTCAAAATAGCATTCCTGGATATAGGAGTCGTCATTTCCAAGTACGATCATTATGCCTGATCCATAATCATTCGCATCATTTTCTCTGATAAAAACGTTTTCAAGCTGGATCATGCCGCTTCTGGTGCAGTAGATTCCGCCACCGTCTTGTGAAGAAGCGCAGTTGCGGCTGATTGTACCGCCCGTCATGATAAGGGCGCCTTCTGTATAGATGCCGCCACCCTTTTCCTTGGCATAGTTGCTGCTGATCGTGCCTCCTTCGATCGTGCAGGTACCTCCTTCGGAAATGTATATGCCGCCACCGTAATTCGCGTATCCTCCCTTGATGGTTCCGCTAAAGCCGGAATCTAATACTGTGAGATTTCCGCCCTCATGCACGTCCAGCACATGATAGTACTTTCCGGCACTGGTTCTGTTTGCATGGAGAGTCTTATCATTCAGATCAAGGACGATCACTTTTTTATTATTGATTTCGATGCGATCATTATCAGAGTCTGATGGTCGCGTGATATCTTCAGAAAGCACGATAGTCGTGGACACGTTATCCGGCGCGTTTTTGCATGCGTTGTACAGATCATCCCATGAGGAAACCTGTATTGCATCATCCCCACCTTTTATGTCACTTTCATTGTCTGTATTTGTATTTTGGGTATTACTCAAAACATCCGCATTCTGCGCGACATCTTCCTGATCGCTTACTTCAGATGATTCACTATCTTCCACAATGATTTCAGGTTCCTGTTCATCATCCGCAGCATCTTCCTCCTGTTCCAGGATTTCCTGCTGATCTACTTCAGAACCGATACCGGATTCATCATCAGCAGTGATTCTTACCGGAAATGTTGTAACCAGAAGCAATACTGACAATGTTGTCAGCAATATCTTCAAGAACAAACTGAATTTCTTCTTCATATCGTTGCCCTCAGATCTATTGATATATAATCATATTCTTGTCTATCTATATCTGATTTATTATATCTTTTTTACAGAATATTAGCCACTAAAAAACTCTGATTGTTCGTTGAAAAAGCTATTTCATGATATAAAAAGAATCTATTTACTTGAAATAGATTCTTGAAAAATGCTCTGGTGGAGTCGGAGGGACTCGAACCCTCGTCCTGGAATAATCCCACATTTAAACGTCTACAGTTTAGTTTAACTTTGAATAAGACAATACCCTTGGCTTAAACGACCAGATATTGAATCCGTCTTTTCGGTTTTCGGATGGCAAGAGAAAGAACGAAACTTGCTTCACCTAGTTCATGTTTACGACTACCTGTTATGAACCTGGCAGATAGAAGGGCCTAAAACCTATGTCGGTTATTGATTAGGCAAAAGCTAAATTAGTGTTAGCGTTTAATTTGTTTTGATGATTAGGTCATCAC
>JAFYHQ010000047.1 GCA_017539105.1 Erysipelotrichaceae bacterium
AACCTCGTGATGTGAAGGCGACAGCCAAGACGGTCAGAGTGACGAGCCGCAAGGCGAAGCTGGTCATGGACCTGATCAGAGGCAAGGACGTCAAGGAAGCCAGAGGCATCCTGAGTCTGCTTCCGAACAAGGCAGCCAGAATCACGCTGAAAGTCTTGAAGAGCGCATGTGCGAATGCGACACACAACTTCCAGATGGACGAAGAGAAGCTGTTTGTCAAAGAATGTTATGCAAATGAGGGTATCACTTTGAAGAGATATATGCCTCGTGCGAAGGGTTCCGCTTCACCGATCATGAAGAGAACCAGCCACATCACTGTGGTAGTTGCAGAAAGATAAGGAGGAAAACAATGGGTCAGAAAGTAAGTCCGGTAGGATTGAGAGTCGGTATCATCCGTGATTGGGAATCCAGATGGTATGCCGAAAAAGAATATGGCAATTTATTGTTGGAAGATGTAAACATCCGTAACCTTATCTTTAAGAAGTGTAACGATCATATGATCTCCCGCATCGAAATCGAGAGAAGCAAGAATCGTGTCACGATCATCATCAGAACGGCTCGTCCAGGTATGTTTATCGGTTCTGATGGCAAGACAATGGAAGAACTGAAGGAACAGCTGGAAAAGCTGACGGGCGGCAAAGAAATCAACATCAAGATCGTGGAAGTCGCAAACCCTGATCTGGATGCGAGGCTGGTTGCTTTGAAGATCGTCAAGATGCTGGAAGAAAGACAGTCGTTCCGTACGGCACAGAAGCGTGCCATTCAGCAGACGATGCGTTCCGGCGCCAAGGGCATCAAGACGATGGTCTCCGGCCGTTTAGGCGGTGCGGATATCGCTCGTTCCGAAGGCTATTCCGAAGGTTCCGTATCGCTGCATACCCTGCGTTCCGATATCGACTACGCATGGGAAGAAGCCATGACGACGTATGGAAAACTCGGTGTCAAGGTCTGGATCTGCCGTGGCGAAGTATTGCCTGGCGAAATGGTCAAGGAACCGGAAAAGCCAAAGACAATGGGTAACCGCGATCGTGGCAACAGAAGACCGCGCAGAGACTACAATGATCGTCCGGCTGTAGAAAAAGAAGCGGCTCCGGCAGAGGCTGCGGAAGCGCCTGCAGAAGCTGCGAAGGAAACTGTAAAGGAGGATGAATAATTATGTTGATGCCAAAAAGAACAAAATATCGTCGTCCTCACCGTTTGTCTTACGAAGGTAAGTCAAAAGCCGGAAGAGATGTCGTCTTCGGTGATTACGGTCTTGTAGCGATGGAAGGCGGATATGTCTCATCCAATCAGATCGAGGCAGCCCGTGTCGCTATGACCAGATATATGAACCGTGGCGGTCAGGTCTGGATCAAGATCTTCCCGCAGATGGCTAGAACGAAGAAACCTCTGGAAGTCCGAATGGGTTCCGGTAAGGGTGCTCCTGAAGGCTGGGTCGCAGTCGTTCAGAAGGGCCGTGTCATGTTTGAGATCGGCGGTGTCAGCGAAGCGATCGCCAGAGAAGCTCTGAGACTTGGCGCGAACAAGCTGCCTATCAAGGCGAAATTTGTCACGAAAGGAGAATAGTCATGAATATCAAAGAAGTAAGAGAAAAGTCTTCTGAAGACCTGAAAAAGGCTGTGGAAGATATGAAAGTTGAACTATTCGACTTGCGATTTGCCAGAGCGACTGGTTCCATCGACAATCCGATGCGGATCAGAGAACTGAAGAAATCGATTGCCAGAGTCCTGACGGTCCTGCATGAGAGAGAAAGCGAAGTAAAGGAGGGTTAATAAATGGAAAGAAGCAAACGTAGAACCATTATCGGTACAGTGACTTCCGATAAGATGGACAAGACCATCGTTGTCGCTGTCAATGAAAAGAAGAACCATCCTTTATATAAGAAAGGAACGAAATTTACCAGAAAGTTCAAAGCGCATGATGAAAACAACGAAGCCAAGGTCGGCGATGTCGTAGAAATCATGGAAACGAGAACTTTAAGCAAGGAAGTCCACTTCCGTTTGGTGAGAGTGGTCGAGAAAGCGGTAATCGTTTAGTAGGGAGGACAGTTATGATCAGTAATGAGACTAGATTAAGAGTAGCTGATAACACCGGTGCTAAAGAATTACTCGTGATTCGTTGCTTAGGTGGTTCAAGAAGAAAGTATGCCAATATCGGTGATGTCGTCGTATGTTCCGTCAAGGATGCTACTCCGGGCGGCACGGCGAAGAAGGGACAGGTCGTCAAGGCCGTCATCGTCAGAACCAAGTATGGCATCAGAAGAGAAAACGGCACGTTCATCAAGTTCGATGACAATGCTGCCGTCATCATCAAAGATGATAAGACGCCGTTAGGTACCCGTATCTTCGGGCCGGTGGCGAGAGAGCTCCGTGATAAAGACTATATGAAGATCGTGTCTTTAGCGCCGGAAGTACTGTAGGAGGATAGGCAATGAAAATCAAAAAAGGTGACAAAGTAAAAGTGATCGCCGGTGATGACAAGGGTGTCGTCGCGGAAGTCGTTGCCGCTCTTCCGAGATCCAACCGTGTGATCGTTGAGGGTGTCAACGTGCAGAAGAAGCATGCGAAACCTTCCAACGCTTATCCGGATGGCGGAATCGTCAACAAGGAAATGCCGATCAGCGCTTCCAATGTCCAGCTCGTGGACAAGAAGAAGGACAGCAAGAAAAAGGCTGCGAAGAAAAAGAATGTAAAGGGGGCTAAGAAATAATGAACCGTTTACAAGAAAAGTATGTCAAAGAAATCAAGCCTGAGTTGATCAAGAAACACAACTACAAGTCAACGATGGAGTGCCCGAAGGTCGCTAAGATCGTCATCAACATGGGTGTCGGCGAAGCTGTTTCTGAGCCGAAACATCTGGAAGATGCCGTAGCGGAACTGACACAGTTATCCGGTCAGAAGCCGGTCATCACCAAGGCAAAGAAGTCGATCGCGAACTTCAAACTGAGAGAAGGAACGCCGATCGGATGCAAGGTGACCTTGAGAGGTGAAAGGATGTATGAATTCCTGGATAAGCTGATCAACATCTCCTTGCCGCGTGTGAGAGACTTCCGTGGTGTCAGCAATACTGCGTTCGATGGAAGAGGCAACTACACGTTAGGTATCAAGGAACAGATCATTTTCCCTGAGATCCAGTATGACAAGGTAAGCAAGGTCCGTGGCATGGATATCGTCATCGTCACGACTGCCAAGACAAATGAGGATGCCAAAGAGCTGCTGACGCTCATGGGCATGCCGTTTGCGAGATAAGGAGGGAGAACTTATGGCAAAAACTGCAATGAAAGTCAAAGCACATCGTCCTGCGAAGTTCTCTACCAGAGCTTACACCAGATGTGAGAGATGTGGCAGACCGCACTCGGTCTTAAGAAAGTATAAACTGTGCCGTATCTGCTTCAGAGAATTGGCTTACAAGGGCCAGATTCCTGGAGTCAAGAAGGCCAGCTGGTAAAGGAGGGTAATTCAATGGCTATGACAGATCCAATTGCTGATATGCTCACGAGAATCAGAAACGGTATTTCTGCCGAACATGATAGTGTCGTCGTACCGGCAAGCAAAATGAAAATCGAAATTGCCCGCATCCTGAAACAGGAAGGTTATATCACTGATTATGCGGTTGAGGGTGATACTGCAAAAGATAAGGTCATCACGATCGATCTGAAATACGGACCGGAAAAGGAAAAGGTCATTACCGGTCTGAAGAGGATTTCCAAGCCCGGACTTAGAGTCTATGCGAAAGGCAACAATGTGCCTCGCGTACTGAACGGACTGGGAATCGCAATCATTTCTACATCAAAAGGCTTAATGACAGACCGTGACGCCAGAAAAGCGAATCTGGGCGGTGAAGTCGTTGCCTACGTGTGGTAATAGAAGGAGAACAGTATGTCACGTATCGGTAATAAAACGATTACCATTCCTGCAGGATGCGAACTGAGCATTTCTGAAGGCAATGAGGTGACGGTAAAAGGTCCTAAGGGGACTTTAGTACGTCAATTCAGTCCGCTGGTAGAAATCAAAGTGGACGGAACAGAAGTCAAGTGTGTCCGTGCAAACGAAGAAAAACACACCAAACAGTTACATGGAACGACCAGAGCGTTGTTAAATAACATGATCGTCGGTACGACCGAGGGTTATAAGAAGACGCTGGAAATCATCGGTATCGGTTACAAGGCCGAACTTCAGGGCAATAACCTGAGGCTGGATCTTGGATATTCGCATGAGATCAACTTCCCGATCGAGGAAGGCATCACCATCGAAGTACCGAATCCGACGACGATCGTCGTTTCCGGAATCGATAAACAGCGTGTCGGCGAAGTCGCTGCTCAGATCAGAGGATTCCGTAAGCCTGAACCTTACAAGGGCAAGGGAATCAGATACAAGGGCGAATTCGTACGTCATAAGGAAGGTAAGACAGCTGCGGCTTAAGGGGAAAGGAGTTAAGATATGTATTCTAAAATTGATAAAAACAAATCACGTCAAAGAAGACATGAACGTATCAGAAACAAGGTTTCCGGTACGGCTGCTTGCCCTAGACTGAGCGTCTTCCGTTCGAATGCTCATATCCATGCGCAGATCATCGATGATGAAAAGGGTAACACGCTGGTATCCTGCTCATCCGTTGAACTGAAGCTGAAGAATGGCAGCAATATCGAGGCTGCCAAGACCGTAGGTACCAAGCTTGGAGAAAGAGCGAAAGAAAAGGGTATCGAGAATGTCTGTTTCGATCGCGGCGGTTATCTGTATCACGGCCGTGTCAAAGCGCTTGCTGAGGCTGCCAGAGAAGCTGGCTTGAAATTCTAGGAGGTATTACCATGGAAAATACGAACAAAGATAATACAAACAGAGAGAATCCAAGACAGAACAACAGAAGACCGAACAACAATCGTCGTTTTAACCGCGAAAGAGAAGTCAAGGAATTCGAAGAACGTGTCGTTCAGATCAACCGTGTCTCTAAGACAGTCAAGGGTGGTCGTAAGATGCGTTTCGCTGCGATCGTTGTCGTTGGCGATAAGAAAGGCCGTGTCGGCTATGGCTTAGGCAAAGCGAACGAAGTACCGGATGCGATCAGAAAAGCAACCGAGACTGCGAAGAAGAACGTTGTCAGGATCCCGCTGATCGATGGCTACCGTACGATCCCACATGAGACCGTAGGACGTTATGGCGCCGGTCAGGTCGTGCTGCGTCCTGCTGCCGAAGGTACAGGTATCGTTGCGGGCGGTGTCGTCCGTGCCGTCCTGGAACTTGCCGGAGCAACCGATGTCATCACGAAGTGTGTCGGTTCCCGTACGCCGATCAACCAGGTCCATGCGACAATGAAGGCTTTGAAAGAACTGAAGACCATTGATTCCGTTGCGAAACTGCGTGGTCTCAGCGTCAAAGAAGTGCGATAAGGAGGTGTGTCATGAAATTACATGAAATGAAATACAACGATGGTGCCAGACACACTACCAAGAGATTAGGCAGAGGCCAGGGTTCAGGCCAGGGCAAGACTGCCGGTAAAGGTCACAAGGGTCAGAATGCCCGTTCCGGTGGCGGTGTCGCGATCGGATTTGAAGGCGGACAGACGCCGATCTACAAAATCCTTCCGAAGAGAGGTTTCACCAATTTCACCCGTCTGGAATATGCGATCGTCAATCTGAGCGATCTCAACAGATTCGAGGATGGAACTACGGTTACCTTTGATCTTTTGAAGCAGGCAGGCATCGTTAAGAAGCCTCTTGATGGCTTAAAAGTATTAGGCAATGGAAAGCTTGAGAAGAAAGTCAGCGTTGTCTGCAACAAGATTTCCAAGTCTGCACAGGCAGCTATTGAAAAGGCAGGCGGTAAAGTTGAGGTGATCTGATGTTCAAAACATTCATAGATTTCTTCAAAAACAAGGATATTCGAAAAAGGATTTTCTTCACATTGCTGATCCTGTTCATCTTCCGTCTGGGATCTTCGATCCCTGCTCCGGGAGTCAACACGACAGTGATCAAGCTGAGTGCAAACTCTTTGCTGAATATGATGAACATCCTGGGTGGCGGATCCATCGAACAGATGTCGATCTTCTCCCTTGGTGTTTCACCATACATCACTGCCAGCATCATTATCGAACTGCTGGCAATGGATATCATTCCGGCTCTGGCAGAAATGGCCAAATCCGGAAAGAAGGGTCGTCAGCAGATGGATCGCATCACGCGTTATCTGGCTGTCGTCATGTCGCTGGTTCAGGGCTACTTCATCGTCCAGTATCTGGATAAAGCCTACAGCGGATATGGCTTCATCGATAATCCGGGATTCACTTCCTATCTGTATATCTCGGTCATCTTCACGGCGGGCACGATGCTGCTGCTGTGGCTGGCTGACCAGATCACGACCAAGGGCATCGGTAATGGTACTTCGATGATCATCTTCGCAGGTATCGTCGCCGATATGCCTACCACTTTCAGGACTGTCTATGAGACCTTCCTGGGAGAAAACGCAACATCGAAACTGGGAATGGGCGGTTTCATCGTTTACTGCGTCATGTTTGTGGCGATCATCGTACTGGTCGTACTGATGCAGCTGGCAGAAAGAAGGATCCCGATCCAGCAGTCTTCTTCAAGAGCTTTGAATAAGACCAAGGGCGATCTGAACCATCTGCCGTTGAAAGTCAACTCTGCTTCCGTTACCCCTGTCATCTTTGCTTCCGCACTGATCCAGGGTCCGCAGATCATCGCTTCCTGGGTCAACCAGAAAGCCTATCAGTGGCTGTCGGATCTTGCTGACTTCACCAGCCCGTTATTCCTCTGTTTCTATGCCGTACTGATCATTCTCTTTACATTCTTCTACACGAACCTGCAGATCGATCCGCAGAAGACGGCAGAAGACCTCTCGAAGAATGGCCAGTACATTCCGGGTGTCAGACCCGGTACAGAGACCAGGAACTATATCTCTAAAGTATTGAATAGGATTACAGTCTTAGGCGCTCTGTTGCTGACGTTCATCGCTATCCTGCCATATGTCGTTTCGATCGTGACGGGTCTGTCACAGCGGGCGGCGGTAGGCGGTACCGGTATCATCATCGTTGTCGGTGTCGCTATGGATACCATCAAACAGATGAAGTCGCAGATGACCTCAAAACAGTACAAGAGTTTTGTAGGCAAGTAGGAGGGTACATGAATCTTCTTATCATTGGTGCTCCGGGTGCCGGCAAAGGCACGATGTCAGAGCTTATTCTGGAACAGTATGGCCTGATCCATGTCTCGACCGGAGACATGCTCAGGGAAGCCGTCAGAAATGAGACGGAAGTCGGTCTGAAGGCGCAGGATTATATGAACAGAGGTGCTTTGGTACCGGATGAGATCATCCATGATATCATCTTGGAGAGGTTCTCCAGAGATGATATGGATGCGGGATTCCTGTTTGACGGTTATCCCAGAACCGAGGCCCAGGCCGAGGATCTCACTTTGATCCTGAATGAGACCGGAAAAAAGGTCGATCAGGTAATCAATCTGGATATCGCGGATGATCTGCTGGTCAAGCGGATCACTGGTCGAAGATTATGTCCGAACTGCGGTGATATCTCGAACATTTATTTCAGCCCAACCAAAGTGGAAGGGATCTGCGATAAGTGCGGTCATGAAATCATCCAGAGAAAAGATGATAATCTGGAGAGTCTGACTAAGAGGCTCGAGGAATATCATAAGAATACTCAGCCGGTCATTGAGTATTATGATAAGATGGGTATCGTCAGACACGTGGATGCGTCGCAAAGCGTTGAAAAGGTGTTTGAAGATGTGAAAGCCATCTTGGAAGGATTGTGTAAATGATCTCAATCAAATCACCAAGAGAGATCGAACTTATGGATCATGCGGGAACGATCGTTGCCCGTGTCCATAAGAAGATGAAAGAGGTGATTCGACCGGGAATATCGACATTGGAACTGAACCGGATCGCTGAAGAAGTGATCCGGGAAAACGATGCCACTCCATCATTTAAGAACTATCAGGGTTTCCCAGCTGCGATCTGCGCGTCGATCAATGATACGCTGGTCCATGGGATCCCTGATCACACGATTCTTAAGGATGGGGACATCATTACGATCGATGTCGGTGCCTGCTACAAGGGCTATCACGGCGATTCCGGCTGGACTTATACGGTCGGCAATGTCACGGATCCGAAGGTATTGGAACTTCTGAAAGTGACGGAAGAATCGCTGTATCTGGGTCTGGAGCAGGTGAAACCGGGCAATCATATCGGCGATATCGCGAATGCGATACAGACG
>JAFYHQ010000002.1 GCA_017539105.1 Erysipelotrichaceae bacterium
AGGATGCATGTGGAACAGATCAGTACGATCGTCGATCAGGCGATCAAACAGTCGGGTCTGACGATGGATGAGATCGATGCGGTCGCATATACGATCGGTCCCGGACTGATCGGCTCCTTGCATGTCGGTGCTGCTGCTGCCAAGTCTCTTGCTTTCTTCTATGACAAGCCTCTGATCGGTGTCCATCATCTGAAAGGGCATATTTTCGTGAATGAAATGATCAAGCCTTTAGCGTATCCTCTCATGGCACTGGTCGTCAGCGGAGGTCATACGGAACTGGTCTACGTAGAAAACGACGATAGCTTTAAGATCATCGGCACGACGCTGGATGATGCAATCGGCGAAGCATACGACAAGGTTGCCAGGATCATGCATGAAGCTTATCCCGGAGGTCCTGTCATCGACCGGCTCGCGAAAGAAGGAAAGATGTCCTATCAGCTGCCTACACCGAAAGTAGGAGATCTGAATTTCTCTTTCTCGGGTTTGAAGAATGCGGTCAATACCTTGGTTAAGAAGGAAACGGAAATAGGCAACGAGATCAATAAAAACGACCTGGCATACAGCTTCCAGGAAACCGCTTTGCGTTTCTTGGTGAATAAAACTAAGAAGGCACTGGAACAGTATCCTTGCAAATGCCTGGTCCTGGCAGGAGGGGTTGCGGCAAATTCACGTCTCAGGGAACTGATGCAGGAAAATTTCAAAGAAATCGATCTGATCCTGCCGCCGTTGAAATACTGTACCGATAATGCGCTGATGATCGCCTGTGCGGCACTGCATTATCTGAAATACGGCAAAGTTGTCGGTCTTGAAGCATCCAGCCAGCCTGGCATGTCGATCGAAGACTAGTGAAGATTATTAAATAATTCACAATTACGGATGGATATATTATAATTTGTGTATATGGGAAATATATCGAAAGCGACATTGCAGCGTTATCCGATTTATCTGAAAGCGTTGCGTAAATTATCGAAAGAAGGAGTCAAGAGGGTCCTTTCTTCGGAATTATCGGAATATGTCAACATCAAGTCAACAACGATACGACGGGATTTTTCTTTGATGGGTCAGTTTGGCAAGCAGGGCTACGGCTATGATGTGGATGAACTGATCAGCATCTTTGCGAAAGAATTGGGCGAGGACTACGATGAGAAAATGATCCTGATCGGTGTCGGAAGGCTGGGGACGGCGATCCTTAATTATAACAACTGGGATTATGTGGCCGGCGAGATCGTCTGTGCCTTCGATATTCAGCCGGAAAAAAGGAATAAGGAACCGAAGGTCAATGTACCCGTCTATCATATCGATCAGCTGGAAGAAAAGATTCCCGAAGGCTGCGAGATCGCGATCCTGTGTATCCCAAGCGGAGCCCAGGAGATCGTAAACAAGCTGCATGAACTGGGTGTGAAAGGGATCGTGAATTTTACCCGTGAGCATTTCGTTCTTCCTGAAGGAATGATCAAGAAAGATGTCGATGTCGTATCGACGATACAGGAATTGGTTTTCGAAGTCAATTCGATTCATAAATAAGGGGGATAGGTTATGGAATTGTATTTTGCCAGAGAATTGTATGAGATGTGTCTCAATGGTTCTACGATGGAACTGGATCAGCTGGAATATGTGGCTGTCGAAGGCTGGATCCGGACCAATCGCGACAACGGTCAGGTCGGTTTTATCGAGCTCAATGATGGAACGTATTTTAAGAACGTCCAGATCGTGTATGACAGCAGTCTGACCAATCATGAGGAGGTATCTCATCTTCTGACCGGTTCCGCCATTTATGTGATCGGCAAGTTCATCCATACGCCGGAAAACAAGCAGCCTTTCGAGATCAAAGCGACTTCGATCGAAGTGGAAGGCTATTCGGATGAAAGCTATCCTCTGCAGAAAAAGAGGCATACGTTTGAGTATTTAAGAGAAATCCCTCATTTACGTGTCAGAACCAATACGTTCATGGCCGTTTTCAGAGTGAGATCCGCTTTGGCGATGGCGATCCACGAGTTCTTCCAGTCCCAGGGATTCATTTATGTACATACTCCGATCATCACCGGAAACGATGCGGAAGGGGCAGGCGAAGTCTTTACCGTGACCACCAGAGATGATGGCAGATATGAAGAAGACTTCTTCGGAAAGCATGCATCCCTGACGGTTTCCGGACAGCTGCATGTCGAACCGTTCGCTTTGGCATTCCGCGATACCTATACCTTCGGACCGACTTTCCGTTCCGAAAACTCCAACACCAAGAATCACGCATCCGAATTCTGGATGATCGAACCGGAAATCGCGTTCGCGGATCTGGAAGATGATATGGTTCTGATCGAAGACATGGTCAAGTACTGCATCGATTATGTCAGAACCAACTGTCCTGCGGAAATGGATTTCTTCAATTCCATGATCGACAAGACATTGAAAGAACGGCTGGAACATGTCTATAATTCTTCCTTTAGAAGAATGCCTTATACAGAAGCGATCGATATCCTTTTGAAAGCTCCGGTTGAATTCGAGAATAAAGTCAGCTGGGGCATGGACCTGAATACCGAACATGAAAGATACCTTTGCGAGAAAGTCGTCAACGGGCCGGTTTTCCTGACGGATTATCCGAAAGACATCAAAGCATTCTATATGCGCCAGAATGACGACGGCAAGACCGTGGCGGCCTGCGACTTGCTGGTGCCGCATGTCGGCGAACTGGTCGGCGGTTCGCAAAGAGAAGAACGTCTGGATGTCCTGGAAGCAAGAATGAAGGAACTGAATATGGATATTGCCGCATATGAATGGTATCTGGATACCAGAAGATATGGCGGCTGCAAACATGCGGGCTTCGGTCTCGGTTTCGAGAGAATGGTCATGTATCTGACGGGTATGGAGAATATCCGCGATGTCCTTCCTTATCCGAGAACACCGCGCAATCTGATCTATTAGAATGCTGATACAAATTAGTGATGGAACCGTTTTTTACGGAACCAACGATGTATTTGAACATATCGATCTGACCGTCAACGAGAATCAGAAGATCGCGCTGGTCGGTCGTAACGGGAGTGGCAAGACCACTCTTTTAAAGGTGCTGGCAGGAGAAGAAGAACTGACGGAAGGCAAGGTCATCCGCAATAACAGAGTCAACATCTCCTATCTGAAACAGAACGCACTGATCGATTCGAAACAGACACTGCAGGAAACGTTCAATGATGTATTTCGTGAACTGCTGGATCTGGAGAAGCAGATGAACGATCTCAGCGAGATCCTCAAAGAGAATCACGACGATGCTTTGATTGAAAAGTATTCCCAGCTGGAAGAGAAATACAAATATGCGGGAGGCTATACCTATCACAGCGAAATGATGAGCGTCCTGCATGGCTTCGGTTTTACAGACAGCGATCTGGAAAAGAATGTCTCTGATTTTTCCGGAGGCGAGAAAACCAAGATCGCGTTCGCCTCATTGCTTCTGCAGAAACCGGACCTGCTGCTGCTGGATGAACCGACGAATCATCTGGATCTAAGCACGATTGAATGGCTGGAAAGCTACCTGAACAAATATCCTAAAGCGATGATCATCGTTTCCCACGACCGGACCTTTCTGGACAAGACTGTCAGTCTGGTCTATGAACTGGAATATGGGGAACTGACAAAATACTACGGAAACTATTCTTCTTTTGTCGAACAGAAAAAGAAAGACCTGATCAAACAGGAAGCCGCCTACCGAAGACAGCAGAAAGATATCAAACGTCTGGAAGAACTGATCGAGAAATTCCGTTACAAGAAAAACAAAGCTGCTTTTGCGCAATCCAAAATCAAGTATCTGGAACGCATGGAACGGATCGAAGATCCAAAGAAAGCCGATACGAAAGCATTTAAAGCGCGTTTTACCTGCAAGAACCGCGGCGGCAAGAATGTATTGAGTCTGGATCATTATGCGGTCGGCTATGATCATCCGTTGTGCGAAGTCAGCCTCAATATCATGAAGGGAGACCGCATCTGCGTGATGGGTGATAACGGTACGGGAAAATCGACCTTGCTGAAAACGATCATCGGGGAAATCGAACCGTTATCCGGGTATCAGCTTCTGGGACACCAGATCGATATCGGCTATTTCGACCAGAATCTGGCGCATTTCAACAGCGGAAATACCGTACTGGAAGAACTGTGGAACGAGGATCCGCAGATGGATCTTTATACCGTACGGTCCATTCTGGGAGCTTTCCTGTTTTCTGCGGATGAAGTATTCAAGGAAGTCAATATCCTCTCCGGTGGAGAAAAAGTGAGGCTCTCTCTGGCCAAGCTGATGCTGAAGAAAGCCAATTTCCTTATCCTCGATGAACCGACCAACCATCTGGATATCGTCTCCAAGGAAGCGCTGGAAAACAGTCTGAGCGAATATGATGGAACGATCCTCTTCGTATCCCATGACCGTTATTTCATTAAAAAGATCGCCACTTCCTGCCTGGTCATCGATCATGGTTCCGTAGCTTATTATCCGGATGGATACAAAGATTACATCGATACAAACAAGAAAGAAGAACTGAAACAGGAAGAAAAAACCAAAAAAGAAGTACCATTAAAAGAACTGAAACAGAAAACGAAATACAATCTCAAGAAACTGGAAGCGGATATTTCTGCCATGGAACAGCTTCTCGAAGAAAAACGGGGATTGCGTTTCGAAGAAGAATACTATCAGGATATGAACAAGATGCGTGAACTGGATGAAGAGATCGATGAGATACATAACAGGATCCACGCTTTGGAAGAACAATGGGAAGAAGCCATGCAAGAGGAAGAAGAAAAGAACAAGTAAAGGAGGAGATATGCTGAATCAATTTCTGAAATCAAGAATCGCAAGCGCAAAGAAACTGGTGAAGGAATTACAGAAGGACTACGATTATGTTTCCGTTTTAGGAACCGTGGTCAATAATAAGATCATTACTGTTTCTACGCATATCCATTCTATCGATGATGTCGATGCGGAATGCGGTTTCGTCATCAAAGTCTATAAGAACGGTCATTATTCCGAATATTCCTGCAACGATATCGAGGGATTGAAAGCAAGTGAAGTACGCAAAGCCATCAGGCTCGATAAAGCCGTATCCGACGATTATCAGGTCAAGATGCTGCAGGAAAACGAACATGTACAGGATTATCTCCGGGAAGACAGTTCTTCATTGCCGGACAAAGAGATCATGAAGATCCTGGAAGAAACCAAGAATGAACTGCATGCTACTGATGAAAGAGTCATTAATGTTGTCAGCAGGTATACGAAGCGGCAGACATCCAACATCTTTGTTTCAGCAAAGAAATGTCTGACCCAGAAATATGACTGGATCAATGTCATACTGCTGACGGTAGTACGCGATGGCAGCAACATCAAGTCCAACTATGAAGCGGAAGGGGAAGCCGATTCTTTGACTGCCCTTTACAAGTTCCGCGAACACGCTCCCGCTGTGCTGGATATCGCTGTCAGGATGCTGAAAGCGAAACCGGTGAAACCAGGCAAGTATACGATCATTACCGATCCTTCCATTTCCGGACTGATCGCCCATGAAGCTTTCGGACATGGCGTGGAAATGGATATGTTTGTGAAAAACAGAGCCAAGGCAGTCGATTATATCGGGGAATATGTCGCTTCGCCGATCGTTAACATGTATGACGGAGCTGCCGGCTGTCTAAGCGCTGCCTCGTATTTCTTTGATGATGACGGTGTGGAAGCGCATCGCACGCATATCATTAAAGACGGCATACTGCAGACCGGTATTTCCGATAGTCTGAGCGCTATGGAACTGGGTACGGAACCGACCGGAAACGGACGCAGGGAAAGCTATCAGCGCAAAGTCTACACGCGCATGACCAATACTTATTTCGCTACGGGAAAAGACAGATATGAAGACATGATCAAGTCCGTGAAAAAGGGCTATCTGCTTTGCCAGACGAATAACGGCATGGAAGATCCGAAGAACTGGCAGATCCAGTGTACGGCTTCCTACGGACTGGAAATCAGAAACGGCGAATTCACGGGCAAGATGATCGCGCCTGTCGTCATTTCAGGTTATGTGATCGACCTGTTGAAATCGATTTCGATGGTATCTGATGAACTGACGGTGCACGGTTCGGGCATGTGCGGAAAGGGACATAAGGAATGGGTCTATGTCGCGGATGGCGGGCCTTATCTGAAAGCGGAGGCGAAACTGGGATGATGAAGAAGAATGAAATACTGGCTTGTCTGAAAGCCAACAAACAGATCAGCGGATACGAGATCAAGATCACCGATAAGTATTCAAGAGAACTGTTCTATGTTCTGAAACATCTGCAGATCAACCGCGCGGTGAAAGTAAATACTAC
>JAFYHQ010000007.1 GCA_017539105.1 Erysipelotrichaceae bacterium
AAGAATCATTTCCCTGAATTCTGGATCATACCTGTTGAACTTCTGTCCTTTCCTAGCCATAAGAAAAACTACCTCCTTTCGGAGATAGTTTCATTCATAAGCCGTTTTTAATCAAGTGTACTAATCGGGGTACACTTCAAATCGAGACGTTTTTATTTCAGAAGATCAGCGAATTGAAGAGACCGTCTTGTTTGCGGTACCGATCGCTTCGCATGGACAGACCAGCCTGCACAGATGACAGCCCACGCATTTCTGTGCGAGCAGTTTCGGCTTGCGGGTTTCTTCGTCGAATCCGATGGCCTGATGCCCTCCGTCCATGCATGAGATGTAACATCTTCCGCAGCCGTTGCATCGTTTCAGATCGATGACGGGGTAGAGGATCGTATCCCGTTCGATGCTCTGATGATCGACGATCGAAGAGCTTGCCGCGCCGATCAGCTTATCGAAAGAACCGATTCCTTTGCATTTCATATATTCCGATAGGCCTTCGATGAGATCATCGATGATCCGATACCCATATTGCATGACCGATGTCGTGATCTGTACGCTTCCTGCGCCCAACAGCACAAACTCCAGGGCATCCTGCCAGGTTTCGATTCCGCCCATGGCGCTGAGATGCATGAAAGACAGATCCGGACAGTGCGCCAGTTCCGAGATGAAACGTAAAGCGATCGGCTTGACGGCCGGGCCGGAATAACCGCCGATGATGGAACGTCCGCGGACTTCCGGTTCTGCGGATAACGTATCGATATTGACGCCGGTAATGGAGTTGATTGTATTGATGGCAGCGATCCCGTCTGCTCCGCCTTTTTTCGCAGCCAGAGCCATCGGAACCATGTCGGTGATATTCGGAGTAAGCTTTGCCAGTACCGGCAGATCCGTGCCTTTTTTTGTCGCTCTGGTGAAGCGTTCGATCAGTTCCGCGGACTGACCGATCGTGACCCCCAGTCCGTCATCTTCCATGTTCGGGCAAGAGAAGTTGCATTCAATGACAGAAGCTCCGGCTTCCGTACACTTCCTGGAAAGTTCAGTCCACTCTTTTTCATTGCGACCCATGATGGATGCGATGATGATTTTGGTCGGAAATTCTTCTCTCAATTGCCGGAAGATTTTCATGTTTTCTTCGACGCTGTGGTCGGATAACTGTTCGATATTCTTGAATCCGTAGAAAGAGCGGGAATGGTTTCGGATCGCAGAGAATCTTGGGGAAGTCTCGTGCTGCGGGAAATTGCAGATGGTCTTAAAAGCGGCTCCTGCCCATCCCGTTTCGAAAGCGCGCCTGCACATGTCGTAAGTGCTTGCGACGACCGAGGAAGACAGAAGGAACGGATTCTCCAGTTTCACGCCGCAGATTTCCGCAGACAGATTGACATCTTCGATCTTGTGCGCAGGAAGGCTTGTTTCATCATCCTTCAATGCCGAAAGCACTTCCTGTATCTGTACGGGGATCTTTGGTTCCTGCAGTACGCAGGCTTTCTCGCAAGGCGCCGGACAGCCGTGGCAATCCACGGCTCCCAGTTTCTTCAATGCGCCAAGATAATTCTCAAAATACAACGATCTCAGGATATCGCCCACCGGAGCATGCTTCGGGCATTCTTTCGTACAATCCGGATCGTGACACAAAAGGCACTTGCTGACTTCGGAGCTGTCCAGCGACAGCGTATAAGACATATCGTTTTTCATCACTTTCATTTTATCCTGTTTTTATTATGTCAGAAACAACGATCTGTCCTCCTTTAAACAAAACAGTTGCATCCTGCAGCATAAAGGGTTACACTATTATTGGTTAGTCAATGCTAACTCATGCTGTTACCTTTCTTCTTTTTGAGCTTTAAAGAAATGGATCGTGTTTCTCCTTTGTTCCCTTTCCCATTCTTTAAAGCTTTTTCTTTTGGTCTTTGCCTGTCATAGGGTAAAATGGAACTGTAAAGGGGCTCGACTATGACAGAATTAGAATACCTCATTGATTGTTTGGATGGTTCTTATCGTTTCCTGGCGAACTGGGGCGATCTGGTTTCGTATGAGATCGTAACGGATATCCCAAGCCTGGAGAGCATTTCGGGAGAACTGAATGAAGCCGACAGCAAGGCTTTCATCCATGCCGTGGAAGACGCAAAGATCGAAAGATGGCAAGAAGAATACAAGGCGGATGCTTCAGCGATCGAGGATGGGATCCGCTGGTCCGTAAGACTGGAAAAAGAAGGCAAGAAATATCGCTCCCATGGCGAAGAATCTTTCGTTCCTTATGGCCACGAAGAACTGATCAAGGCCATCCGTTTCTGCGATGTGAAGAACGATTATCTCTTCTGAATATGAAACATACCGATTACGGATTACTCACAAAACAAGTCGAGGCAGCGAAAACGGAGTATCTGCTTTCTTTCTTGTGCAATGTCACGGCTCTGATCGATCAGAGCATGGAGGATCTCAACTGGGCAGGGTTCTATTTCGTGAAAGATGGCAAGCTGATCCTGGGGCCTTTCCAGGGCAAAGTGGCTTGTGTGGAAATAGCCAAGGGAAAAGGCGTCTGCGGCACTGCCTGGGAAAAGGATGAAACGATCCTGGTGGAAGATGTGCATTCGTTCCCGGGACATATCGCCTGCGACAGCGCATCAAATTCCGAGATCGTCATTCCCATCCATAAAGATAACGAAGTCATTGCGGTACTGGATATCGACAGCCCTCTTCTGAACCGTTTTGATGAAGAGGACCGGGAAGGACTCGAAAAGATCGTGGAAATCATCGAAGAAACGATCCGTACCGTTCCTTCTTCCGGATTGATCTGAAACACAAGATCCCCATCGCCGATGGGGATACTTTTATGTTGATTTCCGTTATAATAATATTGTTTCATGCGTATTAAGATCATTGTTGCAGCACATAAGAAATATGAGATGCCAAAAGAGGAAATGTATCTTCCTGTTTTTGTCGGATCGGCGATCTCAAAGGAAGATCTTTCGTATCAGAGAGATGATGAAGGAGAGAATATTTCCGTTAAGAACAGGTATTACTGCGAGCTGACGGGACTCTATTGGGCATACAGAAACCTGAAGGATGCTGATTATATCGGTCTGAATCACTACCGGAGATATTTCAAGGTTACGGATACTCCATTGACAACAATTCAGGCACAAGCGCTGCTGCATAACTATCCTGTCATTACAGGTAAGAAGAGACATTACTACATCGAGACTGTGTATTCGCAATATGCGCATGCGCATGGTCCGATCGGATTGGATACGGTAAAAGAGGTCCTGGCAGAGGATTATCCGGAATATCTGGAAGCGTTTGAGAAATGCATGAAGAGACGTTCTTTGCATCTCTTCAACATGTTTATCATGCGCAGGAATATTTTTGAGGATTACTGCACTTTCCTGTTTGGCGTACTGGGGAAGGTCGAAGCAAGACTTGGGGAAGTCGACCGTCTGTATGGCTATCTGGGAGAACGTCTGTTGGATGTGTATCTCACGAAGAATGCTATCGTTTATAAAGAGTTAAGCATACTGCACACGGAACCGATCGATTGGAAGAAAAAGATCATCGCTTTCATCAGAAGAAAATACGGTTCAGGACAATAGAAACATTACGTTATGCGTGTTTTCACAGCTATCCCGATGGGATAGTTTTTGTTTTTATGGGAAAAGTGAAACTTTTTTGAATTTTTGCACATCTAATATATGTAAGCAGGAGGTGATCATTTTGAAATGAGACATGTAGATGCCGGAATATCGGCTATAATGAAAGTGATTCAATATCTGATGAAAAAGCACATGATTTTCAGGGAGATCGGTAAAAATGAATAATTCAGAAAAAACAAAGTCTTTCGTAAGACATCTTTTATCATTGCTGCTGATATGCGCGATGATGTGTTCTTCCGTATTCTGTGCAAGGATCGTGGAAGCGGAAGAAGGGAATACCTTTACGGCGCAAGGGATCAATGTCACAAAGCACAGTCCGGATGAGATCAGGGCTTATGTGAACAGCCATCCTGTCTCTTATGAAAATGAGACTTTTGCGACAGCGCCTTCATTGACGCAGCCTTATTCCGCAGGGAGCCTGTCTAATGCGTCTCTGACAAGCGCTTTGAACGCGCTTAATATTGCCAGGTATATTTCAGGAATCGGTGAGGTCACGCTGGATTCCACCTATAACTCTCAACAGCAGGCGGCTTCATTGATCAACGCCTTGAATGGCGACATTTCACATTATCCGACGCAACCCAGCGGAATGTCTGATTCCTTGTTTAACCTGGGAAAAGAAGGGTGTCGTACAGGGAACCTTGCTTGCGGTTACACTTCCAATTCACTTGCCAGAGCGATTTTTGAAGCCTGGCTGGAAGATAGCGACCAATATAATATAGATAGATTGGGACATCGCAGACAGGCGTTGAGTCCTTATTTGGGTAAAACGGGGTTCGGCTACGTCAAGAATGAAAATGATCCAAACTGGTACTATTACTATACCTCGATGGCGGCTTTAGATACGTCGGGAAGCGGATCAGGAATAACCGGAACATTGTGGCCTGCCCAGAATATGCCGGTGGAATACTTTAAGGGCAGTTATGCCTGGTCGGTCAGCGTAGCACGGAATCAGATTTCTTCTGATAGCAATGTCCAGGTTACGATGAAAAACGTCGCGACAGGCAATACACTTTATTTTTCCAAGAGTTCGGTTCCGACCGACGGTTACTTTAATATCGCCGATAGTGTTTGTTTGGATAGCTATTCCGATTATCGGCGTGTGATCGTCTGGCGTCCGGATCCTTCGATAGAATATAACGAAGGAGATGAATACGAGATCACCATCACCGGTTTAAGCACGACGATCAAGTATCATGTGTGTTTCTTCCGTCTGCAGGAAGCGAAATCCTATGCTTTGCTGAGAGATGGCGGACAACTGCTGTTTGTGAACAGCTACAACGATTATACGGACGGTTCAAGAGTCAGCCTGGTGGATGTCGATAACTACCGGTATGCGACAGCGACGGTCTACCGGGTGGATCAGCTGAATGCTTCTTCCGCTTCCGATATTCCATGGTACAACGACCGGACCATGATCAGAAACGTAAGTGTTGCCGATGGGCAGACGATCAAACCGATATCGTTTGCGTACTGGTTTAAGAACTGTACGAATCTGACGTCTTTTTATGGCGATGGTTTTGATACTTCCGGAGTCACCACCATGGCATCCATGTTTGATGGATGTTCCTCTCTGGCATATGTCGATGTCAGCGATTTCGATACAAGAAATGTCACAGGCATGAACCAGATGTTCCTGGATTGTTCATCGCTGGAATCGCTGAGTCTGGTCAGTTTCCGTACGCCGAATGTCAACGACTTGAGCGGAATGTTCCAAGGCTGTTCCAAGCTGATTGCTTTGGATATCAGCTATTTCAATACCTCTAACGTCACCTCGATGCAAATGATGTTCTATGGTCTTTCTTCCTACAAGTCATTGAACGTGAGCGGTTTTGATACTTCTAAAGTCACTCTGACTTATGGCATGTTTGCGAACTGCACTTCACTGACATCGCTGAATCTGACCGGTTTCAACACTTCGAAGGTCACTCAGATGTATTCGATGTTCCAGAACTGTTCTTCTTTGACTTCGCTGGATCTCAGCAGTTTCAATACTTCGAAGGTTACAGATATGAGATCACTGTTCTATCAGTGCGACTCGTTGGCCTCAGTAACATTGGGAACAGGTTTCACGAAATGGAGAGATAGCGCTTATCTTCCTTCAGGAAGCTGGCGCAACGAAGCAAAGAATCTGCTGAAGACGGAAACGGAACTTTACAACGGTTATCCGGGCAATGCTTCCAGCTGGTCCGGGACCTGGAACAAGATCGTTACGGTCACCTCATTGCAGTTTACTGACAGTTCCGTAACGGTAGCAAAAGGCGCCAGCAAGAATCTTTCTTATACGATACTTCCGTCGAATGCGACGATACAGGATCTGACCTGGTCCAGCAGCAATACTTCCGTCGTCACTATCAGTAACGGCAGGATCACGGGCGTGAATCAGGGAACGGCGACCGTCACGGCAACAACGACCGATGGCAGCAATCAATCGGCGACCTGCACCGTCACAGTTACCGTACCGGCAGAGTCTATCACCATGACGGAATCAAGCGTACGGATCCCGGTGAATGGAACCAGGACACTGATTTATACGATCTATCCAAGCAATGCTTCCAATACGGATGTCGTATGGTCTTCTTCGAGCAGCACCTATGTCTCGGTGGATCAGAATGGCGTTATCACAGGCTTAAAGAAAGGTTCAGCGACGATTACGGTCAGACTGGCAGACAACAGCAGCATCAAGTCGACTTGTACCGTTACGGTCTATCAGCCTGTCACTTCGATTTCGTTGGATCAGAGCACGATGACACTGTCGATCGATGAAACAAAGAAGATCACCGCGACCGTAAGCCCATCGGGAGCTTCGAATAAAAACATCAACTGGACTTCTTCTAACACGAATGTCGCTACCGTCGATACGAACGGCAATGTGACAGGAATCGCCAAAGGTAGCGCAACGATCACTGCTACGGCAGCGGATGGGTCCGGCGTGACCGCGACCTGCGGAGTCACTGTGGTCAAGCCGGTCACTTCGATCACATTGAGTGCGACATCGCTGACGCTCAATGTCGGCGATACATCCACGCTGGCTGCGACCGTACTGCCAAGCGACGCATCCAATCGCAGCGTCACGTGGACCACTTCAGACAGCACTGTCGCAAGCGTGAGCAGCAGCGGCAAAGTGACAGCTAAAAAAGCAGGCACAGCGACCATCACCGTTACAGCAAAAGATAGTTCCGGCGTCAGCGCGACCGCGACCGTTACGGTAAAACAGCCGGTCACTTACTTGACGTTGAATAAGAACAGCCTGCAGCTGACGATCAACGGCAGCGAAACGCTGATTGCGACGGTATCCCCTGACGATGCCACCAACAAGACTTTGCAATGGTCTTCTTCAGACAGCACTGTCGCAAGTGTCAGCAGCAGCGGCAAAGTCACAGGCAAGAAAGCAGGTACCGCGACCATTACCGTCCGTACCACCGATGACAGCAACCTTTCAGCAACCTGTACAGTCACGGTAGCCAATCCGGTCACTTCGCTCACGTTAAGCGAATATTCGCTCACTTTAAACAAGAACGAATCCTATACGCTGACTGCGACCGTATTGCCTGAGAACGCCACCAACAAGACTTTGCAGTGGTCTTCTTCCAATACGAATATCGCAAGCGTAGATCAGAACGGAACAGTCACTGCCTTGGCTGAAGGACAGGCAATGATTAATGTCCAGACGACCGATGGCTCCTCGCTCATGGCAACCTGCATGGTAAACGTAGAAGATCCGGACAAGTACTTTACCGTAGTCCTGCATGGCGGCGAGGGCATGATCCTTGTCGATGGAGAGGAATACGAAAACTATACATTTAGAATCAGCAAGGATTATCCTTACATCACGACCAGGGTCGAAGTCATCGCCGATGATGAACATCGGGGTTTCGCAGGATGGTACAGCAGTCCGGATTCCAATGAGAAACTTTATGAGTCGTTGTATTACGCATATATCCAGGAGAATATGGAGCTGTATGCCCATTATCTTGATTGCGTGATCATCACTTATGATCTCAATGGCGGCTATTATAATGGCTACTGGGAAGGCGACAGTACCATCTATCAGGAAAAGGTACTGCTGGATGGCAATGACAGAGCCAAGAAGATCTATGACAACGATGTCCTGCATGAAGGTTCCTATGCCTTGACAGGATGGATGGATCAGGATGGCAACCGGATCGAGTATGTCTACTACAATTACCGTCCAACCAGAGATGTGACACTGACAGCCCAATGGGGTGAAGCATATGTCGTCACGCTGGTTTGCGATGAACACGGATATTTCGCTTATGATGACGGATATGTCAGGCAGAAACAGATCAAGGTCCTCAAGGGGAAAACGATCTCTTCGAACTATGAGCCTTGGCCGATCGATGATTACCATTACTTGTTCTTTGGATATTATGAAGATCCGGAATATACGAAACCGATCGACTATCTGTCTTCTTATAAACCGACAGCGGATGTGACGCTGTATGCACGTTTTGATGAAGCGATCACGATCACATTCGATGCCAATGGAGGCTATTACTTTGAAGATGAAGCATATACGCAGGCCAGCATCATTTATGTGAAAGGGAAAAAGCTCAAGACCCCGGGCTACTATCCGCACGGAAACGGTACGCTTGCGTTTGCGGGATGGTCTCTGGATCCGAATGCGACGGAACCTATCAGCAATCTGACCGCCTACACGGCAACCGAGAATATGACGTTCTATGCGGTATGGAAGGAAAGCTATACGGTCAATCTCCATGCGATGGAAGGAAGCTTCAGCGATGGCGACAAGGACAAGACCTTCTACGTCGTCAAAGGACAGAGGATCTCCAACAGCTATGGCTATATAAGCGAGCCAACCAAAGAGAACGCAAAACTGCTGCACTGGTATACGAGTACGGAATTCAATGCGGATACGGTCTACGGTTCCGGAGTCTATTTCTATTCGTTTGTCATCAACAGCGATCTGGATCTGTATGCCCAGTATGCGGATACCTGTATCTTGACATTCGATGCCAATGGCGGTTCTTACGGTTATTCGAACATCAGCAGCAGGACCGTGATGATAGGCAACTATCTGAACGAAATGGTCACGGAACCGACCAGAGCAGACATGGCCTTTAATGGCTGGTATGACGATCCTTCATGCACAGGAGATCCGATCACGTTTACCGATTATATCGTGAATGAAGATAAGACTTTCTATGCGGGATGGACCGATGATGTATGCAAGATCACGTATCATGCGAATGGAGGCACATACGGCATCACCGGCAGCGATACGTATGTCCAGTATTATAAACGGAACGCGTTCGTTACCAGCAACGTCTACCTCAACAATTTCCTGCGCGACGGTTATCAGACAACGGGATTCTACATGGATGAACAGTGTACGGTAAAAGCGGAAAGGAACTACGGTTTCAGGATCAACGAGGATATCGACTACTATGTAGGCTGGACCGATGATCTTGTGACCGTGACCTTCGATCCGAATGGCGGTTTCTTCTCCAATCCGAATGCTTCCACGACAATCACGGTCGTGCGCGGCAAAAAACTGTCAAGCTATCCTTATCTGAATCTTCATACGACAGAAAACAAAGCGTTTGCGGGCTGGCAATCCGATGCGGATGGCTATGTCGGATATACGAGCCAGGATCTGGTCGATTATGTGCCTAGCGAATCTACGACGCTGCGTGCGCTTTGGACCGACGACTATTACAGGATCACTCTGCATGGCACAGATGGCGTTCCAATCACCGTCGATTATCTGGATCAGAGACAGTATGAAGAATTCACCGTCTATCTGATGAAAGGCCAGGCGATCGACTACAATCTGCTGACAGGGATCTCCAGTTATACGACTCAATACAACATGACAGGCTGGTTCTTTGATCCGGCATGCACACAGGAAGCGGATATCTACAACTGGACCTATGTGCCGACTTCCGATATGGATCTGTATGCGGGCCACAAGCCGATCGTCAACTATACGATCAAGTATCATCCGAATGGCGGACACATCGTGAACTATGACGGAACGACGGATATCACTTATTCCAGCGTCTATAGCGTGGAAACGACATACGCCAATCTGTACAAGCCGAATGTGGCCTGGGCTGATGATACCAAAGCGTTCCTTGGCTTCTCATTAACCAGAGACGGATCGATCATCCCGAATGATTATGTCTTCGATCATGATACGACGATCTATGCGATCTATACGGATAACACATACACGATCACAGTCGATCTCAATGGCGGTTCTTATCAGGGAAGAAGCGTTTATACCTATAATGTCGTCAGAGGGGAACGTCTGCAGATCAATGTCTATCCGAAAGGAGAAGGCGGCATTCCGCTGCTGGGATATAACACGAAGAGCGATGGCACAGGAACTTATGTGCTGTACAACGACGATTATGCCGCGTTCGTTCCGACGGAAGACATGACGATCTATGCGATCTATGAAGACAGATATCACAGAGTCGAATTCGTGATCCCGGACGGAACACTGAGATACGATTACAGCAATCCGATCTATATCCTGCATGGCAGGCCATTGAATCTGAATTCCTATGATGCCCTAAGCAATCAGGGTCTGGCTTTCATGGGATGGTATGAGAATGCGGATTATAGCGGGGATCCGGTCTATGGCAACGTGGTGATCGATGAGGACAAGATCTTCTATGCGAGATTCAGTAGCCTGTATACGGTTCATTTCGATAGCGATGGCGGATCTTATGTTGCGGATCAGTATGTATCAGAAGGCCAGAAAGCGACAAGACCGCAAGATCCAACGAAAGAAGGATATGAATTCCTTGGCTGGTATCTGAATGACAGTCTGTTTGATTTCGATACGATCATCGATCAGAGTATCACGCTGAAAGCGAAATGGAACAAGATCATTGTCGTAACAACGATCGAACTCTCGGAATATGAAACCACGATCTATGAAGGAAGAGTCTATGATATCGTTGTCACAAGGATCGAGCCGGAAGAAGCAGCCGACTGGCCGTTGACCTATGTCAGCGATGACGAAAGCATCGCTACCGTTGACAGCAATGGCAGGATCAGGGGCATCAAGGAAGGTACGACCTATATCCGCATCAGCGACAAGGATCAGAATGTGACTGTATCCTTCCAGGTGAATGTCGAAAAGGAGCCGGTGGTACCATCCGAACTGCAGATCGTGCCGGATCATGTCACGATCCATGTCAATGAAGACTATGACGGTTTCGAAGTCTATCTGGATGGGAAACTGGATAACGGGGATGTTCAATGGTACTCGTTGAATGAAGCTGTCTTTACGGTCGATGATCGAGGCAGGATCCGTGGTGTCGGCGCAGGCACGGCGAGAA
Source organism: Erysipelotrichaceae bacterium (assembly GCA_017539105.1). Taxonomy (GTDB): domain Bacteria; phylum Bacillota_I; class Bacilli_A; order Erysipelotrichales; family Erysipelotrichaceae; genus Colivicinus. The sequence continues at coordinate 10,976 of JAFYHQ010000007.1, forward strand.
TCATCGTCATGCTGGAGGGCGACGATGGAGATGCTTTGAGTGAGACGGAAGCAATGGATCTCTATGAGAGATTCAATGAAGAAGCAGAGGATGCAGAAGTCAACAGCAATGCGCTGATGGCTTATGCGGAAGTGACGGTGCTCGCAAATCCGTACGAGCTCTCCTTTGACAGCGAAAGCGCAACGATCGTTGCTACCGAGAGCAAATACATCATCGCGACACTGACGCCTGCCGATCCGGATATGACGATCCGTTACGTCTCTTCCAATCCTGCGATCCTGACGATCGGTGATGATGGCAAAGCCAAGGGCGTCAAAGCAGGAACCGCGACGATGACCGCATATCTGGAAGAAGATCCGACGGTCACGGCAACGTGTTCCGTGAGAGTCCTCTTCACTGACGTTGCCGAACCTTCCAAGTACTTCTTTGATTCCGTCTACTGGGCCTTCGACAACGGTATCACCACAGGCACCTCCTCGACGAAGTTCTCTCCGAATGACGGATGCACCAGGGGACAGGTGGTCACCTTCCTGTGGAGACTGATGGGAAGTCCGGAACCGACGATATCGAATCCG
>JAFYHQ010000048.1 GCA_017539105.1 Erysipelotrichaceae bacterium
ATAATCGATCCTCTCGATGATCTTGCCAAACAGCAAGCCGCCCAGGATCGTTCCAGCGACCGGCAAGACAGCGACGACAGCGCCCATCTTTCCGCGGTTGCCTTCTTCGGTGATATCCGTGGTCCAGGCGATGAATCCGGAATCGTTTGCCATGGCGCCGATAAAGCTCATGACACAGTCGGCAGCGACGACCAGCGCTGTTAGGATCACCATATTGGAATGATCGAAATACTCCGTCAGACCAAACAGCACGACCGTAATGCCCCATGCGGCATAGCCGATCAGCATCTGCGGCCGGCGTTTTGCCAGCCTGTCACCCAACGTTCCCCAGACGAAACAGCCAAACGTGCTGGCCAGTGCGCTTAAAGCCACCATCCAGGAAATGATCGAAGCATCCGGTGCGATCTTGGTGTAAACGAAATTCGGATACCATGTATTCTCGACGCACCAGATCAGCTGTCCGGCCAATCCGACGATCACCACAAACAGCCATTCTTTACCTGTAAGGACTCTGAGTCCTTTTTCGTTTCGATGTATTTCTAATGTCTTTTTATTCTTCTTCTCACTCATAAACGATCCCCCAAAGACAAATAAACCAACCAGTGCTAATTATAACATGCATTATGTCATATATGATGAATGATGATTATTTTCCTTCCAAATATCTCAGATATTCCTCTTTTGATAGAGAAGCTTTGAACTCTTTCTTTATTTTACGGACATATTCCGGATTTTCTGAAAGATATTTTACCGTAGCGATGACGATCTCCGCCGGTTCCAGATAGGCTCTCTTTTTATCTGCGATGCACAGATCCTTGCCATGGCAGCTGCCGGAAAAACCGCTGTAGCCGAACTGTACGGTCGGCTTGAAGCAGGACAGATCGCCGATATCCCCTGCCGCCATAGACAGTTCATCGTCATGGATCTCATCCGGAGCACAGTAGTCCAGCATCTTTTTTCTGATGATATCGTTGATCAGCCTGGACTGATGCATCGGCAGATAGCCCGGCAGCGATTCGATGGCTGCGGATGCGCCGATGGCTTTCGCACAGTATTTTGCTGCCTGATCGACTTTGGATGCGACGGCCTGCAGCGTTTCCTGATTCGAGGATCTCACGTAACATTCATATACGGTCTTTTCCGGAATCGAATTCACGGTCTGGCCTCCTTCTGCGAGAATGCCATGGATACGGACATGATCCTCTTCCTTGAAGGTCTCTCTGAGCATATTGATCGCATTGTCAAACAATACGAACGCATTCAGCGCATTGATTCCCTGATCCGGAGAAACAGCAGCATGGGTCGCTTTGCCTTTGAAAGTGATCTTCTTGTAGATGAAACCGCACAAAGAAGTATTCAAAGAGAAATGATAGTTCCCCTGACCAATGGTATGCAGATGGATGAACAGATCTTCTTCATCGAACATACCTTCCGTCAGCATATTTACTTTTCCGCCGATATACCTGATTTCTTTCCTTTTAATCAGTTCTTCCCGGAAAGCGATATCGGTAAATTCTTCGGCAGGCGTGAAATAGACGGTCACGGAACCTTTTCTGATGATGTCTTTGAGCTGTACCAATGCATATGCCATGATGGCGCACTGCGTGGAATGTCCGCAGCTATGCGCGGCATTGCTGTCGTCTTTATTCGCAAACGGATGTCCCAGTGTCGGAATCGCATCCAGTTCCGCGATCAGTCCGATCCTCGGCGATCCTTTCCCGATCGTAACCTTGAATGCGGTCCTCAATCCCAGTTCTGTTACCTTCAAACCGTGTTTCTCAAAGTATTCCGTCAGGATCTTTTTATTCGTGTATTCTTTGTATCCCAGTTCCGGATGCCGAAACAGTTCATCTCCTAACGAATACAGCTCTTCTACGTCTTTTTTCATATGTTTATCCTCAATACCATTCTAACTGATTCCATCGTTAAATGTGTCCCGTTTTCATAAATAATCACTCTTTTGACACGCCTGTTTCCATCCGTTATAATGAGCATGAGTTTGTTTATCTGATAAAAAAGAGAATGCGTTTATGTGCACAAGCATCGTAGTAAACAAGAAGAAAACGATCGTCGGATGGAATCTGGATCTTCTGGATATGGAATATCGTGTCAGTCCTTGCGAAGAAGGCGTTTTCATCGAGATCAATGATGCCAAAGAAGGATGGATGCCCCTGTTCGGAGGAAATAGTCGCGGAGACTTCGTCGGAATGCCGACCTGCTGGCCATACGATCAGCGCAGCGATCCTGTGACGGGCAAGGAACGGAATGTGATCCTTCTGGATATCGATCTGCTGACGATGAAGAGAACCCTGCAGGAAATCAAAGATATCGCTGAAAACGAAGAAGTCTGCAGCATACCGGGTCTGACTTTCATGTCCGCTTTATCCGACCGGGAAGGCAATGTGCTGCATATCGTTCCGGGACAGGGATCCCTTTATCAGGAAAAACCGGAATATGCCGTGATGACCAACTTTTCGCCTTTCAAGATGGATACCGAGACACATCCGTGGATGGGTTTAGACCGTTATAGGAAAGCTAAGGAAATGCTGAAAGATGCGACAGATGATTTTTCCGTAGAAGACTGTTTCGATATTTTGAAAGCAGTCTGTCAGACGGTCTGTCCTACGGTCGTATCCATGGTTTATGATGTGACAGAGAAAACGATGTATTGGTGTGAAAACAGACAGTGGGATGCTATTGTCAAGAAAACATTCTAAATGGAGGCATGATGAAACGGGAACTGGGAATCGCCAGATGCGGACTGGCTTGCTGCCTATGCAGCGAAAACGTTACTTGCAAAGGATGCAGTCAGGATGGATTTCTTGATCTGTCCTGGTGCAAGGATGCAGACTGGTGCGAAAACAGGAACTGCTGTCTCGCAAATGATCATCCGGCTTGCTGGGCCTGCGGAAATACCGATTGCCGGAAAGGCCGCTTCGCAGAAAAGATCAAGCCTCTGGCATTCACGGAATATGCCAGACGCTATGGCGTCGAAGAACTGCTGGATCGGCTGGAAGAAAATGAGAAAGCCGGAATTGTCTATCACCGAACGGGGATCATGGGCGACTACGATGAATTCGATGATGTCGAAGAACTGATCAGCTTCATCAGAACTGGAAAGAAAGAAAACAGAAAGATGAACCAGTATATCGCATGCTGCGGTCTAGATTGTGAAACCTGCGAAGCGCGTATCGCGACCGAAAAGAACGATGATGATATGCGCCGGAAAGTCGCGAAAGAATGGTCACAGCTGAATCAGGCCGAGATCACTCCGGAGATGATCAACTGTACAGGCTGTCGTCTGGAAGGTGTCAAAACGCCATACTGTGATTTCATCTGTCCAATCCGCCAATGTGCCAGAGCCAAGGGATATGAAACTTGCGCTGACTGTACAGAAATGGATACCTGCGAGAAAGTCGCAGCGATTCATGTTAATAATCCGCAAGCGAGAAACAACCTGAAACTGAAATAGACTGATAACAGCGTTTTTTCAATCATATAAGATCATCTCAAAGATGATCTTTTGTTTATAATGGAAATGTAAAGGAGTATCTGTTATGGATCTGAAATTTATCTTGATATGGGCTGTATTTCTTGCGGTATTTCTGTCTGGCGTGATCTTTTCCAAAAAGCTGAACCGGCAGATCAAGGAAGAAGGGATCGAAACGGATGGCGTGATCTCGCGCGTTTATGATGCGGGTCAGCCGGACGAGATCGATATCCATGTCTGTGCCCGTTATATGACAGAAGATGGCGAAGAAGTCGAAGGAATCCTGACCAATGCCCCGGAAAATCTCGTTCCCGGACAGCATGTCCGTGTCAAGTATCATCCGAAATACAAAGAAAATGCCCGTCTGATCAAAGTGCTGTCGGATCAGATCTTATAGAGGGGAACCGATGCTTGTATTATTGGAAGGGATCGCATTCAGTTTCTGGCTGCTGTTGATCTGTGTCGTTTTAATCAAAGACGGACCGGTCGGAGGCGTCGTTTTCTATGAAGATGATGTCAAAGAAAGAGTCGTGGAACGGAATCTTATCACAAAGGAAGAGATTCAAAGGCGTTCCATCATCAGTGCGACTGCTTTGTTTGTACCGTTGCTGGTTGCGGTTCCGTTGCTGGTCTACCGTGTCAATGGCGCCGATGGTTTTAAAGACGCATTCCTGCAGATGAGCGCGATCTATCTGATCGCCGGACTCTTCGATCGGATCTTCATCGACTGGTACTGGGTAGGTCATACCAAAGCCTGGATCATTCCCGGAACGGAAGATCTGCAGCCTTATATTCCCAAGAAAACGCTGATCGGCAAATGGCTGGGTACCCTCATCGGATTCCCGCTGATTGCGGCAATGATCGCTAAAATCGTTGAACTGTTATTCTAAGTATGAAAAAAGACAACTCATGGATTATTCAGAGTTGCCTTTTTATTTCAGTTATACTTGCTGCCGAATCGTTCCAGCAGACGTTTCATGGCCTCATCTTCATTGATAGGCTCTTCTTTTTTTATTTCTTCTTTTTTCTGATGATATGGTCTGTTTTTGGCTTTCTTCAGGGATCTGTCTTTCCTTTGGGCATCCCGTTCTGCTAGCTCTTTAGGCGAAAGCAAGGACAGCTGCACACGATGTTTCTCTTCATCGATGCCATAGACATAGACCTTGACGATATCGCCCACCGATACGACTTCACTCGGATGAGAGATCCTTCGATTCGCCATGCGGGAGATATGAACCAGTCCATCGTCATGCAGTCCGATATCGACAAATGCACCGAAGTCGACTACATTGCGTACGGTACCTGACAGTTCATCTCCGACTTTCAGATCCGAGAGTTCCAGGACATCCGACTTCAGTATCGCTCCGTCAAACTGATCGCGGTAGTCTCTTAAAGGCATCCGGATGCAGTCTTTGATGTCCTGTAGAGTATAGGGGTCGATGGATAGTTCAGCGATCTTTTCGTCATTGAAATGGATCTCAGGATCGCCCAGATGTTCGATTTCGCTGGCTTTCATGACAGCTTTTGCCAGTTCATAGGATTCCGGGTGGATATTGGTCGCATCCAGCGGTTCTTCGCCATCGATGATACGCAGGAAGCCTGCGCACTGCTCGTAGGCTTTCTCGCCGATCTTCTTGACTTTCAGAAGCTGTTTCCGATTGCTGAACTTGCCGTTGCTGTTACGGTAACTGACGATCTCATTGGCGCTGGCTTTATTCAAGCCTGAGATGTGCTCCAGCAGTTCCGTCGAAGCCGTATTCACATCCGCACCTACCCGGTTGACCACCTTCATGATCGCTTCATCCAGACGCTCATTCAACGCCTTTTCCGGAAGATCATGCTGATACTGACCGACACCGATGGCTTTCGGGTCGATTTTGATCAGTTCTGCCAAAGGATCCAGCAGCCTTCTGCCGATCGATACCGCAGACCGTTCCTCGACCTGCAGATCCGGGAATTCTTTCCGCGCTTCTTCCTGAGCGGACCAGACGGAAGCTCCCGCTTCGGAGACGATCGCATATTCCACGTCCAGATCGTTTTCTTTGATCAGTTCGCTGACCAGTTTTTCCGATTCTCTGGAAGCCGTGCCATTGCCTATGGCAATGATCTTCACTTTATGACGCCGGATCAGATCAAGCAGCACTTTTTTGTCCCTGCTCAGATCGATATTGTTCTTGCGGAACGGATAGATCTTGGATACTTCAAGCATCTTGCCCGTCTCATCGACGACAGCCAGTTTGCATCCGTTGTAGTAACCGGGGTCGAATCCCAAGACGACTCTGCCCTTCAATGGCGCCTGGGATAAAAGCTTTTCCAGATTCAAGGAGAACACTTCGATCGAAGCGTCTTGCGCACGTTTCGACAGATCGCCGCGGATCTCGTTCTCGATAGAAGGAAGAAACAATCTGTCGATTCCATCATCCAAAGCGTCCGTTACGATCTGCTCCACATTGCTTCGTTTATCGGAAAGATAATGCTGATGTGCAAGATCCTTGAGATGATCGACATCATAGTTCATATCAACACTGATGACTTTCTCCTTCTCGGCACGGTCGATGGCCATGATCCGATGATCCGCCATCTCTTTCACTTTCTCCGAATAATCGTAGTACATCTCATAGATCTTCTTTTCATCTACGGCATCTTTCTTGAGTTTCGTTTCGATCGAAGCGGTCTGTTCGATCAGTTCCTTGAATTTCCAACGCAGCTGGGCGTTATCCGAAATGTTTTCGGCGATGATATCTTTCGCTCCCTGGATGGCATCTTCAATCGTTTTGACTTCTTCATTCAGATACTTTTCCGCTTCTTTTTCAATATCCACCTTTTCCGGAAGACTCAGCAAGAGATCTGCCAGAGGCTGCAGTCCATTCTTGATGGCGATGGCCGCCCTGGTCTTTTTCTTCTGCTTGTATGGCTTGTATAAGTCTTCCACCTGCGAAAGTTTCGTGCAAGCGTTGATCTGCTGCTTCAGTTCCTCAGTCAGTTTTCCCTGCGTCTCAATCAGGTTGAGCACGGCTTCTTTTCGCTCTGCCAGATTGAGTTCATATTTATAGGTCTTCTCTATCGTCAGGATCTGTTCCTCATCCAAGGCTCCCGTCGCTTCCTTACGGTAACGGGCGATAAAAGGAACGGTATCCCCTTCTTCCAGCATCTTTAATACAGTCTCGACCTGAGCAGTTCTGACATTTAGCTGCTCGGCGATCGCTTTGATAATCGTAGCATCCATATTCTTAAAACCTCACAAAGACCATTGTATCGCATTTGCATCTCTTTTTATTAATGTTTAGAGAAAATGATAAAATATAGATTGTAAAAAGAGGTATTTACTATGATCATAATCGCTACCGATTCCGCTGCCGATTTCGAACTGGAAGAACTGCAAAGAATGAACGTCGAATACCTGCCGATGTCCGTCAGTTTCAGCGATGACAATTATCTGGAAAACATTTCTATTACCAAGGACGAGTTCTTTGAACGTCTGCAGACCGACAGCAATTTCCCGAAAACATCCCAGCCTGCGCCTGTCCTGTTTGAAGAACTGTTTGAAAAAGCCAAAACAAACGGCGATGACGTCATCTATATCCCTTTGTCAAAGGAACTATCCGGAGACTACCAGACTGCGCTTTCCGTGATGAATATGGTCGGCTACGACCGGGTCTACATCATCGATACGATGAGCTGCACCGGGGGTCAGAGACTGCTGGTGGAAAAAGCCGTCGCTTTAAGAGACGAAGGAAAGACTGCCTTGGAGATCGTCGATTTCATCAATGAGCTCAGAGACCGGGTAGAGATCCTTACGATCATGGATACCTTGGAATATCTCTACAAGAACGGACGCATTTCCAATGTGAGCTACTATATCGCCCAGCTGGGTCATATCAAGCCGATCATGCATAAT
>JAFYHQ010000008.1 GCA_017539105.1 Erysipelotrichaceae bacterium
GATATGTGGATTGAAGAAAACCTGGCACTGGCTCATCGAAGAGGCCGCAAAAGAGGCCTATCCGCGGGCATTACTCCGAAGGAAAGAGAAACGTTTAAAACGCTTCTCAAGGAATTCGATCTGGGGCTGGAAGACCGTTTATCTACGAAAGTCGGATTGTTATCCGGAGGGCAGAGACAGGCTCTGACGCTGATTATGGCCACTTTGCAGAGTCCGAGGCTCCTTCTTCTTGACGAACATACTGCGGCATTGGATCCGAAAACCGCCCAGAAAGTATTGGAAGTCACCGATAAAATCATTGAAAAGTCCCATCTGACGACCTTCATGGTCACACACAACATGAAAGATGCAATCAATCATGGGGATCGGTTGTTGATGCTGAATGACGGAAAAGTGATCCTTGATATCAGGGGCAAGGAGAAGAAGGAACTGACCGTCGAAAAACTGTTGTCGCTCTTTGAGAAGGCCAGCGGTGAAGAATTCACCAATGATGCTGCGATCCTTGGCTAGACAGGCAATATCTCATAAAAAAAGGTCATCTGAGATGACCTTTTTTGTTTAGCTATTCCGTCGTATAGTTATCGAAATAACCCTGAACCAGTACGACCGGAGTGCCTTTATCGCCGGAACCGCTTGTCAGATCGCAAAGCGAACCGATCAGATCCGTCAGCTGCCTCGGTGTGGTTCCTTCAGAAACCATCTGGCCGACCAGATTCGCATCTTTTGCCTTGATCGAATCCTTGATCGCTTCCTGCAGTTTCTGACCGTTCAATTCGGCATAGTTGTTGTCTGCCAGATATTTGATCTTGACCTCATTCGGAGTGCCTTTCAATCCCTTCGTATAGAACGGAGAAACCACCGGGTCAGCCAGTTCCCAGATCTTGCCCTGCGGGTCTTTGAACGCGCCATCGCCATAGATCATGACTTCCATATGCTTGCCTGTCAGTTCGAATAATCTCTGCTGGATCTCTTCGACGGTTTTCTGGGCGTCTCTTGGGAAGAGCTTGACCTTGTCATCAGTCGCTTTATTGGAACCTAAGAGCCCATACGTGTCGTTGTAACCGGACCCGTTGATGGATGAAGTCATGATATCATCCAGGCCATATACGTTCGCTCCTGCTTCTTTCAGGATCCGTTTGGATCTCTTGCGGGTATGGATATCGCAAGTCAGTACGTTGTTTGTATAGTTCAGGATCGTTTTTGCCTGATTCGCGAATATGATTTCACAGTCGCAGCCCTGTTCATTGATCAGCTGCTTGTAGAAGCTCATGTAGTTGACGCCGGTAAATTCATGCAACGGTTCGCCAAACAGTCCGAGATATTCTTTTTCGCTCAGTACATCGCTGTAGGGATCGATCCCTTTTTCATCCAGATCGTCATAAGTCAGGAATGCATTGCCTACTTCATCCGATGGATAAGAAAACATCAGATAGATCTTTTTCGCACCTCTGGCGATTCCGCTCAACAGGACCGCAAAACGGTTTCTGGAAGTGATCGGAAAGATGACACCGATCTCGTTTCCACCAAGCTTGTTTCTGATATCTTGGGCGATATCATCGATCGTGCAGTAGTTGCCCTGGCTGCGAGCAACGATCGACTCGGTGATCGAAACGACATCGCGGTCATGCAATTCGAAATGATCGTTTTCACTGGCATCTTTCACCAGCTGAGGAATGATCTGGACCAGATCATCTCCCTCGCGGATGATCGGAGCACGAAGCCCTCTTGAAACGGTTCCCGTATATCTAGTCATATTTTTGTACCTCTAACGGGAATATTATAAACCTTTTCTTTTTATTTTTGATATTATTTATATGAAATGAAAGCAACATACGACTATGATGTGACGATCGTCGGCGCAGGTCCGGGCGGAATATTCACGGCTTATGAACTGAAGAAGCTGGCTCCTGAACTGAGGATCGCTATGATCGAATGCGGAAATAAACTGGAGAGCCGCAAATGTCCGATCGATGGAGACAAAGTCACAAAATGCATGAAGTGTCAGCCTTGTGCCATTATGAACGGTTTTGGCGGAGCAGGGGCTTTTTCGGATGGAAAATATAATATCACCAATGATTTCGGTGGCACCTTGTATGAGCATATCGGCAAGCAGAAGGCTCTGGAACTGATGCATTATGTCGATAGCATCAATGTGGCGCATGGCGGTGGAAAGACGAAACTGTACAGCACGGTCAGTTCTCAACTGAAAACGGAATGCATACGCAACGGCTTGCACCTGCTGGATGCGAAAGTCAGACATCTGGGCACGGATATCAATTTCGAGGTACTGAGCAGTCTGTATGAAGAACTGAACGGCAAAGTCGATTTCTATTTCCGTCAAGAAGTGCTGGAAGTGCTGAAAGAAGAGGGCAGGTACATTCTCAATACGAAAGATTCTTCCTTCAGAAGCAGTTACTGCGTCATTTCCGCAGGACGTTCCGGCAGCAAATGGATGGAAAAGGTCAGCGCGGATCTCGATATCCCGACCAAATCCAATCGTGTGGATATCGGAGTGAGAGTGGAACTTCCTTATGAGATTTTCTCGCATATCACGGATGAACTCTATGAAGGCAAGATCGTGTTCCGCACCTCCAAGTACCAGGATAGGGTACGTACCTTCTGCATGAATCCGAAAGGGATCGTGGTCAATGAGAATACCAACGGGATCATTACCGTGAACGGACATTCCTATGAAGATCCTGCCAAGCAGACAGAGAATACGAATTTTGCATTGCTGGTGTCGAAACATTTCACCAATCCGTTCCATGATTCCAACGGCTATGGCGAATCGATCGCAAAGCTTTCGAACATGCTGGGAGGAGGAGTCATCGTACAGCGTTTCGGCGATCTGCTTAGAGGGAAACGTTCCACAGAAGATCGGATCAACAGTTCTTTCATCACTCCGACATTGAAAGCTACCCCGGGTGATTTAAGTCTGGTCATCCCGAAACGGATTCTTGATGATATCATTGAGATGATCTATGCTTTGGATAAGATCGCGCCGGGTACGGCAAATGATGAAACTTTGCTTTACGGGGTGGAAGTAAAGTTCTATAATATGGAATTACAGCTGGATGAACATCTGGAGACGATACACAAGAATCTCTTTGTGATCGGCGACTGTTCAGGTGTGACGCATTCGCTCTCGCACGCTTCGGCCAGCGGGGTCTATGTGGCCAGATATATTGCGGAAAACAGATAAGGATCAGGAGAATGGATATGGAAAACAAATACAGTTTTGATGAGATCGTAACGCATCTGAGGACTTCGGGATTTGTCTATCAGGGTTCGGAGATCTATGGAGGTCTGTCGAATTCCTGGGATTTCGGAACATTGGGTTCCTGGCTGAAGAAGAACATCAAGGATCTCTGGTGGCAGGAATTCATCGAGAGATCGCCTTACAATGTAGGCATCGACAGCGCGATCCTGATGAATCCGAAGACCTGGGAAGCATCGGGACACCTGAAAGGGTTCTCTGATTCCATGGTCGACTGCAAGGAATGCAAGAGTCGTTTCCGTGCCGACAACATGATCACGGAAGCCACAGGCATTTCCGTCGAAGGCAAGACGCCGGAAGAGATGGATGCGATCATCGAGGAACATCAGATCAAGTGTCCGGTCTGTGGCAAGCACAATTTCACCAATGCCCGTCCGTTCAACCTGATGTTCAAGACATTCATCGGTACCTTGGAGGATGCCAAATCGGTCGTCTATCTGCGTCCGGAAACGGCACAGGGTATCTTTGTGAACTTTAACAATGTTTTAAGAACTTCCCGAAAGAAGATCCCATTCGGAATCGGACAGATCGGAAAGTCCTTCCGTAACGAGATCACGCCTGGCAATTTCATTTTCCGTGTCAGGGAATTCGAACAGATGGAACTGGAATTCTTCTGTGAACCGGGTACCGATCTCGAGTGGTACAAGTACTGGGTCGACACCTGCTACGATTTTGTTAAGAGACTGGGAATCAATGAAGATAAACTGAGGATCAGAGCGCATGATCCGGAGGAACTGAGCTTCTATTCCAAAGGCACCAGCGATATCGAATACGCGTTCCCATTCACCGACTGGGGTGAGGTATGGGGCATTGCCGACCGTACCGATTATGACCTGAAGCAGCATTCCGAGTATTCCGGAAAGGAACTGACCTATCTGGATCCGTTCACCAACGAAAAGTATATTCCATACTGCGTCGAACCGTCCGTAGGCGTGGAAAGGCTGTTCCTTATGATCTGCTGCGATGCCTATGACAGAGAAACTTTGGAAAATGGCGATGAACGTATCGTCATGCATCTGCATCCTGCCGTCGCTCCTGTCAAAGCCTGCATCTGTCCGCTGGTCAAGAAACTTTCGGAACCTGCTACCAGGCTGTATGAGCAGCTGATCAAGAAATTCCATGTGGAATACGATGAAACAGGCGCCATCGGCAAGCGTTACCGCAGGAACGATGCGATCGGTACACCGTTCTGCATCACTTATGACTTCGACAGCGAAACGGATGGAACCGTCACGGTAAGAGACCGTGATACGATGGAACAGGTACGCATTCCGATCGCTGAACTGGAGGATTATCTCAGCAGCAAACTGACGTTTTAATGAAACTTACACAGGATGTAATTGATGATATAAGAAATAATGCCAATATCGTCGATGTGATCGGGCATTATATCCCTTTGGTCAAGAAAGGCAAAAGCTATTCGGCTCTTTGCCCTTTTCATGATGATCATGATCCTTCTCTATCGATCAGCGAAGACAAACAGATCTACAAGTGTTTCGTCTGCGGAAACGGCGGGAATGTATTTACCTTCGTATCCAACTATAACAAGATATCTTTTCCGGAAGCAGTCAAAGAGGTTGCGGATCTCATCGGCAAACCGATCGAGATCGATACTCCGGTCAAGAAGGTATCGAAATTTCAGCCTTACTATGATCTTTTGAATTCCATGATCGCCTATGGAAACTATCTTCTTTCCGCTTCCAAACTGGGTCAGGATGCCTTGAAATATCTCTATGAACGGGGGATCGATGATGAGGCGATCAAGTACTTCCAGATCGGCTACAATCCCGAGAAGAATGTCATGTACCAGTATCTGAAAAAGAACGGATACAGGGATGAAGACATGCTGAAAACAGGAATCTGCAGGATGCTGCAGAATGGGATGGCAGATGTTTTCTATGACCGCATCCTGTTTCCGATCCATAACGAATATGGAGAGCCGATCGCTTTCACTGCCCGTGATTTCAAGGGAATCAGCGAAGCAAAATACATCAATTCCAATGAGAATATGCTCTATACCAAGGGCGATCACCTTTATAATATGCATCGTGCCAAGGAAGTATCGCGGAAAGCGGGATATGTCCTTGTCTGCGAAGGTGTCATGGACGTGATCGCTTACTATCGGGCGGGCAAAGAAAATGTCGTCGCGACTCTGGGAACGGCTTGTACGCCGAAACAGATCGAATTATTGAAGAATATGGCAAAAAGGATCGTTCTTTCTTATGATGGCGATAATGCCGGCCAGCTGGCGAATCTGAAAGTCGGAGAGACGCTTCTGAATCAGGGAATGGATGTCTATGTCATCGACAACGGCACGACGCTGGATCCCGATGAGATCATCGCCCAGTATGGAAAGAACGCTTTAAGAGACCTGGAAGCCAAGCAGATCCCGTATATCGAATATGCGATGAAATACTACAAGAATCGCTATAATATGCAGAACTATGAAGACCGCAAGGCGATGACGATTACGATGTCTGCCCTGATCGAGAAACTGAAAGACGAATACGACAGGGAAAACTATCTGAATGATCTCTATGAAATCACCAAGATTCGTAAAAGGCAGACGATCCGTGAACAAAAAACAGAGTATAATGGTAAAGTGGCGAATGCCGCAGTATATCTCGATGGTCTGACGAAAGCGGAATATACGATACTCTCGCAGATCGCCATGTCTTACAAAGCGCTGGACAGCTATCAGCGTCAGCTGGGCTTCCTGCTGGATGAGGATCACCAGAAACTGGCTATGCTGATCATCGATGATTATCGCAAGAACAACAAGTGTTCCTTGGCACGCATTTATGATGAAACGGATGATGATCGGATCAAAAATCTGATCACGGATCTGAGCGTACCGGAAACGCTGCCAGGCGAATATGATGAAGAGTCCCTCAATGGAGCGATCGCACGGGTCAAAAACGAGGTCAAGCAGAAACGTGTCGCTGACTTAAAAGAAAAGATAAGCAAGACCGTGACGGTCGATCCTGAGAAGGCGGATGAATATCTGAGAGAATATGAGAAACTGATCAAGGAATTGGGAGGGGACAATGGCTAAAAAAGAAACAACGAAAAAAGCGGAAGAAACCAAACAAGCAAAAGAAAATACGAAAACAAAATCCAGAAAAAAAGTGGTAGAGGAAAACGTTGTCCTGCGCGACAAGAATGAAAAGAAGACTGAGAGCGTCAAGGAAGTCGTCACCAATGATGGAAAAGCGATCAAAGCGATCCGCTCAAACAAGAAATCTTCTTTGGGCCTGAAAAAGAAATATAACGATATCGAGGATCTCAAGAATGATCTTCAGGAACTGAATAAGCAGGGCGTGGATATCGTTCAGGCGGATGTGGTAAACTGCCTGGATCGTTTCGAGATGACGGATGACGAGATGGACCAGTTCTATGACTGGCTAAGCTCGGTCGGCATCGATCTGATCGATGAATCCGATAATGAAGAAGAACTGGAAGATGATGATTTTCTGGCAACGGAAGCGGAAGATGACGGAGATGAGGAAGATTCGGAAAAGAATATCGTCATCAACTATGATCAGGCATCCACTTATACCAAGGTCAATGACCCGGTCAAGATGTATCTGAAAGAGATCGGACGTGTGCCATTACTGAAAGCGGATGAAGAAGTCGTGCTGGCGAAACGCATCGAAGACGGCATTGCCAATCCGGATGATCCGAAGCTGGTGCAGGATGGCATCGATGCGAAGAACGAACTGATCAGCGCGAATCTCAGGCTGGTCGTCGCGATCGCCAAGAAATATACCGGAAGAGGCATGCTGTTCCTGGACCTGATTCAGGAAGGAAACATGGGCCTGATCAAGGCAGTCGATAAATTTGATTACACCAAAGGCTTCAAGTTCTCTACTTATGCGACCTGGTGGATCAGACAGGCTATTACGCGTGCGATTGCCGACCAGGCAAGGACGATCCGTATTCCGGTGCACATGGTGGAAACTATCAACAAGATGACCCGTATCCAGCGCCAGCTGGTGCAGGAATTCGGCAGGGATCCTTCGGCGGAAGAGATTGCCGAGCGCATGGGATCCGGCATGACGGCAGACAAGGTCAGAGAGATACAGAAGATCGCTCTGGATCCTGTTTCTTTGGAGACTCCGATCGGCGAAGAAGATGACTCCCATCTGGGTGATTTCATCGAAGACAAGGACGCTTTATCTCCGGACCAGTATGCGAATAATGAACTGTTGAAAGATGAGATCAATCTGATTCTGTCGACATTGACCGACAGGGAAGAAAAAGTCATAAGATTACGTTTTGGCCTGGAAGATGGAAGGACCAGAACGCTGGAAGAAGTCGGCAAAGAATTCGATGTCACGCGTGAAAGGATACGTCAGATCGAAGCGAAAGCCATCCGTAAGCTGAAACAGCCGACCAAGTCGAAACGATTAAGAGAATTCCTGGAAGATAAAAAATAATGCTTTCACCGAGACTCTTGCAGATCGCCATGATGGTCGAAAGAAATAAAGTCGTTTTTGATGTGGGCTCCGACCATGCGCTTTTGCCATGTTTCCTGGTAGAAAACGGTATCTGTCAGAAAGTCTATGCAGGCGAGATTGCGGAAGGACCCTTCAGCAAAGTGAAAGAAGCCATCCAAAAAAACGAACTGGAAGGATCCGTCATTCCGGTCTTTTCCGATGGCCTGGCGAAAGCAGCCGATGATGTAGATATCGTCGTCATTGCCGGAATGGGCTATCATACGATCCGGCATATCCTTGAACAATGCGATGTGAGCCGTTACCAGTATTTTCTTGTGCAGGCAAACAATAATATCGAACTGCTGCGGAGATATCTTTCCGAGCATTATTACACCATCGAAGATGAAAAAGTCGTTTATGACGGGTTCTATTACCAGATCATCCGTTTTTCTGCCGATCTGCATGATCCTTATACGGAAAAGGAAATCAGGTACGGACCTGTCCTTTTAAAACGAAGAGACGAAGCCTTTCTGGCTTATCTTGAAGATCTCAGGAATAAGCTCATCGCAATCAATCAGCAGGCGCATAAAGAAGAGTATGCGTTAACTGTCAAAGAAATCGAAGAAATATTATATAATTAAAAAGTCGGGGGATTTTTTATGGCTAAAGGTTATCGAAGTTTTTTTGAAGAAGTATTTTCTGACACGGAACATTTTATCAGTCATTTCAACGATTATGCGCATATCGCGTTCGGCAAGGAACTGGATGAAACCAGCATGGTCGAGAAATATGTCGTACTGGCCCAGATGGTCAGGACCTATATGCTGGAAGACTGGCGCGAGACGAAATATATCGTACGTACCGATAATAGGAAACAGATCTATTATTTCTCTTTGGAATTCCTTTTAGGAAGGATGCTGAAGAATAACCTGATGTCCGTCGGAGCCTATGATGTCGTTAAGAAAGGCCTTGAGGAACTGAATATCGATATCGAAGATCTCGAGGAAGTCGAGACGGATGCGGGTCTTGGCAACGGCGGTCTGGGACGTCTGGCGGCTTGTTTCCTGGATTCTTTGGCAACCTTGAACTATCCCGGTTCCGGCAATACCATCCGTTACAAGAACGGCTTGTTCAAGCAGCTGATCATCAATCATGAGCAGGTGGAAGTGCCTGACCAGTGGCTGAGGATACAGAACCCGTGGGAGATCCGCAAGGCGGATAAGACCGTCGATGTACGCTTCTATGGCTATGTCGATATCACCAGAAATGCGGAAGGGGAACTGGAATTCCATCGCAAGGATACCGAACATGTCCTGGCAGTGCCATACGATATGCCGATCGTGGGCTATCACACCAATACTTCCAATACCTTAAGAATGTGGAATGCGGAACCATCCGATGATCTTCCGGAAGGAAGAGATTACCGTAAATATCTTTCGGATGTCGATGATATCTGTCTGAACCTGTATCCGGATGATACGACGGAAAAGGGACGTTACCTGAGAATCAAACAGGAATACTTCTTTGTGGCCGCAGGTCTGCAGTCCATCATCAATGACCATCTGAAGGTTTATGGGACCTTGGATAACTTCGCGGATAAAGTCGTCATTCAGCTGAATGATACCCATCCGGCACTGGCCGTTCCTGAACTGATGCGTATTTTCATGGATTCCTATGGAATGAAGTGGGCCAAAGCATGGGATATCGTGACCCATACGTTCGCTTATACCAATCACACGGTCATGCAGGAAGCGCTGGAAAAGTGGCCGGTGGAATACATCAAGACCTTGCTGCCAAGGATCTATCTGATCATCGAAGAGATCGACAAACAGTTCAAGCAGGAACTGATTGCCATGGGTAAGAAACACAACTTCATCGATTCCGTACAGATCATCTATGAAGGCAATGTGCGTATGGCCAACCTGTCGATCGTCGGTTCCTTCTCAGTCAATGGCGTGGCGCAGATCCATTCCAACATCATTCAGACTTATACATTCCGGGATTTCTATGAGATCTATCCCGATAAATTCAACAACAAGACCAATGGCATTACGCCAAGAAGATGGTTGTTCTATTCCAATCCGGAACTGAGCGAGCTGATCGAACGCTATATCGGTCCTGCCTTCAATTATGATTTCAATCGCATCGAAGATCTTCTTGAACATGTGGATGATCCTGAACTGCAGGACGCTTTCCTGAATGTCAAACAGATCAAGAAGCAGCAGCTAGCCGGCTGGGTCAAAAAGAATTACGACATCGACATCGATCCGAATACGATCTTTGATTCAATCGCCAAGAGACTGCATGCCTACAAGCGTCAGTTGCTTGATATCATGTATGTGATTTCCTTGTATTTCCGTATCAAGGATGATCCGAATTTCACGATGCCGAAAACGACTTTCCTGTTCGGAGCGAAAGCGGCAAGTTCCTATACCTTTGCCAAGAAAGTCATCAAGCTGATCAACTGTGTCGCTGACAAGATCAATCATGATCCGCAAGTCAACCGGTTTATCAATGTCGTGTTCATCCCGAACTACAGGGTCACCGTATCAGAAAAACTGATGCCTGCATCCGATATTTCGGAACAGATCTCGACCGCGGGCAAGGAAGCCAGCGGTACCGGAAACATGAAATTCATGATGAATGGCGCACTGACTCTGGGTACGCTTGATGGAGCCAATGTCGAGATCAGGGAACTGGTCGGAGACGAGAACTGCGTCATCTTCGGTTTAAAAGAAGATGAAGTCCGGCAGCTGAAGAAGAATGGCTACGATCCGTATGAGTACTATGCAAACAATGCGGAACTGAACCGGATCATCAATTCTTTCATCGACAAGACCTGGTCCGATGACAAAGATGATTTCAAAGACATCGCGGATGAGTTCCTGTTAAGAAACGACGAGTATATGGTTCTTGCGGATTTTGAAGCCTACAAGCATGCGCATGACAAGATGTATGAATATTATGCGGATCCGCACGGATGGGCAAAGAAGTGTCTGATCAATATCGCCAAATCGGCATATTTCTCTTCCGACCGTACGATCGAAGAATATGTCCGAGATATCTGGCATCTGGACAAGATCCGATAACACAAACAACGGCTTCGGCCGTTTTTTGTATGGCTGCGTTTTCAATAAACATGGAAATCAAGAAGAGATATAAGTTATCATAAAGTCATGAAGAAGATCTGTTTATCTGCTGCGATATCATTACTGATCGTGCTGATCGGCATGTTTATCAACTATCGCGCCTATCAGGAAGATCATTACCTGAAATATTCATTCAAAAATCATGGAGGAGAGATCACTATCGAACATGGTTTCGGCCTGCAAGCCGTACATATCTATACGATGGAAATGGGAGGCCATGATTCGCATCGCTTAAGATTCGATGTTATCAGTTTCCTGCTTTTCCTGGCAGGAACCGCTTTGATCGTTTATGTCATACTGACGATATGCATGTTTATCGCAAATAAGAGAAGATGATAAAAGAGGACTAGATCATGAATTATGTCATTTCCGAAGCCGAAAGATGTCTCAACTGCAAGAATCCGTTCTGTTCCCAGGGCTGTCCGATCCATACGCCGATCCCTCAGGTAATCAAATTGTTTAAAGAAAATAAACTGAATGAAGCCGGACAGCTGCTTTTCGACAACAATCCTTTGTCTCTGGTGACGTCGCTGGTATGCAACCATGCGAACCAGTGCGAAGGACACTGCATCCAGGGCAGAAAGAATTCTGCCATCCATATTTCCGATATCGAACATTACATTTCCGATACCTATTTCGATAAGATGAAGATCCATTGCGAACCGTATAACGGACACATGATCGCCATCATCGGATCCGGTCCCGCCGGAATTACAGTCGCCATCATCATGGCGAAAAAGGGCTATAAAGTCACGATCTTTGAATCCAAGGACAAGATCGGGGGTGTCATGCAGTATGGAATTCCGGAATTCCGTCTGCCTCGAACCATCATGGAGCGTTACAAGAAAAAGCTTACGGAGATCGGCGTATCGATACGTCCGAATACCACGATCGGCGGCGCTTTGGAGATCGGCAATCTTCTGGAAGATGGCTATGAAGCGATCTTCATCGGTACCGGCGTATGGCGGCCGAAAAAACTCGGAGTCAGAGGAGAAAGCCTGGGGAATGTCCATTTCGGGATCGACTATCTCGCTTCGCCTTCAGCGTTCAATCTGGGCAACAGGGTAGCGATCATCGGCACAGGAAATACCGCAATGGATGTGGCAAGAACGGCATTGAGGCATGGCGTCGAACATGTGACGATCTACTCCCATAACAACCGTTTGTCCGCTTCACTGGCAGAAATCGATTATGCAAGACTGGATGGGTGTGAATTCGAATATGATTTGGAAACACTTGAATTCAATGAACGCGGTCCTGTCTTCAAGAAAGCGGTCCGCGATGAAAAGGATGAAATCATCGGCTATGAAGAGAATCCGGTACAGATCGAATGCGATTCCGTGATCATCTGTGTCTCACAGGGACCTAAGAATAAGCTGATCCTGACGACTCCCGGTCTGCAAGGCAATGACAAGGGTCTTCTGATTACCGAAGAAACGGGAATGACCACGGTCGAAGGACTGTTTGCGGCAGGAGATGTAGTCAGCGGAGCCAACACCATCGTACAGGCTGTTGCCAAAGCAAAAGTGGTTGCTGAGCAGATGGATGAATATGTGAAAAACAAAAACAAGGCAGACTGATCTGCCTTTTCAATTAAAAAAGCACTTACGTGCTTATTAACCCAATGTTGAAACGGCTTTGGCTAAACGGGCTTTCTGCCTTGCAACATAGTTTTTGTGTTTCAAATGACTTGTTGCAGCTTTATCTAATAATGCATTGGCTTCGTTGAAGGCTTTGACAGCGGCATCCTTGTCAGCAGCAGCAACAGCAGCGTTGACTTTCTTGATGGCAGTCTTGAGTCTTGATCTTTCGGAAGTGTTCTTCAGATTTGCTTTTGCATTGGTTAGAGCTCTTTTCTTCTGAGACTTGATATTTGCCATAGATCCTCCTTATAAATGCTTTATCATTATAAGCAAAACCTTTGAAAAATGCAATAAAACAGGCTGATTCCATAGAATAAATCATACTTATCAGGAAATATCGAAAGGACCGTATGTGAGAAGAATGATGAATAAAAAACAAAAACAATAAGGTATAATTGATAATGTTATGAACAGGAATGAGAAGATCGTATTCATGGGAACTCCGCAGTTTGCTGCCACGATACTGGAAGGCCTGATCGGATCGTACAATATCGTTGGCGTGGTAAGCCAGCCGGATAAGGAATACGGAAGAAAAAGAATTTTAAGGGCTTGCGAAGTCAAAGAAATGGCACTGAAACATGAGATTCCGGTCTTTTCGCCTGCAAAGATCAGAAACGATTACCAGGATATCATCGATCTGAAACCGGATCTGATCATTGCGAGCGCCTATGGACAGATCATTCCGAAAGAACTGCTGGATGTTCCGAAATTCGGCTGCATCAATACGCATGCCTCGTTGCTGCCGAAATACCGCGGCGCTTCTCCGGTACAGAGCGCGATCCTGAACGGCGATACGGAAACAGGCATGACCCTGATGTATATGAATGAGAAGATGGATGAGGGCGATATCATCGTACAGAAGACTTTGCCTATCGATATCACGGATACCAATACGACACTGTTCAGGAAACTCTCGGATCTGGGACTGGAAATGCTGATGGAGACGCTGCCCGACCTGCTGTCTGGCAAAATCTCTTCCATCGCGCAGGACACAGAGCAGGCGACTTACTGCCACAAGCTGGGAAAGGAGATCGAACACATCTCGTTCCATGACGATGCAAAGAAAGTCTATGACCATATCCGTGCCTTGCTGGAAGAACCGGGTTGCTACTTTATGCTGAATGATAAGAAATACAAGATCGAAAAAGCGTTCTTTCAGTATGAAGAAAACACCGAAGCGGGAATCTTCAAAGGTCTGGAGAACGACCATCTGCGTATCGATACGGATAACGGATATATTGAAATCTATCAGATCAAGCCGGAAGGCAAGAATTCGATGGATGCCAGAGCGTTTCATAACGGCACGGGACGTCATATGATAGGAGAACAAGTTGGATAGGGAACACATTCGTAATTTTTCAATCATCGCCCATATCGATCACGGCAAGAGTACTTTGGCTGATCGTCTTTTGGAATTGACCGATACCGTAGCGAAACGGGATATGCAGGATCAGATCCTGGATTCTCTGGAACTGGAACGGGAAAGGGGCATCACGATCAAACTGAATGTGGTCCAGCTGAAATATAAAGCAAAGAACGGAGAAGACTACATCTTTCATCTGATCGATACGCCGGGACATGTCGACTTCACATATGAAGTATCCAGATCGCTGGCTGCCTGTGACGGAGCCATTCTGGTCGTGGACGCGTCCCAGGGGATCGAAGCCCAGACATTGGCGAATACCTATCTGGCCTTGGATAACGATCTGGAGATCATGCCTGTGATAAATAAAATTGACCTTCCGAGTGCCGATATCGGACGGACCAAGAATGAAATAGAGGAAATCATCGGACTGGATTGCAGCGATGCTCCATGCATCAGCGCGAAAACGGGACAGAATGTCGAAGATGTTCTAGAAGGGATCGTAAAGTATCTTCCTGCGCCAAAAGGCGATGTGAATAAGCCGTTAAAAGCTCTGGTATTCGATTCCTATTATGATTCCTATCGCGGTGTCGTCGTTTTCATCTGTATCAAGGATGGCGATGTCAAAGTGGGAGACAAGATCCGTTTCATGCAGGCGGATACGGAATATGAAGTCACGGAACTGGGTGTCAAGACGCCTTATGAGGTGAAAAAAGACCGTCTGTCTGCCGGAGAAGTCGGATATCTCTGCGCTTCGATCAAATCGATACAGGATATCCATATCGGCGATACGATCACTTCCGCCAAAGATCCATGCGAACAGGCATTGCCGGGTTACCGCAAGATGAACCCGATGGTCTATTGCGGAATGTATCCGACAGACAATAATAAATACAACGATCTCAGGGACGCATTAGAAAAACTTTCATTGAATGATTCCAGTCTGACTTTTGAAGCGGAATCATCCAAAGCGCTGGGTTTCGGTTTCCGTCTGGGTTTCCTTGGTCTGCTTCATATGGAAGTCGTACAGGAACGGCTGGAACGGGAATACAATCTCAATCTGATCGCGACTGCGCCTTCGGTCATCTACAAAGTGACCTTGACTGATGGTTCCGTCATCTATATCGACAACCCGAGCATGATGCCGGAAGCGACACTGGTCGAATCGATCGAAGAACCTTATGTCAAAGCCTCCATCATGGTTCCCAACGAATATATCGGACCGATCATGCAGCTGTCGCAGGACAAACGCGGCATCTATAAGGATATGGTCTATATCGATGACAACCGGAATCAGCTGATTTATGAAATGCCTCTTTCAGAGATCATTTTCGAATATTTCGATAAACTGAAGTCCGTATCCAGAGGCTACGCTTCCTTGGACTACGAGATCATCGGTTACCGTCCGGGTAATCTGGTGAAGATGGATATCCTGATCAATGGAGAAATCGTGGATGCGTTAAGCATCATCGTTCATCGCGATTTTGCATACAAGAGAGGGCAGGCGATCACTGTCAAGCTGAAAGAGCTGCTGCCGAAGCAGCAGTTCGAGATCCCGATCCAGGCTGCCATCGGCAACAAGGTCATTGCCCGTACCAATATCAAATCTCTTAGGAAAGATGTCCTGGCCAAGTGTTATGGAGGAGATATCTCGCGTAAGAAGAAACTTTTGGAGAAACAGAAGGAAGGCAAGAAGCGGATGAAAGCGATCGGCAGCGTAGAGATTCCGCAGGAAGCTTTCATGGCAGTGCTGTCGCTTGATGATGAATGAGGTCAAACACCTTTATGTCCATGTGCCGTTCTGTCGCAGCATCTGCTACTACTGCGATTTCTGTCATCGGATCTATGACCATGAATTGGCACAGAAGTGGCTCGAACGCTTTAAGAAAGAAATAGAAAACAGTCTTGTTCCCGGCTATGAGACGATCTATATCGGAGGCGGAACGCCTACCGCGCTGGAATATGATGAACTGAAAACGCTGCTGGATTACTTGAAGCCCTACAGCCAACAGGCTTTTGAATATACGATCGAAGCCAACCCGGAATCTCTGGATGAGGATAAGATCATTTTAATGAAAGAATACGGCATCAACCGTATCTCTCTGGGCGTCCAATCGACTGATACGGGAATCCTTCGTTCGATCAACAGAAAACACGATTTCGCTCTGATCAAGGAAAAGATCGCCTTGTTACGTAAACACGGCTTGGACAACATCAGCGTCGATCTGATGTATTCGCTGCCCAATCAGACATTAGAAACGCTTCAGAAGACTCTGGACGACATCCTGTCTCTGGATGTTCCGCATATCTCCATCTATTCTCTGACCATCGAAGAAAACAGCGTCTTCGGACGGAAAGGGATCTCTGCTTTGGATGAAGAGATAGAAGCGGATATGTATGAGCTGATCGAGAAATGTCTCACGCAGAACGGGTATCGCCATTATGAGATCTCCAACTTCTGTAAAGAGGATTGTTATTCCAGACACAACATGTCATACTGGAACTATGAGGATTTCATTGGAGTATCTCTGGCGGCGTCATCCAAGATCGGCAGCCGCCGTTATACCAACACCCGTTCTTTCGAACGCTACTTCAGCAGCGATGATATCCATGAAGAAGATATTGTTTTGAATAAGAAGGAACAGATGTTCGAACATATCATGATGTCCTTGCGAACGGATCTGGGATTGGATATCGATGGATTTGAACGGCGGTATGAATGTAAGATAGAAGAAGAATATCCGCAGGGAACAGGCAACCCCCATATCGTTATCGAAAACGGACGGATGTATTGCAAAGATCTTGCGATATTGAATACGGTTTTATTGGATTTTATGGAATAAGAGAGGGAAAAGATTATGAGATTTCATTACAATGGCAGATTCAGCGGCAATCCTGACGATCTCCCCAGTCTGGGAGATGAACCGAACGCGGTCCAATTCAAAGAAGCGGAAGATCCCAAGAAACTATCGCTGATCGCAAACGGAATTTCGCTGCTGATTGCGGTAGTGACGTTTGGCATTTATTTTGTTTATGGCAGACAGCCGATGCATATAATCGGCAGCATCCTGTCTATCGTTACGCTTGTTCCGCATGAATTTCTGCATGCTTTGTGTTTCAGGGATGATGTCTATATGTACGAATATTTAAGCAAAGGCATGCTGTTTGTAGTGGGATCGGAACGCATGAGCAAAGCCCGTTTCATCTTCATGAGCATGCTGCCGAATCTGGTATTCGGTTTTATTCCGTTCCTCCTGTTTCTGATCCATCCTTCCTGGACGGTATTGGGAACCTTAGGCGCGTTTGCGATACCGATGGGGGCAGGAGATTATATCAATGTCTTCAATGCTCTGACACAGATGCCGAAAGGCGCAAAGACTTACATGAAGGGTTTCCATTCCTACTGGTATCTGCCGGAAGGGGAAAACTGATACCGATCGGATCACGGATCATGAAAAGCTATGACGCTTATCTTTTTGATTTGTATGGGACATTGATCGATATCCATACGGATGAATCTTCTATGGCTTTCTGGCGTAAGATCAGAGAGTTTTTTCATATGTATGATGCTGATTATGATCCGAAAGAATTACGGGATGCTTACTTTAAAACGGTTCGGGAACAGGAAGAACAGAAAACGGAAAACGGACATCTGATCGAAATCGAAATAGGAGATGTATTTCAGAAGCTGTTCAAGAGAAAAGGAATCGTTGTAAATAAGCATACAATCAAAGACATCGCCTGGCAGTTCCGCCAGAATTCCACATCGCACCTGCGCCTATATGCAGGTGCCATGGAATTGCTTGATGCCCTGCGTTCCTCCAGGAAACAGGTCTATCTTTTAAGCAATGCCCAGTCTCTGTTTACGTTACCGGAGCTGAAGATGACCGGCTTATACGATATGTTCGATGACATCGTCATTTCATCGGAAGTCGGATACCGCAAACCGGATCCATTCATTTTTGAATCTCTTTTGAAGAAACATGATC
This sequence comes from Erysipelotrichaceae bacterium, assembly GCA_017539105.1. Taxonomy (GTDB): domain Bacteria; phylum Bacillota_I; class Bacilli_A; order Erysipelotrichales; family Erysipelotrichaceae; genus Colivicinus. The sequence goes on from JAFYHQ010000008.1 coordinate 17,861, forward strand.
TGAAAACAGAAAACTGTCTGATGATCGGAAATGATCTTCAGACAGATACGCAAGGCGCCCATGCGATAGGGATGGATTCTTTTTATATCCGTTCCGCGCTATCCGGATCAGAAACAAAAAACAGGAACATTCCCGAATACATGCTTGACCATATGGACCTCAGGCTTTTGCTGCGGAAACTTTTATAGAATGATTAATGTTTTCACATAAATTTCACATTTTATTGTATGCGTTTTCAAATATGCGCTATAATAATTCTAGTGATTGGAATAATCACATTTCAAGAAAGAAAAGGAGTATTGGTAAATGAAAAAACTTGTTTCTCTTCTTCTTGCTGTACTGATGCTTTGCTCATTGGTCGCTTGTTCTAAAGGCGGCGAAGGCGGCGGCAATCAGACTGCAGGAGGAACTTATGACATCACTGTATGGGTTTCTGAAGTCGCAGGTATCGCTGAACTGACGAAACAGCAGATCGACAGATTCAATGAAGAAAATGCTGATCTGACATTCAATGCTACGATTGAAGGCATTTCTGAAGCTGATGCGGCAACGCTGATGATCACCGATGTCGAATCCGGTGCTGATCTGTACTGCTTCGCTCAGGACCAGACTGCGCGTCTGGTTCAGGCTGGTGCTTTGGCTGTCTTAGGCCAGAACGCTTCTGAAGCTGTCAAGGCTAGAGATGATGCCGGTTCCGTCATGGCTGCTACATTCGGCGACAGCCTCTATGCTTATCCGATGACTTCCGATAACGGCTTCTTCATGTACTATGACAAGTCCGTCATCTCCGAAGATATGATCGATGACCTTGCTACGCTGGTCAAGGCTTGCGAAGACAACAACAAGTTCTTCTCCATGAACTACTCAAGCGCATGGTACAACTCTGCATGGTTCTTTGGCACAGGCTGTGTCAGCCAGTGGATCACTGATGATACCGGTGCTTTCACAGGTGTCGTTGATACTTACAACTCTCCGGAAGGCATGGCTGCTTTAAAGGGCATGCAGATCCTGGCAAAGTCTAATGCGAAGAACGATTCCGGTTCCGGCGAAGACTTCTCGAAAGGTTCCGCTGTTGTCGTTTCCGGTACCTGGGATGTCAACACTGTCCAGTCGATCTTAGGCGACAACATGGGTGTTGCTGATCTGCCTAGCTTCACGGTTGATGGAAATACCTACCACATGGGTTCCTTCTCCGGCGGCAAACTGATGGGTGTCAAGCCTCAGACAGATCCTGAAAAGGCTGCTGCTTTACAGAGACTTGCATTGTATCTGACGGACGAAGCTTGCCAGCTTGAAAGATTCAACAGCAATGGCTGGGGTCCTTCCAATGTCGCTGCTAAGGCTTCCGATGATGTTCAGAGCAATCCGGTTCTGGCTGCTTTAGGCGCACAGAACAACTACGCTACTGTCCAGGGTCAGGTCAATGATGGCTGGTGGGCAAAAGCTGGTGATTTAGGCCATCTGGCTGCTCAGGCAGAATCCGATGAGGAACTGCAGGCTGGTCTGGCTCTGTATGAAGAGCAGGTCAAAGGCCTGATCGGTGCTACGGGCTATGTCTTCGTAGGCGCTTGGAACGGCTGGGATAATGCTGACCTCGAAGGTTTCGGAATGGAGCAGGATGGCAACGTCCTGACCATCACGCTGGATGTTCCGGAATCTGACTACATGGGCGGACGTATCGTTCCTGTCACTTCCTGGGATACCAACTTAGGTTGCCAGCAGGTTACCGAAGGCGCTGATCTGATCGTCGAATATGATGAAGCTTCCAACGGCGACAACAACATCATCTTCCTGGCACCGGGCAACTACACAGTCACTTGCGACGTTTCTACTTCAGAAATCAAGATCGTAAAGAACTAACAGATCGTTTTTCAAAGGCAGACTGCTATATCAGAACCAGTCTGCCTTTCTTTTTTATAAAAGGGGATAAGATCAATGGAAAAAACAAATCATTCTCAACAATTGAATCTGTTTGAGGATATCAGCGATCTGCAACTCTTGAATCTTACGAAATTCCAGCTGTTTCTATATAAGCTGATTCATTTCTTCAAAGGAATTCCGGGATTGCTCGTCAGTCTTTTCAAGACGATCGGCAAACTGCTGAAAGGGTTGTTTACCTGGATCGGCAACGATCTGGCTGATATCGTTAAAACATTTAAAGATGGAGATTTCAAGACCAAGCTGTCTTACCTGATCATGGGCTTCGGTTCTTTGACC
>JAFYHQ010000009.1 GCA_017539105.1 Erysipelotrichaceae bacterium
CGTCACCACAGGCACCTCTTCCACCACCTTCTCTCCGAACGGCACCTGCACCAGGGAACAGATCGTCACCTTCCTGTACCGTGCCGCTTCCCTGAACGGAACGCCGTCCTATACGCCGAAAGAAATGAATTTCAGCGATGTCCAGGATCCTTCGAAATACTACTATGAACCGATCCTCTGGGCATATTCCCAAGATATTACCACCGGTATCAGCAAGACCGAATTCGACGTAGGCAACACCTGTATCCGTGCGATGATCGTCACATTATTGAAGCGATACGACGAGATGCGCTGACAGAACTGCAAGTTCATCGTTTCTCTTTCAGAAGACTTGCTTTATAATGGATTCGTATGAAAAAGAAATATGCCAGCATCGGTCTGAACTATGACCTGATCATCGATAAGTATCCCGATGTGAATGAATATGAAGAAATCGTCAACGCCTATCTGGACGACACGTTTTTTCATGAAATCAGAGAGATGCTGGAAGAAGAAGACTATGCCATGGCCAAAGATGCGGTCAAGGGATTGTATATTCTCGCAGGCGAATTGTATCTGTATCCTTTGTATGAGAAACTTTTGGAACTCTATGAAGATCTGGAGTACGAAACATACAAGGATGTCGATGAACATTATCAGGATATGATCGGGACTTATGATAAGGTCCGGGGGATCTTCCATGTATGACTGTGTCGTCGTAGGCGCAGGCCATGCGGGTTGCGAAGCGGCGCTGTCTCTGGCTCATGCAGGGAAAGAGACCGTTCTGATTACGATCGCTTTGAATCATATCGCCAAGATGCCATGCAACCCTTCGGTAGGAGGTCCTGCCAAGGGGATCGTGGTACGGGAGATCGATGCTTTGGGCGGGGTCATGCCTAAGGTGGCGGACAAGACGGCGCTGCAGTTTAAGATGCTGAATACGACCAAAGGTCCGGGCGTCTGGAGCATGCGTGTGCAGTCGGATAAGCTGGCTTATTCCCGGATGATGCGGGAGATCTGTATGAATACAGATCATCTGACAGTCATCGAGAGCATCGTGGAGGAATTGGTCTGTGAGGATCAGTCTTTCAGTGCAGTCATTCTTGAAGACGGACGCAGGATCGACGCGAAAGCGTGCATCCTGACGACAGGAACCTATATGGCTTCGACCGTCATGATCTCATCGGAAGTACGTCCGGAGGGTCCGGATGGGGATCGCACTACCGGTAATCTGAGTGAATCTTTAAGAAATCTGGGGATACGGCTGTTCCGGTTGAAGACCGGTACGCCTCCGCGTATCCTGACTTCTTCAATTGATTTTTCAAAAACGAAATATGAAGCAGGCAGCGATGAGTTCCTGCATTTTGCTGAAGAAACAAAACCGGAAGATGTCCTGTCTCCTGAAGAACAGGTTCCGTGTTATCTGACTTATACCAGCCCATCGACATTGGATATCATTCATGCGAATCTGAATCGTTCTTCGATGTATTCCGGAGTGGTCAAGGGGGTAGGTCCGCGCTACTGTCCTTCCATCGAAGACAAGGTTGTCCGTTTCTCGGATAAGCCGCGGCATCAGCTTTTCCTGGAACCGGAATCTCTGGAGCTTCCTACGACCTATGTACAGGGCTTTTCTACTTCGATGCCCAGGGATGTGCAGGAGCAGATGGTTCATTCCGTGATCGGTCTGGAAAACGCAGAGATCGTCAAATACGCTTATGCGATCGAATATGATGCAGTCGATCCTTTGCAGGTCAAACTGAATTTGGAACTGAAAGACATCAGCAATCTTTTCATTTCCGGACAGATCCTGGGAACCTCGGGTTACGAGGAAGCGGCAGGACTGGGCCTGATGGCAGGCATCAATGTGCGCAGGAAACTGGATGGGGAAGAACCGTTCGTATTAAAGAGAGATGAAGCCTATATCGGAGTCATGATCGACGATCTCATTACGAAAGGTACCAAAGAGCCATACCGTCTGCTGACCTCAAGAGCGGAATACCGATTATTGTTAAGACATGACAACGCCGACCAAAGATTGCTGAAGTACGGCTACGAAAATCACCTGATCAGCGAAGAAAGATATCAGCGCTATCAGGAAAAGATGCAGAAGATCTCGGAAATGAAAGAACTGCTTCAGGAAACGAAAATTGACAAAGAGACCGGGGTCAACGATTATCTGGAAAGTCTCGGTTATGAGAATGAGGAAGGTTCCCATAACGCTTATGAACTGCTGAAACGTCCGCAGGTCGAATTATCTTCTCTGCTGGATCTGATGCATATCGGATACGACAAAGAAATCGCCAGACAAGTTGAGATCGAAGTCAAGTATGAAGGATATATACGGAAGGCCAGAAAGGAAGCCGACCGGATGCTGAAGATGGACAACGTGCGCCTGCCGGAAGATATTGATTATCTGCATTTCGATAATCTTGCCCTGGAAGCAAGACAGAAACTGGATAAGATACGTCCTTCCTCCCTGGGGCAGGCTTCCCGTATCTCGGGAATCAATCCCAGCGACATCCAGGTACTGGCAATCTATCTGAAACAAAGAAAAACAATGAAAGAGTAAAGCGTGAAATGAAAGGAACTACTGATATGGTTCTATCAAAACTGGCTGCATGCTTCAAGGAAGACGCAAATAAGAAACAGTATTATATCGCATATACGGTCTTGTTTTTGATCTGCGTTTTCTTCTGTTTCTCATGGTTCTTTTTATCGGGAAGATCTCTCATCTGGTTCCCGGATGGATGGCACCAGCATTTCCGGGCTTTGGTATACTATGCCCAGTATCTGCGAAGCATCGTCCGGAGCCTGCTGGTTGATCATAAGCTTGTCATCCCCAATTGGGATTTCTGCATCGGAGAAGGAAGCGATGTCCTCAGAACCATGCACTACTATGTGATGGGTGACCCGATCACGTTGCTGTCTGTGTTTGTACCAACCGTCCTGATGAATCATTTTTATTCCGCATCCTGCATCCTGCGTTTGTATCTTGCGGGAATCGCTTTTTCACAGTTGTGTTTCGGAACCGGCTTGAAAAACAGACACGGGATCCTGGCGGGAGCGCTGTCTTATGTCTTTTGCATGTGGGGCATCTACAACGCGGCAAGGCATCCGTATTTCCTGAATCCGATGATCTATTTTCCGTTGCTGATCCTTGGGATGGAGAAAATCATCCGCAAAGAAAACGCCGTGCTGTTTATCCTGATCGTTACGGTTTCGGCTGTCAGCAACTTTTATTTCTTTTACGTCATCGTGATCCTGGCGATCATATATGCGCTGATTCGCGTCTTTGGCATATATGGGAAGAATGTGAAAGAAGGATTCCTGACGATCATCCGTATCGGAATCTATGCGCTGATCGGCGTTGCCCTTGCCGGTTTTCTGTTTTTGCCGGTATTGATGGCGTTTCTGGAAGACAGCAGACTGTCCCTGTCGCAGCCGTTCTATCTGTTCTATCCGTTGTATTATTACAGTCAGCTGCCTGGCATTGCCGTTTCGAACAAGGTTTCCTACTGGTTCGTGCTGGGACTGACTGCTCCGGCTCTTCTTTCCGTTTTCCTGCTTTTCAGCGAACGGAAGAAAAACGGATTATTGAAAACGCTGTTTCTGGCTTGTGTCGTGATCACGCTTTTTCCGATATTCGGCAGGATCCTGAATGGCATGTCATATATGACGAACCGCTGGGTTTGGGCGTTCGTTCTGTTGTGTACATACATTCTGGCTGTGCAGTGGGAAGATCTTTTATCCGTAACAAAGCGCAGATGGCTGTTTCTGGCGATATCGGCCTTTGTCTTTTACATTGCCTGCCTGCATTTCGACAAGTCCCGCAGTGAGGCGGTATTTTCCGCAACCACGCTCTTATTCGTTGCGCTGATGATCCTGAGAGAAAAAACAGACAATGAAACATATCCCGCAGATATCCGCTCCCTGTTGCTGATCGGGATCGTGATCCTGTGTGTCGTAAACACTGCTCTGTGGCAGTTTTCTCCTGCCGCTGACAACTATGTGTCTGAATTCGAAGAAAACGATAAATTATGGATCGAATGGTCAAACAATGAAACAACAGTCATCAAAGAGATTTCGGATTCTTCCTATACCCGTTATTCCGGCAGAAAGATCAATGTAAACGCAGGCGTATCCGAACGGCTGTCAAATACGGGTTATTACTGGACGATCAGCAATCCTTATGTGAATGATTACCGAAGCAATCTGCAGATGGCGGAACAGTCGATTCACGACTATACCGGATATGACGATCGTACGGCTCTTCTGGCGCTGGCTTCCGTTCAGTATTTTACCGTACCAAAAGAAAACGAAGAGCCGAAAGGCCTGCCTTATGGCTATGAACTGATCGATACTTTCGATGCGAATGTATCATTGGCATCGCAGATCAAAAAACTGGAGAAAGAGCTGTCTGTCGATAAACTGACGAACGGACAATCGTCAAAAATCGAAAACGCTATATCGAACAAATATCTTGTCTATAAGAACGACTATACTCTTCCGCTCGGGTACTGTTACGATGCCCAGATCTCTTTGGATCAGTGGGAAGCGTTGAATCCGGTTCAGAAACAGGAAAGCCTGCTGAGCGCAGCAGTTACGGAAACGAAACAAGGAAAGCTTCCGGAATATTCCGATTTCTCAGAAGATTATCTCGTTCCTTTCCAGGTTCAATGCGTGGGAAAAGAAATCAGCAAGTCGGGTTCCGATTATATCTGCACGGCAAACAACACAAAGATCACCGTTACATTCGATGAGCTGCTGCAGAACGGAGAAATCTATATCGGATTTGAAGGACTGGACTTTACGGCAACGATGGAATATGACCTGTATTTTGGCGATGAATCCGTCGATCCTTTGAACCTTTACAACAGAACGAACTGGGATCTGTTAGCCAAAGACCGGCAGATCTCCATCAAAAGAAGCAAGGATTACCAAAACCCCATCAGCAAGCTCATTCTGACGATCGACGCATCGAACGGCGTGGAGAAGACGCTTACATATCTGCAGCCGGGCGCGCCTTTTTCTTCCGGCAGACATGACTTCATTGTGAACCTGGGTTATACCACCGAAGAAGTGAACAGCGTAACGATCACGCTGCCTTCCAGAGGCATTTATCATCTGGACGATCTTAAGGTCTATCGCGTATCGATGGAAGGATATGAGGAAAAGATCGGACAGTTACAGAAAGATACCCTGAAAGAGATCCGTTTGGATACGGATGCGATTTATGGGAAGCTGGATATCGATTCAGAGAAAATCCTGTGTATCGCTACCCCATATTCCGAAGGATGGACAGGTTCCATCGATGGCACGGAAGCGGAAGTATTCTGCGTCAACGATCACTATCTGGGAATGCTGGTTCCGGCAGGATCCCATGAGATCTCTTTGCACTACAGAACTCCATACAGAACAGCGGGATTATTGCTGTCGCTGGCTGGCGCAGCGGGACTTCTTGCCGTCTGGATACTGGAACGCAAAAAAAGAGACCATAAGTAACGGAACCGTATACGAAATAACGACGAAAGCATAACGGTTTTCTTTCGCGTAAGAAAAAGGCATGACACTTAGTCATGCCTGATTTTTATTTCATGAGACTGATGATTTCCGTAAGCTGATCCTTGCATTTTTCGATCGCTTCTTTGTTTCCTACGATACAGACATTGTCGATCTCATTGACTTTATCGAAGTATGGGATCGTTTCCCTGAGATCATTCATGGTCGTATTCAGGATCTGTTCATAGATCTTCTGTTTATCGTCATAGGTGATATCGATGAGATATTCCAGATCACCTGCGCGGATCGAGGATTTGACCGACATGTACGGATCGAAATCGCCGGTCGTACCGACGATATAGTTCTCGATGCTGTCCGTATGATCCAGGAAATCGGAAATATATTGCGGTGTCGCTTCATAGATCCGTAAAGAATTGACCGGAGACGGATCGCGGTAGGAATAGAAACTTGCCTGCTTATTGTTTCCGCAACGGAAACCGCAGCCGTAAGCACCGTTCTTTACCCTTATTTCATTCCACAGATAGTCATAAGTCAGGATATTCGACAGCACCTGCATGACGCCTTGCTTATCGATTTCTTCCTTCAGGGAAGCGGATTTCGCGGCATAGGATACATTGGAAGGCACGACGATGCCTTCTTTGCGATGTCCCAGAGGAATGATCCTGACTGTTTCGCCGATTGTGCCATCCGGTGCAGTATCCAATAATTCTTTGAGATACAGTTCTTCGTTGGTTCCTGCCACGGATAACGTATATCTTTCTTTGATGAAGAGCTTCTTGCGCAGATCTTTCAAAGCCTGGAGGAACGTTTCTTTTCTTTCCTCGAAATGATCATCCAGTTCTTTCAGATATTTATATGCTTCATAGCCTGCATAGTATTCGGAGATCATTGCGGTCCCGGAAGAGTAGGTGGAAGCTCTTAATAAAGCCAGAGAATGTCCTGCGTTGATGTAAGCCTGTTCCAAGGCAAAGATATTCTGCTTCAAGATGTCATGGATCGCTTTCTCATCGCTGAAGTCCGTTTCATAGATGATTTCTTTGACCAATTTCAGGGCTTCTTCATCGTTGCGGTTGAGGTTGGACCAGATCACGGCGATATTGTTTCGCGGTTCTTCGTTTTGGAAAGAAACGGCAGGCGTGAAGCTTGTGTAGAAATCGCCCAGGATGCTCTTGGTCAGACGGTTCAGGGTCAATGGATCGTAATGCGTCGTTCTCAGTTTGCCCAGCAGCGACAGCATCTGTGACAGATATGTGTAATCTTCCAGAGCCAGATCGTTTGCTTCCAGAAAGAGACTCAGATAAGAGATGCCTTCCGTTTCCTGATCGTGGGTCAGAACGGTATTGTTTCCATATTTCGCAGCTTTGACCGGATAAGCGGTCACTGTCTTTTTCAGATCTTCAAGATGCAGCTTCGGCAACGTTTCTTTCTGCTCCGGAGTGTCGGAAGACATCTGCCAGGCAGAGAAATCTTCGTTCATTTTCAGGATCTCCTGCTTCTGTTCCTCAGACCAGCTTTCATAGATCTTCGCAAGCTTTTCTTTTTCGTTTCGCTGCTTCTGTTCCCCTAAGGTATTGGAAGGCTTCAGAAGAACTTTGGCGCAATGCCTGCTGTGAAGGATTGTATCATTAAGCAGATCTTCATAATAGCTTGTATGAATCTTTTCTCTTAAACTGTTGAAGAGTTCCGTGAAACAGATGCTTCGCATCGGATCGCCCCCATAGAGCCAGCTGTCCAGACTGCTTAACGCGAAAACCAGACCTTTCGGCGCTCCGCCGAAATCCCGTTCTTTCGCTTTGAATTCCCGCTGGTTCAGCACGGCTTCCAGCTCTTCCTTATCCAGACCGTTCTTTACGATATCTTCCAGCAGTTGTCTGATCGTATGATCGATCTCTTCTTCTTTTTCCAGGTCGGTATTGATCACATCGATCTCTACATAAGGCTGCAGGATCCCATCCTGGATATCGAAATAGACGTCTTCGCCCAGACCCTTGCTTAAGATGGCCTGCTTCAAAGGAGATTCGTTTCTGGCACATAAGAGAGAAGAAATCAAAGAGAAAGCCATATTCTTCTCATAGTCATCGAAAGCGGAGACCACATAGCCATATGCGATCTGGGCTTTCCCTGCAGGATCCTGTCCGGCAGCGATCTCATAGTCTTTGATGACTTTTTCTGCGACGACTGGTTCCTGCTTATTGATCGAAACACCGTTGTTTTTCTTATCGTAATGCTGAAGATACTCTTCATCGATGATAGACAGTATCTTATCGATCTCCATATCCCCATCAAGAAAGATATAGGCATTGTCCGGAGCATAGTATTTCGCATGCGCTGCGCAGAAGTCCTCATAGCTCAGATCCGTGATATGATCGGGATCCCCTCCGGATTCATTGCCATAGCAGTTGTCCGGGAATAAAGCGTGCATCATATAACGCATACGCAGAGAATCCGGAGAAGAGAAAGCGCCTTTCATCTCGTTGAAGACGACGCCTTTATACGTAGGCTCTTCGCCTTCCTTCGTCTCATAGTGCCAGCCTTCCTGATAGAAGACATAAGGCTTCTCGACCGCCAAAGGCGCAAAGACCGCGTCAAGATAGACTCGCATCAGGTTGATGAAATCCTGATCGTTTCTGGAACTGACGGGATAGACGGTCTTGTCCGGGAAGGTGATCGCATTCAGGAAGGTCTGCAGCGAGCCTTTCAGAAGATCCACGAAGGGTTCCTTGACCGGATACTTGTGCGAGCCGTTCAATACGGAATGTTCGAGGATATGGAACACACCCGTATCATCGACCGGCGTGGTTTTAAATGCGATCGAAAACGTCTTGTTTTCATCGGCGCGTTTCAGCCAGATGGCTTTGGCTCCGCTCTTTTCGTGAATGAATTCATAAATATCGGCTTTCAGTTCATCGGCATGTCTGACATTGATGATCCTGAAACCGTGGATACTGTCATTGATGTTCATAAGTTGATCCCCCATCACCAAGATTATATCACGCATAAAAAAAGCCGCATTTCTGCGACTCTTGTCTCTTATTTGACGCCCGGTTCTCCGTCATCGAAACGGTAGACGATGCTTGAAAGATTGTTGTGATTCTCGCGGTCTCCCGTCGTATAACGGATCAGCAGGTAATTGCCTTTGCTGTCTTTGCGCGATTCGATGGCTTTGACCTCATAGGCATTGCTGATGATGCCCCTGGTATCGGGATCGGCTTCCGGATAGATCATGATCTGCGGATCGCTTTCCTCATCATCGATGTATTCCAGGATGTAGACTTCTTCCTCGCCATCCCCGTTGCCATCCCAGCTGAACTGTCCGTCGCTGTAGTTCAGGAACGTCACATTATCGCTGTCATAGTCCTGGGAATCCGTATCATAGACCAGATGATCCGGGATATCTTTCATCAGACGCTGCAGGATCGATACTTCCTTGACCGGGAAATAGGTTCCATCCGATATGAAATAAGCCGTCGTTTCAAAGTACAGATTCACATGATCTCCATCCGGAAAAAACATGCTGAAGTAGATCGTTCCGTCTTCGATCGAAAGATCTCCGACCGGTTCGGATACGACGATATCCAGTTTCGCCAGTTCCTCGCAGACGATACGGATCATATCTTCTTCAACGATCGTGCCATCCACGCTGTTGGCGACAAAATAATGAATGTAAGTCGGAAGCTTCTCTCCTGCTTCGATCTGGCTCATCAGGGTCGTTCCGTCTTTCTCATCGATGTAGCTGTATAAAGACTGGGTCTGTTCCGTCTTTTTGCCGTTGCAGGCTGTAAACATAAGCAGGATGCTTACTATCAGTAAAATCTTGTTTTTCATATCTTTTTACCTCAATAAACATTTTAGCGCATAATTAACGCACAATTATGGAATATTCTTAGTATATAATTGTAATGAGGCGGTATAGAAATAATGAAACAATACTTGGATTTGTGCCGATATGTTTTAGAAAACGGCGAAAAGAGAGAAGACAGGACCGGTACGGGAACGATTTCCGTGTTCGGTTATCAGATGCGTTGCAACCTGGAGGAAGGATTTCCTTTGCTTACGACAAAGAAAGTGTTCCATCGGGGGATCTTCGAGGAACTGCTGTGGTTCTTAAAAGGGGAGACCAACATCCGTCCTTTGGCGTTAAAGAACGTCAAGATCTGGAACGACTGGCCATATGCGAAATATAAGGCATCCGCGGAGTATCAGGGCGAGACCATGGAAGAATTCATCCAGAAGATCTGCAATGACGAAGCTTTTGCGGAAAAATGGGGCGATCTGGGTCCGGTCTATGGGAAACAGTGGCGCAATTTCGATGACCGGGGAGTGGACCAAATCACGCAGCTCATCGAAAATCTGAAGAACGATCCGTTCTCGAGAAGACATCTCGTGGTTGCCTACAATCCGGCGCAGGTCGAGGATATGGCGTTGCCTCCCTGCCACGCGTTCTTCCAGTTCTATGTGAGCGCAGACAAGAAGAAACTGTCCTGCCAGCTTTATCAGCGTTCGGCGGATCTGTTTTTAGGTGTTCCGTTCAATATCGCTTCCTACAGTTTATTGCTGGCGATGGTCGCACAGGTTTGCGGCTATGAGCCTTACGAGTTCGTACATACCTTCGGGGATACCCATATCTATCTCGATCATATCGATCAGATCAAGGAACAGCTTGCCAGAGAACCAAAAGCTTTGCCTAAACTGTGGCTGAACCCGGAAGTGAAAGATATCTTTGCGTTTACGATGGATGACATCAAGGTCCTGGACTATGATCCATGGCCTCCGATCAAAGGAAAGGTTTCCGTATGATCAGTTTTTCTGTTGCCATCGATCCCAAGAAAGGCATCGGATACCGGAATGTCCTGCCTTGGCATATCAAAGAGGAACTGCAGGTATTCAAGCGGAATACCTTATACAAGCATATCGTCATGGGTCAGACGACTTTTGACAATCTTCCTGGCAAACTGAAGGATCGTTATATCACGGTCGTTTCTTTGGATCCCGATTATCATCCCGAGGATGTGGAGATCTATCATGATCTGATCGCTTTCCTGAAGGAACACGAGAACGATGAAGAAGAATACATCATCTGCGGCGGAGCTTCCATCTTTCGTCAGGCTTATCCTTATGCGAAGAAAGCCTATGTCTCTTTCATCAAGAAAGAATATGAAGTGGATACTTATTTCGATGTCTTCGATCTGAACGACTGGAAGATCGCCGAAGAAGAAGACCACGAAGAGTTCATATACCGCTTGCTGATAAGAAAAGAAAATGTCTGAAAAATACATTAGACTGGAAATGCTGCTGGGAGAAGCAGCGATGCGAAAACTGGCTGCTTCTACGGTAGCCGTTTTTGGCGTGGGAGGTGTCGGTTCCTATGTTGTAGAGTCCCTGGCAAGAAGCGGAGTGGGCCATCTGGTTCTGATTGATAACGATGAAGTCGTCTTAAGCAATTTCAATCGGCAGATCATGGCGAACGAGGATACTTTGGGATCTTCGAAAGTCAGAGCGATGGCGGACAGGATACATAATATCGATCCAAAGATCCAAGTCGATGTCTATGAAATGTTTTATCTGCCGGAAAAAGCAGAAGAAATACCATTTGATTCTTTTGATTACATCGTGGATGCGATCGATACGGTGACAGCCAAGATCGACCTCGTTCTACAGGCTCAGAAACACGCCGTACCGCTGATTTCCGCAATGGGGTGCGGTAACAGGGTCGATCCTTCCAAACTCGTCTGTACGGACCTTTCTAAGACCTGTAACGATCCTTTGGCCAAGATCATGCGCAAGGAACTCAAAGAACGGGGAATCCATCATCTGAAAGTCGTTTATTCACCGGAACAACCGATGAAACCACTGAAAGAAATCAAAGAAGAAGGCTCTGTACGCAGAAGCACCCCGGGATCCTCCATCTTCGTCCCTGCCAGCGCCGGACTTCTGATCGGATCCATCGTCGTACGGGAACTGATCCAAGACATTGAATTATAAATCCCGGGAAATAAAATACTAACAAAATCGTTTTGTTTGCGGATATAATTGATTTATGACCATAAAGGAACTGGAAGAGCGTCTAAAGGAAAGAGGGATCGTTCTAACCCCGCGGATGGCGGAACAGCTGGACTGTTACGCTGTTTTTCTCAAGGAATACAATGAGAAGGTCAATCTTACCGCCATTACGGACTATGATGAGATCATCGATAAACATTTCTATGATTCCCTGCTGGCAGCGGATGGAAACATGTCGGGAACGCTGGTTGATGTCGGAACGGGCGCGGGATTCCCGGGCGTCGTGCTGAAGATCGTTTTCCCCGATCTGCATGTCATCCTGTTGGAACCTTTACTGAAACGCTGCGTCTTCCTGGAATTATTGATCGAAAAGCTGGAACTGCAAGGCATCGAAGTCGTACGGGTAAGAGGCGAAGAATACAGCCTCGCCCACAGAGAAGAATATGACTATGTCACGGCACGGGCCGTCACCGGCATGAATAAGCTGATCGAAATCTGCGGTGCCATGGTCAGAATGAACGGATACTTTATCGCCATGCGAGGCAAAGATGGCGTCACGGAACTGGAAGAAGCCAGCAAGGCTATCACAGCGATGGGCTTCGAGCAGAAAGCGCTCCGTGAGGAAGAACTGGGGGGCCATGAACAGCGTGTCATCGCCTATTTACAAAAAATTCGTAAGACCCCATTAAAGTATCCCAGGAAATATAATATAATGAAAAAGGAACCTCTATGAAGAAAGAGATCGTAAGAATCAAACTGGATAAAATCATCCCGAATACCAATCAGCCTCGCTTGGATTTTTATGATGATTCGATCAAAGGACTGGCGGAATCGATCCGGCAGAACGGATTGCTGCAGCCGGTCACGGTACGTAAGAAGGGCGACAAGTATGAACTGATCGCAGGCGAGAGGAGATACCGTGCGTGCCTGCTGAATGGCGCCAAGGATATCGAAGCGATCGTCATGGAATCGACAGATGAAGAATCCGCGAAACTGGCTCTGATCGAGAACCTGCAGCGGGAAGATCTCAATGCCATCGAACAGGCCATGGCCATGAAACGCATCATGCGGATCGAGGATCTCACGCAGAACGAACTGGCAGACCGTTTAGGCTACAAACAGTCGACCGTCGCCAATAAGCTGCGTCTTTTGAAACTGCCTGACTACATCAAGAAAGCGATCTCCTCGGGCACGATCACGGAACGCCATGCCAGGGCATTATTAAACGTACCGGAAGACAAGCTGGAAGAAGTCTTCCTGACCATCACCAACCGGAAATACAACGTCTCCAAGACGGAAGAATACATCAAACAGCTCACGGAACGGTCAAAGAACCGCGGTGTCTCGAACAATCTGCGTATCGGGATCAATACGATCAGCGAAGCGTTTGAACTGTGCAAGAAATCGGGAATCGATGCGGATATGCAGGTAACGGAATACGAAGACAATGTCAAGATCGTCATCCGGATGAAGAAATAGGAGAAGCAATGGCCAAGATTATCGCAATCGCCAATCAGAAAGGCGGCGTAGGCAAGACCACCACCAGCATCAATCTGGCGGCAGGACTGGCTTACTCAAATAAAAAAGTGCTCCTGGTGGACTTTGACCCGCAAGGCAATGCCACTCAGGGCGTCGGACATCGGGTAGGGTTGAACGACCTGACCATTTATGATGCCATTTTAGGTGATACGGATGTCAGAGAATGTATCAAGACCCTGTCCAAGCCTCCGCTTGATCTCTTGCCTGCCAATATCGCGTTGGCCGGAGCCGATCTGGAACTGGCAAAAATCGAGGATCACCGTGAGAGTCTCCTGAAAGAAACCCTGAAACCGATTACGGATCAGTACGACTACATCATCGTCGACTGTCCGCCATCCCTTGGACTGATCAACACGAATGCCCTGACGGCTGCCGATTCGGTCCTGATCCCGGTACAAAGCGAATACTATGCTTTGGAAGGAATCACGCAGCTGCTGCAGACGATACGTCTGGTACAGAAGCTCTTCAATCCGCAGCTGAAGATCGAAGGCGTCCTGGTCACGATGTACGATGCCAGAACCAATCTCTCGGAAGAAGTCGGACAGGAGATCAGGAAACACTTCAAGGAAAAAGCCTACAAGACTTACATTCCTCGCAACGTGAAACTCTCGGAAGCCCCTAGCGCCGGTTTGTCGATCTATGATTACGCTTTGAATTCCGAAGGCGCCAAAGCTTATGTCGCTTTAACCAGAGAGGTCATGGCAGCGAATACGGAGAGAAAACATGGCTAAGAAGAAATCACTGAACAAAGGTTTGAGCGAGATCTTCGGTGCGGATATCGATTCGTTCATCAATGATGTGGCATCGGGAGATCAGCGCACTGCCTCAAGCGCAAGCGAGATCGATATCGGTAAAATCAGGCCGAACCCCTATCAGCCACGAAAAGCTTTCGATGACAAGGGTCTGGAAGAACTGGCCGCCTCCATCCGGGAGAACGGCGTATTCCAGCCGGTCCTGGTCAGGGAATCGATCGGAGGCTATGAACTGGTTGCGGGCGAACGGAGACTGCGTGCTTCCAAACTGGCAGGCAAACAGACGATCCCGGCGATCGTTGTAGATTTCAATGATCAGCAGGTCATGGAAGTGTCCCTGCTGGAAAACATTCAAAGAAAAGACCTTACGCCGATCGAAGAAGCGAATGCCTACGATCAGCTGATCAAGAAATTCGGCTACACCCAGGAACAGCTGGCGAAGCGTCTGGGGAAATCCCGTACGAATGTGACGAATCTCCTGAGACTCTTGAATCTTCCGGACAAGGTCAGAAAGATGGTCGATGAGGGAAAACTGTCTTATGGCCAGGCAAGAACGCTGCTTGCCGTGGAAGACGAAGAAAAGATGCTCAGGATCGCTGAAAAGACCATCGAAGAAGGTCTCAGTGTCAGACAGCTCGAAAAGCTCTGCAGCAAGCCTCAGAAAGGCCCTAAAAAAGAACCGAAAGAAACGGATCCCTTCATGGAAGACGTCAGGATCCGAATGCAGCGCAGATTCGCGACAAAAGTAGAGATACAGAACAAAAGCATTATCATCAGGTATAATGATACCGATGATCTGAATCGCATATTAGAGATTATGGGAGTCATAGAAGAATAAAGGAAGGATAACAATATGGCAGAAAATGAAGAAAAAATCGTATTGACGTTAGGACAGGAAGCAGTCGCTGAAGAAGAGACGGAAACCGAAGCCGTCGAAGAAGAAAAACCGCATGCGAGCGTACCGGTATCGGATATCGTAAGCCACGCGAAACTGGATGATTCCGGTTTATCTGACGAAGAAAAGAAGATGGTTTCCGATTTCTCGAAACAGATCGATATCATGGAAACCAATTCGATCCTGCAGTATGGCGCAACCGCCCAGACGAAAGTCGCGGACTTCTCCGAGACCGCATTGAAGAATGTAAGAACCAAGGATATCGACACGATCGGCGATACCTTGCTGGATCTGGTATCGGAATTAAGAAACTTCGATATCGATGAAAAAGACGGTTTCTTTACGAAACTGTTCAAGAAAGGTTCCAACTCCATCAATGACGTCAAAGCGAAATACGACAACGCAAACGTGAATGTCGACAAGATCGTCAAGATTTTGGAGAATCATCAGATCACATTGATGAAGGATATCAACCTGCTGGATCAGCTTTATGAAAAGAACCTGGTCAACTTCAAGGAACTGACCATGTATATCCTGGCAGGCTATCAGAGACTGGAAGAAATCAAAAGCAATGAGCTTCCGGCCACTTTGAAGAAAGCCGAAGAAACCGGTTTACCGGAAGATGCGCAGGCAGCCAACGACCTTTCCGAAGCGATCACCCGTTTCGAGAAGAAGCTGCATGACCTGGAACTGACCAGAACGGTCTCCATCCAAATGGCTCCGCAGATCCGCCTGGTCCAGAACAACGATACGCTGATGACGGAAAAGATCCAGTCCACGCTGGTCAATACCATTCCTCTGTGGAAGTCGCAGATGCTGATCGCGTTAGGCATCGCGCATTCCAAGGAAGCCGTCAAGGCCCAGAACGAAGTCTCCGAGATGACCAACAAGATGCTGAAGCAGAATGCCGAGAATCTGAAGATGGCGACCATCGAGACCGCGAAAGAGTCCGAGAGAGGCATCGTCGATATCGAAACTCTGACCGAAACCAACAAGAAGCTGATCGAAACGCTGGAAGAAGTCAAGCGTATCCAGATCGAGGGCAGAGAGAAGCGTGTCGCTGCGCAGCAGGAACTGCGTCGTATCGAAGCCGAACTGCAGAAAGAACTTACGGACGTCGTAAACAAATAATAATTAAGATGGATCTTACGATCCATCTTTTTTAATTGATAAATAAAACAACCCTTTCGAATTGCCCTCAACATTTCTATTATCTCACATTTCTTCCAAGAAAAACAGACTGTTATTTTTCTGCAGAATTGTTAAGATGAAAGTGTAAAGAGAAGACCAATAATGAAAGATCTGCGAAGGCGCAGATAAATGTTAGGAGGATTTAATAATGAAGGAGATCTTGAAAGAAATTCATTGATCCCTCATTGACTTGTGATCAGCGGGTCAATGAGGAGTAACCGGCTGATCAGAAGGAAAAATCCGAATAAGACAGATTGAAAGCATTACTGATCTGTATATCGGATGTGAAACACCTTCAGTTGTTTCAATATCAGATATATATACTTTAAATAAAGCATAAAGAGTTATCCCATATAACTATAGCTGCATAAGGCAGCGTGCGAAAACAACGTGAAACGTTCAAACTACCGGAGAAGCATTTCCGGTAGTTTTTGTTTCACTAATAATAAAAAATAGTGTATTTAAAGAAATATCGTGTATAATATTTAGTGCGGACACTTAGCTCAGTTGGGAGAGCACCTCCTTGACGTGGAGGGGGTCAGGGGTTCGAGTCCCTTAGTGTCCACCATTAGAAAACAGAAGCCTTATATAGGCTTTTTATTATACATTGCTGATTTGGGAACATTTCTGGGAACAGAGAGGTCTTTTATCATTCGTTTTTATATAATAGAAATGATAAAAACTTGTTGTCAGGAGGATATTTATGGAATGGGAAGTTAGGATCATTGAGTGGATACAGAGCAATCTTGGCTTTCTGGGCACGCATTTCGCTTATCTGTTTTCGTTTGTCGGCGGTGAGATGGGCATGATGGTCCTGCTGGTCGTCGTGCTGTTCTGCTGGAAGAAGGAAGTGGGACAGAAGCTGGCACTGGTCATTGCTTCGGTGCATACATGGCTTTCTTTGATCAAGGCTGCCGTGCTGCGTTTGCGGCCATATATGGAGTATCCCGACAGAGTGAAAGCACTGGCGCCCGTGAATTCCGAAGCATCACTGACGGATGTCGCCGCACAAGGCTATTCTTTCCCAAGCATGCATAGCGGAGCGACAGCAGCTTCTTATTTTACGCTGGCGCGTGAAATCAAGAAGAAATGGTTCTGGATCTTTGCGTCTGTTTTGATCTTCCTGGTAGGATTTTTCCGTGTTGTAACAGGCAATCATTATCCGACGGATGTGCTCGCGGGCTGGACACTGGGCTTTGCGACGATAGGCGTGCTGGATCTGCTGGAAAAACATGTGAAGAACTACTGGATCCGCAATCTGATCCTTTTGGCAACGACATTGCCGGGACTGTTCTATGTCAGTACGGATGATTATTACACATCGCTGGGCTTGCTGGTGGGGGTGATCGTTGCGATCCCGTTTGAGCAGAAATACGTGAAATACGAGGATACCCGGAATATCCCGGCGATGATCCTTCGGACGCTGGGAGGCTTCGCGTTGTATTTCGGTTTGAATACATTACTTAAGATGCCGTTCAGTTCTGATTTTCTTGAGAGCGAGACGCTGATCGCTTTCCTGGTCAGGACTGCCAGATATGCCATCATCATGTTTGTGATCGTCGGTGTCTATCCGAAGGTATTCCCTTTGTTTGAGAAGATTAGAAAAAGCAAGTAAGGCAAAAGCAATACATATATCTATAGATCAAGTATCAGAAAAATCGCAAATGTGCGGTTTTTTTGTAGGAATTTCGGTTTTTCCTGTGAATAAAGGACGAATGTCTGATCATCAGTTATATACCTGTTTTACGTATACATATGCAACGGGTATAATAAAGGAGAAATGTTTTGTTATGATTATGTGATTATCATTAGGAGATAGACATGGCAAAAACGATTGAAACACCGAAGATCAGCGAAATATTATGGGAAGAATTTATGAAACCATTAGATATTTCTGCCTATAAGTTGGCGCACGACATTGATGTTCCTGTTTCCAGGATTCAGGATCTTCTGCATGACAGAAGAAAGATAAGCGTCGATACATCATTGAGGCTGGCAAAATATTTTGGCGTATCGGACCGTTATTTTCTTGATTTACAGAATGATATCGATATCAGAAACATGAAGACCGAACTGGAGGAAGAACTTGAAAGAATCCGGCCGATCGTTCAAAAAACAGAAATGCCGGTATAAAACGATAATGAAACCGATGTCTGAAAATCGCAAAAGCGATTTTTTATTTTCATGTAGGAATTTCGGTTTTTTCTGTGAATAATGATATGAAGGCTATGAAGAAGCCATTTCGAAAAAATGAACTGTCAGAAAAGACAGTTTTTTAAAAGGGGGAAATCATGAATCATATCAGGAAAAGCGTAGTGGCTGCTGCAACATTGCTGATGCTGGCGATGGGTATGGGAACCATATACGCGGATGAGAAAGAAACTACGGAAAGCGATTCGCATATTGCGTCTTATGTGTTTGTTCTGGATGATGGGACTGCGGTGCCGGAAGAGGTATCGCGTTTTGTTCCGGAAAGAAAAACAGGTTTGAAAGACGGGGATGTCATTGAAAACGAAGCGCAGCCGGATATCGTAACGAATGATTATGTCTATTCGTTTGTGAAGTGGGATCAGGATTCCTATACGGTAGCGGATTCTGATGTGGTCTTTACAGGAACGTGGACAAGAAGAAAAAGACTGAAGAGCAGCGATATGAGAACCGAGGAACTGAATCTTCATGCTGCAAATGAAACCGGCAGGCCGTCTTCCACAGACTTTCAGACTTTGCGTTGGGATGATTTCGGAGCTTCCTGCTGGGGTACGTTTGAAGATGGAACGAGATATTATCCTTCGCTCTTTTTCGTTGCTTATGAAAGAGAAAACGGTCTGTTGAAAGATCGTAAGATCTGTTTCTGTGTCCAGCACGGCTATTCGTTCTGTACCGATGGGCATACGATTTACGATGTCAGCAGCATCGATGAATATCCTCTGCTTACGGAAAGCAACAAGACGAAGATCGTCCGTATCGCTTCCTATGCGTTGAAACAGAAGAATATGTACTGGAGAGATGCCAGCGGCAGCCAGTCAGGAAAATGGATGAATATCGAAGAAGCTTTGGCAGCCCAGATCGCCATCTGGATGGTTGCGGGAGACAATGGCAATTCCACGGGTCAAAGAAGACTGACGATGCAGGAGTGCAGCACGTTGGATATCGGCTACATCAATTCCAGAGCGTCTTACTACTATAACACCGTTGCGAACCAGGAAACATCCGATGGCATTCATCTGGAACAGGCATTGTATTCCGGCAGGGTCGGGCAGGTCTTTAAAATCGGCAAGATCGATGATCCATCCGGTGCGACGATTACGTTATCCGACGGTGTCGTTTTCTGCGATGCGGAAGGCAATGAAAGATCTTCTATCCAGTGGGATGGAAAGTACTTCTACATCAAAACGACAAAAGCGATGAAGAATGCGACCCAGACGATCGAAGCGCTTCCTTCGGGCCAGCAGGAGGCTCTTTTCCTGGAACATCCTACGGCGCAGAATATGATCATCGCAGGCGCTTTCGTTTCAAAGGCAAGCTTCAAGGTCACGGCGATACAGCTGGAACTGAGCGTTCTGAAAGTGCCTGCGCAAAGCGATTTCGATTATCTTCATGAATGCCCGAACAGTTATTCTTTGTCGGGGGCAGTCTATGGCGTGTATCGTGACAGGGAATGCAGCGATCTGATAGAAACGCTGACGACAGACAGCGAGGGTAGAACGCCGAAGATGTATTTCGATGAAGAAGGGACTTATTACGTGAAAGAGATCGCTTCTTCCTCGGGTTATGCGTTGGATGCGACGGTATATACCGCGATAATCACAAACGACAGGGAGTGTGTCATAACTTCTACGGAACCGCCTTTGAATGATCCGATCCGTCTCAGTCTGATCAAAAAGAACGCGAAAGACGAAACAAAGGTTCGTTATCTTGATACGGCAGAGTTTACTTTGCGATACTATGATACCCAAGAAGATGACTTATCGGATCTGGAGCCGAAATACGAGTGGGTATTCAAAGCGGCTTATTCTGATAATAATGAAGCAGAAGTCTTGTTCGATGAAGCGCATTTCGTGTGCGGAGACGAGCTTCTTCTGAATGACTATGGAGACTTTTTTCTTCCGTTAGGAACGTTTACGATACAGGAAACAAAAGCTCCGCAGACATATCTGATCGATGAAACCGTTTATATCGGTCACATCGTTGAAGAAAACGATAAAGCGGTCATTCATTATGTCAACGAAGAAGACTGGGAATATCTGAAAGCAGAGAACGAGAGCCTGATACAGACGGAACGGGAGGCGATACAAACGATCGCTTCCTTCAGGGAAAACGGTGAAAACCATTATCCCGCAGATGGATTTGCGACGGTCATGGATACAGTGATTTATGATTACCTTGTTCCGGGGCAGTCTTATACGCTGGCAGCCAAGCTTGCGGATAAGGAAACGGGAGAAATCATGTTGATGAACCGCAAGGAATTCGTTCCTTCCAAAGAGAGCGGCAGCGTACTAGTGAAGGTTGGAGAGATGGATCTGACAGATCTGGCCGGTTCCTCTTATGTGTGCTACGAATATCTTTATGTAACGGAAAAGATCACGGAATTTACGAACGATTTGAACGAACTGGATGAGGAAGTCCTGAAGGAATATCTGGTGACTTGCCACGAAGATCCAGAGGATGAGGAGCAGACGCTTTCTGTGGACGATCTGTATTCCGCTGCTTTTGTCTTGTATAAGATCGGCGACAACAGGCAGGAAAACAGACTTTCAGGGGCCTACTTCGATGTTTCGACGAAGAGGACACGAAGGGATGGATCGCTCGTTGAAAGAAAACTTGGAACTTTTGTGACAGGAGGGATCTATGCCGAAGATGAAGAGCCGTTTACTTTGCATGTCTATTCAGATGAAAAGATGACAAAGAAGGTCGGTTCCTATGAATCCAGACATGACAGCAGGTTCAAGAAACAGGCGGTGACGATTCTTGATCTGGATGACGGGGTCTATTATGTGAAGAAGAACGATGAAGAAGGTTGCGATATTTATCATATCGGTAAAGGGATGATCTATCTTCCGGATCAGGAAGAGGATACGGAAATTACCTTCAAGGAACTGATCGCTCCGATCGGTTACGCAGTCGAACCGAAACCTTTCACTATGACGGTCGGTCATGATGACAGGATCAGGAAGGTAGAGAACTATCGTGCGAATTACCTGCTGTATATTCCTGTCACGGGAAGGGATGCGTGATTGAAGCATCATGTCAGAATATATGCCGAAGCACGGAAGACCGGAAACATCTCAGGAAAAGCAAAAAAGAAGCGCTTTGTCGTACGAAAGGAATATGGAAGAATCGATCGGATATGATCAGATCATGGAACCGTCGTTCCTGGAGAATATCGTCTGGATCGATGTGGAAGACGACGAAGAAATTTTGTTTCCGGAAGCATCGAACGATACCGGGCAGACACAATGCGCAAAAGCCGTTCCCGTTCCGGTCAAACCGAAAAGAAAACGGCTAGGCATCTTCCTGATGTGCGGGGTGTTGCTGATAATGATAGTTCTGCTGTTTCAAGACGCAACGGGTTCAGGATCGAACCAGCAGGATACGGATCCTTCTTTTGATCCGATGCCCGAGAAACTAAAAAAGCTTTGGGCAGCCAGCCATTCGATCAATGGTGATTATATCGGACAGATCATCTTTGATTCGGGACTTGCCGATCTGGCGATCGTTCAAGCCGATGATGTCTATCAGGAAGATGGAACCATGTATGAATTCTATACGCAGAACGGGCTCAGAGTGAAAGATCCTACGGAGTATTGCGGGAACGATGTCTATATCTGGTCGGATTGGAGAACGCACCGGTATGACGGGTACGCGGAAGATGGCGCTGTCTTTCTCGATTACAGGAACAGTCCGGATGATCAGAATTTGATCCTCTATGGGCATCATATCGCCAGAGACTTTGATGAGAAAGGCGATAAAGAATTCACTCCTTTGGATGTCTTTCTGAATGAAGAGAACTATGAATCAAACAAATCGCTGAAACTGGTTCTGAATCATGAAATCAGGGAATATGAAGTCGCTAGAGTCTTTACGATCGATGTATATGACGAGAAAGAGATACAGGTCGTGAGAACGGACTTTGATCATGATCTTTCCGGAAATGATGATCCCGGTTTCCTAGAGAACTATCTGTCCCTGATCGATACGTTAGAAGCCTATCCCATTGACACGAAACTATCAGACGATGACAGATTCCTCACGCTCATCACCTGCATCCAGCATCAGCCTCAGTATCGGCAAGTCGTGCTTTGCAAAGAAACGAAGACCAAAAAATATGACGGATAAAAGAATCATAAAAACAGATTCCTTTAATGTACATAAAAATGTATAATAATGTACATAAAGGAGTAAATAATATGACACAAGTTAGTATCACTGAATTCAGGAATCATATTAAAAAGTATAGTGAACTTGTCCGGGAACAGGATTTTGAAGTCGTGAATCGGGGGGAAGTCGTATTTGTTGTCAAGAGTCCGAAATCGAATAAAGAAGATGCTTTCAACGCGTTGATGGGAGCTGTAAAATCTGATATCGCATATGAGGATATCCTGGAAAAGAAGGTTGTTGAATTATGAAGGTTCTGATTGATACGTGCGTGTCTCTTGATTTTATTCAGCAAAGAGAGCCTTTCTTTGAAGATGCGAAGAAACTGTTTGAAGCAGTCAGAAACGAAGAGATCGAAGGCTATATCACGGTAAAATCCCTGATGGATATCCACTATGTTATAAAACATATCCTGCATGACGAGAAAGCGGTTAGAACGATATTAGAAAATCTGCTTGTTCTGATGAAGCTGCTTGATTCTTCAGCAAACGATGCCGCGGCCGCATTGCATTCCAACGTGACAGATTATGAAGACGCGCTGATGGCTGAAACAGCCGTTTCAAAAGGAATGGATCATATCGTAACAAGAAACATCAGGGATTATAAAAACGCAGCGATCGCTGCGCTGATGCCGGGAGAACTGATCGGATAATCCTGTTTCCTGATTATCTTTATATTTCAAACAAAGCGGAAGGATCCGTTTTGTTTTTGACGCAGATGATCTGCCTGAATCACCGTGTCCTGATATCGCCCCTGTTTAAGATCCACCAGCATGACATGGTTTTGCCCCAGAAAGAAGAAGATCAGTTCATAGATGTCATCGGTGACTTTTGTGAGTTCATAGGTCGTCAAGATTTCAGAATCCGATGCCTGCCTGTTTAACAGGAAATAGAACCTGTTTCTGTCATCTTCCGTGCCATATTCGGCAATCTTTCCGGTGAAGCAATTCTCTTCCGGCGAGAATAATCGTATGTTTTGCATATGTGATCCTTTCTATATTCTGATAATAATCGATCTGTATGTATCTGATATTAAGTATAATGTATGAAAAACTGTCATGCGTAATCGTTTTGATGTAGAATAGAATACAGAAAGGGGTTTTAGCTCAGCTGGGAGAGCGCATGGTTC
The DNA here is from genome assembly GCA_017539105.1 of Erysipelotrichaceae bacterium. Taxonomy (GTDB): domain Bacteria; phylum Bacillota_I; class Bacilli_A; order Erysipelotrichales; family Erysipelotrichaceae; genus Colivicinus. The sequence continues at coordinate 23,380 of JAFYHQ010000009.1, forward strand.
GCAATCATGAGGTCACGGGTTCGATCCCCGTAAGCTCCACCATAGAAAGATCAGAGGTCGTCAGACCTCTTTCTTGTTGCGTGAGAATACTGCTGTTTGTAGTAGAATAATAATGATGAACGATGGGGACAACATATGAATATCATTGAAATCAGAGATCATGTTTTTCTTTTGAATACTTTGCATACTTCTTATCTGTTTAAGGTCAATGAACACAATCATCTGGAACACATTCATTACGGCTGCAAAGCGCTGCTGGAAGACCAGGATGCGTTAAGCGTCAAGCACTGGACAGGCTATGGCACGACCATCATGTATGATGAGAAGGATCAGACCTATTCCCTGGATCATATCCCGTTGGAATATGGAACGTATGGAAAAGGGGACCTGAGGGAAGCTTCGGTTGAAGTGGAATGCAAGGATTCCTATACACTTGATCTGACTTACGATTCTTATGAGATCATCGATGGCGATACGGTCATTGAAGGCTTGCCGAATGCCTATAGCTGCGACAAGACTTTGCTGGTGCATATGAAGGATATCCACAACGGTATCTGTCTCGATCTCTATTACGGGATCTATTACGATACGGATGTCATCAGCAGACGCTGCGTACTGATCAATCGTTCCGGTTCGACGATCGTTTTGCATAAGCTGCTTTCCTACTGCCTGGATCTGAGCGAAAACGATCTGACTCTGATGTCATTCACCGGTGCCTGGAACAAGGAGGCGCATCTGACGGAAACGGATCTGGAGAGAGGGAAACAGGTGATCGAATCACGCAGCGGTTTTTCCGGAAACAAGACCAATCCGGGTTTCATCGTCCGGAAAGACAATGCTACGGAATGCAACGGGAAAGCTTGGGGTTTCAATCTGATCTATAGCGGAAATCATTATTCTTCCGTGGCAAAAGACGAGTATGGCGTTTTACGTATCCAGGGCGGGATCAATCCGGAACGTTTTGAATTGAAGCTGAAGAACAAGGAGAGTTTCTCTTCTCCGGAGGCGGTTCTGACTTATACGGATCAGGGTCTGAATGATCTGTCTGCCCATTTCCATGATTTTGTCAACGAACATATCGTGCGTTCCGATTGGAAGAAGAAAGAACGCCCGATCCTGATCAATTCCTGGGAAGCGTTCGGCATGAAGTTCACGAAAGATTCCTTGCTGAAACTGGCGCAGAACGCGAAAGATATGGGGATCGAGATGTTTGTGCTGGATGACGGCTGGTTCGGCCGAAGAGACAGCGACCTGAGAGGTCTGGGCGACTACAACTGCAACCGCAAGAAGATCCCGGGAGGCATCAAGTCATTAAGCAAGAGCATCCATGACATGGGCATGCTGTTTGGCATCTGGGTGGAACCGGAAGCGATCAATCCGAATTCCGCATTATATGAGAAACATCCGGAATATGCCTTGAATGAGAATGAAAGAGGATTGCTGCTGGGCAGGCATGAACTGCTGATGGATCTGAGCAGTCAGGAAGTCAGAGACTATATCGTAGAGAATGTTACAAAACTGATCGATGAGAACGATGTCGATTATATCAAGTGGGATATGAACCGGCTGATGTCTTCTTTGAGCGGCGCAGCGAATCACGAATACATCAAAGGATTGTATGAAGTGCTGGATCGCATCTTTATCCAGCGCCCATGGGTCCTGCTGGAATCCTGCAGTTCCGGAGGCAACCGCTTCGACCTGGGCATGTTGTGCTACAGCCCGCAGATCTGGGCATCCGATGATACCGATCCGATCGAACGGCTGGATATACAGAAAGGGTTATCCTATCTCTATCCGGTTTCTACGATGGGTGCGCATGTTTCGGCTTCGCCGCATTCCATGACATTCAGAAGCACGCCGCTGGAGACCCGTTTCCATGTCGCGGCATTCGGCGCTTTCGTTTATGAACTGGATCTGGGTTCGATCAGTTCCTTGTCTAAAAAAGAGATCAAGGAACAGGTTTCCTACTATAAGCAGCATCGTTCCACCTTCCAGTTTGGACGTTTCTATCGCATCGATGAAGAGAGCGATTATGAAGTGTTCGAGGTACAGAACGAAGAAGAAACGATCGTAGCGAAATTCCGTCGTATGGTTCATGCGGTTCCTTATTTCGATAAACTCAATGCCTATGGCTTGAAAGAAGACAAGGTCTATACGATCGATGCAAGAGAGTTCAGCCATAACATCAAGAAGTTCGGCAATCTTTTGAATTATGTCGTACCGGTCCGATTGAATGCGGAAGGATTGCTGGTACATTCCGTGAGCAAGCGCAGAGGTTTCAAGGAAGGCACGCAGAATTACCGCGCTTCCGGCAGGGCGTTGCGTTACGGCATCAATTTAAACAACCTGTTCCTGGGATCCGGTTTTGATAAGCATCTCAGGCTGTCTCTGGACTATGGTTCAGATATGTTTTTGATCAAGGAGGTCAACAATGAATCAGGAAAAGAAGAATAAGTACTTTTTTGGCATGGGAACGATTGGAAGAGACATGTTCTATGCGTTCGAAGCGAACGCGATGATCTACTTCCTTTCCAATATCCTCGAACTGCCTTTGACGACGTTTGCGATGGTTTCGCTGGTCCTGACGGTATTGCGGGTGTTCGATGCCTTGAACGACCCGATCACGGGGCTGGTCATCGATAACGTGCGTTCCCCTTGGGGCAAATACAAGCCGCCGATGCTGATCGGAGCGCTTCTGGCGGTCATCTTCTATCTGATCATGTTTGCGGACTTTGGGTTTACAGATATCCGTTTCGTCATCATTTTCGGTGTCGCCTACATCATGTGGGATATCTCCTACGGCATCAACGATATCGCTTACTGGTCCATGATGCCTTCTCTGACACTGGATCAGAAAAAGCGGGAAGACTATGGCGCTTTCGCGCGTATCTGTGCCAATGTCGGCATGTATATCGTGATGGTCGGTTATCCTTCCTTTACGGAAATGCTGGGAGGAGGCAAGACCGGTTATTTTGCTTTGGCGGTCATCGTTTCGGTACTGATGATCTTCTTTCAGTGCTTCACGGTATTCGGCGTCAAAGAGAATAAAGAAATGTTCAAGGAAGAGGAACAGACTTCCTTGAAAGAGATGTTTGAAGTACTGTTCAAGAACGATCAGCTGATGTGGACGACGCTGTCGATGGCTTTGTTTACGATCGGTTATGTATCTACCACGAATTTCGCGCTGTACTATATGCAGTATATCTATGGAGATATCGACAAGTATGCGATCCTGGCGGCTGCCTGCGGTGTAGCCCAGCTTGCGGCGCTGATCATTTTCCCGTTGATTTCGAAACATTTCAAGCGCAAGACGTTCTATATGATTTCTACGATCATCGTGCTGATCGGTTATGCGATGTTCTTCTTTGCGGACCATTCCTTACTGATGATTGCGGTGTCGGCGATCGTGATCTTTATCGGAGAGGCATTCATACAGCTGCTGATGCTGATGTTCCTGTCGGATACGATCGAATACGGACAGTGGAAACTGGGCAAGCGGAACGATTCCATCACCTTCTCGATCCAGCCTCTCATCAACAAGATCGGCGGAGCCATGGCGACGGCTGTCGTTTCCATCACTCTGATCATTACGGGAATCAAGAAAGGCGATGTCGCTGCCGAATCGATCGACAGCATGGGCAAACTCTTGTTCAAGAACTCAATGCTGGTGATTCCGCTGATCCTGATCGTGCTTGGTTATTTCGTCTATGCGAAGAAATTCAAGCTGGATGAGGAATATTATGCGCAGATCGTTGAAGAACTGAAAGAACGCGGCGATGTCGCGGAATAAAAGGAGTTTTCACTTATGCCCTGGTATGTAGCCTGTTACCTGATCGGCGCATTGGCTGCGGTGGTCCTGTCGACGATCGGCCACGCGAAAAAGAACGAAAGCCTGCAGATGATCGCGGCTGTCATCAGCCTGATTTCCGGTGTGCTGCTGGGAATCGGCATTTTCGGTACGGATATGGGTGCCGGTCATTATGCGTATTATGTCAATGGCGTACGTGTCGCTTCGGGCGTGATGGCTTTCTTTGAAGCCATTGCGATCGCTATCATCCTTGGCGCTTTCCCAAACCTGTTGGGCATGTTCCTGGGTTCGCTGCCTTTTTATTTTAAGCGCAGTCCAAGCGGCAAGGCTTCGGTTGGGATCAAGGCATTGTGCATTTTCTTTCTGGCGGAGGGAATCCTTGGTTTCATCGTTGCGGTGATCCTGGCGATTGCCAGAAAGAATGTTTCTGCCGCTTTGCCGGGAATCGTGATGTCGCTGATCATGTTCGGGATCGGCTTATTCATCAAGAAGAAATGGAATATCTGATCATGAAAACGATCGATGAGATTCAGGAAGAATATCCTGCGGATTATATCTTTACGACAGAAGAATTCGAGGAACTGATGCATCCGGATGAGGACGGATTCAGCGAGATCGAATTTATCGATTCGTTCGGTTATTTCCATGACGGATATGAACTGACGGAAATCAGTGTCGATCCTTATACGTTTGACGAATATAAAGACAAGTATCCTTACGTTGTCTGGCGGAAAGTATAAAAAAACAGAGATATAAAAAAGTGATCTTCATTGAAGATCACTTTTTCTTCAGTTCATGCCATCCGTCCGGGACGTAATCGTCGTAATAGTGTTCCGTACCGAAGTGGACGGTATTATCCAGATTGTTTTCGAAGACCCGATCTGCCCGATTGGAGTATTCGACTTCGCTTCCATCGGAACGCATATAGGTTTCTACGCCCATCATCGATTCATGACGCATGCGCTGTATCCTGTCATCCAGGCTTTCCTGCTGGGACGATCCGAGATTGAAACGCATGTCGTTCTGCGCCATCTGCTGATTGAGATTTGCATGGAATCGATCCAGATCCTGACTGAGAGAATCTCTCATACGCTCCGCAGCCGCCCAGCGCTGGTTGTGCTGTGCCCATGTGGAATCGATGATGGCTTGGGTTTCTGCTGTCTTCATCCGTGCCATCTGCGCCTGCTGCTGGGAGACCTGTTGCCGGATCTGCTCGGCATAGGACAGGACTTCCGGTGTGAGATCGACCGTGTCGACGAAATTCATGAAAGTCGCAAGATCTTCTTTCTTATCGCTGATCATGTAGGTGATGAAAGGAACGGTCCAGCTCGCATGAGAAGCGATCGTACCGAAAACGTTTTGGGCATAGCCGAACGCTTCGTTCGAGAGATTTTCCTGAACGACCGGCGGTCCTTTCAGGAGATTGAATTCCATGCCGAAACGACAGAAACAGACTGCAAGGATCTTTCCCTCGTCTTCATAAACACCCATGCCGCCATCGAACAGGTAGTTTCGGATGATTCCCGATACCGGGAACGATGAGACCGTGGCGGCGATCTGAATCTCCTGGACTGTTTTCTGGATATCGGTATCGAATGCCTTTCTGGCTTTTTCTGTCAGACGATCAGAAAGATTGTAATACTGCGTTCCCTGGACTTCCTTCTGCAGGATGCTTGCGGCAGTTCGATCCAGATCGGTCTTGATGTCGTAAAGCTGGGCATAATACTGTCCGCTTTCGTTCTGCTGACCATCCTGCGGTCTGAATCTCTGGAAAAAACCGTTCTGATTCCCTTTATTCAGGATATAGACGTTTCCGGTCTGGTAATACATTGCACAGCCGTCTTTGCAGGCTCTGCCATAGACTCGCAGGATCCGGTTGTTGGGATACTGCTCCAGGTTCATGCATGCTTCGCTGGTAAAGCCTTCCGGGACTTCTGCTTTCAGCAGGGCTTGTCCGGTATTTCTGTCATTGAATGTCATCTGCATCTTTCTGTCTCCTTTATCTTCTCAGACATTTCTTCCATTCCCATTCTACAATAAGGAATCACAGGAAGTCATTGATTTCTGATCTGAGAAGCATTGTCCTGACGATCGTATAAAGGTATCATGGAACTATGCAGACGATCAGCGAGGCATTAATGAAACTGCAGAAATCTTCGTTCCGTTCCCGTTTTCATTTGAATGACGAAGACAGAGAATACATCCGGGAAAAAGGAAGAGAACTCATCGAAAACCATGCCCGGGATTTTGTCAGAGAGAAACTGGCTCCTGCGGATCCTGTCAACGATGGGAAACAGACGCCAATGAAGGGGCATCCCGTATTCAAAGCGATGCATGCGACAGCGTGCTGCTGCAGAGGCTGCCTGAACAAGTGGTATCATGTGCCTATGCATCAGGCATTGACAAAACAGCAGCAAGAAAAGATCGTACACCTGCTGATGGCCTGGATCGATGAACAGTATGAATAAAAACGGAAGGATCCGTTATTTATTTGACTCTGATCTGTTTCCTGATCTGATTGTTGATGAGATAAATGAGATAGGCGCAAACCGTCGTTATAACTAACACGATCAGATTGCCGGCAATGACCGGCAGTTCTTTGAAAGCATCTTCAAGGACTTGGAATATCCTCTCCTGGATGCAATAGAATTCAAACGTGAATGTTCCATAGAAGTCCAGGATCCTGTGAGGGATGTAATCGAATAGTTTGCTTAATAGAAGAATCGATGAGAGGGAGATCATCATGTATGGGAATAACGCATAGGAGTGCGGCAGGAACAGAAGAAGATCGCCTTCCTTGATGCGGATCGACAGATACATTCCCACCGCCAGCAAGACGATGGCAATTCCGTAGAGAATGACCGATTCGCATTTCTCGTGCTTCTGCAAAAAAAGATTCGCATAGATCCCGATCAGAAAGATCGGAACACGATTGAAAAAGATATATGCCCAGTCGTTCACATGGCCATTCGGCAGGCAAATGATCACCAGCCAGATCAGGATGACGCACAAAGTAAACAAGCCCTGAGATTTTGCCTTCATGAAACGTTTGTAATAGAACGGAAAACACAGATACAGAAGCAGGATCGCATAAGCGAACCAGAGATACCTGTTCATGGCTCCGCTGAAGAAATAGAAACCGCTGATGGCTTTGATCACATGCGCCGGATCGCTGCGATTGATGATCGCAAATACGATATCGGCAATGATGACCGGAATTACAATGCGCTTGAGACGCCGGAGGATGAATTCTTTGTAGGAGGAAGAATTCTTCCATGAATTCACCAGTCCCATTCCGGAAAGAAAAAGAAAAATATCGACGCCGACATCGCCGTACTTGCGGATAAAGTTCTCTATTTCATACAGGCCCGGTACATCGGCGAACACGGCTCTCCAGCCATGAAAGGCATAGATGATAAGAGCAGCGAAACCAAAAAGCGCTTTCCGGTTCCTGTTGATCATATTCTGGATGTCCATACTATGTATATTATATTCTATTTTTGACAAATACAGTATCTGAAGGTAATCTAGAAGGTGTGATAAAGAAGCAGAAAAACCTGAACTATTATCTGATATACAGCCTGCTGTTTGTGGTAACGAGTCTGGCTGTTTTCAGTTATTTTTATCTGAATGGAAAGACGCTGATTTCCCATGGGGATGGCATCCGTCAGCACTATAAGGTATTTGTCTATTTTGCGGACTATCTGAAGCAGATCATCAGGAATCTGTTTACGGAACATAGGCTGATCCTGCCGCAATGGGATTTCAATATCGGAGAAGGATCGGATATCCTGGCTTCGATGCATTACTATGCGATCAACGACCCATTCACTTTCCCGGTCCTTCTGGTTCCGGAAAGATATGTCTATCTGTATTTTCAGTTCGTATCTGTCCTGAAGATCTATCTGGCGGGACTGGTTTTCGTTCATCTGTGTCTGTATACGAAGAAAGAAAACATCTATGCGGTCCTTTCCGGAAGCATGATTTATGTGTTCTGTTACTGGGTATTGCTGAATATAACCAAGCATACGTTCTTCCTGACGCCGATGCTGTGTCTGCCACTGATCATTTTAGGCGTTGAGAAAGTCATAAGAGAAGACAAGACGAAACTGTTCCTGTGGTCGGTATTCCTGTGTGCGATCAGCCAGATCTATTTCTTCTACATGATCGTGATCATGACGGTATTGTATGTGGCGATCCGTGCCTTGACGCTGTATCAGAAGGATGTGAAACGGATGTTTCTTCTTGTCTGGAAACTGTTGGTTCCGGCAGTACTGGCAGTGGGTATGGCGGCGGTGGTCGTCGCTCCGATGGTGTATGTCCTGCTCAGCAATGGCAGGATCGGTGTCGACTATGCGTTGCATCTGTTCTATGAACGTTTCTATTATGAAAGGCTGTTTACCGTCCTGCTGGCAGATGATTATCCCGACTGGCTGTGCATGGGTTTTGCCGCACCGGTGATCCTTTCGTTCCTGCTTTGTTTCAAAAACATCCGGAAGGACCCGTTCCTTGCATCGATCAATATTGCTGTCATCCTGTTCATGCTGTTTCCGGTTTTCGGGAAGATCTTCAATGGCATGGGCTATGTCGTCAACCGCTGGAGTTTTGCGATCGCTCTGGTTGCCGCATATACGTTTGTCTGTGAATATGAAGAGTTCGTTCCGCAGAAGAAACTGCTGCTGATCGCGGTACCTGTATTCATTCTGGCGGGCATGGTTTCCGCCTGGTCAAGGACTCTGCGTGTCATCGTGCCATGCGTCTTCGCTCTGGCATATACCTGCTGCCTGTTCCTGAAGTCGAAATACCGGGAAGCGTTGCTGCTTGCTTTGGTCGTGCTGAATATCTGCTTCAATGCGGATCATGTCTATTCGATACGAGGCAGCGACAAGCGTTCCATTTCCAGCATCAGCGTATCGCAGGCGCAGAATGTGGTACAGGAAAACGAAGCATATGAACTGAAGCAGTATCTGAAGGAAAACGGGATCGATGGACAAATCAAGTATTCCGGCAGCGATCTGAATGACAACGTCTCGATGCTGAATGATCTTTCAAGCACCAACTATTATTTCTCGCTGGCCAATCCGTTCATCGCGTCGATGCGCAGCAAGCTTGGCTTGTGCGAATATTCCATGTATCGTTTCTATAGCCTGGATCAGAGAGGAACTTTGCTGAGCCTGGGGAATGTCCGTTATTATCTGACGCCGGAAGGCTATGATGATCTTTTGCCTTACGGCTATGTGTATGTCAAGACCTTGAATGGCTATGATCTCTATGAAGATACGAATGCGTTGCCTCTGGCTTATACCTATGCGAATGCGATATCTTATGAGAAATGGGATGCCATGGATCCGGTCATGAAAGAAGAAGCCATGATGCAGGCGATCGTCATCGATGAGGGAAATGACGATGTGGATCTTCCTTGCGAGGAACTGCCTTATACGGTCACATATGATGAAGGCATAGAAACTGCGGAATACGGTTTCAATGCGACAGAAGATAAAGCGACCGTTCATCTTCAGTTTGCAGCCAAGGCGAACTGCGATTATTATCTTTCCATTCATGGCTTGGATTATTGGGATGGCAGGGACTATTACGATGAAACGCTGGCGGATGTGGAGATCACAGTGAAAGCAAACGACCGTTCCAGGATCATCGAGTATCATACCAATGAATATGAGTTCTATAACGGGCGCCATGATTATGTCGCTTATCTGGGCTATTATGAAGACGGCCTGAAGGAATTGGCCATGGAACTGTCCAATGCCGGGATGTACAGCTATGCGAAACTGTCCGTGATCTGTGTGGATCGGACGGGATATGCCGACAGGATGAAGGAACTTGGAAAAGTCCATCCGGAAGAGATCGTTTTCGGTACCGACGAGATCAGCTGCAGGATAACAGCCGATGAAGAAAGATACATGCTGCTGAGTGTGCCGTATGCGGAAGGATGGAAGGCTTATGTGGATGGAAAGGAAACGGAAGTCCTGCGGGCCAACGAATGCTACATGGCGATCAGACTGGATAAGGGAACGCATGAAGTGAAACTGACCTATGAGACGCCTTATCTGAAGCTTGGGGCTTTGATCAGTGCCGTATCGCTGGTTGCGGTGATCGCTTATATGGCGATGCAACGCCGTAGAAACAGGATAGAAAAATTGAAACAGGATAATGAAGCGAGGAAGAAGCTATGATTCATAATGTATTACAACTTTTAGAGAAAAACGCGATCAGCGATCCGGAGAAGATCGCTTTACGGGATGAAAACGATTCCGTGACCTATCGGGAATATCATGAATATACCCGCAGGATCGGTACATATATCGCTCATCGCTGCAATTGCAGAAACAAGCCGGTTGCCGTATTTATCGATCGTACGATCCATTCCATCATGTCTTTCATGGGAATTGCCTACAGCGGGAATTTCTATGTCCCGATCGATCCGACGATGCCTAAGGACAGGATCGATCTGATTTTTGGAACCTTGAATCCAGTGATGATCATTGCCTGCGGAACAAACGCTTTGACCGAAGAATACGATACGGTTCCATTCACAGAAGCTGCAGAAGCCAAGATCGATGAACTTCTACTGAAAACGATCCGGGAGGATTCCCTGGATGTCGATCCTTTGTATTCCATCTTCACTTCAGGATCGACCGGTGTTCCGAAAGGCGTCCTGACCAGCCACCGCTCGGTGCTTGACCTGGTAGGAGCATTCCAGGATGCGTTTTCTTTCCCGAAAGAGAGCGTCTTTGGCAATCAGGCTCCCTTTGATTTTGATGGCAGCAACAAGGATATCTATAACGCGTTGAATTGCGGAGGAACGGTACAGATCGTTCCTAAGAAATATTTCAAGATGCCGAAGCTTCTGGTCGATTTCCTGAGAGACAGAAAGGTGACCTCGCTCATCTGGGTGGTCTCCGCGTTGAGGATCGTTGCGGACTTCCAGGCATTGGATGAGGCAGAACCTTTGAATCTGGAAAACGTCATGTTTTCGGGAGAAGTCATGCCTGTCAAATCGCTGAATTACTGGATGGAACACGTTCCAGGAGCAAGATATGTCAATCTCTACGGGCCTACGGAAATCACCTGCAACTGCAGCTACTACGTTGTCGAACGCAGATACGCCAACGATGAAACGCTGCCGATCGGCAAGGCCTTCCGTAACAGCAGAGTGTTCCTGATGAACGAACAGGGACAGAAGATCACCGAAAAGAATCAGATGGGCGAAATCTGTGTCGCAGGAAGCTGTCTGGCATTGGGATACTGGAACGCTCCTGAAGTTACAAGCAGAGCGTTCATCAATGATCCGATGGTTCCGGAGTATTCCGCCAGGATCTACAAGACAGGCGATCTGGGCTTTTATAATGACAGGAACGAACTGATGTTCGTATCCCGAAAGGATAACCAGGTCAAGCATATGGGCCACAGGATCGAGCTGGGCGAGATCGAAGTCGCTTTGAATTCGATCGATCTGATCACGATTGCCTGCTGCGTATATGACAAGGAACATGAAAAGATCGTCTGTTTCTATCAGTCGAAGGAAGCGGACCAGGAAAGACAGATCGCTTTGGAGATGATGAAGAAACTGCCGAAATACATGTGCCCGAACGTCTATATCCGTTACGATCGTCTGCCTATGAACAAGAATGGAAAAATCGATCGCGTCAAATTGAAAGAAAGCCTGAAGGAACAATAATTTTCAGTCAGAACCTGCCCAAGAAATTGTGACAGGTTTTTTTGTTTCCGCATGCGGGCATATATTTTATTTATTTTTTTAAAGTTGTTTATTTAGAAAGACAACGATATAATTATCGATGTAATGTTACGATGTTTTTGTGTTGGATGCGAAGCATCCGGCATCGCAGATGCATAAACTGTATGAAAGGATGAAACTATGGATCAACTGATAGAAATCATGAGCAGAATCAGACCGGATATCGACTTTATGACAGCGACTACGCTGATCGACGACGACTTGCTGGATTCGTTCGATATCATCGCTATCGTAGGCGAAGTGAATCATGAATTCGATGTGGAAATCAATGTGAATGACCTACTTCCGGAAAACTTCAATTCCGCTAGCGCTTTATATGAACTGATCAAGAAACTGCAAGAAGAAGACTGATAATGAATGTTGCTTCTTTCTTATTTCTTTTCTTTGTTGCTGCGGTCGTTTTTGCGTACTACTGTGTTCCGCCGCGGCACCGATGGCTGGTGTTACTGGCTGCCAGTATCTTTTTTTATTGCACCTATGGCATCCCGCATGTCGCCTATCTGATCATCAGCAGCCTGATCATTTTTTTTGGCGCTCTTGCGATGCAGAAAGCATCATCGCAATACGCAAACGAAAGCGCATCGCTGGATAAACAAGAGAAGAAACAACGGAAAGAAGCGTTAAAGAAGAAGAAAAAGAAGATCTCAAGGATCGCGATCGCGATCGTCCTGGGCGTATGGATCGTATTGAAATATACGAATTTCATGATTTCCAACATCAATGCCTTCCTGCCCGGGGACGGCATATCTTACGTCTCGTGGATCATGCCGCTTGGCATTTCTTTCTATACGTTCGATCTTTTGGGATATCTGATCGATGTCTATCGGGACAAATATGAAGCAGAAACCGATTATCTGCGTTTCCTGACTTATGTTTCCTTTTTCCCGCACATCATCCAGGGGCCATTCAGCCGTTACGATGACCTTGGCAGGCAGCTGAAGCAGGAACATCGTTTTTCTTACGATCAGCTGATGGAAGGAGCGACCCGTATCCTGTGGGGTTTTTTCAAGAAGCTGGTCGTTGCGGATAAGCTGGCAGTCATGATCGCTGCGATCAAATCGTCCTACACGGAGCGTCCCGCAGTCTTTCTGGTGTTTGCTTTCCTGATGTATTCTTTTCAGCTGTATGCCGATTTTACGGGATATATGGATATCATGAGCGGCATCAGCCATATCCTGGGGATCAAACTGGCGGAGAATTTCAGACAGCCTTATCTGTCTAAAACGGTCGATGAATTCTGGCGCCGCTGGCATATCACTTTGGGAGAGTGGTTCCGGGATTACGTATTCTATCCGCTTTCCATGAACAGCATGGCATACAAGGTTGCGAATTACGCCAGAAGCCATTGGGGAAACAAAGCGGCAAAACTGCTGCCTAGCTATATTGCGCTGTTCTTTGTATGGGGAGCGACCGGACTGTGGCATGAGGCGGACTGGAAGTATGTGCTCTGGGGATATGTGAATATGCTGATAATCATGTATTCCATGCAGTTTGCGGATACCCATCTGAAAATCAGGCAGCGTCTGCATATCAAGGAAGACAGCCTGTTCTGGAATCTGTTCTGTATCGTCCGGACTTTTGTTCTGATTTCTTTTGTCCGTATCTTTTCCGGTTCGGAAAGCATCACGGCTGCCATTTCTTATCTCAGATATCTTTTCTCAGGCAGTCTTTTCGTTGCTGTTCCTCTGTCAGAACTGTTTGTGGAACTGAAAACAAGCGAAATGATCGTGATCATCGTCGGCATCATCATGATGATCGCTGCCGATATATGGAATGAAAAGGGGCAGTGGAACGACATCAGGCAGAAATGTCCGATGCTGCTGCGTAACGGCATACTGGCTATGCTGATCATTTCGATCATCCTGTTCGCGGGAGGAGAGAATGATCTGCTGGGAGGTTTCATGTATGCGCGATTCTAGAGTGTTGCTCAAGAGAGTCTTATCGATCCTGGAGATCGTTTTGATCACGGCTGTGACAGCTTTCCTATTGGGCAGAGCCCTGACTCCGGTCACTTATGCCGACTATTTCAACCATGAGATGGATCTCCTGGAAGAATCCGGGGAAGAGATCGATCTGCTGTTTGTCGGATCTTCCAGAATCTATAACAGTATCGATACGCGGATCATGGAAGAAGAACTGGGCTTGGATAATGTCGTCGATGCGTCGACGGCTTCCCAAACGATCTCCGGCTCCTACTACATGATCAAGGACATGATCGAGCGTCTGAAACCGAAAAAGATCATCCTCGGTCTGACTTGCGATGAAATGGTGGATGAAGAAAAGGCGCAGGCAATGCTGCTGGTGATCGACCGGCTGTCCTTAAGAAACAAGTTGGAGATGTTCCGTCACTGCTTCTATGGAAGCGATCTTCTCTATATGCTGGATCTCTACCGCTATCGCGATAATCTTGATGATATCTTTGCCAATATCCAGGCAAGAAAAGAACTGGTCGAAAACGATTATGTCCAGGAAGACGATGGCGTTGCGTATTACTGCTACAAGGGTTTCGTCTATGCGCATGGATCGATAAAGACCGGCAATGTGCCGATGTATACGAAACTGGTTTTTTCCGAAGATGCGATTCTGGATAGAAATGTCGAATATCTGAACAAGTGCATCGAGTTATGCAAGGAAAACGGGGTCGAACTGGAACTGTTTTCCGCACCTACGACGGTCATGCGCATGTATTATACGGATCATTATGATGAAGCAGTTGAATATTATCAGAAGGTAGCGGATGAGAATGGTCTGGTTTATCACAATCTGAATTATCTGGTGGATCGGGAGACGTTCCTGCCGGATGAGATGATGTGCGATTACAGCCATACCAATGGCGAAGGCGCGAAACTTGTCAGCAAGCTGTTTGCTGAAATTCTGAAAAAGGAAGAAGCCGGAGAGGATGTATCAGAATACTTCTATCCGACGTTTGAAGCGTTCTGCGAAAGCGTACATCGTATCGTTGCGGTCGACGCCAAGATCAGGAAAGAAGGGGATGCGTATGATCTTGAACTGCGCAGTCTGCAGAACCCCGGCGTCAAAGTACTGTATCAGGTGGAAACGGAAAACGGCGAGGTCCTGATTCCTTGGACGGAAGAAACCCATCACACCATCAGCAAGCTTACCGGCCAGATCAAGGTCGTTGCCCGCAGCGGGGATGATGATCTTGGCAGGGCTTATCAGGTTTATGATCTGAGCAATTATGAATAGAAATCGCAGGAAATGGCGTAAATAGGAGAAGGATATGTATTCGATCATTGGCGCAAATGGTTATTTAGGAAGCTATGTACAGAAGATCATCCTCGAGGAAACAGACGAGGATCTTCTTTGTGTGGATCTGAATATCGAAGAAGATACGGAACGCGTGAAGTGGTACCGATGCGATATCACCGATCCGGATGCGGTCGATGAACTGCTGCATGTTCTGGAAGGCTATGAGGATCTTAAGATCGTCTATCTGGCTGCCTATCACAATCCGGATCTGGTGGAAAAGAATCGGGAATTTGCCTGGAAGGTCAATGTGATCTCGTTGCGTTATTTCATCGAACACTGTCCGTTCGCAAAAGATATCTACTATGTCTCTACGGATAGCGTCTATGGAGAGAGCGTAGACAGATATCATTTCAAGGAAGGGGATCCTTTGCATCCGGTCAACTTCTATGGAGAGAATAAAGTGGCTGCTGAGGGGATCATGCTGGAGAACGGAAGACATGTCGTGCGTTTTCCATTCCTGATCTCGCCAAGTCTGGCGAAGAAGCCGCATTTCTACGATCAGATCGTTCAATCGTTAAGAGAAGGAAAACCGTTCGAGATGTATGCGGATTCCTACCGTTCTTCCTTGTCGTTTGAGAATGTCGCAAGACTGCTGATCGCTTTGATCGAACACGGCAATACCGAACCGATCGTCAATGTATGCGGAGATCAGGATCTTTCCAAATACGATGTAGGGAAACTCATCGCATCAAGAGAAGGACTGGATCCCGAACTGATCGTTCCGATCACGATGGATAAGAAAATGGCAGGCTTTGAGACGAAGCGGGCGACGAGTACGCTGATGGACAATGCACTGCTGAAAAAAATCCTGGATCTAGATTTTGTGGATATATTCGAGAAACCAAGGTACAAAGAATGAAATGCGTAATAATGGCCGGAGGCAAGGGGACCAGGATCAGTTCTCTGGTTTCCGACATTCCCAAGCCGATGATACCGATCGATGGAACGCCTCTTCTGGAAAGGGAGATACTTTCGCTTCGCGATCAGGGGATCACGGATTTTATCATTACCGTTTCTCATCTTTCTGAAACGATCATGGATCATTTCGGCAATGGCCATGATCTGGGTGTAAAGATCTCTTATTTCGAAGAGAAAACGCCTTTAGGCAATGCCGGAGCTTTGTTTCAGATGAAAGATCAGCTGACGGAAGATTTTCTTCTGATCAACGGAGATGTGCTGTTTGATATCGATGTGAATCGTTTCATCCGCTTCCATCAGGAAAAGAACGCTCTGGTCAGTTTGTTTACGCATCCGAATGATCATCCTTATGACAGCGGACTGATCATTACCGATGAAGATGACAGGGTCATCGCCTGGCTGGCGAAAGAAGATGAACGTCCCCTGTACTATCAGAACAAGGTCAATGCCGGTCTGCATATCCTTTCTCCGGAAGTCTTGAAGAAGGAAATCCGGAAAGAGAAAATCGACCTGGATCGGGATGTCTTGAAACCGTTATGCGGGGACAGGATGTATGCCTACAGTTCCAGCGAGTATGTCAAAGACATGGGCACGCCGGAACGCTATGAGATGGTCTGCAGAGATTATTTGAACGGAAAGGTCAGTGCGAGATCTTTGCGCAACAAGCAGAAGGCCATCTTCCTGGATCGCGATGGGACCATCAATCATTTCGTGGGATTCTTAAGGAATATCGATGAGATGGAACTGAACCCTCATTCCGCGGAAGCGATACGGAAAATCAATGCTTCCGGATATCTCTGTATCGTCATCACCAATCAGCCGGTGATCGCAAGAGGGGAAGTCACGTTTGAAGAACTGAGAAACATTCACAACAAGCTGGAGACTCTCCTGGGAAACGAAGGAGCTTATCTTGATGGATTGTATTTCTGTCCGCATCATCCTGATCAGGGATATGAAGGAGAGATCAAAGAACTGAAGATCGACTGCGACTGCCGCAAACCGAAACCGGGCATGTTTTTTAAGGCAAGAGATGCCTACAATATCGATCTGTCTGCTTCCTATATGATCGGCGACAGCGACAACGATGTCCTGGCAGGTAGTAATGCAGGCTGCAAATGTATTAAAATAGAGAGAGATGGCAATCTTTTAAGTGCCGTCAACGAAATCATAGGAGACTGAAATGAAAGAAACCGTGAAAGTTGTATTGAATGAGCTGATGGAACGTTATTCCAGACTGGAAGTCTGTAAAAAAGAGATCGAGGATGCTTATTTCATTCTGAAAGAAGCATATGATCATGGAAAGAAACTGCTGATTGCCGGCAATGGCGGTTCGGCTGCCGATAGCGAGCATATCGCAGGAGAACTGATGAAGCGTTTCAAGCTTGCCCGTCCGGTAACGGAAGAATTCGCTCAGAAAATGATGGCGATCGATGAAAAACGCGGTGAAAAGCTGGCGAAAGAACTGGAACGTCCGTTAAGAACGATCCCGTTGACTTCGCATCTTTCGATCACGACAGCCTATATGAATGACGCGGATGCGAAAGGCGTTTATGCGCAGCAGGCTCTTGGCTATGGCGACGAAGGCGATGTCCTGCTGGCAATCTCCACTTCCGGGAATTCAGAGAATATCGTCAATGCCTGTGTGGTAGCGAAAGCTTTGGGCATGAAGATCATCGCTCTGACCGGTGAGAAATCCTGTCTGCTGCAGAATTATGCCGATGTCTGTATCATGGTTCCGGAAACGGATACTTTCAAGGTACAGGAACTGCATCTTCCGGTCTATCATGCGTTATGCCTGATGCTGGAAACAAACTATTTTGGAAAATGATATGATCATCACAAAAACCCCGTTCAGGATGTCTTTCTTTGGAGGAGGGACAGATCTTAGAGAGTTTTTTGAAAAGTACGAGGGAGCGGTATTGTCCTCGACTTTTGATAAGTATTGTTACGTGACAGTAAGACATTTGCCACGTTTTTTTGATTATAAGAATCAGATCACCTATTCCAGGATCGAAAGAGTATCCGGCGTGGATGCGATCGAACACCCCCTGGTACGTAATGCGATGAAGTATCTGGATATGCATGAACTGATCGTGACGTATGATGCCGATCTTCCGGCGAGAACAGGCCTGGGGACCAGCTCTTCGTTTGCGGTAGGTCTTTTGAATGCGTTCCATTGCCTGAAGGGAAAGAAGAAAGACAAACAGACCCTGGCGGATGAAGCGATCTATGTCGAACGGGTTCTGTGTAATGAATCGGGGGGCTTGCAGGATCAGGTGGCTGCTTCTTTTGGCGGTTTGAACCGGATCGATTTCAAGAAAGACGGTTATACCGTGACACCGATCGTGATTTCCGAACAGAGAAAGAAAGCCTTGAATGACAGCCTGCTGCTGTATTTTACGGGTTTCTCCCGTTTCTCTGCGGATATCCAGGATGATACGAAGAAGAATATCGGAAACAATACGGAAACCTTGCTGAAAATGAAAGCGATGGTTGATGAAGCCGAGGAAATATTAAAAGATGAGACACGGGATCTGGATGATTTCGGAAGACTGCTGGATGAATCCTGGCGGCTGAAGCGGACGACTGGTTCCAAGATCAGCAATTCCCAGATCGATACGATCTATGAGAAAGCTCTCAAATCAGGCGCTTTGGGAGGAAAACTGCTGGGCGCGGGCGGAGGCGGATTCATGCTGTTCTACGTGCCGCAGGAAAAGCAGGAAGGCTTCAGGAAGGAATTCTCGGATCTGCTGCCTGTGCCGTTCCATTTCGAAAACGAAGGCACGGCCGTCATCTATTACGTACCGGAAGAATATGAACAGGAGGAAACGTTATGAATGCATTGATCACCGGCATTACCGGCATGGTCGGTTCCCATCTGGCCGATTATCTTTTAGAAAATACCGATTGGGATATCTACGGCGTCTGCCGCTGGCGTTCCCCTTTGGATAATGTCGAACATCTCCTGGATCGGGTCAACAGAAAAGACCGTGTCTTCTTTGATTATGCCGATCTGAACGACGAGATCTCTCTGATCAACGTACTGAAAAAGGTACAGCCCGACTATATCTTCCATCTGGCTGCCCAATCTTATCCGCAGACCAGTTTCACGGCACCGATCGATACGCTGAATACGAATATCCTCGGTACCTGCAGACTTCTGGAAGCGGTAAGGGTGGTAAAGGAACAGTATCCGACTTACAGCCCTGTGATCCATGTCTGCGCCTCCAGCGAAGTCTTCGGACGCATCCCGCCGGAACAGAAACCGGAAGACGGGATCAACGAAGAATGCCGTTTCCATCCCGCTTCTCCTTATGCGATCTCCAAGGTCGGAACGGACCTGTTAGGCAGATACTATGCGGAAGCCTACGACATGACGGTCATGACGACCAGAATGTTTACCCATACCGGACCGAGAAGAGGCGATGTCTTCCATGAGTCCACGTTTGCGAAACAGATCGCGATGATCGAAGAAGGTCTGATCGAACCGGTAGTCAAGGTAGGTAATCTGCATTCTCTTCGTACCTATGCGGATGTCAGGGATGCGGTGAGAGCGTACTACATGCTAGTGACGATCGATCCGATTCCGGGCGAATACTATAATATCGGCGGTTCCTATACCTGCGAGGTAGGAGATACGCTGGAAACCTTGCTGTCCTATTCTACGATGAAGGATCAGATCAAGGTCGAAGTCGATCCTGAAAGATTAAGACCGATCGATGCGGATCTGCAGATCCCGGACTGCCGGAAATTCAAGGCCCATACCGGCTGGGAACCGGAGATCCCTTACGAGAAGACGATGCATGATCTTCTCGACTACTGGCGCGATAGGGTCAAGAAAGGAAAGTTCTTAACAAGATAATGCTGATTGAATTTGTGAAACCTGATTTTACCTTTGAAAACGAAGCCGGTTCCTTGAACCAGCTGGTTCATGATGGCTGGAAACAGGTGAATGCGATCGTTTCCGTGAAGGATTCAATTCGCGGCGGGCATTATCACAAATACAGCAAGGAGTGTTTCTATGTCATCTCGGGAAGTTTCAGGCTGATCGTCTGGAAGGATGACATCAGAGAAGAATATGAAATCAAGCAGGGGGATATGTTTATCATCCCTGAATATGTCTATCATTCGTTTGAATACCATGAGGATACGTATCTGGTGGGAATGTATGACAATGGCGTGGAACTGGAAGACGGTTCCAAAGATATCTGGAGTGCGTGATGAGTGATTATATCTTTCTTTTTGATTTGGATTCAACGATGACCAAGAAAGAGATCCTGCCGGAGATTTCGGTGCTGATCGGTCGGGAAAAAGAGATCCGGGCGGTCACGGAGTCGACGATGAAGGGGGAGATCCCTTTTGAGGAGTCTTTTTTAAAGCGGGTAAAGATCCTGAGTCAGATTTCAGTAAAAACAGTAAACAAGCTGGTCAGCGAGATCCCTTTGAACGAAGAGATCGTCCGTTTCATGATGGAGAATCATGACCGGTGCTATGTCGTGACGGGAAATCTGGATATCTGGATCAGCGGTCTGATGAATAAGCTGGGAATGATGGATCACTGCCTTTGTTCGACAGCCAGAGATGACAACGATACGGTCGGCGAAGTGCTGACCATCCGGAATAAATATGCGACAGCGAAGAGTTTCAAGGAACCGCTGGTCGTGATCGGCGATGGGGACAACGATTCGGAAATGGCCGCGCAGGCGACCATTGCGATAGGATACGGCGGTGTACGTCCGATCGCTCCATCTCTGCTGAATGTGATCGATTATGCGTTCTATGACGAAGACAAGTGTGCGGCTTTCTTAAGGGGGCTTTTATGATAACGAATAAGACAGTCATCATCAGCTGTGCCGGCATGGGCACCAGACTGGGGATCGGTTCGACGAAAGCCCTGGTCGATATCTGCGGAAAACCGATGATCATAAGACAGCTGGAAATGCTGGATGAAGTGGAAGATGTGCGTATCGTGGTCGGTTATCAGGCCCAGAAGGTCATCGATGTGGCCAAGGAATACCGCAAAGATCTTACTTTCTGTTTCAACTACAACTATAAGACCACCGGAACGGCTGCGAGTTTCTCCAAAGCTTTGCTGTGCGCAAAAGAACTGGTCGTTTCCCTGGATGGCGATCTTTTGGTCAATCCCCAGGATATGAAAGCTTTCATTCATGACAATGAAGAAAAGATCGGCGGATGCATTCCCGGTACGGATGATCCGGTACTGATGCAGCTGAACGAGAAAAAAGAAGTCATTGCTTTTTCCAGAGAGAAGGGCGATCTGGAATGGACAGGTCTCTCTCAGGTCAGGAGAGAACGTCTGACTCCGGATGACAGGCATCTGTACTTCATGCTGGAGCCGCTGCTTCCGTTGAAGACGCAGTTTGTTAGAACCAGAGAGATCGATACTTATAACGATTACGAAGAAGCGATCGCCTGGTTCAGCAGAGGCTGCATAGATTGAGAGGTGTTTATGAAAGATTATATTTATGAACGTTTTCCTGCTTCTTTCTTTGAAGAAGAAACAAGATGCGATTATGTGATATCGGAAGATCAGAAAAAACTCTGGGCTGTGGAGCTGGATATGCTGAATCATCTGCTGGATGTCTGCAAGAAACATGACATTCAGATGTTCGTCTATGCAGGAACCATGCTGGGTGCCGTCCGGCATAACGGTTTCATTCCCTGGGATGACGACATGGATTTCTTTCTGACCAGGGAGAATTATGAAAAACTGCGCAAGGTCGCTCCGGAAGAGTTCAAGGAACCTTATTTCTTTCAGAATGCCAGAACAGACCGGCAGTTCTTTATCGGTTATTCCAGGCTGCGTAACAGCGATACGACGGGCATACTGCGATGGGAAAAATCGCTTGACTACAACAATGGCATCTATCTGGATCTCTTTGTGATGGATGCGTTCATCAATGACAGGAAACTGGTCACGAAACAGCGCAGGAAGGCAAAATTCCTGGGCAAGCTGATGGAACACTACTATGCGACGACGGAACACAGGAATCTGGGCCAGCGCATCATTCTGAAACTGTACCAGAATACCTTCTGCAAGCTTGTTCCTTATGATCGTCTGATGGAGAAATACGATCAGACTTTACGCATGTATGAAGGCAAGACCGATCTGTATGCGATGCTGACCCATAACGACAGCTTCGACAACTGGTTCTCGAAAGAAGACGTATCCGAGACGATTTGGATGGACTATGAGAACATCAAGGTCCCGGTTCCGAAGAACTATGACAAAATGCTGAAGATACAGTTCGGCGATTATATGAAGCTCCCGCCGGTCGAAGAAAGAGGCTTCTGGCATGGGGATAATATCACTTATGATCCCGATACGCCTTACAAGGATTACATCAGGGAACATCAATGAGGATCATCATTTTATCGGAACAGAAATCATATATTAAAAAAGGCGCCAGCGCTCCGCAGATCAAAGGACAGGAGCAGGCTTTTCTGATGGAAGAGGGTGTCGGTATCGTTTATAAGAATATCGTCATCAAGAATCTCAACCGTATCCTGAAGAAGCTGCATCTTCCGATTCTATACGAATCCTGGGCAACGAAGAAACACGAAGACAGCGTTTTTCTTTATGTGACGATGAATCTGCCTTATCTGAAGGAGAACGCCTATCTTCTCAAGAAACTGAAAGCCTCCGGAAACAAAACCGCGATCTTCTGCTACGACTGCTGGGAACCGGAATTCCAGGATTGGGAGAAGGTCATCGACGAGATCGGGATCGATTATCTGTTCTTTGGCTACAAAAAATCTGCGGAATATTTCAAGGAAACCGGACATGATTCCTACTGGGTACCTTTGAGTGCCGACTTCCGCATCTTCAAGCCAAGAGACGAGAAGAAAACAAGAATGTTCATGCAGATGGGCAGAAGAAATGATGATCTGCATGAAAAGATCCTGGCTTATCTGAAACAGCATGGCTTGGAGGATACAAGAGACAACTATGTCTATCGAAAAGACCGCAATGAAATGATCTATCCGGATATCCATGAACTGGCCAGAGAAATCAATAAAACGAAATATTTCGTCTGCGTACCGAAGTCCTATGAGAACTTCAAACGGACCGGAGCGATCTCCGAGACGATCTGCCGCTACTATGAAGCCATGGCATCCAAGACGATGATCATCGGGATGAAACCGGATACTTTCGATGAGCTGTTCCCATACAAGGCGATGATCAGCTTCAACAACAATGAGGATTTCAACGAAGCCATCGATTACTATGAGAAGCATCAGGAGGAATATAATGCCATCCTGGATAAGAATTACGACTATGTCATGAAACATCATACCTGGGGGAATCGGATCCGGCAGATGCTGGATATCATCAACGGGGTGAACGCATGAGATATCTGTACTATGGAAATTCCGCATATCAGCTTCTGAATATCCTGAATCTGCATCATCAGCGTCAGAACGGTTTTGAAAGCATTCCAAACTATGAAGCCGATCTGATCATGCAGGATTCATTTGATGGCGTGAAAGAGTTGTGTGAAATCGTAAAGGGGCAGAAAATCTTCAAGACTGTCAGGCTGGCAGGCAAGAAAGATACGCAGGGGAGTATCCCTGTTTTGTCTTCTTTAACGGATATCGTTTTTCCGAAGCGTTATCTGTCCCGTTACTATCAGATCAATGATGCGAAGGATCTTTACGATGTGATCGCCACACCGAAATTCATGCCGCTGATCGCCGCGATCTGGCAGCTGAATCCTAAAGCGGAGTTGCATCTTCTGGAGGATGGGGCAGGAAGCTATTTTTCTTATTTCGATCTGGAGATGCGTTCCAAGTCCTACAAGTGGTTCTATAAGCTGTTCAATCATGGCAAAGATTTCTATGCCTACAAGAAGATCTATATCAATGAGCCCGATCTGTATTTCAGGGAAGACAAGGATAAAGTCGTTCCGATCCCGAAGTTTGATAAGGATCACCTGAAAGAGGTACAGAAGCTGTTCCGGGACTTCCTGATCGATTATCCGAAGCAGATCGATATCTACTGGCTCTCGCAGAATCTGAGCAAGCGCAAGGGAAAACAAAGCTTCGATTGCGAAGAAGCTTTACAGAGTCTGGAACGCTATCCGGACAGGGTATTATACTGCCCGCATCCGCGCAATCCCGAAAACGATACGATCTTCTTAAGCAGCGATCCGAAGCAGATCTGGGAACTGCAGGTCCTCAACACGAAACAGATTGAAAAGAAGCTGATCATTTCCATCCATTCCACGGCCTGTCTGACTCCGAAGATCCTCTTCGATAAGGAACCATATGTGATCCTGCTATACAGGATCGTCATAGAGCATGACTGGAAATACTTTGAAATGATGGAAAAAGTTATCGAAGCCTTCATCCGTAAGCACCGCGATCCAGATAAGGTCATGATTCCATCAACATTGGAAGAATACGAAGAATGTCTCAAACGATTCCTTGCTTCCGGAAAGTAAGCAAGTATAATAGTGATTATGAAAAAAAGTAGAACACAAAGGGCTTTACTCTCCGTA
This sequence comes from Erysipelotrichaceae bacterium, assembly GCA_017539105.1. Classification (GTDB taxonomy): domain Bacteria; phylum Bacillota_I; class Bacilli_A; order Erysipelotrichales; family Erysipelotrichaceae; genus Colivicinus. The sequence continues at coordinate 47,672 of JAFYHQ010000009.1, forward strand.
GCGACAAGCCTGATGAGCGAAGGTGTAGCACTGATCTGCGGTCTGGTCGTCCCCCAGATGATTTTGACGACCTATGGTTCCGTCTATAACGGGATCACGCAGTCCATCACTCAGTTCATTTCTTATATTTCATTGATGAAAGCAGGCATCGGCGGTGCGACCGCGGTTGCTTTGTATAAGCCTCTGGCGGAAAACAACACGCAGGAGATCAGCGAAGTCCTGGCTTCGACTGAGAAGTTCATGCGCAAGATCTCGCTGATTTTCATCCTATTTATCGCGTCTCTGTCGATCATTTATCCGACTTTTATCGTCAAGGAATATGACTGGTGGTTTACGGCTTCTCTGATCTTTATCATCGCCATTTCCACGTTTGGCCAGTACTATTTCGGTTTTACTTATCAGACTTTATTGGCAGCCGATCAGAAGGACTACATTACAGGCACCTTGGATATCATTACGACGATCATGAATACGATCGTTGCGATCATCCTCATCAACAATAATTTCTCTTTGCATATCGTGAAACTGGGAAGCTCCCTGGTGCATCTGTTTACGCCATTGTTCCTGTATTTCTATTGCAGGAAGAAGTATCATATCATTTCCAGAATCAAGCCTTCGGAAGACCGTATCCCGCAGAAATGGGATGCTGCCGCGCATGAAGTCGCTTCCTTCGTCAACAATAATACGGATGTCGTCATCCTGACGCTGTTTGCGACGATCCCGGAAGTTTCCGTTTATACCGTTTATCATTACGTCATCGCGAACCTGAAGAAGATCGTTACCAAATTCACGATCGGCTTCGGCAGTGCGTTCGGCGATATGTATGCGCGTAACGAGATCGAACTGATGCATACCAATCTGAGCATCTTCGAGCTGATCATCTATTCGTTTACTTCCGTGCTGTATTCGGTGACGCTGGTCATGATGCTGCCGTTTGTGGCGATCTATACCAGGAAGGTCACGGACATCGAATACATCCGTCCGTTATTTTCGTTCCTGCTGATCCTGGGCGGCGTTTTCAACTGTTTCCGTGTGCCTTACCGGGTCATTACGATTGCGGCAGGGCATTATAAACAGACCAGGAATGGCGCCATTACGGAAGCGGTGCTGAATATCGTCGTATCGGTGGTCGGCGTCATCCTGTTTGGACTGATCGGTGTCGCGCTGGGCTCGCTGGTAGCCATGGCGTTCCGTACCCTGCAGTATGTGATCTATCTTTCCAACAACATCATGTATCGCGATATCCGCTATTTTATGAAGCACGCATTCCTTTGTTTCGCGATCATGGTTGCGGTTTATTTCATTGCCCAGCTCTATATCCCTGCGACCATGGATTCCTGGCTCACCTGGATCCTTTATGCGTCGGTCACGACCATCATCGCGATGATCCTTACGCTGGTTACAGACTACATTTTCTATAAAGAAGATTTGTTTAATTTCATCAACAAACTCAAGAGAAACTTTTTAAGCCGTTTCCTGAAGAAAAAAGAAGCATGATAGAACTGACCCTGGAAGAATGCAAGAAGATATCGCTGGATATCCTGATCGATATCGCCGGTTTCTGTGACAGACATGATCTCACATATTTTTTGAGTGTCGGGACTTTGCTGGGAGCGGTAAGGCATCAGGGTTATATTCCCTGGGATGATGACATCGATATCATGATGCCAAGACCGGACTATATCCGTCTGTTAAACGAATATGACGGCCCATACAAGATCCTGAAGCCAAGCGCAGGACTTTTGTATTATGCCAAGGCCTACGATCCAAAAACCGTTAAATATGAAGCCGATACGGACTACAAGAAAAACAAACCGATTGGCGTGGATATCGATATCTTTCCGCTGGATGGGATCGTGAACGATCAGAAGGTCATCGATAAGCTTTATAAGAAAGAGTGTTTCCTGGAGATGCTGCTGAGACTCTCGAATCAGCCGATCTTCTTACGCAAGAATCCTCTGAAAGCGATCTTCCGTATCATTCCGCGCATCATCGGAAGCAAGAATCTTGTTCGCATGATTGAAAAGAATGCAATGACCTATGATTACGACAAGAGCGATTATGTCATCCGCATGCGCTGGTCGCCGAACGGGTTTACCGGCGCTTTGCCGAAGGAAGTCTATGAGAAAGCAGAGGGACAGTTCGAGGGACATACTTTCTGCATTCCCAAAGGATACGATGCGTTTTTGACCGCGTTCTTTGGCGATTATATGACCATCCCGGAAGAAGAAGACCGGGTGACGCACAGTTTCAAGTGCTACAGGATCGAAGAATGAAAACGAAGGTCGTAGAATTTATCGGAAGGATACAGGATGGCGGAGCGGAGACCCTGGTGAAGGACTATGCTTTGCTGCTGGATAAAGAGCTTTTCGATGTGACGGTCCTGTGCGAAGATTACGTGCCGGAGTCCAATGTCTATAAGCAGATGGTCGGCAACGGCGTGAAGATCGTCGCCATGTATGAACCATCGTTTTTTGTGAATAAAGTCCTGGCAAGACTGCTGGGAAAGAAATATGTCGCGGGTCTGTTCCGTAAGGCAATCAGGCAGCTGAAGCCGGATGTGATCCATACGCATCTGGAACTGCTGGAAGTGCTTTATCATGCCAGAGACTGTCTGGATGGAATCAGGCTCCTTTTTACCTGCCACAATCCGCCTGAGATGCTGATCGGCGATCAGAGACCTGCCGAACGGGATGCCTGCAGGTATCTCTTGGATCACAATGGTCTGCAGATCATCGCTTTGCATCGGGATATGGCCGATGAGATCAACGAAATGTTTGGTATCGATAACTGTGCAATCATCCGCAACGGTATCGACTTCGCGAAATTCCGTGATGTCGCGGAAGACAGACATGTGATACGTCAGGAACTGGGAATCGGTGACAGTACCTATGTGATCGGCCAGATCGGCCGTTTCACGTACCAGAAGAATCCGGAATTTACCGTGCAGGTATTTAACAAACTTCTCGAAACGAAGGAAGATGCCTGCCTCTTGCTGATAGGAAGAGGAAAACAGGAAAACGAACTGCGTCAGCTCATCCGCGATCTGCAGATCGAAGACAAAGTCAAAATACTGATCAGTCGCGACGATATTCCGCGTCTCTTGAAGGCGATGGATGTCTTTATCCTGCCTTCCCGTTTCGAGGGATTCGGTATCGTGCTGATCGAAGCGCAGGTCGCAGGACTGCCTTGCGTAGTCTCCGATCAGGTTCCTCAAGAAGCCTACCAGAGCCCTCATATCACCCGTCTGAGTCTCGATGATGATATGAAAGTCTGGGTCGAAGCTTTGCTGGATCCGAAAGGCAACATCGATCATTACGGCAATCTCGATGATTACGATATGCATAAAGAGATCCGTAATCTGGAAAAGCTTTACCTAAAAAAATAAGCTCCGAAGAGCTTATCAGTTGTATTGATCGAAGTGATCCATCATCAGATAGTATGGTTTTGGATCATCGGGATCGTAATAGAATGTCACATCCGTTTTCTTGAAATCATAGAGCCATTGAGCCTGAGAGATCATGCCGCCATTGACTCTTTTTTCATAATCGACCGGTTCATTCATGCCCGTGTAGTTTTCAGGAATCACAGGAGTTTCGGAAACGATCTCACCCTTCAGCATCGACTTCATCCAGTCTACGATGATCGGCTGTTTCAGGAATACGGTCGGATAGGACCATGGCGAATTACGAAAATTGATTTCGCCGAAGTATAGCGTATCATCCTGATCGATCAGGAATTCGACTTCGAAGATGCCTTCGAATCCGATTTCTGCAAAGACTTCCGACAGTTTCCGGTTGATCTCTTCTTTGTCTGCGTTGTGTACCGTGAAATACGGGCTGTAGTAGCCTTTGATCAGGTAGTTGTAGGTCATGGCAACGCCATAGTATGCCTTCCTGCCATGATCGATCACATAACCTTCCATGGCATATTCGTTTTTCTTGTCGATGTATTTCTGCAGGATAACTTCCGGAGTCTTGATGGAAGCGTAGGCTTTTTTCAGTTCCTCTTCGTTTTCGCAGATGAAGACATCGGATTTCCATCCGCCGATGACCGGAGAAATGGACTTGGTGATGACGGGATAGACAAGATCTTCCGGAATCGTGCCATTTGGCACACGTTTCGTTTCAAGGACATTCAAGCCATGCTTACGGGCGATTTCCAGGATCCTTGACTTATCCATGTATTCGATGATCCCATCCATTTTTCCTGCGTTGAAAACGATGAAATGATTCTTGAGCTCTTCATAGTGGCGATCCAGATAGGCGATCGTCTTGTCGTCGCCGGTCAGCACGAAAGGTTTCGGTTCTTCGTTGCCATATTCTTTCAGAAGGAACTCATAAGCTTCCTCGACGCTTTCTACGTAGTGGCATACGGAAACATAACGGCTGGAAGAAGCGATCTTGCCTTTGCCTTTGATGGCGATATAGATCGGATCGATCCCATTCTTTCCTAAACCGCGGATCATGCTGAGAGGATTATAGTGTTCGATGGAAACGAGAATGACCAGATGTCCATCGAGGCGATTGTTTGCATTCATGCGGACTCCTTACAGGCTGAAATTCTTGTCGAAAGTAGATTCGATACGCAGTACCTCGAAGGCTTCGGCATACTTCTTGCCGATCTCATAGCCTCTGAAACCGCAACGCGCATGCACGCCGTCGATCCAGTCTTCGCCGCCGAATTTGTGGTATTCCGACTTGTGTTCACGCAAAGATGCGATCTTCTGCTCGATGGTTGAACTGATGTCGACATAGAGCTGCGGCTTGAAGGCCACATAGGATCTCCCCGATGGAGAGATCGGTTCATAGAAGAAGATCGTATTCCTTCTGCGGGCCGCGGAAATCGTGGCATTGCTGACGCCGGCGTGTGCTTGATGGGTATCGAACGGATGATGGGTGAAGATGATATCGGGATCATAGTCGCTGATGCAGACATCGATCGCATTGACCACGTCGGAGGTCCAAGGGATATCTTTGGTCGGGAAGTCGAGGATCTCGATGTCGGTGATGCCAAGGGTATTCAAGGCTTTCGTGCCTTCTTCGACCGCAAGCTCATCGGATCGCTGCACCTTTCCTTCTTTGTTCGTATAACCGGATTTGCTCATGATAAGCACTTTGACGTCATGGCCATTCTCTACCGCCTTGCACAGCGTTCCGCCGCAGGCGATTTCGATGTCATCCAGATGTGCTCCGATTGCCAGTATTTTCATAATAATCTCCTTCTATTCGGTTTCGAGTACCTCTTTGTACAGATCGATATACTCCTGATATTTATCATACATGTTGAAGTGATGCGCGCGCTTCAGGCACGATTCTTTCGTGTATGGTTTTGTTTCGCAGATCCTGTAGATCTCTTTCTCGAGCGCGTCGATGTCTCCCATCGGGACTGCCGAACCGCAGGTCTCGTCGATGACTTCCGCACAGCCTCCGGTATCATAAGTCAGCAGCGGGATTCCGCAGGCGATCGCTTCCATGTTGACGGTCGGGAAGTTGTCATCCGTCGTCGGATTCACGAAGACATCGGCTGCCGAATAGATCTCGGCGAGTTCTTTCTGGTTCTGGGTGCGATGGATGGAAATGATGTTGTCAGGCAGCAGCTTATCCGTTTCTTCGTTCGTGCCAACCATGACGATACGGTAATCATCCGGAAGACGTTTGGCCAGTTCCAGAAAAACATAGAGGCCTTTGCAGGTATCCCACCAGTAGGCAACGCCAAGGACGATGTGTTTGCCCTGAAGCTGATGCTTCTCGATAAAATCGGAATCGGTCGGTTGAAAGATATCGAGATTGATGCCGTTGTTGATGACGCGAATCGGATGATGGTCTTTGAACAGAGAGATCCTTACCAGATCGGACAGCCACCTGGATGGCGTAACGATGGTCATCCTATCCAGGCTGTTGTAGATCTGTTTCCTTTCTTTCCAGATTCTGGCGCTTGGGTCGAACACAAGGGTCGGCGGGAAGAAGTCACGATGCGGACAGCTGCCGCAGCCATCTCTCCATTTCTCGCAACGGAACTGCGCGCACCTTCCGGTAAATGCCCAGTTGTCATGCATGGTCCAGATGACCGGTATTTCGTTTTTTCTCAGATAAGAAAAAAACATCCGGATATTGAGATAGTTCTCACATAAGGAATGGATATGGATCAGATCAGGCTTGAGCTTTTTCAGCTTACGGATAAAAAGCCAGGTATTAATCACGTTGAAACAGCCGTTCAATCCTGTCAGAAAGGCCAGACGTTCGGAAACGACCCGATCCAGCCAGGTTCCGATGTAGATCTGGTCCTCGTATTTATACTTCAGACCGAAACGGGAACGGCGGCAGCAGGTGTAGACTTTCAGATCCTGTTTCCTGGCGGCAGCGGCGATATTCAATACCACGTTTCCGGTAGAAGCATAGTTGTTGCTGTTGACCTCAACCACGGTTTTCATCATTGTTATTATACATCATGTTATAATCTGTGTAATGAAACGCTATTCCCCTGAACAGGACAGGAAGAAACGGATCGAATGGGTCGATATCGCCAAGTTTATCGGCATCTTTTTTGTGATGCTGAGTCATTTCGAGTCTTGTCCGTCATTTCTGAGGGAATTTTTTACGCCATTCTATCTGGCCATTTTCTTTTTCTGTTCCGGTTTCACTTACCGTCATAAAGAAGGCTTCTTTGATTTCTTCAAAAAGAAAGTCCGGCAGCTGGTCCTGCCATGGTTCATTTACAGCAATCTGAATATCATCCTGTCGAATATCCTTTCTTTCAAGGAACATGCCAGTGATTTCAAGACGGAACTGTTCAGGAATCTGTTGCAGATAAGATACTATGACGAGCGTCTGTGGTTCATTCCTGCGCTGTTCTCGGCTTATCTGGTATTCTATTTCGTGATCCGTTGGTATGAGAAGAAACAGGAGAAAGGGCAGCTTCTGCTGCTGTGTGCGGTGCTGGCTTTCTTGAGAAAGATCTACAAGCAGTTCATGGACCCGGAACTGCTGCCTTGGAAATTGATCAATCTGCCTTGGCATATCGACTACATCCCGACCGCCATGCTGTTTATGGTGCTGGGTTATCTGTTCAGAGATACAGAAACATCTTTTGATGAGAAACTGGATTGGAAGAAGAAACTGCTGATCGTAGCGGCTTATCTCTTCCTTGTCTACTATCCTTATGTCACAGGCGTTTCCTTTGCCTGGTTCCTTGATTTTTTCTATGATCATATCTGTCATATCCTGGGAATCATTCTTGTTGTCATGGCCGCAAAGAAGACCCCTGCAAACAGACTCCTGCTTTATATCGGAAGCAATACCCTGATTTATTTCTGTCTGCACAATAAAGCGATCACCGCCCTGGAAGCATGCTTCAGGCATTTTGTGTCCGGACCGTATCAAAGCCTTGCCGCAAACCCTTTGCTGTCAGCGCTCTTCTGTTTCGCGATGACGGCTGTCGTAGCACTGATTCTGCTGATTCCGACGATGTTTATCAACCGATATCTGCCATGGACGGTCGGAAGAACAGCGAGCCGGAAAGATCCCGGACAATAAACACAAAAAACGACTGCTTTGTTATAAAAAGTAATATGTTGTAAAATAAAGGCATGAGCAAAACTCGTGCTTTTTATATTGAACATTGGAAGGTCATTGCGCTCTTTCTGATCATATATGATTTCGTAACGATCTGTTTTTCTTATTTCTTCGGATTATGGCTGCGTTTCGATTTCCGCTATCTGTCGATTCCGCAGGCTTATCTTCTTGTTTACTACAAATTCATCATTCCGTTTGCGATCCTGAGCATCGTGATCTACTGGTTCATGAAACTCTATCGCAGCATCTGGCGTTTTGCGAGCTACAATGAACTGATCAATATCGCGATCGCGACATTTACATGCGGCATTCTGAATTTCGTTCTGACCCGTCTGTTCGGGGCAAGAATGCCAGGTTCCTATCATGTGATCGGTTTCCTCCTGCAAGCGATGTTTGCGGCAGTCATCCGTTTTTCGTATCGTTTCGTGATCCTGCTGAAACGTCAGCAAAGAAATAACAAGAACAATACCAATGTCATGCTGATCGGAGCGGGCGATGCGGGCCTGACGATCCTGCGCGACATCAACAAGAATATGGATTCGACGGCGAAAGTCGTCTGCATCATCGATGACAATACCAACAAGTTCGGCCGTTACATCGATGGCGTGCCGGTTGTCGGCGGCAGAGACGATATCCTGAAGAATGTCGAGAAATACAATATCAGCAAGATCTATTATGCGATCCCATCCAGCACGAATGCGCAGAAAAGGGATATCCTGAATATCTGCCGGGAAACGGGCTGCGAGATCAAGGTACTGCCTGGCATTCAGCAGATCGTCAATGGCGATGTTTCTGTCAGCATGATGAAGAGCGTCGCGATCGAAGACCTGTTGGGAAGAGATGTGGTCAATGTCAATAACGAGGAGATCGCGGATTTTGTCAGGGATAAGGTCGTCATGGTCACAGGCGGAGGCGGTTCCATCGGTTCGGAACTCTGCCGTCAGATCAGCAAGCATCATCCGAAGCAGCTGATCATTTTCGAGATCTACGAGAACAACGCCTATGACATTCAGCAGGAACTCAAGCGCGATCATCCGGAACTGGATCTGGTCGTGCTGATCGGTTCCGTGAGAGACTCCAAGCGGATCGACCAGGTATTCGACCGTTACCGTCCGCAGATCGTCTATCATGCGGCAGCCCATAAACATGTTCCGCTGATGGAAGCTTCGCCTTGCGAAGCCATCAAAAACAATACGATCGGCACTTTCAAGACGGCGTATGCCGCTACCAAATATGGTACGGAACGTTTCGTTCTGATTTCTACGGATAAGGCTGTCAATCCTACCAATATCATGGGTGCCTCCAAGCGCATGTGCGAAATGGTCATTCAGACGTTCGCGAAACTGATCCAAAACAAGGAAACGGAAAAACTGGCGGTCGTCGAAGACTGTTTCTCGGAAGTGAGTGCCGATCATCTGGAAAGCCGGACGGAATTTGTCGCGGTACGTTTCGGGAATGTTCTGGGTTCCAACGGTTCCGTCATTCCTCTGTTCAAGAAACAGATCGAAGCAGGCGGTCCTGTCACGGTCACTCATCCGGACATCATCCGTTACTTCATGACCATTCCGGAAGCGGTATCGCTGGTCCTGCAGGCGGGGGTCTATGCCAAGGGCGGAGAGATTTTCATCCTGGATATGGGCGAGCCGGTCAAGATCGATACTTTGGCCCGCAACCTGATCAAACTCTCGGGATTCAAACCGGATGAGGATATCAAGATCGTTTATACCGGACTCAGACCCGGGGAAAAACTGTATGAAGAAAAACTGATGGATGCCGAAGGAAACAAGAAGACGGAGAATGATCTGATCTATATCGGAGAGCCGTTGGATATCGATGAGGACAGATTCCTGAAACAGCTGAAAGAACTCTATGAAGCATCCTATGACAATGATGAAGAACGACTGCTGAAACTATCGGCAGAAACCGTCCCGACATATACAAGAAACGAGGAATAGATATGGAAAGAAAACCATTAGAGAAAAGAGTGTTTCTGGCGACTCCTACGATGCATGGCGAGGAACAGAAGTATATCAATGAAGCTTTTGATACCAACTGGGTCACGACCGTAGGCAAGAATATCGATGAAGTTGAGAAAGAAATGGCCGAATATCTCGGCGTAAAATATGCCGTAGCCTTGAGCTCGGGGACCGGCGCGCTGCATCTGGCGACTAAGCTGGCGGGAGAGAAACTCTATGGTCAGGCGAAGCCGAATGAAGGCGTCCTGTCAGGGAAGAAAGTCTTTGCGACGGATATGACGTTCGATGCTTCGATCAATCCGATCGCTTATGAGGATGGGGAAGCGATCTTTATCGACAGCGAATATGATACCTGGAATACCGATCCTCAAGCGTTAAAGAAAGCGATCGAGATGTATCCGGAAGTGAAACTCTATGTGATGGTTCATCTCTATGGAACACCGGGTAAGGCAGAAGAAATAAAGAAACTTTGCGATGAACACGGGATCATCATCATCGAGGATGCCTGTGAATCGTTAGGGGCAAGATATAAGCTGAATGGGGAATGGGTCGAGACAGGCACTTTGGGTTCCTACAACTGTATCTCGTTCAATGGAAACAAGATCATTACGGGATCCAGCGGAGGCATGTTTCTGACAGACAGTAAAGATGATGCCGACAAGGTCCGCAAATGGAGCACCCAGTCCAGGGAAGCGGCCCCATGGTACCAGCATGAAGAGGTCGGCTACAACTACCGCATGTCCAATATCATTGCGGGCATTGTGAGAGGCCAGTTCCCTTATCTGAAGGAACATATCGCTTTGAAGAGAGCGATCTATGAACGATACAAGGAAGGTCTCAAAGATCTTCCGGTCAGGATGAATCCGTATGATGCGGAAAAGAGCGAGCCGAACTTCTGGCTGAGCTGTCTGATCATCGACGAAGACGCCATGTGTGAACAGGTACGTGACGACCAGAAAGCGCTGTATGTCCATGAGAAGGGCAAGTCCTGTCCGACGGAGATCCTGGAGACGCTGGCTTCCTGCAACATCGAGGGCCGTCCGATCTGGAAACCGATGCATCTGCAGCCGATCTATCGGAACAATGCCTTCGTGACTGTCAACGGCAACGGACGCGGCCAAAGCAATGCCTACATCGATAAGGGCAAGAAACTGGACGTAGGACTGGATATCTTCTCCAGAGGCTTGTGCCTTCCTTCCGATATCAAGATGACTGCCGAAGAGCAGCAGATCGTCATCGACGTCATCAAGAGCTGTTTTGAGTAAATGTATAAGAACTGTCTGAAAAGAGTATTTGATTTCCTGTTATCGCTGATCGCGCTGATCCTTTTATCACCGCTTTTTCTGGTACTCATCGTATTGGGAAGGATCAAGATGAAAGGGAATCCCTTCTTTACCCAGGAGAGACCCGGCAAGGATGGCAAGATCTTCAGGCTCATCAAATTCCGCAGCATGACCGAGGAAAAAGATGAGAACGGAAACTATCTTCCGGATGAGATACGCCTGAATAGATATGGCAAGAAACTCAGAAGCAGTTCCTTGGATGAACTTCCGGAACTGCTCAATATCCTGAAGGGAGATATGGCCATCGTAGGGCCAAGACCCCTGCTGGTACAGTATCTGCCTTTGTATAACGAGGAACAGAGACACCGTCACGATGTGCGTCCGGGACTGACCGGTCTGGCGCAGGTCAATGGCAGGAATCTTCTGTCTTGGGATGATAAATTCAAGTATGATCTCATGTACGTGAATAATATCACTTTGCTGGGAGATCTCGGGATCATCTTAAAGACGGTGAAGAATGTCCTGAAACATGAAGGGATCAATGCGGAAGGTTCATCGACGGCGGATCTTTTTACGGGGAATAACTGATTTATGAATAAGAAACTGGTCATTTATGGCGCTAGCGGTCACGGGAAGGTGGCAGCGGATATCGCCAGACTTAACGGCTATGAAGAGATCATCTTCTATGATGATGATTTAGGCAAGTCCGTTCTCGGTCCGTATCAGGTCATTCATGATTTCAAGGGATATGAGGATTATGATCTTTTTATCGCGATCGGAGACAACGCGACCAGGGAAAAGATCTCGTTAAGAATGAAAAAAGAGATCATCACGCTGGTCCATCCGGCCGCGGTCATCGCCGAAGATGTGACGATTGGCAAGGGTGTCGTGGTCATGGCAAAAGCCGTCGTCAATTCCGGAACCGTACTGAGAGACGGGGTCATCGTGAATACCTGCGCTTCGATCGATCACGACAATCGGATCAATGAATATGTCCATATTTCGGTCAATGCCCATACGGCAGGAACCGTAACGATCGGAAAACGCACGTTCATCGGAATGAGCGTTTCCATCATAAACAATATTACGATCTGCGAGGATGCCCTGATTGGTGCAGGCGCACTGGTCGTCGATGATATCAGGGAGGCGGGTACCTATATCGGTATTCCGGCAAAGAAGAAATGAAGATCCTGATCCTCGCAAACAACGATGTGGGATTATATAAATTCCGTGGAGAACTGCTGGAAAAGATGCTGGCAGAGAAACACGAAGTTTTTATTTCGCTTCCAAACGGATCCTTCGTGCCGAAGATGATCGTAATGGGCTGTGTCTTTCTGGATACGCCGATCGAACGGAGAGGCACAAACCCGCTAAAAGATCTCTCACTGATGAATCATTACAGAAAACTATTAAGAGAAATAAAACCGGATGTGGTGCTGACATATACGATCAAGCCGAACGTCTATGGCGGAATGGCCTGCCAGCTGGAGAAGGTTCCTTACATCGCCAATGTGACCGGTCTTGGCTCCGCAGTAGAGAACGGCGGCATCCTGCAGACCATCACTTCCATCCTGTACAGGATGGGTCTGAAAAAAGCGAAGAAGATCTTCTTTCAGAATGAAGCAAATCTTGATTTCATGAAAGAAAAAGGGATCGTCAAAGACCGCTATGAACTGATTCCCGGTTCCGGGGTGAATCTCAGCCGTTTCACACCTGCAGAACTACCCAAGAAGGATACGATCGATTTTGTCTACGTCGGAAGAATGATGAAAGAGAAGGGTTTCGAGCTCTATCTGCAGGCTGCCCAGACAATCAGGGAAAAGTATCCTCAGACCCGTTTCCACTTGTGCGGAGACGATGAGGACAACTACAGGGAACTGGTAAAAGAACTGGAAGAAAAAGGGATCGTCATCTGTCATGGCAGAGTCGATGACATGGCTTCGATCTATCAGATGATCGACTGTACCGTGCATCCGACTTATTACCCGGAAGGCATGTCCAATGTGCTTCTGGAATCTCTGGCCTGCGGAAGGCCGATCATTACGACGGACCGTCCCGGCTGCAGGGAGATCGTCGATGACGGGATCAACGGTTTTGTGGTGAAACAGAGAGATCTTGGAGATCTGATCGATAAGATCGAAAGATTCATCTTATTAAGTCCGAAAGAACGGAAACAGTTGGGCATCAACGGACGCAAGAAAGTAGAGGAACAGTTCGATCGCAATATCGTGATCGATAAATATCTGGAAGCGATTTATGAGTAAACCGGTAAAAGTTTTGGAAATGATCGCAAGCCTTACTTATGGAGGCTCTCAGGCGATGATCGTGAATCTGTGCAAAGCAATGGATCAGAAGAAGGTGCATTGCGATTTTATCATCGATCATCCGGAGCTTTCAGGCATGGCGGATATCATCGAATCGTTAGGATCGAAGATCTATGTGATGCCTACATTCAAGGGAACCAATGTCAGAGAGATCAAAGAAGCCTGGGACCGTTTCTTTACGGAACATCCCGACTATCAGATCCTGCATTCTCATTCCAGAAGCTATGCGTCTTTGTATCTTCCGATTGCCAGGAAGCATGGCTTGAAAACGGTCATTCATTCCCATAACACTTCCAATGGAAAGGGGATCGCTTCGCTTGCGAAGAACGTGCTGCAGTATCCGCTGCGTTATCAGGCGGACCAGTACATCGGCTGTTCCAGGGAAGCGGGAGAATGGCTCTTTGGCGAAAAGATCGTCAACGGGGACCATTTCCATGTCCTGAACAACGCCATCGATACCGACCGTTTTACCTTCAACAGGAAGATCCGCGAGGAATACCGGAAGATGTTCGGCTTGACGGAGGAAAAGGTCTTCATTCAGGTCGGAAGGATGGATACACAGAAGAATCACCTGTTCATGTTGGAAACATATGCGGAATATTTGAAAGAAGACAGGAACAGTCATCTGTTTCTGGTAGGCAATGGGGAACTGCGGCAGGATATTGATCGCAGGATCAGTGAATTGGATCTTGTGGATCATGTCACGATCCTGGAATACCGGAACGATGTGGAGAAACTCCTGCAGATGGCAGACTGCTTCCTGATGCCTTCTCTGTTCGAAGGATTGAGCGTCGCTGCCGTCGAAGCGCAGGCTACCGGCATCCGCTGTCTGTTAAGTAATCGATGCGATGAGAATGTCAATATCACGGGTCTGTGCAGTTTTCTTCCGTTGGAAATCCCTGTCTGGGTCGAAGCGATGAAAGAGGATTTCACATTGCGGCGCGATACGAAAGAAGATATAATCAAGGCTGGCTTCGATGTCCATGCGACAGCGAAATGGCTGGAAGATTTTTATGGGAGTATCGTTGAATGAAACGGATCTGGTCTGACAACAAGTATCTGGATCTCCTGATCGACATCCTGATTTTCCTGACGGGAATCAACTTTTTGCATTACGGCCAGCTGATCCTGCCGATCATCTGTTTCCTGCTGTTTATCGATCACAAGCTTGTTTTCCATGTGCATGATCCATTCGTATTCATCGCGCTGTGTCTGTTTGCGGTCAGTTTCTATGCGTTCTCGAATAAAGATTTCTATGCCGTGATGGGTTTTACCTGTCCGATGGCTTACTATATCGGAAGCAATATGCGTCATCCGAATGAGGATAACGTAAAGAAGATCATCTATCTCCTTGCCTTAAGCATGGGCTTTCATATCATACTCAGCAGCATCTATGAGTTCATCGTCCACGGTTCCCAGGGTTTCTTCCATTCCGGGACCCATTACGATATCTGGACCAGAGAGAAGATCTCCAATACGGCGACCGCATTGAATATCGATCTGCTGGCAGGATGTCTGTATTATCTGTTTTTTCATGAGAAGGATAAGAAGATCCGATCTCTGAGTTTCTTTGTATTCGTGACGGCAATGTTTTATCTGGTCGTGATCGGACGCCGTACGCCGTTCATGATGCTGGGGATCGCTTTCGTTCTGTCTTTCTTCTATGAAGTGTTCATTTTGAAAAGCGGTTCGAAACAGCTGAGAAAGAGTTTCCTGCTGCTGACAGGGATCCTTGTGCTGATCGTAGGCGGTCTGATCGTTTTCTATTCGTTCGATCTGTTTGGCTGCCGCGATTTTCTGGATAACTACTACATCATACAGAAGTTCTCCCAGCATTTCTTAAGCGACAAGCGGATCGAGCTGTATCTCGGGGCGCTGCGTCTGATGCCTGGGCACTTATGGGGCCATCAGGAAATCAGTACGATCCTGGAAGGGCAGGTCCATGACTTCTGGATCGACATCTACGACTATGCGGGGATCGTCAGCTATCTATTGATGTTGCTGTATTCATTTCTGTTTGTGCGGGATGTCTGGCGTTTCTATACATGCGCATCGGTGAAACAGGACTGCAAGATCCTGATGGTGGGCGTATTGTCCTGTATCGTCATTCAGATGTTTCTGGAACCGATCATGACAGGAGCTTCGTTGTTCCTTCTGATCGGCATCATCATCCATGGCTTGCTGGAGGGGCTGATCCATGAGTAACAGGAAAGTCGTCATCAACGCTTCCTGGATCATGGTTGGCCGCATCTTCCAGTTGGCGCTGACCTTCATTACCACGATGCTGGTAACGAGATATCTCGGTCCGACGGAATATGGAAAGATCACTTATGTCTATTCCTATATCCAGCTCTTTCTGCCGCTGTGCGCTTTAGGCATGAATGATATCGCTGTCAAAGAACTGGTCGATGACAGGGAACGCAACGACGAGATCCTTGGTACGATGATCGTTCTCAGGCTGATTGCTTCTCTGGTTTCCATGCTTTGTTCGATCGGACTGGTATCAATACTGAACGACGGAAAGACATACATCATCATTGCAACATTGCAGTCCATCGGACTGATGTTTCAGTCCTTCGATGGGATCATGTATTTCTATCAGTCGAAACTGCTTTCCAAGAAAAGCGGACTGGTCTATGCATCGTCTTATGTGATCACTTCGATCATCCGGATCATCGGTATCGTATTGAAACGGGATTATCGTTTCTTTGCCTTGGCGATGTCGCTGGATTTTGTCGTGATCGCGATCCTGCTTCTGACGGTCTATAAGAAAGATGGGCATGGTTTCAGGGTATCCAAGACGATGGCGAAACGGCTGCTGGAAAAGAGCCGCTACTATATCTTTGCGGGACTGCTGGTCGTCATTTACGGCAAAGTGACGGATACGCTTCTTCTGGGCAAGATGGTCAATGAAACCAGTGTCGGCTATTATGCCGCGGCAACGATGCTCTGCAACGCATGGCCTTTCGTTCTGACCGCCATCATCGATTCCTTGAGTCCCGTCATCATCGATACGCACAAGAGCGATCATGAGGCATTCGAAAAGAAGCTGAAACAGCTCTATGCCATCATTTTCTATATCAGCGTCCTGGCTGCAGTCATGATCACGCTGCTTTCCAGGATCATCATACTGATCATCTATGGAGCAGAATACATCGAAGCATCCGTGCCGATGAAGATCTATGCCTGGAGTACCGCATTCTCTTATATCGGCGTGGCCAGAACGATCTGGATGCAATGTGAAGGAAAAACCAGATATGAGACGGTCATTTCCTTGGTTGGCGCTCTGACCAGCATCGCTTTGAACTATTTCCTGATCAAAGCCTATGGCCTGATCGGTGCGGCAATGGCTGCGGTATTCACCCAGCTGATCACGAATTTCCTGTGTCTGTTTGCGATGAAAGATACCAGAGAAAATGCTAAACTAATAGCGGATGCGATCTTATTGAAAGGAGTCTTCGAAAGGAGGAATTCCCATGTTTAAAGATAAAGTACTACTGATTACCGGAGGAACGGGCTCATTCGGAAACGCGGTGGCAAAGCGTTTTCTGACAAGCGATATCAGAGAGATCCGTATCCTGTCGCGCGACGAGAAGAAACAGGATGACATGCGTCATGAGTATCAGCAGAAGTATCCGGAATATGCGCAGAAGCTGAAATTCTATATCGGGGATGTGAGAGACTACAAGTCGATCGAGTATGCTTTCAAGGGGGCCGATTATGTTTTCCATGCGGCTGCTTTGAAACAGGTTCCTTCTTGCGAATTCTATCCTTTGGAAGCGGTCAAGACCAATGTCCTTGGTTCCGACAATGTCATCGATGCCTGTGTGAAACACGGGGTCAAGAAAGCGATCTTCCTTTCGACCGATAAAGCGGCTTATCCGATCAATGCCATGGGCATGACCAAGGCGCTGATGGAAAAGAATGTGATCGCCAGATCCAGACAGCTGCAGAAAGAAGATACCGTACTGTGCCTGACCAGATATGGAAATGTCATGGCTTCGCGCGGTTCGGTGATACCGCTGTTTGTGGAACAGATCGAAAACAAGCAGCCGATTACCATCACCAATCCGGAGATGACCCGTTTCATGATGACTTTGGATGAGGCGGTCGAACTGGTACTGTTCGCGTTCAAGAACGGAACGCAGGGCGATCTCTTCGTACAGAAAGCTCCGGCTGCCACGATCGGCACGCTGGCGGAAGCCATCATCGAACTGAAAGGCGACAAAGATACGAAAGCCGTCAATATCGGTACGCGCCATGGCGAGAAACTGTATGAAGTCCTGGTGACCAAAGAGGATATGGTCAAAGCGGAGGATCTCGGTGACTACTATCGCATTCCTGCCGATAACCGCGATCTCAACTATGACAGATACATCAGCAAAGGTTCTTCCAGACTGGATGAAGCTGAAGAATACAATTCCCACAATACCAGAAGACTGGATGTGGAAGAGATGAAGGAACTTCTCAAGAAACTGGAGATGTTCCAATAGGATACAGGTGAACAAATGAAAAAGAGCATTATCGTACTGCTGACCGTACTGCTGCTGAGCGCCTGCGGCAAAAGCATCAGCCCTGAAGATCTTCTGAAGAATGCCTATAACAGGCAAAGCGCACTGTTTTCTTACAGCGCGGACGCTACGGTCAAGATGGATGGCGGAGCCGCCGGATCGCATGAATTCGATTATCTGATGAAGATCGAAAAAGGACAGGACCGCTCTCAGGCAGATGATATCGTCTATCTGGATTTCAGCTGTACGGTAGAGGGAGATGATCCTTACAGCAGATGGACCCTGGGGAACGGAACGGTTCTGACCGATACCGGAAGTGAGAAATACCGCGATGACAGAGAGGTCACGACGGCAGATCTGACCGCAGAAGACCGTGCGGATAAGCTTCTAAGCTTCTTCGAAACGATCGAAACGGAGAACAGCGTCATAAAGGCAAAAGTCAAAGAAGAAAGCCAGAACGCGATCGTTTCTTTCCTGATGGATCATCTGTTTTTCAATGTATTGGTGACAGACATGTTTGGCGATTCCGATCTGGTCGACCTTCTGTTTACGGATCTTTCTTTCTCCATCAGCAAGCAAGAAGAGATCGAGAAAATGATCATCCTTGGGAAGAACATAAATGATATCTATTCTTTTGAGATCGATATCGATTTCTCTGATTTCGACAAGACTGTCATTCCTGCGTTTGATGAGAACGAATTCCTGCGCAAGATGGCGGTCGGAATCACCGCGAAGAACGTCATCCTGTCGATGGATCTGAAGGATCGCAGCAAGTATGATCTGATCGTGAATACTTCCGGAGCGGAACCTCTTGTATTCATCTATGACAGGGAGATCGCCGATGATCAGTCCATGATCTGCATCCTGACGATCGAAGTATCCGATATCGATTATTTCGATGACATGATGACCCAGGACAAACCTTATTTCGCTGTATATGAACGCGAAGAGCTCGAGATCGACGGATATCCTGCAACGCTCTGCTACGCGTATTACACGGATCAGCCGGATCAGCCATTTGGCTATCTGCGTCTGAAGAACGAAGATGCCGGCATCTTCCTCTTCGGTTATTCCGGTTATGAGAGATACAAGGAAGTGATCGACCTGCTGATCTATCAGGTCGTAAAACGCTAGATACAGATAAAGGCCGTCGACAGAAACAAGACGGTTTTTATTATTGATCGGATGAGTAGAACTTTATAAATAAATATTTTTGAAATAGAATAAAAGAGATGAAAATACTGGTTACAGGCGCGCAGGGTTTTATCGGAAAAAACCTGGTCGCCAATCTGAAAAACTTACAGGAAAATAAAGACCGTTCCAGAGATGTCGTGATCGATGAGATCTTTACTTATGATATTGATACGCCAAAGGAACTTCTGGAACAGTACTGCGCCGAATGCGATTTCGTGTTCCATCTGGCAGGAGTCAACCGTCCGAAGGATGTCGAAGAATTCAATATCAATCACAGTTTTCTTGCGGAACTATTGAATCTGCTGAAGAAACATGGAAACAAAGCGCCGGTGATGCTGTCGAGCTCGACCCAGGTTGCTCTGGATAACGATTACGGAAGGTCCAAGAAGGAAGCGGAAGATCTGCTGCTTGCCTATGGCAAAGAGAATGATATCCGTGTGCTGGTCTACCGTTTTCCGAATGTTTTCGGCAAGTGGTGCCGTCCCCACTACAACAGCGCGGTCGCTACCTTCTGCCACAATATCGCCAATGATCTGCCGATCCAGGTCAATGACCGCAACACGCAGCTGACGCTGGTCTATATCGATGACATCATCGATGAGATGTTTGAAGCGCTGAAAGGACAGGAGCACCGCGAAGGCGAACTGTGCTTCGTTCCTGTCACGCATCAGCAGACTTTGGGAGAGATCGTGGATCTTCTGTATGAATTCAGTAAAGAACCGGAAACGCTCGTCATGCCTGCGATCCCGAAGAACAGTTTCGCGAAGAAACTGTATTCGACCTATCTGTCTTATCTGCCTGAGAGAAAAGTGAAATTCACGCTGCAGGGCAATAAAGATGATCGCGGTTCCTTTACGGAATTCCTGAAAACGGAAAGCAACGGGCAGTTCTCGGTCAATGTTTCCAATCCGGGCATCACCAAGGGTCAGCACTGGCATAATACGAAGTGGGAGTTCTTCCTGGTGGTCAGCGGACACGGACTGATCCAGGAGAGGAAGATCGGCACGGAGGAAATCATGGAATTTGAAGTGAGCGGAGAGAAGTTGGAGCCCGTGCATATGCTTCCGGGATATACGCATAACATCATCAATCTGAGCGATACAGAGAAGCTGGTCACACTCATGTGGGCCAATGAATGGCTGGATAAAGAAAGACCGGATACGTTCTATGAGGAGGTATGAATGAGCAAGCTGAAATTAATGATCATCGTCGGTACGAGACCGGAAATCATCAGGCTGAGCGAAGTGATCAAAAAGTGCGATAAATATTTCAAAACGGTCCTTGTGCATACAGGGCAGAATTATGATTATGAACTCAACGGGATCTTCTTCAAAGATTTAGGGTTAAGAGAACCGGATTATTATCTGGATGCGGTTGGAGATGATCTTGGGGCAACCATCGGGAATATCATCGATAAGTCATACAAACTCATGTGTAAGGTGAAACCGGATGCGGTGCTGGTTCTGGGCGATACCAACAGCTGCTTAAGCGTCATTGGCGCCAAGCGTCTGCACATCCCGATTTTCCATATGGAAGCAGGAAATCGCTGTTTCGATGAATGCCTGCCGGAAGAGACGAACCGCCGCATCGTGGATGTGATCTCCGATGTGAATCTGTGCTACAGCGAACATGCCCGTCGTTACCTGAATGCTTCCGGTGTCGTCAAGGAGAGGACTTATGTGACCGGTTCGCCGATGGC
Organism: Erysipelotrichaceae bacterium; assembly: GCA_017539105.1. Lineage (GTDB taxonomy): Bacteria > Bacillota_I > Bacilli_A > Erysipelotrichales > Erysipelotrichaceae > Colivicinus. Next base: position 68,233 of record JAFYHQ010000009.1, read on the forward strand.
GGAAGTATTGAAAGCCCATCTCAAGGAAATCGAAACATCCGATATCTTGACAGAACTGGGACTGGAAAAGGGAAAATATATCCTTTTAAGCGCTCATCGGGAAGAGAATATCGATACAGAAGAAAACTTTAAGTCGCTCTTTACCGCAATCAATAAGATGGCAGAAAAATACGATGTTCCTATCCTCTATTCCTGTCATCCGCGCAGCGCCAACCGGCTGAAACAAAGCAGGTTCAAGCTGGATAAACGCGTTATCATGCACAAGCCTCTGGGCTTCCTGGACTACAACAAGCTGCAGTTGAATGCCATGTGCGTCGTATCGGATAGCGGCACTTTACCTGAGGAGTCGTCTTATTTCTTAAGCATAGGCAAGCCGATCCCTGCCGTCGCGATCCGAACTTCGACGGAACGTCCGGAAGCGCTGGATAAAGGTAATTTCATTCTTTCAGGCATTACGGAAAACGAAGTGCTGCAATCCATCGAACTGGCGATCCGCATGACGAAGAATGGCGATCTGGGCACTCCTGTACCGGATTACGGCGATCTCGATGTCTCGGATAAAGTCGTCAAACTGATACAGTCCTATACCGGAATCGTCAACCGAATGGTCTGGAGAAAGAATGTTTAGAAGACTGTATTTCATTCTTCTTCAGCGTTTCTATGTAATGAAACAGAAAAAGAAACCTTGCCAAGGCAAGGTCTTTATGTTTCATAAAGTCGACGAAGAAGACGATCTCTATGCAATCTCTCCGGAACATTTCCGGGAATTGCTGGAAGATCTTCTTAAGAACAGGAAGATCGTCGATATCGATACATTGATCACGGAAAAAGATGCGCAGAATGTCGCGATCGGTTTCGATGATGTGTATGAGAGCGTCTATCGGAACGCTTATCCTTTGCTGAAAGAGAAAGACGTACCTTATTATCTGTTCATGTGCAATGAGTATCTGGATCAGAAAGATTATCTGAAAACGGATATGATCAAAGAGATGCTGGAGGATTCCAAAGCGATCCTGGCTTCGCATCATTACCAGCATGTCTTGTCGCGTTTCATGAAAGAGGAGGAACTCAAAGAAGAACTGGAACGTTCCAGGAAAGAACTGGAAGACAGATTCGGTGTCGAAGTGAAAGACTTCGCTTTTCCTTTCGGTTCGATGTATGCCTGTTCCAAAGAGAATATCCGTGTGGCTTCCGGCATATTCGAGCATGTCTTCATGACTTATGCACTGCCTTATCATGAAAGCTGCGGGAATATCATTCCGCGTATCAATATGAACAATGACAGTTACAGAAAGGAACTCTTATGAAAGTATCCATCGTTCTTCCTGTCTACAATGTCGAAGCATATATCGCAGGCTGCCTGAGAAGCATTACAAATCAGGATTTTCAGGATTTTGAAGTACTGCTGGTCGATGACGGATCGCCTGATGGAAGCATCGATGCTGCGAAGGAATATCTTAAGGGTACGGATCTGGATTGGCATATCATCGATAAGGAAAATGGCGGCGTTTCCAGCGCCCGCAATGCCGGATTGAGGGAATCGAAGGGGGACTATGTCGTCTTCGTCGATCCGGATGATGTGCTGTCTTCTGATTTCCTGTCTTCTCTGGCAAATGAAATGAAAGAAGAGACCGATTTTGTTTTCTGTGGCTATCAGTACGTCAAGGAACAGAACGTTCCTGTAGACAGAAATGATAAAAAAGAATATTTTAACCGGGAGGAACTCCTGGATCATTTCCTGAAGAGAACCGTTTCTTTCGTTTTGCCGTCGATGCTGTTCAAAAGAAGTTTTCTAATAGACAACGGATTGTTTTTTGAGGAAAAGATCCATTTCTCGGAAGACCAGCTGTACATGTGGAATGTGATCCTTCATTCCGATCAGACTGTTTACCTTCATAAAAAGATGTACGGCTACTATCTGCGTGAAAGTTCCACAATGACCGGTTCTTCTCTCAGGAAGATCACGGATGGCTATCGGGAATTCAAGTCCTATATCGAAACATATTTTGAAGCGTATCCGCAGTACAAGGAAATCAAAGAAAGACTTCTTCCCCGTTGGGAACTGGGAGCGTTGTATACTTCTGCCAGGATCACGGAATATGAAGATTTCAGAAAGATCTATGAAGAAATGAATGGGAAGACGGTATTCAGAAGACTGCAAGGGATCGGCGAGATCAAGGCTTATCTGTTAGGGATCGTATGCAGCATATCTCCAAAACTGTTGTATCGCTTCTGCAGGAGGATGGATCTCAATGGCTAAAGTTATCGTTGTCACTTCCAATATCGCTCCTTACCGTCTGCGCTGGTGCGAAGAGCTTGCGCGTTTTTATGATGTGACGATCGTATATACGAAAGATCACGACTATGAACGCGACGACCGTTGGCTGCAGAAAGGATCTGCGGTCTGCGAAGTCATCAAGTTGAAAAACGACAGGGATGTATTCGATCCGATCTGTTTCGATGTGATCGGTCTTCTGAAGAAAAACAAGGATGCCTGCGTGATTTTTGACGGCTATGGCCCGAAAACGAATCTGCTGGGGCTGCTGTACTGCAAGCTTTCCCATCGTGCGAATTTCGTCAATGTGGATGGCTATCCATACGCTTCAGGCAAGGCATTGGATCTTGTCAAACGTTTCGTTATCTCCAGGCTGTGTCATTCCTTCTTCTGCAGTTCCGAAGCGACAAAGAAGCATCTTGTTTCCTATGGTGCCGATCCAGAGAGGGTCTTCGTCCATAATTTCTCTTCCATCAGGAAAGCAGAAATCATCGATAAGCTCCCTTCAGCCGGACAGAAACGGCAGCTTCGTAAAGAACTGGGCATCGAAACCGAAAAGAAGATCGTCCTGGGCGTCGGACGTTTCCTTCCGTTGAAGCGTTTTGAAGATCTCATTACGGCAGTACGGAACTGTGAAAGCGACTGCATATTGTATCTTCTGGGCGGCCAGCCGACCGAAGACTATCTCAAAGTGGCCGATAACGATCCAAGGATCCGCTTCATCGACTTTGTGCTGCCGGAAGATGTACTGAAGTACTATCAGGCCTGCGATCTGTTCGTATTGCCTTCGGAAACGGATGTCTGGGGTCTGGTGCTGAATGAAGCCATGGCCAACGGGCTGCCTGTCATCGCGAGCGACCGGGTGGTTGCCGCCTTGTCGCTGATTCAAGACAACGGCTTCATCTTCAAGGTCTATGACACAAAGGAACTGCAAAGGGATATCGATCTTTGTCTGCAGGATGCAAATCAAGAGAAGATGGCACAAAGAAGCCTGGAAATCATTCAGGACTATACGATCGAAGGAATGGTTAAACGGCAGAAGCCGCAGATCGATAAGTATTTGGGAATATGCGATAAATAAGCTATACTTGTGTATATGAAAACTCTGGTCGTCATTCCCTGTTTCAATGAACAGGACAGTATCGCAAATCTGGTGAAAGAGGTCGTGGTCTACGGCTACGATTACCTGGTCATCAACGATTCTTCGAAAGACAATACGCAGAAGATCCTTGATGAACAGGCTTTTTCACATCTTGATCTGCCGATCAACCTGGGAATCGCCGGAGTCACGCGGGTCGGTTTCAAGTATGCTTGCGATCATGGCTATGACTGTGTCATCTGTATCGATGGCGATGGCCAGCATCCTCCGAAATATATGAAAGAACTGATCGATGAAGTCGAAAACGGCTATGACTACGTCCTGGGTTCCCGTTTTGTCAATGAAAAGAAACCGTTCTCGATGCGTATGCTGGGAAGCAGGCTGCTATGCCTGCTGATAAGGATTAAAACAGGAAAAAGGGTCACGGACCCGACCAGCGGTATGCGCGCGTTAGGAAGGAAAGTCATCGAACTGTTCGATCGGTCCATGAATTTTTATGCGGAACCGGATGCGCTGTGTTATCTTCTGCATCACGGTTTCAGTGTCAAGGAAGTGCCGGTGGAAATGAAAGAACGGAATGCCGGCGTTTCCTATTTCGCGAATCCGTTGAAATCGGTCTACTTCATGCTGGCAGAGATCCTGTCCATCATTTTCATCCAATAGAAGGGAGAGCTTATGGGTTTCAGTTTACGTTCCGGATTATTTATCGCTTCTTTATCTGCACTGGTCGTCATCATCGTTGCGGTCATCAGAAAGAGTCTCAATATCAAATATTCGATCGTCTGGCTGCTGTGGGCGCTACTTTCCCTGCTGATGGCGATCTTCCCGGAGAGTTTCTATAAAATATCTGATTTTCTAGGCATACAGCTTCCGGTCAATACGGTCTTTCTGATCATGACGGCATTGCTGTATGCACTGACATTCTATGTCTATATCATGATCTCGAAACATAATGAAGAGATCATCAAACTGACGTACGAGATCTCCGTACTTAAGAAAGAACTGGATGAACTGAAAAAGAAACAATGAGAGAAAAGATGTTTGTCGTTCCGGGCAGTTTCGTGCCCTACAATGACACCGTTACTTTACTTACTTATAAAAGACTACGGAATCTGGATCTGGATATGGATGTTTTCTGTTTCAAAGGGAAAACAGATCAAAGCATCGAGGAAGAGCTCAGAAAGGATCCGGCATTTTCCAAGTTTCATATCACTTATACCAGCGACCTGGATTGGGCGATCGCCAGGAATCATCCTTTGAGGCTGCCCGTGAGCCTTGTGCTGATGCAGAAGTACATCCGCGACAGCGTCAGGGAATTCGAGAAGAAAGATTATAAATATCTCTTTACTTCGATCGTTCCGGGGATCTCCCATATTGCCGGTCTGGCAATCAAAAGGAAACATCCCGAAGTCATCTGGTATGCGTCTTTCTCGGATCCGTTCAAGGGTTCTCCTTACAAGAAAACCGATTTAAGCAACAAGAGTCTTCTATATAAGATTGCTTTCCCGGTAGGTTCCTATTGCCTCTATCATGACAATTATGAGGAGGCTGCCGTGAAGAATGCGGATAAACTGATCTTTATCTGTCCGGAACAGAGGGATTTCACTTTGAGCCAGTATGAGGATGGCGAACGATACAAAGAGAAGTCGATCATCTATCCTTTGACGTATCTCGAGAACTGGAAGATGTATCAGGATCTTCTGGACTATGAACCGGTAAAACACGAAGTGAAACAGGCCGTCCATCTGGGGAGACTCTACGGGCTTCGAAAGATCGATGCTTTCCTGGAAGCGTTAAAAGAACTGAATGAAGAGATCAAAGATCTGGACCGGAAGATCGTGTTCCATCAATATTCGGAAATACAGAAAGAAGATGTGCAGAAGATCAGGGAATATGGCCTGGATCGGCTGTTTATCGTGCATGGCAAGGTTTCGTACAAGGAATCCATCGATCTCATGAAGGAGGCGGATATCCTGGTCCTGTTCGATACGCTGATGCCTAAGGAAAACGTGCAGCCTTATCTTCCAAGTAAGATCGTGGAATACCTGATGCTGAAGAAAGCGATCCTGGGGATCTGCGACCCCAACAGTCCAAGCTATCGGATCCTGAAAGAATATGGCTATGATACGGTAGGATCACAGAAAGAAACGATCAAGGCCAATATCATCAGGCTTTTAAATGAAGATAAGAACTATGATCATTCGTTGACAAAACTGAATAATGATCACTATGATAAAGTATTGATTGGCTGAATATGGAAAAAAAGGAAAGCTTAGCGGAAAGAATCAGAAAGAATACGCGCCACAAGGGACTGGTGATCACAACTCTGGTGCTGCTGTGGATCAACGTGGTACTGGGCACGCTTTTGATGTACCGCAACAGTCTGGGGAAGATCTCTTCCGGGAATGAAGCGTATGACAACATCGTGGAACTGGTCCGTGGAAGCAAGGTCGTGGAAACCGTCGGTGTGGTCGATGATTGCGATGCTTTGGCGATCAAGCTGGCGACTTACGCAAGAAGGAACAGCGGCAAGTTCGTGGTAACCGTCGTAGGCAACGACACCCACAAAGTCTATGCCGCCAAAGAATACGATGTCCGTACGATACAGGATAACGCATTCATGACGGTCGAACTGAATGAGCCTCTGGACAGTTCCATAGATGAGACGATAAACATCACTCTGAAATCCGAAGCTTCTTCAGGCAATGCGATCGGCGTCTATTATTCCAATGAGCAGGCTTATGAAAACAGCATTCTGACGATCGGAGATGAAGTGACGGAAGGCGATCTGTCTGTCCGTTTCCTGAACGACAGCGAAGAGATGCAGAAGTTCTATCATCTCATCATCACCTGGGTGATCGCGACTTTTACACTGATCCTGTTACTGCTGCTTTTTATCAGGCCGAAATACGAAATACTGTTCCTTATGATGGGAATCGCGTTCGGTCTGACGTTCTGGTTGATTATCACGCCGATGTCCGTACCGGATGAAACGATCCATTACGAATATTCTTTCCAGTTATCCAACTATATCATGCGTACGGAAGACCACATGGTCTTCAATGAAGAGTATCAGAACTATGGCGCCATGGCGGGCCATCTGAATATCAGCGCCGCCTACGAGCGTTTCATCAAGAAGATCAACAAGCCGTTAAGTCTCCGAGAAAACGACGCAGTAATGCGTTTCGATATCAATGAATCCTACAAGATCTGCTTCATACCGCAGGCTTTGGGCATCACCGTATCGAGACTTCTGAAATGGAACATGCTTCGGACGTTCTATCTGGGAAGGCTCTTCAATCTGATCTTCTATCTGGTTTGTTTATATACAGCGATCAAGAAAACGCCGGTTCATAAAGTGCTGTTTGGCATCATTGCGACCCTGCCGATTTTCATGCAGCAGGCAGCAAGCTTTTCGTACGACTGTTTCATCAACGGTCTCACGTTTGTGATCATTGCCTATCTTTTGAAATGGATGCATCAGGAAGAACCGATCAGCATCAAAGAGTTCATCCTGGCTTTCATTGCCAATCTGATGATCGCACCGATCAAAGTCGTATACGGCCTGTTTACACTGATGTACTGGTTCGTTCCTGCAAGGAATTACGGCTCCAAGAAAAAGAAGATCCTGATGACCCTGATCATCACCTTCCCGGCCATGTTTGAGCTGGTGAGGCTGCTGGGACCTTTGACGATGAGAGTGTTCAAACAGATTTTCAGAGCGATAACCGGTCAGATTGCCGGTTCCGCTTATCATCTGCTGAAAGCGGAAACGGAGATTCAGACCGATATCCTGGAACCTTTCCGTGTAGATGGGGAAGTCTATACGTTCGATGATGTCCTGACAAAACCGTTGGAAATGATCGAACTGTTCCTCAGGACCGTCCGCTACAGCATCAAGACCTGGTTCTATGCGGCATTCGGAAGAGCCTTGTCAGGCAATACCCTGATCCTGCCTACCTGGATCGTTCACAGCCTGCTGGCGGTGCTGATCGCATCTTCGATCATTCAGGAGAAACAGTGCGAATCGTTATCCTTCAAGATCGTGACTTTCCTGCTTTGCATCTTCGGCGGTCTGATGATGGTCGGAGGAATGCTGATATCGTGGACGGAAGTGGAACAGATCGTCATCGAAGATTACGGAGGACCGATCATCCAGGGTATCCAGGGACGTTATTTCAGTCCGTTCCTGCCTTATCTGTTCATCATCCTGCATAACCCGAAATTCAATATCAACAAGAAGTTCGAACCTTACATCATATACATTTTCATCCTGCTGGTTTATGAAGTGATCGTTTATGTCCTGTCATATACGTTCATGAACTAAAGGAGAGCATCGCCATGAAAGTAACGATCGTCACTTGTTTCGAATCCAACGAGGAACGGGTCGCTTTCATCAAGGAGGCCTGTGAAGGAAGAGGCGATGAAGTCAGAGTCATCACTTCGGATTTTTCGCATGTCCGCAAGACGGTTCGCAACAATGTTCCCGAAGGATATATCGCAGTTAAGACGAAGCCTTACTTTCGCAACATCTCTCTGGGAAGGCTTGCTTCGCATCGCCGTTTTGCAAAGGATGCGTTTGATCTGATCCGGAAAGAGGATACGGATCTTTTGTGGATCATGGCACCTGCCAATTCTCTGATCAAAGAAGCAGCACGCTACCAAAGAAAATATCCTCATGCACTGATCATTGTAGACATCATTGATATGTGGCCGGAATCCCTGCCTGTCAGATACGATATGCATGCGTTCCCGTTCAATCTCTGGCGCAATGTGCGAAAGAAGCATCTTTACTGTGCCGATCATCTGGTGAGTGAATGCGATCTGTATCAGCAGATCCTGAAGGAGGAATACAGCGGCAGGATCACGACGATCCACTGGGCCAAGGAAGAAAAAGCCCCGCGTCAGCCTGACCGTCTTCCCGGCAACGGAATGTCTCTGGCATATCTCGGTTCCATCAACAATATCATCGATACCGATGCGATCTCCGGGATCATTTCCCGTATCGATGAACACGTCATTCTGCATGTGATCGGGGATGGGGAAAGCAGAGAAGCGTTTGTGAATGAACTCAGCAAGATCTGCGAGGTCATCTATTACGGAGAGATCCGCGATGAAGAGAGGAAAGGCGAGATCTTGTCCAAGTGCCATGCGGGGATCAATATCTATAAGGAAGGTCTTTATATCGGGCTGACGGTCAAGTGTATCGATTATTTTATGCATGGGCTTCCGATCATAAACAACATCAAGGGCGATACCTATAAGATGGTGCAACAGAATCATCTGGGTATCAATGTGACAGAAGATACCGTCATTTCAGCAAAAGAACTGAAACAGCTGCGTAATGAAAACGAACACATCTATGCGTTCTATCAGAACAATTTCAGCAAAGAGATCTTTCAAAAGAAATGCCTGGAAGTCATCGACGAGGTGATGAAATGAAAACGATCGTTCTGATGTCAACCTATAATGGCGAAAACTATCTGGCGCAGCAGCTGGATTCTCTTTTGAAACAGACGCACAAGCCGGACAGGATACTGATCCGCGACGATGGATCGCAAGATGGAACCATCGATATACTGGAAGCATATTCCAGAGAGAATGAATGCATTTCTTATTACCTTGGCAATAATCTGGGAGCAGGGAGGTCGTTCTGGGAACTGATTGAAACCTGCGAGGATGCGGATTATTATGCCTTGTGCGATCAGGATGACGTCTGGATGCCAAAGAAGCTGGAAAGGGCACTGGATCTTTTGGAGAAAGAAGACAACACGATGCCCTTGCTGTACTGCTCGAAATTCACGCTCACGGATGAAAACCTGAATCCCATCGATTCCAGGGTATCCCGTCTCTATGGCTTTTCCGATTTCGCCCACAGTTTGCTGTATCACACGGCTCCAGGCTGTACTTTCGTCTTCAACCATGCGGCAAGAGAAAAACTGCTGCAGTACGACATCGACAAGGAGTATTTCGTCATCCACGATGCCCTGATCCATAAAGTCGTTACCATGTTCGGTAAGATGATCCTCGATGATCATTCCTGCATCTATTACCGTCAGCATTCCCATAACGAGATCGGCATGACCGCTGATATCTTTAAGACCTTTACCGGGAGAGTCCGCCGTTTTCTCAATGGCAGGATCCGCAACTATCGCAGCGAGACTGCCCGTTCCTTGCTGAAGGTCTATGGCAATCAGTGTCCGAAGGAAGAACTTGTCTTGCTGGAAGCGGTCGCGAACTATCGCAGCGATCCGAAGGGAAAGAAAATTCTTTTATGCGACCAGCGCTTCCGTTCCCATACCGTCAACGATCTTTTCTATCTCATCCTGGTATTAGTAAACTATATCTAAAACTGATATAATTAAATAGTTATGGACAGACGTCGCAAAGAAAACCTGCTGATCCTGGCTGCACTGACAATCGTTGCTGTCAGCTTCCTCTTCATGTTTTCAAAACGATGGCATTCCCGTCTGAACGGAAACGATTCGCTCGATGTCACCAAGATCCATGATGCGACGACCGTCAGTTCTTTCCTCGGCAGAGGAACGGATGTCCGTCAGGATTTTACCTGTCCTTATGACACGATCAAAGAACTGGTAATCATCTTCAACAAAACCGATGATACGAATCAGGAGAACGTGACGGTTTCCCTGCTGGAAGGCCAGGAAACGCTCTTCAGTCAGACTGTTTCTGTTTCGGATATCTCCGATCAGCACCGTACCCGCATTCCTGTCGGAATCAGCGGATGCAAGGGTCATTCTCTTACGCTGGATATCACATCTGACAGCGATACGGGCCTTGCGTTGATGATCGATGAAAAGACCGAGGCATACTATCGGTTCGATGATCAGACGCTGAAAGGAACGATTTGTTTTGCGATATATGGAAACTGATATGAAAAAGACGATCAAACGTTTATTTGTGATCACCGAACTGATCTTCATGATCATGGTCGGAGCTTTTTATTTTCTTGCAGGAGATCAGCTGACGTATAAGAGTACGAAGCATCCGATCGATCTTTATGACGCGGATTCGGTCAGCGATGAACTGATCATCGGACGAAGCATCAGCCAGGATTTTGTCTGCCAGATGGATCGGATCGAACAGGTCGGCATCGTTTTTACGAAATTCTATCGGGAAGCCAAGGGTACGGTTACGATCGAACTGCGGGAAGAGGAGCATCTTCTTTTTAAGCAGACTTTCGATATGGATGAGATTCCGGAACAGCAGAGGCTGTTTCTGAGGATCGTCCGGCCGATACGCAATCAGAAGGGAAAGAAGATCACTTTGCATATCTATGGCGATTCGATGGAAGGCTCGGCGGCTGCGATCATGATGAATCAGGAATCGGCAGAGGGCACGATCATGACGGATGGAGAAGTGGCCAGGGGTTCCCTGTGTTTTTCCATCAACGGTTCGGATGAGATCTGGATCGGCCATTACTACTGGTATCTCGCTGCGGTGCTGGTAACGGCGATGGCGATCCTGCTTTATGTTTCCTACAAGTCTTATGTGAATGGCCGCAACAATTACCTGATCCGCGGGATCCTGGCGGTCTATAAATACAGTTTCCTGATTTCTCAGCTGGTATTGCGAGATTTCAAATCGAAATACAAGAGATCCATCTTAGGCGTTTTCTGGAGTTTCCTGAACCCTCTGATGACGATGACGGTACAGTTCCTGGTGTTCTCGACGTTCTTTACCGCGGATACCCAGAACTATCCGATCTACTTGTTGAGCGGCGTGGTCTGCTTCAGCTTCTTCAGCGAATGCACGACCATGTGCCTGTCTTCGATCAGCGCCAATGCCAGACTGATCACCAAGGTATATATTCCGAAATACATTTTTCCGTTATCCAGAAGCATATCTTCATCCATCAACCTGGCGATCTCGCTGGTGCCATTGCTGCTGGCTTGCCTCATTCTAGGCGTAGCCATCCGGCCGCAGGCATTGCTGTTCTTCTATTTCCTGGCCTGCCTGATCGTGTTCGCGTTGGGCATCGGCATGTTCCTGTCGGCACTGATGGTATTCTTCAGGGATATCCAGTTCCTGTGGACTGTTCTGACCCAGATCTGGATGTATGCGACACCGATCTTCTATCCGGCGGAAATCATTCCGGAGAAATTCAAATTCATCGTGCGTCTGAATCCTTTGTATCACTTTATCGGTAACGCGAGGACCTGTCTGATCAATGGAATATCGCCGGAACCTTCCGCGTACCTGTATTGTTTCCTGTTTGCCATGGTCTCTTTGATCATCGGTTCCTATACGTTTAAGAAAACGCAGGATCGTTTCGCGTTGTATCTGTAGAGGTGTCCCATGACTGAAAAGATGATTGAAGTAAAAAACGTATCGATGAAATTCCGGATGTCCGATGAGCCGATAAATTCGCTCAAGGAGATTTTTACGACCGCATTGTCGGGCAAACTGAAATACAACGAGTTCCTGGCCCTGGATGATGTTTCGTTCGATCTGGAGAAGGGAAAGACCCTGGGACTGATCGGCAAGAACGGGGCAGGAAAGTCTACGACCCTGAAGCTTATTTCCGGTATATTAAAACCAACCATGGGAAGCATCATCGTTCGCGGCAATGTCGTGCCGATGCTGGAACTGGGAGCGGGTTTTGATCTGGAACTGACAGGCAGAGAGAACATCTACCTCAATGGCGCTATTCTGGGCTATTCCAAAGACTATCTCCAATCCAAATTCGATGAGATCGTCGACTTTGCGGAAATCAGAGAATTCATCGATATGCCGATCCGGAACTATTCTTCCGGCATGATGGCCAGACTGGCCTTCTCGATCGCATCCGTCGTTCAGCCGGAGATCCTGATCGTCGATGAGATTCTGGCTGTCGGCGATGTCGCTTTCCAGGAGAAGAGCTACAACCGGATGAAGGAACTGATGAGCGGCGGAGCTACCGTCCTGTTCGTATCGCATGATCTCGACAAGATCGAAGAAATGTGCGATGAAGTCATCTGGCTGGATAAAGGCAAAGTTGTCATGAAAGGCAAGACCAAGAAGGTCTGTGCAGCCTACCGCAAGTCATAGAGGTTTTCATGAACGTCCTGATGCTGTCAACGACCTTTATTCCATCTGTACTGCTCTGCGGGCACTGTCAGCTGGATTATATGGAGAAACAGGGTGCGATCAGCTATAAATTCGTACCATCGCATTTCGTGAAAAGAAAGAACGTCGAATGGGCGGATGTCATCGTTTTCGGACGAAGCGACACCGACATCGACGCCTATGTCGCAAAGATCGCCAGGAAAGCCGGAAAGCACCTGGTCTATTTCCTGGATGACGATATACTGAATGTTCCATCGTATCTGAGCAGTGCGCCATACTATCTGCTGCCATCGACCCAGAAAAACATCCGTGCCACGATGTCCTGCTGTGATACTTTTCTGACGCCTTCCCCGGTACTGAAAGAAAAGTATGGCAAAACCTTCAGACATTGTCATCTGATCAGCGAACCTTCCTTAAACCGCATCGATCAGAAAGAAAACAACGAAAAAGTCAAGATCGGCTTTGCGGGTTCGATCGACCGCGCCCAGGATGTCAACGTGATCCTGGAAGAAGCGATACGGAAGATCGTCGAGAAATACGGCGATTCGATCGAGATCGAATTCATGGGAGCCAAACCGGATTTTCTGGAAGAGCTGCATCTGAAATATCTTCCCTATCAGGATGGCTATGATGCCTATACGGCCTTCATGGCGCGATGCAACTGGGATATCGGACTGGCGCCGATGCCGTTAAGCGAGTTCCACCGCTGCAAATATTTCAATAAATATGTAGAGTACGCATCCTTCGGGATCGCGGGGATCTATACGAACTGCGAACCTTATGTGTTCGGCATAAGAGATCATGAGAACGGACTCCTGGTAAACAACACGACCGAAGAATGGGTCGATGCGATCAGCGAACTGATCGAGAATACGAAGCTTCGCAAGAAAATATCCGAAGAATGTCTCAAGGAAGCCGATGAGAAGTATTCCTTGCGGGTACTGGCTCCGGATTACTATCAGAAGATGATCGGCGATTTTAAAGCGAAAAAAAGCTACGGAAGGATTCCCGGATTCCTGTTCGCTAAAATGCTGTTCTTCTGCAAACGTGTCTACCGCAAGATCCAGGAACAAGGGAAGGACTTCCCGGACTGGCTGAAGAAAAAAATAGACAAGAAACTGGAAGAATATAAAGAGAACCGGCAGTATCACAAGAATACGGAAAAACTCAAGAAGGTCATTCAGGAAAAGAAAACGGTCTTTGTGATCGCGCCATACGGTGAGGAAGCAGAGAACGATTACAACAGGGAAGTGACCCTGTTTGATCAGGAGATCATAAAGGATTACTATCGCATCTATCTCGATGGCGAACCGCGCGGCCTTGAGCATCTCAATACGACTTTTATCGATGACAGTCATGCGAAGATCGCCTTCAACAGCTTCGATATGGCACAGGCAGATGCGATCCTGGAAATGATCCAAAATAGCGGTATCTGTATCATTCACAGCGTCATCCGTTTCATAAGAGAAAAGATCTCCAGCGATATGTACAGAATTTTTGACCTTCCGAATGTTTTAACGATATGGGACAGCCATGGCGCCGTTCCGGAGCATTATCATGAGCTTTCCAATATCCATACGGAAATGGTCACCAACGATATCGAAAAAGTCTTCTATGCGAAAGCCGATGTCCTGGTATGCGGAAATGAAACACTGAAAGAACACTTCATCCGAAAGTATGGAGAAAGAGACATGGACTATGTCATCTTCCCATCCGGGAATGCTTATATAGAACTGAATGAAATCATCCATGGAGGTAAACAATCATGAAAGGCATCATCTTAGCCGGGGGTTCCGGAACACGTCTGTATCCGATCACGATGGTGACATCCAAACAGCTGCTGCCGGTTTATGACAAGCCGATGGTTTATTATCCCTTAAGCACACTGATGCAGGCGGGGATCAAGGATATCCTGATCATTTCCACGCCAAACGATACGCCTCGTTTCGAGTCCTTATTAGGCGATGGCATGGATTTCGGTATCCGCTTGTCTTATTGCGTACAGCCTTCTCCGGATGGCCTGGCACAGGCATTTATCTTAGGCGAGGAATTCATCGGGGACGATGCCTGCGCGATGGTCCTGGGAGACAATATCTTCTTTGGGAATGGCTTTGAAACGCTGCTGGCGGAGGCCAGAGAGAACGCGGAAACCAAGAAGCGCGCGACCATCTTCGGATATCACGTGAATGATCCGGAACGTTACGGCATCGTGGAATTCGATAAGAAAGGCAAGGTCCTGTCTGTCGAGGAGAAGCCGAAGCATCCGAAATCGGAATACTGCATCACAGGTCTTTACTTCTATCCGAAAGGCGTCAGCAAGATGGCGAATGAGGTCAAGCCTTCAGCCAGAGGCGAACTGGAGATCACCACTTTGAATGATATGTATCTTCAGAAGAAGAAATTGGATGTGAAGCTTTTAGGCAGAGGCTATGCATGGCTGGATACGGGGACGATGGATTCCTTGATCGAGGCAGCCAATTTCGTACAGATCACTTCCAAACGTCAGAATATCGTCATTTCCGCTCCGGAAGAAATCGCCTACAGGAACGGATGGATCTCCAGGAAACATCTTTTAAAGAGCGCGGAACGCTATGGGAAGTCGCCTTATGGGGAACATCTCAAAGCCGTAGCGGAAGGAAGAAGCGAATGAAAAAAATAGAAACCAGGATACCGGGCGTATATATCATCGAAAGCGACTGTTTCGGCGATCATCGGGGCTGGTTCATGGAAACGTATTCGAAACAGAAATTCCATGAACTGGGAATCACGAATGATTTCGTACAGGACAATCTGTCATTCAGCGCCATCAAAGGAACGTTTAGAGGATTGCACTATCAGCTGGATCCCTATGCCCAGGCAAAGCTGGTAAGATGCATCAAAGGAGAGATCATCGATGTCGCGGTCGATCTGCGGAAAGGTAGTCCGGCTTATGGGCAATGGACCAGCTGCGTCCTGAGCGAAGAAAACAAACGCATGTTTTTCCTGCCGAGAGGCATGGCACACGGCTTTATGACATTGACGGACGAAGTCCTGTTCCAGTACAAGTGCGATAACTTTTATCACAAAGAAGCCGAGGGAGCGATCCGTTATGACGATCCCGATCTGAATATAGACTGGGGTTCTTTGACGGATGTAAAACTGATTCTGTCGGACAAAGACAAGGCTGCTCCTTCCTTCAAAGAATGTAACGCCGATTTCATCTATGAAGAAAGTAATTAGTTTTGTATTAATGATGCTGTTCCTCTGTTCGTGTTCCCATGAACAGACGGAAGACATCTATATCCTCTACACCAACGATGTGGCCAGCGCCATGAACAATGGCGTTTCTTATGCAGGCGTGAAAGCCTACAAGGACCAGCTTCATGCGGAACATCTCTACGTATCTCTGGTCGATGCCGGAGACTATTTCGATGGGGATGTCGCTCTGAAGAGCCATGGTGCGGATATCGTGACCGTCATGAATGCGGTCGGCTATGATGTGGTCACCTTGGGGAACCAGGAGTTTTCCGTTGGATTGGATCATCTGAAGGAAAACATCGGCAATTCCCAGTTCGATTATGTCAGCTGCAATCTGTTATACAAAGGAGAAGGAAAAGATCCTCTGAAAGCAGTCAAACCGTATGTGATCAAGAAATACGGAAAAGTCCGTGTCGCATTTATCGGAGTCACGACTCCGGAAACGCTCACTCAGGATAAACCGTCCTGTGAAGCGATCACAGTCAATGGAGAACCGGTCTATTCGTTCTATGAACACGATGACGGTCAGGAACTCTATGAGCAGGTACAGAAGATCGTCAACAAAGTCAGAAACAGAGCGGAATATGTGATCGTGATCTCCCATCTCGGTTCCAACAGCGTCAAAGAAGGCTTCAGCTCCTATGATCTGATTGCCAATACGACGGGAATTGATGTGGTCATCGATGCGCATTCCCATACGGAGATCTCCGGAGAAGCCGTCTCCAACAAGGATGGCACAGGCGTGGTACTGACTTCGACCGGGGAACATCTGAACAACCTCGGGGAACTGATCCTTCATACGGATCACACCTATACCACGACGCTGTATCCATCCGTTTACGGGCGGAACGATTATGTCCAGGCGATCGTCGACGGGATCTATGCATCCTGGAATGAATGAGGGTATATCCATACCCTCTTTAATTTGTTAGAATAAAGATGTCCTGTTAGGAGGAGTTTTTTCTATGAAACTATTGATTACCGGAGCAGCCGGATTTATCGGATCCAATTTCGTATATTATGAACTGGAGAAACATCCCGAGGATGAGATCGTCGCTTTGGATCTTCTGACTTACGCAGGTAATCTGAAGAACCTGGACGGCTGCAAAGACCATGAACATTTCCGTTTTGTCAGGATGGATATCCGTGACAGAGAGAATATCGATAAACTGTTTGAAGAGGAACATTTCGATATCGTCGTCAATTTTGCGGCAGAAACGCATGTGGACCGTTCGATCAAAGATCCTGAGGTTTTCCTCTTAACGAACATCATCGGTACGGAAGTGCTCATGGATGCTTCCCTGAAATATGGAGTCAAAAGATATCATCAGGTTTCCACGGATGAAGTCTATGGAGACCTCCCTCTGGAGCGCAAGGACCTCTTCTTTACCGAAGAGACGCCGATCCATACCAGTTCTCCTTACAGCGCTTCCAAAGCGTCCGCAGACCTTCTGGTGATGGCCTACCACCGTACCTTCGGACTGAATATGACCATCAGCCGCTGTTCCAACAACTATGGTCCTTACCAGTTCCCGGAAAAACTCATCCCTCTGATGATCAACAACGCCCGTCATGACAAGAATCTTCCTGTCTACGGGGAAGGCCTGAATGTCCGGGACTGGCTGCATGTCTATGACCACTGCGCAGGCATCGATCTGATCATGCGCAACGGCAGAAACGGAGAAGTCTACAATATCGGCGGACACAACGAAAAAGCCAATATCGAAGTCGTGAAAACGATCCTCAGAGAACTGGAGAAACCGGAATCGCTGATCACTTATGTCACGGACCGCAAGGGACACGATCTCAGATATGCGATCGATCCGCACAAGATCGAGACGGAACTGGGATGGAAACCGACTTACGATTTCAATTCCGGCATCAAGGAAACGATACGCTGGTACATGGATCATCAGGACTGGATGGATGAAGTGACTTCCGGCGATTATCTGCATTATTATGAACAGATGTACGGAAACAGATAGTGTTATAATCTTCTACGAAAGAAACGGATATGAGAGTTTTAGTTACAGGTGCAAATGGCCAGCTGGGTCATGATGTGACCGATCGTTTAAAGAAACAGGGGCATACGCCGATCACGACGGATATCACGGGTGATGTCGATCATCTGATCGATATCACTTCTTCGTCATGCGTAAAGCAGATCGTTGCATTGTCTCCGGATGCGATCATTCATTGCGCAGCCTGGACGGCAGTCGATGCGGCAGAGGATGAAGAAAACAAGCCGAAGGTCTATGCGGTCAATGTGACAGGCACGCAGAACCTCGTGGAAGCCGCCAGAAAGTTGGATTGCAAACTGTTGTATCTGAGCACGGATTATGTGTTTGACGGACAGGGAGAACGCCCCTGGGAGCCTGACGACAAGTCTTACGCTCCGTTGTGCTACTATGGACAGACCAAGCTGGAAGGGGAATTATCCGTCTGCACCTTGACGAAATACTTCATCGTACGGATCGCCTGGGTCTTTGGCCTGCATGGTAATAATTTCGTGCGGACGATGCTGAAAGTAGCGAAAAATCATGACGAAGTACGCGTCGTCAACGATCAGATCGGGACACCGACGTATACCTATGATCTGGCAAGACTTCTGGTTGACATGATCGAAACAGAGAAATACGGCTACTATCATGCGACGAATGAAGGGGGCTATATCTCCTGGTACGATTTCTGCAAAGAGATCTACCGGCAGGCAGGAGTCGGTATCAAAGTCACTCCTGTGACCACGGCGGAATACGGCTTAAGCAAGGCAGTCCGTCCTTTCAATTCCCGTCTGGATAAACAGAAATTGATCGACAATGGTTTTGTTCCGTTGCCTGATTATAAAGACGCTTTGGCGCGTTACCTGAA
This sequence comes from Erysipelotrichaceae bacterium, assembly GCA_017539105.1. Taxonomy (GTDB): domain Bacteria; phylum Bacillota_I; class Bacilli_A; order Erysipelotrichales; family Erysipelotrichaceae; genus Colivicinus. The sequence continues at coordinate 86,781 of JAFYHQ010000009.1, forward strand.
AGAGATGAACGATGGAGAATAACTACTATCACTGGTTCGCGAAATTTATCAGCATCCTGACGGATCTTCTTTTTATGTTCATCCCGGTCGCGTCGCTATTTGTGTTTACCAGCACGTTTGAAGGCGTTATCCGCTATGTGATCTTTCTGGTCCTGCTGGGAGTATATCTGCTGGTGATCTATTTTGCGAAAGACAGGATCAGAGATCTTTTCAGCAATCTATTGCATCGTTTAGAGAAATACGATGAAAAGAAACTGCTGCTGGCGCTTGCGCTGTTCATGATCGTTTCAAGGATCATCTACACCATCTTCTTTGATTTCGATGCGACCACAAGCGGGGACACGGGACTGTACAGCGAGATCGCGGATGAGATCATCGCTTCCGGTTCTTTGCGTTCCAGTGCGATTTCCCATCTGTTTGCGGTCGCTTTGCATTTCGTGCCATTCAAGCTTCTGAACATCCCGATCCGGCACGGCATGTTTCTTCCGTTCTTCCTGGGAACGCTGATCAACGATCTGAGCTTCAAAGACATCGCAGGCAAAGAGAAAGCATTCCTGCTGCTGATGATCTACCTGCTGATGCCTTCGACGATCCTGTACAGTTTCTGTCCGACGCACGAAGTATTCTTCTACTTCTATCTGTCTGCTTTCCTGTATTTCATCAACAGATTGCTGAAATGCGAAAGTACAGGGAAAATGATCCTGAATGCATTGCCGTGCACGCTGTTTACGATCCTGGCAGTCTTCGTCAATCCGGTAGGCTATATCATTTATGTGATCCTGCTTCTGATCGCGCTGCTGGGCAGGATCTCCTGGAAAAAGAAGATCGCCATCGCCGCCATTCTCATGGTTGCCTTGCTTGGTTCGCATTTTCTGGATCAGCTTCTGGAAGTCAATGAATACAAGACGACGACCAATACCTATACGATCCTGATCCATGGTTCCAATCCGATGTCTCTGGGGGAACAGGTCGACCGTTATCCGCATGAACAAACCTGTTTCTATCTGGCAGATGAAGGTCTGGAATACAACCGCGAGAATTACCTCATCGGCATGAAAGCCGTGCTGCTGGGGCAGTATAAATATCTTCTGAGTCATCCTGTGACGCTGGCAAGGATGATCATTCACAAGTACTATCTCTTATGGAGCGGCGATCACTATCCGATCGAGCTGGCTCATATCTATGGGAACATGTCCGATATCGTATATTATGCATTGCTGACAGTCAGTACCCTGATCTATCTGTTTATGGCAACGATATGGAATGTGTACAGGAGAAGAAGGGAAGACGGAATGTCCGTGCTGAATTTCAAGCTGACTTTGCTGGGAGTGTTCGCAGTCACGATGCTGAGCATCGTCACCAACAAGTACGGGGTCTATGTCACATCCTATCTCTATCTGATTTCAATGTATGAAGCGGAGTTCAAGAAATGAAGATCGATAAACACGCCGATGATTATGCCTATTCTCTGAATACGTCCAGGGATATCCTGGAATGTCTTTCGTGCGGAGCTCTTGACAGCATCTCGATCATCTGCAATACTTCTCAGTTTGAAGAATGCATGGATCTTTTCTATGAAGCGATCCCTTCGTTCGATCATCTGCCTCTATTGTCGGTGCATCTCAATCTCTGCGAAGGTTTCCAGAGCAGCGAACTGTTGCCGATGTCCTGGGGACAGCTCTTTCTTGCATCCTACAGCCTGAAGCGGAAGAAGTATAAAGATATCCTCAAGCAGGAGATCAAAAGACAGCTGACAGAGACGCAGAAAGTCATCGACAGATGTATTTTCATCGCAAAAGAAAACAACGTCCCAGTGTATCAGAATGGCCTCAGGATCGATTCCCACATCCATACGCATCCCATTCCTGTCGTCTGGGAAAGCCTCATCGAAGTCATCGAAGAAGAAAAGCTGGAGGTCGAATACATCCGGGAACCATCGGAACCGTTAAGCGTCTATCTCAAAGAAACAATCCTGTATCCGACCTACAGTCTGATCAATATCGTAAAGAACCGCATCCTGCGATTCTATTCCCACAAGATACACAGATATCTTGAAAAACAAAAGAAACAGACCATGTATCTCTGGGGATTAGTTATGTCATTGCATATGGATTTTGATAGAATAGAAGTGTTATGGTCCGCCATGAAAGAAAAAGCGGATCATGACGGACGCGATCTGGAGCTGCTGTTCCATCCGGGAACGGCGTTACAGAGCGAATATTCAAAAGAAATGAATGCGAAGTATTTCAAGGATTCGAATACTTCGAAGAACCGTGGAATTGAAAAAGAAAGCGTATTGCGGATAAAGGAATTCAAATGAAGAAAAAGAAAGAGCTGATATCGATCATCGTACCTTGTTTCAACGAAGAAGAGGTTCTGGATCTTTTCTATGCGGAAATCAATAAAGTGTTTGCGCAGATGGGTGTGGATCACGAACTGATCTTTGTCGATGACGGATCAAGCGATGATACGTTGAAAGTGCTGATGCGGCTGGCAGAAGATCCGCATGTGACCTATCTGTCTTTCTCCCGTCATTTCGGGAAAGAAGCAGGCATGCTGGCGGGGTTGGCGAATGCGACCGGCGACTATGTCGGTTTCATCGATGCCGATCTTCAGCATCCTCCGATCCTTTTACAGAAGATGTATGCCGCATTGCAGGATGAAGAATACGACTGCGCCGCCTGCCGGAGAGTGGATCGCAAGGGCGACAAAGGGATACGCACGTTCTTTTCCAGACTGTTCTATCGCATCATCAATTCCATTTCCGATACCAAACTGATGGATGGCGCAGGAGACTACCGTCTGATGAGACGAAACATGGTCGAGGCGCTGATGTCGATGACGGAATACAACCGTTTCTCCAAGGGACTGTTCTCCTGGATCGGTTTCAAGACTTACTGGATCGAATACGAAAACGTCAACCGCGCTTCGGGCAAGACTTCCTGGAGCTTCTGGGGACTGGTACAGTATGCGATCGACGGTTTCATGAGTTTTTCCAATGCTCCATTGGAACTGGCATCGGTCTTCGGCATGATCTCAACGATCTGTTCCTTCGTCTATCTGTTCTTTATCGTCATCAAATACTGTCTCTATGGCGATCCGGTACAGGGCTGGGCGACGATCGTGTGTATCATTCTGTTATTAGGCGGAATACAGCTGCTGTCGCTGGGGATCATCGGCCAGTATGTGGGTAAGACTTATATGGAGGTCAAGGACCGGCCGCATTACATCATTTCCCGTACCAATAAGAAGGATGCCGTAAAAATCAAATGATCGATCGCTTCAACAATAAAGAGAACGGCAAGCTTGCTTTGAATATTGCCCTGATCTTGCTGTATGAGATCATCTATCTGGCGATCCTGATGACCAGTTATCAGGATTATTTCTTTTACTATTCCAATGGCTATTTCATCTTCTTTCTGATGTATCTGGCCTTGTATATCGTATTCGGAAGACTGTTCAGCGCGATGAATATCGGCGAAACGACGACCACGGATCTGTTTCTTTCGCATTCGCTGACTTTGCTTTTTACCAATGCGTTCATCTATCTGGTGCTTTGCCTGATCACATTGAGGATCCTTCCTCTGTGGCCTATTCTAGACATGCTGGGGATCGAAATGGCGGTGGCCGCCTTGTTCCTGTATCTGGGCAACCATTACATCAAGAACCAGTATCCGCCGATCCGGCTGATCGCGATCCGGGGCGATTCCCATGATGAACTCATCGGCAAGATGAACAATGTCAAGGATCTGTCTTTGCATATCGTGAAGACTGTCGATCTCAAAGATATCGATTTCGAGCAGATCGGAAAGCTTCTGAAGGGCGTGGATGGCGTGGTCACTTTGGATGTGCACCATGAAAACAAGAAGAAGATCTTCAAAGCCTGCTATGAAAGAGAACTGCTGGTATTCGACGTGCCAAGCATCACGGATATGCTTCTGGCAAGTTCCAATATCCTGCATATGACGGATACGCCGATCCTGAAGACGAATGATTTCGGTCCATCCCAGGTGGAAAGGATCTTCAAGCGTCTGATCGATATTTTCGGTTCCCTGTTCCTTCTGATCGTTACCAGTCCGATCATGCTGCTGATCGCGCTTGCCATCAAGATCGAAGACGGAGGAGATATCTTCTACAAGCAGGTGCGTCTGACGACCAAGGGCAGGAAATTCCAGATCATCAAGTTCCGTTCCATGATCATGAATGCGGAGAAACATACAGGCGTCACGTTGGCAAAAGAGAATGATGACCGTATCACCAAGGTAGGCAATTTCATCCGCAAGATCCGGATGGATGAACTGCCGCAGCTGGTCAATATCCTGAAAGGCGAAATGTCCTTCGTAGGTCCCCGTCCGGAACGTCCGGAGATCTATGACGAGATCGATGAAACCATGCCTGAATTCCGTTATCGTCTGATGATGAAAGCGGGACTGACCGGCTATGCCCAGATCTATGGCAAGTACAATACTTCTTTAAGAGACAAGCTTTTGCTGGATCTGTATTATATCGAGAACTATTCTCTGATCGATGACATCAAACTGATCCTGCTGACGGTCAAGATCCTGTTCAAGAAAGAATCGACCGAAGGCATCTGATCATTTATGTGAACTTATGTGATTATTTGCTAGAGCATGTAGTTTGTAATATAATAATGAAAGGATTAAAATGATCCTTTTTTACTATTGTTATGAGAAAAGATATTGAATTGAAACCTAAGAAGAAGAAAAAACGCGGAGCGGGAGTGTTTGCGGATAAGAAGAAACGTTATCTCCTGCTGTTTCTCTTGATTCTGCCATTGCTGGTAGCAATCGGGTTTTTTGGTTCGATCGTTTATAAGGAAGTCATGAACATCAAGAATCTGGCCCAGGGTGTTGCGGAAGTCAAGGATGAGAATAAGATCGAGTCTATGGGATATATCCTCAGAGAGAATGCGACGGATCTGCAGAAGGATTACTTCAAGCAGCTGAAGGCCGCAGTCGAAGAGGAAGAATTCGATGGCTTGAAGATTGCCGAACTGGTCGCGAAGAACTATGTGGCGGATTTCTATACCTGGACCAACAAGCAGGGTTCTTATGATGTCGGCGGTCTGTATTATGTGTTTGATGGAGAATATCTCAATGGCGATCATTTCAGAGACAATGTGTATCTGAATGCCAAAGACGGATTCTATAAGTACATCAACAATTATATCAATGATTATGGTCAGGACAATATCCTGGAAGTGACGAATGTGGATGTCGTAAGCAGCCAGAAGACATCCGAGAAGTTCGTGCTTAATGAGCATATTGCCTATGTGCAGGATGAAAACGAAGAATGGGTGGATTACCGTGAGGATCACGAGTTTGATACCTATCTGGTGAAGTGCCGCTGGAACTATAAGGAAACGCCGCTGGATCTGAACAAGTTTGCGGATTCGATCAATCTGCTGATCATCGATCGCAACGGAACGTTCCAGATCGTAGAAGCCAGCGAAGGCGAGATCGAAGTGAGGAAGACGCAGAATGAAGAAGTTAATGAATCTGAAGAAGAAGAAGCAGACTCCGATAACGACTGAGAAAAAGCGTTCGAGACTGACAAAGAACAGCATTCTTACGCTGGCTGCGCTGCTTGTTCTGGTGATTGCGCATATCGCGATCCTTTTGATCCTGTGGTGGTCATGGCGTTACCGGGCGATCTATCCGACGCTCTATGCCGCTGTTTTCGCGATCCTGCTGCTGTTCATGCTGATCATCGATATCGTTTTCTTTGTCGGATTCAATCATAATGATCTGGCTTTGAAGATCGTATCCTCGGTACTGGCATTGTTCCTGATGGTAGGAGGCGTCGGCGGTTCCTATTATCTGGCAAAGACCAATTCCATTGTCAACAATGTCTTTGATGATGGGACTTCCGATAAATATGAAACGTTCTCAGGCGTATTCGTCTGCTACAACAAGTACAATACCTTCCATTCCGTGGAAGAACTGGCGGGCCAGAGAGTCGGCATGCTGAAGGAAACCAGCAATGGCATTACTTATCTTGCCCAGAAGATCCTGGCGGATGCCAAGATCGATTATGCGACCGTAGACTATAACACGAATACGGAGCTGATGACTGCTCTGATCGATGGCGATGTCGATGCGATCGTCATCAACTCGGGCTACCGCAAGATCTATGGCGATAACGAAGATACGGCTGCCGCTCCTGCAGAGGAAGAAACGGAAGATGTCGAAGCTTCGGAAGAAGATGGGGAAGAAGGCTATGTCATCGACGAGGGCGAATCTTCACCGTTTGCGATCTATATGAAAGATCTGATCGATTTCAATCCGTTCGAAGAAGAGATGAAGATCGAAAACACCAAGACGATCAAGAACGTCATGACGGATCCATTCAACGTCTTGCTGATCGGTTATTCGAGAACGGATATCGGTTCTCCTGTCGGTCTGGCTGACTCCATTATCGTGGCAACCATCAACCCGCAGACTTATACCGTATCGATGACGTCGATCGCCCGTGACTCGTTCGTGCCGATTCCTTGCTACGGCGGAGAATACGACAAGATCAACTCGGGCCGTTCGACTTCCAGAGCCTGCTTCATCGAGACTGTCGAAGACTTCCTAGGCATGGATATGGACTACTACATGGAACTGGACTATCTGGGCCTGGTTCAGATCGTCAATGCGATCGGTGGCATTTATATCAATAACCCGGTGGAATTTACGCTGGATGGCATCTATGTGCCGGCTGGCGATCATGTGTTTGCGGATGGCCAGATGGCGCTGCAGTTCTGCCGTGAACGGCACCACATGCCTAATGGCGATTTCGACCGTCAGAAGCATCAGAAAGAGGTCATTATCGCAATCGCCAAAAAACTGGTTTCTTCGGGAGACCTGACCCTGGCACTGAATGCGATGGACGAGGCATCCGACTGGATGTCTACGGATATGCCGCTGTCGCAGCTGACTACGGTCTTCAACATGCTGCTGAATACCAGAAACTATACGGGACTGGATACCTTTGATCTGATCGAATTCGACAATACCCGTATTACCGGCTACGGCGGCATCATGTATTACAGCTATTCCATGCGACTGCCGCTGTGGGTCTACCTGGTCTATCAGGGTTCCTACGATGATTCCCTGGAACACATCAACAATGTCATGGGAAGATATGACACGATCAATCAGAAAAACAATCTGATCTTCTCTATGGACAACGAATACATCAGACCGGACCTGATTTCGTCCGATTATGAAAACAACTTCCTGTTCACTCCGGATCCGATGCCTGCTTACTGGCAGACGCTGGTGGGTCTGACGGAGTCGCAGGCGAGATCATGGGCTGCGGCCAATGGCGTTTCCCTGACTACCAAATACATCCGTAAGGGCGAGGCAGGATATGATGCGGATTACGCAGGATTGGTTTATGAGCAGTCAGCGCGTTATGGTTCGCTGGTTAGCGAGTATCCGAGCGGTACGATCTATGTCATGGGTCCGAACGAAATCGACGAATCCAAGATGGTTCCGGACTTCATCGGTCACAGCGTGAAGACAGCGAAAGAATGGGGCGCGAAATATAATGTCAAGATCAAAGTCAAGTACGATGTCGATCTGGATGGACCGGTAGGCAAGATCGCCGTCCAGAAGCCTGAACCTTATACGCCGATCGATGAGCTTGAAGAAAATACCGTGACCGTTTATGTCAAGGCGGGCCAGTATGAGATCAAGTTCGACCGCAACGGCCATGGCAATAAAGATGACGTGCCTAAGACGATCACTGTCACGACAGGCGATGACCCGGTTGCTTTGAAGAGTATGCCGAATGTCAAAGACGATAATGGCGATACATGGATCTTCAAAGGCTGGTATGACAATAAAGAATGCAAAGGCGAGAAGATCACCAGCACGGCACAGGTTTCCGGCGCTACGACTTTGTATGCGAAGTGGGAATACAGCCACCAACATGATTGGGGCGAGTGGAAGACAACCAAAGAAGCGACTTGTACCGAAGCCGGTGAAAAGACAAGGACCTGTAAGAATTCGAAGTGCAATGAAACGGAAACCGAAGTGATTCCTGCAAAAGGCCATGACTGGGGCGACTGGACCACGACTTCGGAAGCGACCTGTACGCAAGGCGGAAGCCGTGAACACACATGCAAACGCTGCGGCACGACAGAGTCTGAGAGTACTTCCGCATTAGGCCATGATTATCAAGTAGTCAATCATGTCGATCCGACTTGCGAATCGACCGGTTCGAATACATACGAGTGTTCAAGATGTCATGATACTTACACCGAAGAACTGGCGATGTTATCGGGTTCTGCCTGTGAAACTCCTGATCCCGGAGAGGACGGAGATTCATATAACCCGGGAAATATAAGACGCAGAAAGAGGGCTATAAACTAGTTTTATAGCTCTTTTTTTATAAAATAAGAATAAAAACACGAAACACCGAGTTCCGTTGAATATGATACATAAGAAAAAGTGCTTAAAATAGGCACTTTTTTATAAAATGTGATTGAAAATACAAAAGGGAAATTATATAATATACGAGCGCTTGCGATGATACGGAAGATTGCTGGCACACTAATACCTGTGTAATTGTGTGACAACCAGGGAACTCCCGTGGAGTGAGTTGTCTCTATATATTATATAAGAGACTAATGGAATATAGGAGGAAAATTCTATGGCAAAAAACAACGTAAGAATCAAATTGAAGGCTTACGAACACAGATCATTGGATGCGGCTACTGAGAAGATCGTCAAGGCTGCGGAAGATGGCGGTGTAAAAAAGGTCGTGGGACCGATTCCGCTTCCGACTGAGAAGCAGATCATTACTGTCTTAAGATCCGTACATGTCAATAAGGATTCAAGAGAACAGTTTGAGATCAGAACGCATAAGCGTCTGATTGAGATCATTGGGCCGAGTGCCAAGACGATCGATGCCTTGAGTCGTCTGGAACTGCCTAGTGGTGTGGATATTGAAATCAAGTTGTAGTTAGAAAGGTGACATCATGAAAGGAATACTTGGAAGAAAGCTTGGTATGACGCAGGTCTTCACCGAAAATGGCGATCTTGTTCCGGTAACCGTCATTGAAGTTCAGCCGAATGTCGTTCTGCAGAAGAAAACGGCAGAGACAGACGGATATGTAGCGCTTCAGCTGGGTTACGAAGACAAGAGTGAAAACCGTGCTACCAAACCTGAATTAGGCCATGTCAAGAAGGCTGGCACAAGTCCGAAACAGTTCATCCGTGAAGTCAGATCTGATGAAATGGACTATGAAGTCGGACAGGAAGTAAAAGTTGATATCTTTTCCGCTGGTGACAAAGTAGACGTTACGGGAATCTCCAAAGGAAAAGGCTACACAGGAACGATCAAACGTTACCATGCGCATATGTTGCTGGAGACCCATGGTGCAGGTCCTGTGCACAGACACGTCGGTTCCCTGGCTACCACCGGACGTAACAACGGCCGTATCGAAAAACTTACGCCGATGCCTGGTCACGATGGAAGTCTCAGAACCACCAATCAGAACCTTGAAGTCATAAAGGTCGATGCCGAAAAAGGCTACATGCTGGTGAAGGGCAATGTCCCTGGACCTAAGAAAGGTCTGGTCATGGTCAAGACGACCGCGAAGAAGATCAAGCATGTCGAGCCGCAGGCGTTATTAGTGAAGGAGGCTGAATAATCATGAAGTTGAATGTAGTTGATTTAACAGGCAAAAAGACAGGCACTGTCGAGCTGAATGATTCAGTCTTCAATTGTGAGGTCAATGAACAGGCCATCTTCGATGCTTTGCTCAGACAGCAGAGCTCATGGCGTCAGGGGACCCACGATACGAAAACCCGTGCCGAAGTATCCGGCGGCGGTAAGAAGCCGTTCCGTCAGAAGGGTACAGGTAGAGCCAGACAGGGTAGCACCAGAGCTGTCCAGTACAGACATGGCGGCATCGCGTTCGGTCCTACGCCTAGAAGCCATACCTTCAAGCTGAACCGTAAAGTCAGAAGACTGGCATTACGCTCCGGCCTGACGCTGAAAGCGCAGAATGAAGATCTGATCTGTGTAGAAAACATGGAAATGAAAGAAGCCAAGACCAAGGACTTCGTCAATGTACTGAAAGCACTTGGCATCGAAAGAAAAGCGCTGTTCGTTGTCGATACGGAAGAAGAGTTTGAAAAAGCATATCTGAGTCTGAGAAATCTGGGCAATGTTGCAATGGTTAATGTCGAGGGCCTGAATATCTATGATCTGCAGAATGCGAACAAGCTCGTTCTGACCAAGACAGCTGCGCAGAAATTAGGGGAGGTATTAAGTAATGAGTAACGCTAGAGACATTATCATTCGTCCTCTTGTCACAGAAAAGACATTAAGCAACCAGGATACGAACAACACGGTCGTGTTCGAAGTAGCCAAAGGTACCAACAAGATTCAAATCAAACAGGCGATCGAAGAGATCTTCAATGTCAAGGTCGAATCAGTGAATATCGTCAATCAGAAGCCTAGACCAAAGAGAATGGGCAGATACGTCGGTAAGACGAATCATCTCAAGAAAGCTTATGTCAAGCTGAAAGATGGTTACAACATCGACATCCTGGCAGATAAATAAGCCAAGGAAAACTATCGGAAGAAATATGCTATTTCCGGATAATTGCATAAGGAGGAAAAACTATTATGGCTATTAAAGCTTACAAGCCTACAACTCCTGGAAGACGTGGGATGACCACCCTGACGAATGAAGAAATCACCAAATCAAAACCTGAAAAGAGTTTGACAGTTTCCAAAAATCGTAAAGGCGGCCGTAACAATACAGGAAGAATCACTACCAGACATCATGGCGGTGGACATAAGAAACAGTACCGTATCATCGACTTCAAGAGAAACAAGGATGATATCCCTGCAACCGTAAAAGCGATCGAATACGATCCGAACAGAAACGCCAATATCGCGTTGCTGTACTATGCCGATGGCGAGAAGAGATACATTCTCGCTCCGAAAGACCTGAATGTCGGGATGAAAGTTATCTCAGGCGTCAAGGCCGATATCAAAGTTGGTAACGCTTGTGAATTGAGAAACATGCCGGAAGGTACGATCGTCCACAACATCGAGCTGAAACCGGGCAAGGGCGGCCAGATGGCAAGAGCTGCCGGCGCAAGCGCACAGATCCTGGCGATCGAAGACAAGTATGTCACACTGCGTCTGACTTCGACGGAAGTCAGAAAAGTCCCTGCAAACTGCAGAGCGACCATCGGTGTCGTAGGCAACGAAGACTACACGCTGGTCAGCTGGGGTAAGGCAGGACGTAACAGATGGAAGGGCATCCGCCCGACGGTCCGTGGTTCCGCGATGAACCCGATCGACCACCCGCATGGCGGTGGTGAAGGCAGATCGCCGATCGGCCGTAAGTCACCGATGACGCCTTGGGGCAAGAAAGCCATGGGTGTCAAGACCAGAAAGCATAAGATAGCTTCGAATGACCTGATCGTCAGAAGAAGAGGTTCTAAGTAGAAAGGGGAAGAAAGATGAGTTGAAGTTTGAAAAAAGGTCCGTTCGTCGATGAACACCTGATGAAAAAGGTGGAAGCATTGA